>NZ_BDBV01000070.1 GCF_001613165.1 Nocardia mexicana NBRC 108244
CGACCCCGAGTTCGCCTACTCCGACCGCGAGCGCGACGCGCTGCTGGAACAGGGGCTGGCGTCCGGCAAGAAGATCAACAAGGACGACGGTGTGCAGCGCTACAAGGGTCTCGGTGAGATGAACCCGAAGGAGCTGTGGGAGACCACCATGGATCCGAGCACGCGGTTGCTGCGCCTGGTGACGCTGGATGATGCGGCCGCGGCCGACGAGCTGTTCAGCATCCTGATGGGTGAGGACGTCGAGGCCCGGCGCAGCTTCATCACCCGCAACGCCAAGGACGTCCGCTTCCTCGATCTGTGATTCCGGCGAAAAGCGTGCCGGAAATACGAGGGGGCGGCATGCCGGGAATGCGGGGGCTGCGCGTCGGCCCGCACCGAGACCACTCGAAAAGACTTCTTACGGAGACTAATTCATGACCGAGACCACTTTGCCTCCCGACGGCGGCGACCGTATCGAACCGGTCGACATCCAGCAGGAGATGCAGAACAGCTACATCGATTACGCGATGAGCGTGATCGTGGGCCGCGCGCTGCCCGAGGTGCGCGACGGCCTCAAGCCGGTGCACCGCCGCATCCTGTACGCGATGCACGACAACGGGTATCGGCCCGATCGCGGCTACGTGAAGTCGGCCCGCCCGGTCGCCGAGACCATGGGTAACTACCACCCGCACGGCGACTCGGCGATCTACGACGCCCTGGTGCGCATGGCGCAGCCCTGGTCGATGCGCTACCCCCTGGTCGATCCCCAGGGCAACTTCGGTTCGCGGGGTAACGACGGCCCCGCCGCCATGCGCTACACCGAGTGCCGGCTCACCCCGCTCGCGATGGAACTGCTGCGTGAAATCGACGAGGAGACGGTCGATTTCATCCCCAACTACGACGGCCGGTCCATGGAGCCGGTCGTTCTCCCCAGCCGTGTCCCGAGCCTGTTGATGAACGGTTCCGGCGGTATCGCCGTCGGCATGGCCACCAACATCCCGCCGCACAACCTCAACGAGGTGGCGGAGGCGATCTACTGGGCGCTGGACAATCACGAGGCGGACGAGGAGACCACGCTCGACGCCTGCATGGAGCGGGTCAAGGGCCCGGACTTCCCGACCAGCGGCCTGATCGTCGGCACGACCGGCATCCAGGACGCCTATCGGACCGGTCGCGGGGCGATCCGCATGCGCGGCGTGGTGGAGATCGAGGAGGACAACAAGGGCCGCACCACGATCGTCATCACCGAGCTGCCCTATCAGGTCAATACCGACAACTTCGTCAACTCGATCGCCGAGCAGGTGCGCGACGGCAAGATCGCGGGAATCTCCGACGTCCACGACGAGTCGTCGGATCGCGCGGGCCTGCGCATCGTGGTGACCGTCAAGCGCGACGCCGTCGCCAAGGTCGTGCTGAACAACCTGTACAAGCACACCCAGCTGCAGACCAGCTTCGGCGCCAACATGCTGTCCATCGTCGACGGCGTGCCGCGCACGCTGCGGCTGGACCAGATGATCCGGCTCTACGTCGCCCACCAGTTGGACGTCATCGTCCGGCGCACCCGCTACCGCCTGCGCAAGGCCGAGGAGCGGGCCCACATCCTGCGTGGCCTGGTCAAGGCGCTGGACGCCCTCGACGAGGTCATCGCGTTGATCCGGCGCTCGGCGAACACCGACACCGCTCGGACCGGACTGATGGAACTGCTCGACATCGACGAGGTCCAGGCGACCGCGATCCTGGATATGCAGTTGCGCCGGCTGTCCGCCCTGGAACGCCAGAAGATCATCGACGAGTTGGAGAAGATCGAACTCGAGATCGCCGACCTGAAGGACATTCTGGAGAAGCCGGAGCGGCAGCGCGCGATCGTCCGCGACGAGCTGCAGGAGATCGTCGAGAAGTACGGCGACGATCGCCGCACCAGGATCATCGCCGCGGACGGCGATGTGGCCGACGAGGATCTGATCGCCCGCGAGGACGTGGTCGTCACCATCACCGAGACCGGCTACGCCAAGCGCACCAAGACCGACCTCTACCGCAGCCAGAAGCGCGGCGGCAAGGGCGTGCAGGGCGCCGGGCTCAAGCAGGACGACCTGGTCCGGCACTTCTTCATCACCTCTACACACGACTGGTTGCTGTTCTTCACCAACCTCGGCCGGGTGTACCGGGTCAAGGCGTACGAGCTGCCCGAGGCCAGCCGCATCGCGCGCGGCCAGCACGTGGCCAACCTGCTGGCCTTCCAGCCGGAGGAGAAGATCGCCCAGGTCATCCAGATCAAGACCTACGAGGATCAGCCGTACCTGGTGCTGGCGACCCGCAACGGCCTGGTGAAGAAGTCGCGGCTGACCGATTTCGACTCCAACCGCTCCGGCGGTATCGTCGCGGTGAATCTGCGCGACAGCGACGAATTGGTCGGCGCCGCACTGTGTTCGGCGGACGACGACCTGCTGCTGGTCTCGGCGCACGGTCAGTCGATCCGCTTCGCCGCCAACGACGAGGTGCTGCGCCCGATGGGCCGCGCCACCTCCGGCGTGCAGGGCATGCGGTTCAATACCGACGACTGGCTGCTGTCGCTGAACGTGGTCCGCGACGATACGTTCCTGCTGGTCGCGACGTCCGGCGGCTACGCCAAGCGCACCGCGATCGAGGAGTACACGGCGCAGGGCCGCGGGGGTAAAGGTGTATTGACGATCCAATACGATCCGAAACGTGGCAACCTGGTGGGCGCACTCATCGTCGACGACGAGGATGAGATCTATGCAATCACCTCCGGAGGCGGTGTGATCCGGACGGCGGCGAATCAGGTGCGCCGCGCTGGACGGCAGACCAAGGGCGTGCGATTGATGAACCTCGGCGAGGGCGTTACGTTGCTTGCGATCGCGCGCAACGCCGATGAGCCCGACCAGGTTTCCCTCGAAGAGGAGGCCGGCGGTGCTGACAAGCAGTAGGTTCGGAAAGCAGTAAGTTTCTTCACAGGCAGCGGCGGCACGACGGATCGAAGGAATCCCATTGACCACTCCGAATCAGCCGAATGACGAGCGGCACCACGCCAACGGTGTGACCGAGCGAATTGCGCCGTCTCCGATTCCGCCCAGGCCCGTTCCGCGGCCGGGGCCGGGAGGTGACAACGGCTCGGGAGGAGCATCCGAAGTGTCCGACAAGCAGGGTGACGGCGGAGAGCAGGCCGCCGCCGAGGGCGAAGCACGATTCGAGAAGGGCTGGTCGCAGCTGCCACAGCGAGAGCCGCAATCGAATCTGCATCGTCCGGGAGAGCCGCCGGTAGCGGGCCGGCCGCCGGCGGCGCCGAGCGGTGGTGGTCTCGGCGGCGGCATGACCAATGCCCGCACCACCGCGGACCTGGCGGCCAAGGCGGCCCGCAAGGAGGCCGCCATGGTGAAGTCCGTCGGCATCGACGGACCCACCCGCAGCATCGCCAGGCCGGAACTGGTCAAGGACATGCCGGATCTGTCGGAACTGCGGCATCCGCTGCCTCCGACGGAGGCGCCGGGCATGCAGGGCATGCCGCCGGGTATCCAGCAGCCGACGGCCGTCTCGCCCGCGGTCCCGGCGGCGGTCGCCGCGGCGGCCGGCGGCGAGCCGCTGCGGGCGACGGTGCAGGTGCGCCACATCGATCCCTGGTCGACACTGAAGGTGTCGCTGGTGATCAGCGTGGCGATGTTCTTCGTGTGGATGCTGGCGGTCGGCTTCCTCTACATCGTGCTGTCCGGCATGGGTGTGTGGGACAGGCTGAACAGCAGCTTCACCGACATCATGTCCAACGGCAGCTCGACCTCCACCGAGTTGATCGACGCCGGAACGGTGTTCGGGTACGCGGCGGTGGTCGGCTTGATCAACGTGGTCCTGCTGACCGCGCTGTCCACGGTCGGTGTGTTCATCTACAACCAGTGCACCGATCTGGTGGGCGGCGTGCAGGTCACGCTGGCCGACCCGGACTAGTAGGTTGGGCCGGTGCCCGCCGTCGGCGGACACCGGCTCCTCTACCAGCCGTTTTGTCGTTACCGCCGCAGTCCGGTAATCTTTGCTCTCGGCTCGGGGACGAAGTCCGAGAGTCGTATGGGTCTATAGCTCAGGCGGTTAGAGCGCTTCGCTGATAACGAAGAGGTCGGAGGTTCAAGTCCTCCTAGACCCACTCCCTACCATCACCGCGGATCACGCACCCGAGGTACGGTGATTAGGGATTCATACGTCGCACGGCGACATCAGGGGCCTTAGCTCAATTGGCAGAGCACTGCCTTTGCAAGGCAGGGGTTAGGGGTTCGATTCCCCTAGGCTCCACCATCCTCACACGACGGTCAGCGGCGGGGACTTCGGGAAAATCACCGGCAGTTCCGCCAGCGATCGGTGGAACGGGCCCGGCCGCCACACCAACTCGTTCGCCGGTATCGCGAGCTGAATCTCCGGCAGGGCATCGAGGAGTTGGTCGATGGCGTCCTGGGCGACCAAGTAGGCCACCGACTTCGCGGGACACATGTGCGGCCCGGCGCCCCACGCCAGATGGGATCTGTTGCCGGTGCGGTCGTCGGTGCTGACGGCGGGGTCGTTGCCCGCCGCGGCCATGCTGATCATCACGGGCTGGTGCGCGGGCAGCCAGACCTCGTCGTTCATCAGCATCGACTGCCGCGGATAGGTGACGCAGTAGTTCGCCAGCGGCGGATCGGTGGACAGGACGGTGTCGAGTGCGTCTCGGGTGGCCAGGCTGCCGCTGAGCAGATCGTCGGCGAAATTGTCGTCGGTGAGCATGTACCGCAACGTATTTGCGATGAGGTTCACCCCGGGCTCCTGACCCGTGGAGTACATGGTGGCCAGCTGGTGCACGATCTCCTCGTCGTCCAAACCCACGGGATGGGCGAGCAGTTCGCTGGTGATGTCGTGGCCGGGCTCGCCGCGCCGGTACGCGACATGCTCGCGCAACGCATCGAGCAGCACCTTGTTGCCCAGTTCCGCATTGCCCTGCGCGTCGAAGATCATCGTCGCCGCCCGCGACACCCGCTCCCCGACCTCCGGCGTGCAGCCCAGCATGTGGTCGAGCGTGTGGCGCACCAGCGGGCGGATGTACTGCCCGAGCAGGTCGGCCTCGCCGTATCCACAGAACGTGTTGATGAGCGGGACGGCGATCCGCTCGACGACACCGTGCATCGCGTACAGATCGACCCGCTCGATGGCGGCGACCGACGGCTCCCGGTAGCGCTCGTGCGCCGAGCCGGTGTTGAACAGCGCGTTGGGGCGCCACGCGAGCATCGGCAGCACCGGACAGTCTTCGGGGACGTCCTTCTGCCAGGTGCGCGGGTCGGAGGAGAAGTGCTCGTGGTCGTGCAGGATCTTCACGGCCATCCGGTAGCCGATCACCAGGGTGGCCGGCACGTCCGGGGCCAGCTCGACCGGGACCAGTGACCGATGATGGCCACGCATCTCGCTGTACGCGGCATGCGGATCGGCGGCGAACTGGTCACTGTGCAGCAGGAAATGGGGTACGTCGGGACGGATCGGTGAACCCTGCGCGACAGGGCAGGAGTCACCGGCCCGCGCCGACTGCGTCGTACCCGGCGTTCGAGGGGGTGTGGTCACGAGTGGTCTCCAGACGTGGACAAGACGCGATGTGGCCGGCGGCAGCGGAATTCGACATCGACTTCCCCCTTCCGGCGACCGGGATGTATCCGGCACCCGAGCAGATTCGGGGACGCGCACGCCCGCGCGGAACAGCTGTCGCTGTGCGGTTTTCGAGTAACTCGTCGGTTCATCCGTCCGCTGACGTCGTGTTTGTCGAACCTCTTGCAGGTAACACCGAACTGAGCAAACTTGTTGCCGGAGAGTTTCTTTCGGGCAACAGTCCCACAGCCTAGTCAACCGCGTAGCATCCCGCAGGCTATCCGATGAGGTGGCTTGAAACCGCTGGTAGACGGGTCTATCCCCCTGGAAATAACAAACAAACCGGCCGCTCCGCAACTGCGTCGGACAGTAGCCTCGTCCGTTGCCGCGCAGGCCATCGCGGTGAACTCTTCGCCTCGTCCTGCCCGCTCCCACCACCGGGCATCGCAGTAGGGTGGGGTGCATGAAACTTCTCCTTACGATCGGCGTCGTCGCCGCGGTTGTCGTTGTCTTCAGCAAGTTCCGCCAGCGCAATGATGCGGATATGTGGCACGAGGTCACCAACCGCTGAGTCAGGAGATCGATACCGGCCGCGTGATGTCGTCGACGGGCAGGGGTCCGTCGACGAAGGCGCTCACCGAGAGATCGTTGACGGTGATGGCGCCGCCGTGATTGTCGAGGAAGGCGATATCGGAGGCGTCGCGGCCGGTGGCGATGCGGACCAGGCTCGGTCGCGGGGCGAGGAAGGACGGGTCGAACGCCTGCCAGACCCCGCGCACGTACGCCTCGGCGACGCAGTGGAAGTCCATCGGAATGCACCCGGGCGCGTACACCGAGGCGATCCGGGCCGGTACGCCGACCGCGCGCAGCAGCGCCACCACCAGATGCGCGTAGTCCCGGCACACGCCGCTGCCCGTCAGCAACGTTTCGACAGCCCCGTCGCTGGGGTCGCTGCTGCCCGCGACGTAGCTGACCCGGCGGGCGACCCAGCTCGAGATCCGGGCGGGCATATCCGGATCGTCTACGCCACAACCGAATTCGGTGGCCGCGAAGCCCAGGAGCTTATCGGACTCGGCGAACCGGCTCGGGCGTAGGTAGACGGCGAGGTCGTAGTCCGAGGCCGGTTGCGGCGCAGCGGAACCCAGTACCGTCGCGTTGTAGTACGCCCGCAGATTCCCTGCGGGCGAATCGAATACGTGAATTCTGGTGCCGTGCGGTCCGTACACCTCCCGGGGCACGATGCTGCGACCGTCGAGGACGAAGTCCATCGACTCGATCAGCTCGATCCCCGGCAGCCGGGCGACGGCGATCTGGAACTCGAGCACCGTGGGAGCGTGGACCTCGACGTCGAGATGGGCGGAGACGTCGCGTTTCATTTCTCCATTGTGGTCCCGGGGATGACCGGATTCGTGCAGGACGGCGGTCCGAAATGGTCGGGTGGGATTCCGGTGAGCTTGTCGGGATTCAGTACCAGGCGTATGGCGTGGATGCGGTCGCCGTCGATATCGAGTGACAGCACGCCGTACAGGGAGTTCCCCGCGGTCAGTACCGCTCCCGGGCCGGAATTGACCGCGGCCGCTTGCCAGGCGAGATCCGCCGGCCACGCCCAGGTGACCGAGCACAGGTAACCGGCGACCGTGCTCAGGCCCGACAGCGGCGCCCGAGGCGTTTCGGACTTGCCGTCCGCGTCGGCGCTGAAGACCACGTCCGGGGCGAGTAGCCGGGTGAGGGCCGTGAGATCACCGCCCGCGGCCGCGGCGAGGAAGCGCTCGGTGACCTCGCGGTGCTCGCGAGGTGACGCCCGGTACCGCGGCCGCCCGGCCCCGACATGCTGCCGGGCCCGGTAGCCGAGTTGTCGCGTCGCGCGCTCGGTGCGGCCGAGCAGGTCCGCGATCTCGGCGTGTTCGAAGCCGAAGATCTCGTGCAGCACGAAGACGACCCGCTCGGCGGGGTGCAGCGACTCCAGTACGACCAGCAGTGCCATCGAAACCGATTCGGCCAGTTCGGTATTCGTGTCGGGCCCGGTGAGCAGCGGTTCGGGCAGCCACGGCCCGATGTAGGTCTCCCGGCGTGCCTTCGCCTTTCTCAGGTGATCGATCGCGAGCCGGGAAACCAGCCGGAACAGGTAGGCGCGCGGGTGTGCGACGGCGTCGCGGTCGACGTCTCGCCAGCGCAGCCACGCCTCCTGGAGCACATCCTCGGCCTCCGTGCGGCTGCCGAGCATGCGGTAGGCCGCCGCGAACAGCTCCGCGCGGTGTTGTTCGAAATGCACACCCATACCTGTCAGACGAATCGGATCGGTCGTTCGTCACGCGTGACGCGGACGGGCCCGGGATCCGTCCTTCCTGCACAGCCAGAACCCGATGCCGGAAGGACTGATTCCCCATGACCGACAACCGACTCGCCCGCACCGAGGCCAACCGCGCGGTGGTACTCGAGCTCTACCGCAGCTTCGGCGCCGGAGACCAGGACGGAGCGTTCGCGCTGGTGCACGACGAGTTCGTGACGCACAATCCGCGGGTGCCGCACGATCGGTCGACCGGCACCGGCAAGCAGGCGTTCCGGGCCTTCTTCGCGACCCCGGCCGGGCGCGCGCTGGCCCAGGCCACCCAGGATGTGGTGCGCGTCGTTGCCGACGACAACCTTGTCGCCGTGCACATCCGGTTGACCGCCGAGGGTGGCGAGACCGCGATCGTCGACCTGTTCCGGCTGCAGGACGGGCTCGTCGTCGAGCATTGGGACGTCGTCCAGCCGGTGCCCGCCGCGCTGCCGCATCCACACGGAATGTTTTGAGCCGCAGGGGTTCCGGCAGCGGTCACGCCGTACCCGAGGGTTCGAATGCCGCCCACACCCCGGTGGCCGCCGTTTCCCGGACATAGTCGGTGAAATCCCTGGGTTTGCGGCCCAGGGCCAGTTCCACGCCGTCGGCGGTGGCCGAATTGCGGCCGTCGAGGATGGTCCCGAACAGGTAGTCGAGCAGTCCGATCTCCTCGGCGGGCACGCCGTAGTCGGTCAGGGCCGCGACGAAGTCCGCCCGGGTGATCGGTACGAAGGCGATGTCGCGGCCGGTGGTGTGGGCGATCTCGGCGACAGCCTCCGGAAAGGTCAGCGCACGGGGGCCGGTCAGTTCGTAGACCGCTCCGGTATGCCGGTCGTCGGTGAGCGCCGCGATCGCGACCGCGGCGATGTCGTCGGCGTCGATGAACGGCTCGGCTACCGCACCGGTGGGCAGGGCCACCTCGCCCGCCCGGAGGTAGTCGGTGAAGGCGCCCTCGCTGAAGTTCTGGGCGAACCAGCTGCAGCGCAGGATCGTCCAGGGCACACCCGAATTCCGCACGATCTCTTCACATTCCGCGGCCTCCGGTTCACCGCGGCCCGAGAGCAGTACCAGCTTGCGGATCCCGTGTCGTCGGGCGGCGGCGGTCAGGGCGTGGACGGCCTCCGGCGCTCCGGGCGCGGCGAGGTCCGGCTGGTAGGCGATATAGACGGCCGTGGCGCCCGCCAGCGCGGCATCCCAGGTCGCACGGTCGGTCCAGTCGAAAGACGGTGTCGCCGACCGTGATCCGATCCGTACCGGGATCGACCGCGCCCGGAGCTCGGCGGCCACCCGGCTGCCGGTCTTGCCGGTGCCGCCGAGAACGAGTACTGGATTGTTCGAATTCGTCATGAATCAAGTACAGCCGCGGTCGCCCGGACCGAACATCGTCCAGGAGATCGCGAACATACGTCAGCGTCTGCCTGACCACCGGAGGCGGTCCGCGGGGGCGGGACACGGGCCTGTGAGTAATCACTACTCCGCCGGTGGGGGATGAGGCTGCCCGTAAGGTCGGAATATGACCTCTCCGGAGTTGGCCGAGCTGGTGCAATCGGTTGTCGAGCCGTATCTGCTGCACGGCCCGCGCCGCTATACCCGCGAGGACGTCTCACGGCAGTCCGGGCTGCCCTCCGAGCTGACCCGCAGGTTGTGGATCTCGCTCGGTTTCCCCGCCAATCCGGACGATCACGCGATCGAATACACCGATGCGGATATCGAGGCGGTCAACAACTTTCAGAGCCTGGCGGCACTGGCGTCGACCGACCTGCGGCAGCAGTCGGGGGCCGCCCGGACCCTCGGCCAGTCCATGGCACGACTGGCCGAATGGCAGGTGGATCTGGTGGCCGAGGAGATCGTGGACCGGATCCGGGCGATCACCGCCGCCGATCCGGACGCGGACGAGGTGGCCGTCGCGCAGGAGGCCACCGAGGAGGTCGTCTCGACGCTGCAGCAGCTGCAGGCGTACGCGTGGCGGCGGCATCTGGCGGCCGCGCTGGCCCGTTCGCTGGACGGGGACGGCACCGGCGGCGACACCGTGCGGGACCTGGCCGTGGGTTTCGCCGATATGGTCGGTTACACCCGTCTGACCCGCCATCTGGATCCGGAGGAGCTGACGCGGCTGCTGGAGTCGTTCGAGACGATCACCACCGACGCGATCACCGGTAACGGCGGGTGGGTCATCAAGAACGTCGGCGACGAGGTCATGTTCGCCGCCGAATCGGCGGTCGTGGGAGCGCGCATCGCACTGGCCATCCAGGAGGCCACGCTCTCCGCGGGCACCACGCCGGAGCTGCGGGTCGGGTTGGCGTACGGCGAGGTGCTGCAGCGGTTCGGAGATCTGTACGGATCGGTGGTCAACATGGCCGCGCGGCTGACCGGTGTGGCGCGGCCCGGAACGGTGCTGATCGATGACGCCGCGGCCGCGCAGCTGGCCGGTGAGTCGGAGTTCGCGCTGCGGCACCTGCGCAGTGTGCGGGTGCGCGGTTTCAATCGCCTGCGTTCGCATGTCCTGCGCCGCGCCTGACCTCTGCCGACGCGGCGGCGAACGTCCTGGAAAATTAGGAGCGGGCCTCGGCGAAGGGGGGGAGTTAGCCGAGGCCCGCGTAAGGTCGGCCCGGGGGGGAGGGGCCGACGTGAATGATCCTACGCGACGATCCACGGTTGTGGGTGTATGAGGGCCGCCACTTTCGGAAAGTTTTTGGGTGGTGGGATCTCGGTGCCGGATTCCGGTGCCGCACAGGGGTCGTCGCTTGTCCACGGTGTCATTCGAATGTGTTGGGGTGCAGCGGATTACGCGGACCGAGTGCGGCATTCCCGCGAGCGGTCGGCGGTGGCCGGTGCGCCGGATCCGGTGGCGCGCACCGGCCCGTTTCGGTAGCGACGTTCCGTATTGCCCGGATTTCCGGGCGTGTCGATCGGCCCCGGTCGAGTACCTGTGCGCGACTCAGAACAGGTAGTGCACTACTCAGGACTCCGGCCACCCCGGCGGGCGACGATGTACTCGGCCGCATCCCGCCGGCACCCCCGAGCACCGCCGGATCCCCGGGATGCGGCCTCCTGCTGTCCGGATGTCGTGGGAGTTGTCGTGCGAGGCCACAGCATGTGGACGCGCCGACCGGGGCGCTGCATTAATCGCATGAACTTGTCGGTGGGGTGGGCAATACTTGGCTGCAGTGTCGCTGAGGTCACTGCACATCCACCAAGAAACGTCAGGAGCATCATGCCCGACGCCATAATCGCCGAGGGTCTGGTCAAGACATACGGAAAGCTGACCGCCCTCGATCATCTCGATCTCACGGTGCCGGAGGGTACGGTCACCGCGCTGCTCGGCCCCAACGGTGCCGGCAAAACCACCACGGTCCGGGTGCTGACCACACTGCTCATCCCGGATTCGGGTCGGGCAACCGTGGCCGGTATCGACGTGTTGCGCGAGCCGCAGCGGCTGCGCGCACATATCGGTGCGTCCGGTCAGTACGCGGCCGTCGACGAATACCTCACCGGCTTCGAGAATCTGGAGATGGTGGGGCGGCTGTACCACATGGGCGTACAGCGCAGTAAGGATCGGGCGCGGGAACTGCTGGAGCGGTTCCGGCTCGCAGATGCCGCCGACCGGCCGGTGAAGGGGTACTCCGGCGGTATGCGCCGCCGTCTCGACCTGGCCGGCGCGCTGGTCGCCAATCCGCCGGTGCTGTTCCTCGACGAGCCGACCACGGGCCTGGACCCGCGGGCGCGGCTGGATCTCTGGGATGTCATCGAGGAATTGGTCGCCGGCGGCACCACGCTGCTGCTGACCACCCAGTACATGGAGGAGGCCGACCGGCTGGCCGACGCCATCGCCGTCATCGATCACGGCAAGGTCATCGCCCGCGGCACGGCCGACGAGCTCAAGACCATGGTCGGCGGCGACCGCATCGAACTGACCGTCGACCATGCCGACAGCCTCGCGGTCGCCCAGCAGGCACTGGAGGGGCTGGCGGTCGGCGAGATGCACCTCGAGCCGGGGCTGCGCCGCATCACGGTACCCGTCAGCGAGGGCTCCCAGGCGCTGGTGAACGCGATCGGCAAGCTGTCCGAGCACCGGGTCCAAATCCACGACGTCGGGCTGCGGCGCCCCTCGCTCGACGATGTGTTCCTCACTCTGACCGGTCACGAGGCCGAGGAGTTGGTCAGCGAGAACGGCAGCGCCAACGGTAAGCGCACCGCCGATCGCGTCGAAGCAACGGAAGGAAAAGCCCGATGAGCACCGCAACGGCGCTCGCCGACCTGCCCCCCTTCGGGCAGCGCATGTCGATGGTGGTCAGCGACAGTCTGACGATCACCAAGCGCAACGTCATCAAGATCAGGCGCGTCCCGGACGTGCTGATCTTCTCGACGCTGTCGCCGATCATGTTCGTTCTGCTGTTCGCCTACATCTTCGGCACGGCGATTCAGGTGCCCGGGATGGAGGGCGGATACCGGGAGTTCCTGATCGCGGGCATCTTCGCGCAGACCTCGGTCTTCGGCGCCACCTTCACGGGGTTGAGCCTGGCCGAGGATATGCAGAAGGGCATCATCGACCGGTTCCGCTCGCTGCCGATGGCGCCGGTGGCCGTACTCATCGGCCGCACGGCCGCCGATGTGGTGATCAACGTGGTGAGCCTGGTCGTGATGTCGCTGACCGGTCTGGTGGTCGGCTGGCGGATCCGCGGATCGCTCCTCGACGCGGTGCTGGCCTACGTCCTGCTGCTGCTGTTCGCCTACGCGATCTCGTGGATCATGGCCGTGGTCGGTCTGATCGTGCGAGCGCCCGAGGTGTTCAACAACGCCAGCTTCATGGTCATCTTCCCGCTGACGTTCCTGGCCAATACCTTTGTGCCGCTGAACAACCTGCCGGGGCCGCTGCGTGTCTTCGCCGAATGGAACCCGGTCTCCGCGGTCACCCAGGCCACCCGTGACCTGTTCGGCAACACCAGTCCGATGGCTCCCCCGGGGGACGCCTGGCCGATTCAGCATCCGGTGGCGACGACCCTCATCTGGGTGGTGATCATCCTGGCGGTGTTCGTGCCGCTGGCCGTGCGTCAGTTCAAGCGCTCGGTCAGTCGCTGACCCGATGCGATGCGACCACTGTGACCAGCCTTTCCTGCGCGAAATGTGTTGCTGTGCCACAGTGGTCGCATGCAGTTGGGGAGTTCGGGAAAATCCGGCCGGTTGCGCAACCGGCTCATCGCCGCCGTCCTCGTCGGATTCGCGGGCAGTGCCGCGTGGCTGGCGGCCCGCCGCCGCCCCCAGCTTCCGGAACCCGCCGCGGAACCGCCGCGCCTCGGCTACTCGACCAACGGGTCCACGCCGCAGGAAGCCGCCCGGTTGCCCTAGCACGTCGCGGCGCGGCCCGAAGATGGTGGGATGCAATTCGGTTCGCGGCTTGCGTGGCACGATGTTGGGCGTGACCTCACCGAATCAGACCGCCGTGGCTACGCTGCACACCAACCACGGCGACATCAAGATCTCGCTCTTCGGTAACCACGCCCCGAAAACGGTGCGCAACTTCGTCGGCCTGGCCGACGGGTCGGCGTCGTACACGACGCAGAACGCGAGCGGCGGTACGTCCGGCCCGTTCTACGACGGCAGCATCTTTCATCGCGTGATGGACGGTTTCATGATCCAAGGTGGTGACCCGACCGGCACGGGCCGCGGCGGTCCCGGCTACGAATTCGGCGACGAATTCCATCCCGAGCTGCGCTTCGATCGCCCGTATCTGCTGGCCATGGCCAACGCCGGGCCGGGGACCAACGGTTCGCAGTTCTTCGTCACCGTCGGCCCGCAGCCGCACCTGAACCGCCGTCACACCATTTTCGGCGAGGTGGTGGACCCGGACTCGCGCAAGGTGGTCGACGCCATTGCCGCCACCGCGACCGACCGCAATGATCGTCCGAAGGACGAGGTCGTCATATCCTCGGTCACCATCGCCTGAATCCCATCGGAGTTCCGTGAATCCCCACCCGCCCGCACCGACCTGCTTCCGCCATCCCGATCGGCCCACCGGCCTGGCATGCACTCGGTGCGGGCGGTCGGCCTGCCCGGACTGCCTGCGACCCGCCTCGGTAGGCCAGCACTGCGTGGACTGCCTGCGACGAGGCCAGGCCGATGTGCGGCCGGTGCGGACGGTGGCGGGTGCGCCCGCCGCCGGTCGGGCCGTGCCGTACGTGACCTACGCCTTGATCGCGCTCAACGTCGCCATCTACGCGATCACCGCCGCGCAGGCGAACAGTATCGGTGACAATCGCCGGTCCCAGCTGTTCTTCGACTGGGTGCTGGTTCCGCCGGCGGTGGCCGACGGGCAGTGGATCCGGGTCCTCGGGTCGGGATTCCTGCACTACGGGCCGGTACACCTGCTGGTCAACATGTTCGCGCTGTACATCCTGGGCCGCGACTGCGAGATGGTGCTCGGGCGACTGCGGTTCGTCGCGGTGTATGCGGCCTCGCTGCTGGGCGGATCGGCGGCGGTGATGTGGTTGGCGCAGGACGCGGCGACGGCGGGCGCATCCGGTGCCATCTACGGCCTGTTCGGGTCGATGACGGTGATCCTGCTGCGGCTGCGGCAGAGTCCGACGCAGATGCTGGTGCTGATCGTGATCAACGTGGTCATCAGCGTCTCGCTGCCCGGCATCTCGCTGTGGGGGCATCTCGGCGGTCTCGCCGCCGGCACCCTCGCCACGGGAGGCATCCTGTTCCTGCCGCAGTGGCTGAAGGCCAGGACCCCGGAGATGGCCCGCGCGACCGGTTGGGTGTCGGTGGCGGGCGTCATCGTGATCAGTCTCGCGCTGATCGGTACCGCGGCGGTGTCGCTGGCCTGATCGGTCGGCGAACGAGGTCAGTCGCGAACGAGTCCCTGCACGGTCATCGCATCGAGCACATCCTGGGGATGGGTGCCGAGATCCCAGCGCCCGAAGATCAGCAGCCGCTCGTTGCCGTCGTGCTCGACGTCGATCTCCAGATTGGGCACCCGCCGCCCGAGCCGCCGGAAACCGACCACTCGGGCCTTCAGGATCTGCTGGGGCCGGTACGCCACGGGGCCGAGAAGGCCGCGCACGACCAGGGTGGGCGGATCGCCGGGGACGACGGTCAGCCGCGGCCGCTGGCGCAGCCCCAGACCGGCCAGCCCCAGCAGCAGCACCGCCGCGAGCCCGATCAGCAGGCGGCTCGGCGCGTCGGAGGCGAATACCGCGGCGACGGCCAACGCCACCCCGCCCACCGCCGTCGCGGCGAGCGCGGCGGGCGGAGTGGACCAGCTGAGCCGGATCTCCGAATCGGATGCGGTCACGGTCCCCAATCGCTCCTCGAGTTGTCCACAGATTCATCCACAAGTGTGAATGAATGACACGTGTGTAGCGCCGTGACCCGGCGATTCACCGCGGGGTCAGCGCCACCGCATCGTCATGATCAGGCCGATCACCATGAGGCCGAAGCCGATCAGGAAGTTCCAGGCGTTGAGGTTGGCCATCCACTCGATCTTGTCGTTGGCCAGGTAGTACACCAGCAGCCACACCAGCCCGGCCAGCATGAAGCCGAGCATGATGGTGACGTACCAGACCGGCGAGGGGCCGCCCTTCACCTTCACCGGCGTGCGGCTGGCAGGGTTGATCGTGTAGTCGGTCTTCTTGCGGCGGACCTTCGACTTGGGCATGACGTCCTCGTATTCGGCGTACAGGTCGTACCGGCGGGGGAGTGCAGCCGAGCATCCCCTCGGCGGCACTGGTCGACAAAGCAGCGCTGTCGGCAACGCCGCTCGCACCTGCCGGTCTGACTAAAGGCTATCCCAGCTGGGTGTACATCCGGGGCCCGGACTGTTGTCGGCGGCCCCGCCAGGTATTCCCGCGACTGCGCAGGGCCGCCCACGTACTCTCGAACCATGCGTGTACTGGTCGTCGACAATTACGACAGCTTCGTGTTCAACCTGGTGCAATATCTGGGCCAGTTGGGTGTCGAGGCGACCGTCTGGCGCAACGACGACCCGCGACTGGAACCTCTGGACGATGTCGTCACGGGCTTCGACGGCGTGTTGATCAGCCCGGGGCCCGGCACTCCGGACCGGGCGGGTGCCAGCATCGAGCTGGTGCACGCCTGTGCCCGACACCGCGTCCCGCTGCTCGGCGTGTGCCTGGGTCACCAGGCCATCGGCGCGGCGTTCGGCGCCACCGTCGCCCGTGCGCCGGAACTGCTGCACGGCAAGACCAGTTCCGTGTTCCATATCGGCGCCGGTGTGCTGGCCGGGCTGCCGGATCCGTTCACCGCCACCCGCTACCACTCGCTGACCGTGCCCGAGGACACGCTGCCCGCCGAGCTCGAGGTGCTCGGCCGCACCGAATCCGGCATCGTCATGGCGATGCGCCACCGCACGCTGCCGATCCACGGCGTGCAGTTCCACCCGGAGTCGGTACTTACCCAGGGCGGGCACCGGATGTTGGCCAACTGGCTGGAGGTGTGTGGGCAGCGCCCGCCGGAGGGCCTGGTCCAACAGCTGGAGTCCGAGGTCGCGGCGCTGGTCTGAGCGAGCGCCGAGCGGAAGCCGCGAGCACCGGCCGGGTCCGAGGGATGCGACCCGCGTGGAGCGCCGATCCACGGCGTCGGGTGTGTCCGGGAAGATGCATCGTATGAGTGACAGCGATGCGGCGAGTGCGACGGCCGACGGGAGCCGGGCAACCGTCTCCGGCGATCCGGCCGTGGCTGATGGGAGCGGTGTGAAGCGCCCCTATGTGCTGCTGTCGGTGGCGGTGAGCATCGACGGCTACATCGATGACGCGAGTCCCGAGCGACTGCTGCTGTCGAATCCGGAGGACTTCGATCGGGTCGATGCGGTGCGCGCCGACAGCGATGCCATTCTCGTCGGGGCCCGGACGCTGCGCCGCGACGATCCGCGCCTGCTGGTCAACAGCGAGGAGCGGCGGGCCCGGCGGGTGGCGGCGGGCAGGCCCGAGTATCCGCTCAAGATCACCGTCTCCGCGGGCGGCGACCTCGAGCCCGGGTTGCGCTTCTTTCACACCGGCGGAGAGAAGCTGGTCTACACGACCGACGCCGGAGTCGCGCGCCTCGGTGAACGGCTCGCAGAGCTGGCCGAGGTCGTGTCCCTCGGGGAGACAGTGGATTTCGGTGCTCTGCTCGAAGATCTCGGGCGCCGCGGCATTGCCCGGCTGATGGTGGAGGGCGGCGGCCACATCCACACCGCCTTCCTGGCGCACGGCCTGGCCGATGAACTGCTGCTGGCCGTGGCGCCGGTGCTGGTCGGCGACCCGGACGCGCCGCGATTTCTGAATCCGGCCGACTTTCCCGGCGGATCCGGGCGCAGAATGGTCTTGGCGGATGTCACCCGCGTCGGTGATGTCGCGCTGCTGCGCTATCTGCCGACACGGACCGAGGCACCTACCGAGGGAAGGCCGCACGATATGGAAGCCCCACAGTGACATCGCATTTCGCGGACCTGGGTGCGGAAAACCGTAAGACACACCGGTTCTGGATGCATCACGCGATCGGGCTGGCCCGCCTGTGCCCGACGAGCCCGACCGCCTTCTCCGTCGGTGCGGTGGTCGTCGGCGCCGACGGAGTCGAACTGGCGCACGGCTATTCGCGCGAAACCGATGCGAAGGTGCACGCGGAGGAGTCCGCGCTGAACAAGCTCGGCGACGACCCGCGGCTGCCTCGGGCCACCCTCTACAGCACCCTGGAGCCGTGCTCGCAGCGCGCCTCCCCGGACCGCGCGCCCTGCACCGATCGCATCCTGGCCGCCGGGCTCGCCCGGGTGGTCATCGCCTGGCGCGAACCGTCCACCTTCGTCGACAACTGCGTGGGCGTCGAGAAACTGCGCGAACAGGGCGTCGAGGTGATCGAACTCCCGGACATGGCCACCGAGGCCATGTCCATGAACCGCCACCTCGACCTGTCGTAATCGTCAGGGCGGGCCGAGTACACCGGTCACGATCGTGACGGTGCCGTTGCGGGCCAGCGAGGCGCCCGCCTTGGGCTGCTGATCGACGATGCGCCCGACATTGCCCGCGTCGAAGGTGCCCTGCGTGGTCTGCACGATCTGACCGGCGCCCCCGGACCAGCCCGCGGCGCGCAACCGCTCGACGGCCTGCGACGGCGTCATTCCGACCAGCGACGGCATCTGGATCTGGTCGTTGGACACCTGCACGGTGATCGTCGAACCGCGGTCGGCCATCGAACCGCCCGCCGGATCGGTGGACAGCACCTCGCCGCCCGGCCGGGAGGAGGTCACCTTCTGGATGACCACCTTGAATCCGGCGCTCTGCGTGAGATTCGGCTCGGCGATGTCGATCGTCTGGCCGACGACATCGGGTACCCGTACCTGCTCCGGACCCTTGCCCAGGGTGATCGTCACCGTGCTGCCCGCGTCGATCCTCGAACCCGGCGTCGGCTCCTGCTTGATCACCTTGTCCTTGTCCTCGACGCTGGACCAGTCGCGCTTGATCTCGGAGTCCATCCGCAGATTGGAGGCTTTCAGCTGCTGTTCGGCCTGCTGCAGAGTCTGCTGGGCCAGCTGCGGAACCGGCACCTGTTCGGGGCCCTTGGACACCAGGACGGTGACGGTGCTGCCCTTGTCCGCGCGCGAGCCGCTGATCGGCTGGGTTCCGATCACGTTGCCGATGGCGACCTTGCTGTCCGCCTTGTCCTGGGTGGACACGTTGAAGCCGGCGTTCTTCAGTTCGTTCTGGGCCTGCTGGGACGACTTGTTCGACACGTCGGGCACGGCCACCATCTCCGGGCCGCTGCCGGGGCCGATCAGAAACCAGAACAGTGCGAAGATCACCGCCAGCGCGCCCAGGCCGCCCGCCGCGAGCAGTGCCGTGCGGCGGCGGGGTTCGTCCGGCTCGGGCTCATCGAGGTCGTCGCGCTCGACGGTGCGGTAGGTCCGGGGCGCCGCGTCCATGCTGCCGAGGATCGTGGTGCGGTCCTCGTCGGTCATCACCATCGGCGCGTGCGGCTTCTGACCGCCGAGCACCCGGATCAGGTCGGCGCGCATCTCCGCGGCCGTCTGGTAGCGGTTGGCCGGGTTCTTGCTCATCGCCTTGAGCACGACCGAATCGAGTTCGCGGGGCACCCCGGGATGCACGTGCGAGGGCAGTCGCGGATCCTCCCGGACATGCTGATACGCGACCGCCACCGGTGAATCGCCGGTGAAAGGTGGTTCGCCGGTGAGGATTTCGTAGAGCACGCAGCCGACGGAGTAGACGTCGGAACGCGCGTCCACCTGTTCGCCGCGGGCCTGCTCGGGCGAAAGATATTGCGCGGTACCGATGACCGCGGCCGTCTGGGTCATCGGATTGGAGCTGTCGGCGATCGCGCGGGCGATGCCGAAGTCCATCACCTTCACCGCGCCCTGGCGGTTGATCATGATGTTGGCCGGCTTCATGTCGCGATGCACGATGCCGTTCTTGTGGCTGAAATCCAGTGCGGCGCAGACGTCGGCGATGACCTCCATCGCGCGCCGCGGCGGCAGCGGGCCCTTGCCGCGCACGATGTCGCGCAGCGTATCGCCGTCGACGTACTCCATCACGATGTAGGGCAGCGGCCCGCCGTCGACCTCGGCCTCGCCGGTGTCGTACACCGCGACGATCGCCGGATGATTCAGCGCGGCCGCGTTCTGCGCCTCCCGCTTGAACCGCAGATAGAAGGTCGGGTCGCGGGCCAGATCCGCGCGCAGCACCTTGATCGCCACGTCGCGACCCAGCCGCAGGTCGCGCGCCTTGTGCACCTCGGACATGCCGCCGAACCCGATGATCTCGCCCAGCTCGTAGCGAGAGGAGAGATTCTTCGGGGTCGTCATGGCAGTCCTTGCGGTTCTGTGGCCGGGGAACTACTGCTGTCGGTGGTGCCGCTGCTGGTGCCGTGGAGGCCGTTCGTGCCGTGGCGCCCGTTGGTGCCGGTGGTGCCGTCGACACCGGGGATCCCCGGCAATGGTATTTCCAGAGACGGCCGAGGTATGCGACCCGTGGTCGTCGGCGCGGTCGTCGATCGCTGCGGTTTCGTGGTGGTGGTCGGCGCGGGCGTGGTGGTCGGCGGTTCCGTGGTCGTCGTCGGCGCCTCGGTGGTGGTGACCGGAGGTGGCGGCGGCTGGTACCGCGTGGTGGTCGGCGGTTCCGAGCTCGTGGTCGGTGGCGGCGGCGGAGGCGCGACGACCGATGTGGGCGCCTTCTGCGGCGTGGGCGCCGGCGGATCGCCGCTCAGCAGCACCCACGCGGCGATGCCGCCCAGCGCCAGCGCGCCGATGCCCAGGCCCGCGAGCGCCTTCTGACCGGTGGTGAACCGCCCCTTGCGCTCGTCCTCGGGCGGGTGGCCGGGCATGGCGGTCGTCCCGGCGAAGTTCTGCGGCCGCGATGTCGGGTTCGAATAGCGAACGGTCGCATCGTCGTAGTCGCCGCGCGGCAGCACCGCGGTCGGCCCGGCGGCGGGAGGCAGTACCCGTGCCGCACCGGTCTGCGGGGAGGCGGGCCCACCGGCATTGCGGGGTGGCGGCGGGCGGCGCCCGGCACGGACCGCGGCCACCGCATCGGCGAATTCGCCACCGCTGCTGTAGCGCTGGGCCGGATCCTTGGCCATGGTGGTCTCGATCAGCTCGCGCACGTTCGGCGGCAGATCCGCCGGCATCGGCGGCGGGGCCTCGCGCACATGCTTCATCGCGACCGTGAGCGCGCCGTCACCGGTGAACGGCCGCTGCCCGGACAGCGCCTCGTAGCCGACCACGCCGAGCGAGTAGACGTCGCTGGCGGAGGTGGCGTCCTCGCCGGTGGCCTGCTCGGGCGCGATGTACTGGGCGGTGCCCATCACCATGCCGGTCTTGGTCACCGGGGAGGCGTCGACGGCCTTGGCGATGCCGAAGTCGGTGATCTTCACCTGACCGGTCGGCGTGACCAGGATGTTGCCGGGCTTCACGTCGCGGTGCACCACGCCCGCCGCGTGCGCCACCTCGAGCGCCCGCCCGGTCTGTTCCAGCATGTCCAGGCCCTGGGCCACCGACAGCCGGTTCATCCGGTTCAGCACCGCGTTGAGCGGCTCGCCCTGCACCAATTCCATGACCAGATAGGCGGTTTCGCCGCCCTGCGGGTCGAAGGTCTCGCCGTAGTCGTAGATTCCGGCGATCCCGGGGTGGTTGAGCTGGGCCGTGGTCTTGGCCTCGGTCCGGAACCGGTGCCGGAATGTCGGATCGGCGGAGAACTCCGCCTTGAGCACCTTGACCGCGACCCGTCGATCCAGCCGGGTGTCCAGCGCCTCCCACACTTGGCCCATGCCGCCGGTGGCGATCAGCCGTTGCAGTCGGTAGCGGTCCGCGATCATCGCACCGTTGTTCAGCATTGCAGCCCCCGTAGGCTCTCATTCATGGCGCCCGACCAGAGGCCCTGCGCGTGCACGCAAGCCTCGGGGCCCTGACTGCTCAGGCGTCCTAGCTCGTTCATCTGGTCAGCCCCCCTGCAGTCCGGCGTCGAGTACCGCCCGGGCGACGGGCGCGGCGACCGAGCCGCCGGTGGCCGCGAGTGCGCGGTCGCCGCCGTTCTCCACGATGACCGCGATCGCGATCTTCGGGTTCTGGGCCGGCGCGAAGGCCGTGTACCAGGCGTGCGGCGGGGTGTTGCGCGGATCGCTGCCGTGTTCGGCCGTCCCGGTCTTGGACGCGATCTGGTAGGGGCGTGACTGATTCCCTCCGGCTGTGTTCTTCTCGGACGCGATCATCAGGTTGGTCAGCTCGCTCGCCACCGGGCCGCTGATCGCCTGCCCGACCGAGACCGGCTTGGTCTTGGACAGCTCGCTCAGGTCCGGGCCCTGCAGCTGATCGACCAGATGCGGTTCCATGCGCACCCCGCCGTTGGCGACGGTGGCGGCGATGACCGCATCGTCGAGCGGGGTCAGCGCCACATCGCGCTGACCGATGCTGCTCTGTGCCAGGGACGGATTGTCCGGGATGGTCCCGACGGTGCTGTCGGCCCACTGGATCGGGATGCCCGCATGCGGGCCGATGCCGAACGCGGCGGCCTCGTCCTTGAGTTTGGCGGCACCCACCTTCATACCGATCTCGGCGAATGCCGTGTTGCAGGACCGCGCGAAGGCCTCCGACAGCGAGGCCGTGCTGCCGCTGCCGCAGTTGGAGCCGTTGTAATTCTCCAGCGTGGTGTTGGTTCCGGGCAGCGTGATGTTGGGCGCCGCGGTGAACTGATCGTCGGGCCTGATCCCCGCCGACAGCGCGGCGGCGGCCGTCACCACCTTGAACGTCGAGCCCGGCGGATAGGTCTGGGAGACGGCGCGATTGAGCATCGGCTTGCCGGGATCGGTCGACAGCGACTCCCACGCCTGGGTGCTCTTCGCGCCGTCGTGCCCCGACAGCTGATTGGGGTCGTAGCTGGGCGTGGACACCATGGTCAGGATGCGTCCGGTGCCGGGCTCGATCGCGACGACCGAACCGGTGTAACCCTTGCTCGTCAGCTGCTCGTAGGCGACCTGCTGCATCACCGGGTTGATGGTGGTGACCACGTTGCCGCCGCGCGGGTCGCGGCCCGAGATCATGTCGACCAGCCGCTTTCCGAACAGCTGGCTGTCGGAGCCGTTGAGCACCGAATCCTCGGCGCGCTCGAGTCCGGTGCTGCCGTACTGCATCGAATAGAAGCCGGTGACCGGGGCGTAGGCCATCGGATCGGTGGGATAGGTGCGCAGATACTTGTAGCGGTCGTCGGTGGCGACCGAGCTGGCCAGTACGGCACCGCCGCCGGAGATCTGCCCGCGCTGGCGGGAGTACTCGTCGAGCAGCACGCGCGAGTTGCGCGGGTCGTTGCGCAGGCTGTCGGCCTTGATCACCTGCACGTAGGTGGCGTTGGCGAGCAGGGCGACGATCATGACCATCACGGCGATGGCGACGCGGCGCAGCGGTGTGTTCATGCCGTTTCCCCTCTCGCCGAGGCCTGCTGGGCCTGATGACTGTGTTCCCGGGGCGCCGGTTGACGCGGGCCGCCGTCGCCCGAGCCGCGAATCATCTCCGTCGGCGCGTCCGCGATCGGCGCCTGCTCCCGGCGTCGCGACGGCGCCGGTGCGCGGGCGGCGTCGGAGACCTTGACCAGCAACGCCAGCAGGGCATAGTTCGCCAGCAGCGAGGATCCGCCGTAGGAGACGAACGGCGTGGTGAGGCCGGTCAGCGGGATCAGCTTGGTGACGCCGCCGACGACCACGAACACCTGCACCGCGATCGTGAACGACAGCCCCGCGGCCAGCAGCTTGCCGAAGCTGTCGCGCACCGCGAGCGCCGTGCGCAGCCCGCGCACCACGAAGATCGCGAACAGCATCAGCACCGCGGTCAGGCCGATCAGCCCGAGTTCCTCACCGATGGTCGCGACGATGAAGTCGGTCTTGGCGAAGGGCACCTGCGAGGGGCGCCCGCTGCCCAGGCCGGTGCCCGCCAGCCCGCCGGTGGCCAGGCCGAACAGCGACTGCGAGATCTGGTAGCCGGTGTTGTTGTAGTCCTCGAACGGGTGCAGCCAGGTCGCCACGCGCACCCGCACGTGCCCGAAGGAGTTGTAGGCGATGAAGAATCCGAGCGCCAGCAGCAGGCTGCCGACGATCACCCAACCCACCCGCTCGGTCGCGATGTACAGCAGCGCCAGCACGGTCGCGAAGATCAGCAGCGAGGTGCCCAGGTCCTTCTCGAAGACCAGCACGAGCAGGCAGACGAACCAGACCGCCAGAATCGGCCCGAGATCGCGGGCGCGCGGCAGCTCCATGCCGAACACGTGCTTGCCCGCGGCGGTGAACAGGTCGCGCTTGGCCACCAGCACCGACGCGAAGAAGATGATCAGCAGGATCTTGGCGAATTCGCCCGGCTGCAGGCTGAATCCGGGCAGCCGGATCCAGATCTTGGCGCCGTTGGTCTCCGACAGCGCGCTCGGCAGCAGCGCCGGGATGACGAGGGCGACCAGGCCGACCAGGCCGAGCGTGTAGCTGTAGCGGGCCAGCGTGCGGTAGTCGCGCAGCAGCACCAGCAGCCCGACGAACAGCGCGATGCCGAAGGCGGTCCAGAGCACCTGCTGATTGGCGTCGGGGGAGGGGATGGGCCAGTCGTTGTAGGCGGCGGTCTGCTCGTCGGCCAGGTCCACGCGATGGATCAGCACCAGCCCGATTCCGTTGAGCAGCGCCACGATCGGTAACAGCAGCGGATCGGAGAACGGCGCGAAGCGCCGCACCGCCAGGTGCGCGACGCCGAACAGCGCCAGATAGGCGAGCCCCAGCTTGGCCAGATCCCAGGTGATCTCCTGATCCTGGCTGGCCTCCACCAGCATCAGCGCGGCGGTGGTGATCACCACCGCGCCCGCCAGCAGCAATGCCTCGGCGTTGCGCCGGGTGGTCGGCGGCGGCGCAGGAGCGAAACCGCCCGGGGGACTGGGAAAGGCCCCCGCGGACGGCGGTGCCGGTGCGGACATCAGTCCGCCTTCCTGCAGTTCTCCCCCGGGATCTGAGGGGCCGGCGAGGTGCTCGTCGGCGGGGCCGGCTGCTCGGCCGGTGCATTGGTCGGGCCGGGGTTGGCCGGCGGGGTCGCGCTGGGCGACGGGGTGGGCCCGTTCGGGCTCTCACCCGGCTGTGCCGGGGGAGCCGGCGGCGCAGCGGGTTTCGCGCACGGCGGCAGCAGTTCCGAGGTGGTGAGCTTTTCGACCTGGCGGCGGGCGTCGCCGAAGGTGCCGGGCTGCAGGCCGTTGTTGACGACCTTGTCGCGCCCGGACTGCCTGAGGTCGTCGACCTGCAACTGCTTGCAGCTGACCGGGAAGCCCGCACCGGGCGATGTCAGTGTGAGCCGGCCGTCCCGGTCGACGCAGGCGAGCTGATCGACATCGCGGATCGAATAG
Organism: Nocardia mexicana NBRC 108244; assembly: GCF_001613165.1. Classification (GTDB taxonomy): domain Bacteria; phylum Actinomycetota; class Actinomycetes; order Mycobacteriales; family Mycobacteriaceae; genus Nocardia; species Nocardia mexicana. Next base: position 24,766 of record NZ_BDBV01000070.1, read on the forward strand.
CCCAGCACCGACCCGGGTAGTCCGCGCATGACCACCACGTTGCCGTTGTCGGCACCCACGTAGTAGTTGCTGCGAATCATCTTGTAGCCCACCACGAGTCCGACCGCCACCGCGGCGATCAACGCCACCGACAGCAGGATCCAGCGCAGCTTGTGGCTCTTGCGGGCGGCGGGTGGCTCGGGCGCCACGGGCGCGCG
>NZ_BDBV01000071.1 GCF_001613165.1 Nocardia mexicana NBRC 108244
CGCGGCGGGCGCATGGCGGCGGCGCGGCCGGCGGCCGTGTTCGGCGGCGGTGCGTCCTCGTCCTCACCGGAGGCGGCCCCCGCCACGATCGGGTGGCTCTGGCCGTAGTCGAGGTCGATGACGTCGGCGACGACGACGGTCACGTTGTCGGGCCCGCCGCTGCGCAGTGCCAGCTCGATGAGCCGGTCGGCGGCCTCGTCGGTGCTGCCCTCGCGCAGCGTGTTGGCGAGGGTCTCGTCGCTGACCACATCGGACAGGCCGTCCGAGCACAGCAGGTAGCGGTCGCCGGCGCGGGCCTCGCGCATGGTCAGCGTGGGCTCGATCTCGTTGCCGGTCAGCGCGCGCATGATCAGCGACCGCTGCGGATGCGTGTGCGCCTGCTCGGGGGTGATGCGGCCCTCGTCCACCAGCGACTGCACGAAGGTGTCGTCGCGGGTGATCTGCGCGAGCTCGCCGCCGCGCAGCATGTAGGCGCGGGAGTCGCCGATGTGCGCGAGGCCGAGTTTCTTGCCCGCGAACAGGATTGCGGTGAGCGTGGTGCCCATGCCATCCAGTTCGGGCTCTTCCTCGACCTGGTCGGCGATGGCGGCATTGCCCTCGCGCACCGCGCGGTCGAGCTTGCCGAGCAGATCGTCGCCGGGCTCGTCGTCGTCGAGATGGGCCAGCGCGGCGATCATCAACTGAGAGGCCACCTCGCCCGCGGCATGGCCGCCCATCCCGTCGGCGAGCGCGAGCAGGCGCGCGCCAGCGTAGACGGAATCCTCGTTGTTGGCCCGGACGAGACCACGGTCGCTGCGCGCTGCGTAGCGGAGAACAAGAGTCACGATCGCAGCTCGATCACTGTCTTACCGACACGGACGGGGGTACCGAGCGAAACTCGGACCGGGGTGGTGACCTTCGCTCGATCGAGGTAGGTCCCGTTGGTAGAGCCTAGATCTTCGACGTACCAGTCGTCGCCGCGCGGCGACAGCCGCGCATGCCTGGTCGACGCGTAGTCGTCGGTCAGAACGAGTGTCGAATCGTCGGCGCGGCCGATGAGGACCGGTTGGCTGCCGAGCGTGATTCGAGTGCCGGCGAGTGAACCCTGAGTCACCACTAGATATTTGGCGCCCTTCTGGCCACGGCTGAAGGATGGCAGCACCGCGGAACCGCGAGCGGCCCGGGGCTGGATCCGGATGCCGGATGCCGCGTAGATGTCGCTGCGCAGGGTCCGTAGGACCGCCCAGACGAACAGCCACAACAGCAACAGGAACCCCGCACGGGTCAATTGCAGGATCAGTCCCTGCACGGCGCTCCACCTCCTGTTCGACCGGTGCCGTCGGTACGGTTGCACCCCCAACCGGCGTGCTGGTCAGCACGGCCCGGCTGCCGAGCGAATGGTGGCAGCATAATAGGGCCGACGACCGGTTGCGATCACGATACGACCGAGGTTTCTCGCGTCACACCGTGACCTGCACCGGCGAGCTTACGGGATCAGACGATCCGGATCAGGATCTCGGAATGCCCGGCGCGGATGACATCGCCGTCCGCCAGCTGCCAATCCTGCACGGGCGAGCCGTTGACCAGCGTTCCGTTGGTCGAACCAAGGTCCGACAGCATCGCGACCTGACCGTCCCAGCGCACCTCGATGTGGCGGCGGGAGACGCCGGTGTCGGGCAGCCGGAAGTGGGCGTCCTGGCCCCGGCCGATGATGTTGCTGCCTTCTCGTAGCTGATACGTGCGGCCGCTGCCGTCGTCGAGCTGCAGGGTCGCCGAGTATCCGGAACCGCCCCGCTGCGGCGGCTGCTGCGCGCCGGGGGCGGCGGCGTACCCGGGCTGCTGGCCGTAGGCCTGGTCGGCGTAACCCGGCTGGGCATAGCCCGCCTGGTCGTACGCGCCCTGGTCGGCGTACCCCTGCTCGTATCCCGCGGGAGCCTGGCCGTAGCCCTGGCCCGCATAGCCCTGCTCGTACCCGCCCGGAGCCTGGCCGTAGGCCTGCTGCTGCCCGTAGTCCTGATTGGGGTAGCCCTGCTGCCCGTAGCCCTGGTCGTAGCCCTGATCGGCGTAGCCCTGGTCGTACCCGCCCTGCTGCCCGTAGCCCTGGTCGGCGTAGCCCTGCTGGTTGTAGGCGGCCGGGTCGTACCCGCCCGGCTGCGGCTGGCCGTAGGCCTGGTCGGCGTAGCCCTGCTGGCCGTAGCCCGCGCCACCCTGCTGGTAGTCGTAGCCGTTCTGGTAGTCGGCCTGCTGATAGTCGCCGTAGGCCTGCTGCGATTCGGGCGCGGCGTAATCGCCGGCCGCGGGGTACTGCCCACCGCGGCCGTAGTCGTAACTCCCCGGACCGGGGCGGCCACCGGGCGGCGCGTACCCGCGGTTGCGTGGATCGGACTCCGCGGGCTCACGGCTGGGGTCGTAGCCTGAGTTCTGCGTCATGGGGCCAGCTCCTGGTTGCGGGTTTGCGTTTCGTTGTGCGGGTGGTCCAGGCCGGTCGGGCGGCCGCCGATCCGGCGGGCTGCGGCGGTCGGCGTCCGGGTCGACCCGGCCGCGCGTCCTGAACTGCCCGGTGTGCAGCGTAGGGGATGCCTGGAATTCGACGTGCACTTCGCCGTAGGTCTGCCACCCCTGCTCGCGGATATAGTCCTGCAGATGCCTGGCGAAAGCACGGCTCGTGATCTCGTGGTCTGCATCGAGTTCTTGCAGGTCCGACGTGTTGATGGTGATCACGTAGCTGTTGGGAGCCAGCAGATGCCCGCCGTCGAGTTCGGTGACTCGATCGTTGGCCTCGCGCTGCAGCGCCGCCTCCACCTCCTGGGGAACGACACTGCCTCCGAAGACCCGGGCGAAGGCATCACCGACGGCCCCCTGCAGGCGTCGCTCGAAGCGCGACACGATTCCCATCCCGGCCCTCCCTTCGGTGCGCTCGTCCTGTCGGTCGTCTGTCAATAATCCGCGACACGCGAATAGGGCGTGTCGTCGGACGGACACGGTCATTGCATGATATCCACGATCGTCCACACCTGTAACTCTCGGCGGGTCGCCGAAGTTCCCAGTCTCAGACGGGGTGCCGGTAGGTCCTTTGACCAGGCGATTTCATCCGTCCGACGGCCGCGTGATACTGTCTTCCAGTCGCTCGGGCGAGTGGCGGAATGGCAGACGCGCTGGCTTCAGGTGCCAGTGTCCTTCGGGACGTGGGGGTTCAAGTCCCCCTTCGCCCACCAGCAACAAGGGTCCGGATCATCAGATCCGGGCCCTTGTTCGTATAGGAGCACTCTCGCGAACCGATCCATGATCGCTCGAACCGGCGCTGATCTGTAGGTTTGCGTCAACCGGGGTTTCGAATCAGTGGGCGAGCAGGGCCACCGCGAGCGCGGCGATCAGCAGCCCGGCCCACTGGCCGCGGGTCAGGCGTTCGCGCAGCACGGTGATTCCGAGCACAACGGGGATCACGGGGTACAGCGAGGACAGCGCGACGGCGACGACGGCGAGCTGCCGATGGGTGGCCTCGAGGTAGGCCGCGAGCGCGAGGGCGGCGGTGGCGCCGGAGGTCGCGGCGAGAGCGGCCGGACCGGATGCGACCCGCCACGCCGCTCCGGCCCACAGCACCAGCGGCACCAGGGCGCAGACCGCCGTGACCCGCCCGGCGGCGACCGGCCAGAGTCCCGACGCCGCGGAGGCGTGTGCGAGCGCCAGATATTGGATCGCGATACCGACTCCGGCGGCCAGTCCGTCGGCGAGGGCCCCGCGCACCGCGACGGGCGCGCCGTCGGGCGTCCGGGAGACCAGCCACAGCGCCGGTAGCGAAACCACGACGCCCAGGCTCGCGGCGGCGGTCGGTCGCTGCCCCTCCGCCAGCACGCCGAACAGGACGGGCAGGCCCATGCCCGTCAGCGTGCTGATCGGTACGACCGTGCTCATGGTGCCGCGCCCGAGCCCGCGGAACAGCGCCGCCATCCCCGCGGCCGTGCCCAGTCCCGACAGCGCGCCCCAGCCCAGATCCGCGACCCGCATACCGGTGCCGTTCAGCAGCGCCAGCGGTACCGCTACCCCGAGGCCGACCGCCTGGCCGAGCACCGCGGTGGTCGCGAAATGGATTCGGCGCGCGGCGATTCCGCCGACGAAGTCCGAGATGCCGTACAGCACCGCGGAGGACAGTGCGAGCAGCCACCCCATGCGCTCACCCGCTCCGGTCCCGTTCCGCCTGGCCGACCGGGCACACCAGGTCGTGGGTGCACGCCTGTCGATCGCAGAGCCGGCACAGCAGGTCGGCGGCGGGAACGTCGTCGTAGACCCTGGTGAGGATCTTGCCGAGGATGAGGTCGAGCGACCGTCGCTCGTCCTCGTCCAGCGCGGCGGTCAGCGCCCCGAGCCATTCGTCGCGAGCGCGCAGCACTCCCGCGGCCTTTCGCCGTCCGGTGCCGGTCAGGGCGATCGCCCGGTCCCGTCCGGTCCGAGTCCGCTGCACCAGGCCCGCGCCTTCCAGCGAATCGAGCGTGCGGGTCGCGGCCGACTGCGTCAGCCCCACCCGGCGGCCGAGTTCGGTCACTCCGATCGGGCCGGACTCGCGGAGTACGACCAGGCTCGCCGACGCGCTGGGGCTCAGCCGCGTGGCGGCGGTGACTTGGCGAATCATCTTGTCGCTGACGGCCAGTGCGACCGCGCCCAACAGATTCGACACCCGTTCGGTATGCATGCCTCATGCATTCCCGATGCGCCGCGCTCTAATCACGGATCACGGGAATCGGTGTGCGGGTCAGTGCTCGCCGGACTGTGCCGACAGCGGAGTTCCGGTGTGGAAGAAGCGGATCAGGCGGCCGATGCGCACGCTGTGCTCGGCGCAGCGTTCGTAGTGATGCACGAGCAGGGCGAGATCGACGGCCATGGCGCTGCCGTGCGACCACTCGGGCACCGAGATCGTGTGCAGTACCTGCTGCTGGAGTTCGGTGAGGCGGCCGTCGGGGGCGACCACGTGGTGCTCGGCCGCGGGGCCGTCGGTGGCGATGGCGCGCTGGGCGGACGCCGCGAGTTCGATGACGCGCCGGCCGATCTCGGCGAGCAGCGACAGAATGTCCGGCGGCGCCACCGGATCCGGATATCGGCGCACCACATTGTCGGCGACGCGGCTGGTGAGCCAGCTCATCTGGGACAGATCGTCGGCGATCTGGATCGCGCTCACCACGTGCCGCAGGTCGCGGGCCACCGGCGCCTCCAGGGCGAGCAGGATCACCGCCCGGTTCTCGCACGTCCCGTGCAGGGACTGCAGCTGCTCGTCGAGGGCGAAGACCTCGTAGGCGGCGGTCAGGTTGGATTCGGCCACCGCCACCGCGACGCGTTCGGTGGCTTCGTGCGCCAACCCCGACAGCCGGGTCAGCTCACCGGTCAGCGCCGCGAGTTCGGAGGAGAATTTGGTCCGCACGGGGGCTATCTTCTCTGTTCGCCTCGTCGTGTGCAGCAGTTCGCCCCCGAAAAGCGTTGTCGCCACCGGTAACCCGGCACTCGGCGGCGGTGCGGGCGTCCGGAATCGTTGCGGGCGAACGTGTTCGCCGCCACCGGTCTGTCAATGGCCCGTGACACGGCGAGGAGGTCTGCGGGCGGACAGTTCGACTGCGCGTGTACCCCGTCCGCGCTGCCGGTACGTCCTGGAAACGTCCGGTGCGGGTCGCTCGGGTCGCCGAAGGTGTGATCTTCGCCGCACTCGGGTGCGGTTGGAGGCGTGGATGTACCGGGCCGGAAGGGGTTGCGGGCCGCCGTTATACGGATGTTTGTCGCAATTACCGCCGTCCGTGGCGGGCGCGTATCCGTGAATCAATGTCCAATACGGGATGTGACTCGGACAACTCGACCGATAACGGACTTCGAGTTTGTTTCTTTGGTGGCAACCTTGCAGTCATCTGGCGTATCGGTGTTGAACACGCAGCTAGCACTGTAGTCATCAGATGCCGCATCGACGGCAGGTGTGTGGTGGCAAACGCCGAAACGGGACTATCCGGGCGAAACCGCAAGTGTCGAATCGGTCGAATGGGAGAGACCGGGCGGTCGCATGGGACCCGAATTCGGACCCGTTCGCACAATGGACGCTACGAATTTGCGAATCAGGGTGAGAGGCAGTGCCGGGCGGTCGTTTTCGAACCGTGACTTATACGCCCGAGCAGCGCGTGGCGGGTTGCGTCGCGATAACGATTGTGTAGAGTTGGAGGTAACGCTGGCCGCAGCTGAGCTGGACTCGCTGCGGCCAGTGGATCTCAAATCCCCCGCCTAGATCATCGTCGGCGGTCACTCTCCTGGCAACCGATTTTCCGAGTGTTCGTCGGACGTACGCCGATCGGTAACTGCCACGCCCCGCGCCGCGCGCCGCCCCGCGCCGAGGATGTATCCGAGGAAGGCCAGCTCGGCCACCAGCCCGATCGCGATGCGCACCGGTGCGGGCAGTCCGCTCGGTGTCACGAAACCCTCGATGAGTCCCGCCACCAACAGCACGACGACCAGGCCCAATGCGATCGTCGCGGTGGCCCGGCCCTGCCGTGCCAGCGCCTGCGCGCGGCTCATCCGGCCCGGATCGATCAGCGTCCAGCCGAGCTGCAGCCCGGCGCCGCCCGCCACGAAGACGGCCGTCAGCTCCAGCATCCCGTGCGGGAGGATGAAACCGAAGAAGGCGTCCAGGCGCCCGGCGTCGGCCATCAACCCGGACGAGATGCCCAGATTCAGCGCATTCATGAACAGCACGTAGGCGGCGGGCAGGATCAGCAGCCCGGTGAAGAGCGCCACCGCGGACACCCAGGCGTTGTTGGTCCACACCTGCGCCGCGAACGCGTCGTGCGGGTGCTCGGAGTAGTAGGTCTCGAACTGTCCGCCCGGGCCGGTGAGCACATCGGTGTTCGCCGGGATACCCAGCGCGTCGCGCGCGGCGGCGGATCCGGACACCCAGGTGCCGAGCCCGGCCGCCACGGCCAGGAACACCACCGCGACGCCCGTCCACCACAGCCCGGCCCGATACACCGCCGCCGGGAACCGGTGCGAGAAGAACAGCCCCACCTCGGCCCACGGGTCGGGCCGGGCGCCGAGCGTGCGGCCGCGTGCCCGCGCCAGCAGCGCGCTGAGCCCACCGATCAGCTCCGGATCGGGCGACTGTGATTGCAGCCGGGCCAGCTGCTGCGAGGTACGGCGGTACAGCAGCACCAGCTCGTCGGTCTCCGCGCCGGACAGTCGTCGCTGCCGCGTCAGCTGGTCGAGCCGGTCCCAGGATCGCCTGTGCGCGTAGGCGTACGCGTCCACGTCCATCCGTGTCTCCCAAGCCGCCGGTGGAGGAAATCGAACGCCCCCGGGTCCGCCGAACAGGCTAGTCTGTGCACAGCATGGCCGTTTTCACTACCGGCGAGGCCGTCGCCCTGGACCTGCCGATCGCGCGCATCCCGACCCGGGCCGCGGCATTCCTTCTCGATGTGGTGCTGCAGCTGGTGCTGGGCTGGCTGCTGGTGCTCGGGGTGTCGGGCGTCGTGGTGTGGCTGCGGCCGGATCCGGCGTGGCTGGACGTCGCGGTGCTGGTGACCCTCGTCGCGGTGCTGGCGGGCTATCCGATCGCCTGCGAGACCCTGCTGCGCGGCCGGACCGTCGGCAAGCTGGCGCTGGGCCTGCGGGTGGTGCGCGCCGACGGCGGTCCCGTCGACTTCCGGCACGCCGTCACCCGGGGGCTCGCCGGGGCGATCGTCGACTTCTGGGCGCTGGGTGGGTTCGGGGCCGTCGCCGTGGTCACCTCGCTGTGCTCGCCACGGGCCCGGCGGGTCGGCGACGTGCTGGCCGGGACCGTGGTGGTGCACGATCGGGCCCGAATCCCCGTGCCCGCGTTGGCCATCGCGCCACCGTGGCTGCTGGGCTGGGCGCAGCGGCTCGACCTCTCCGCCCTCACCGAGGATCTCGCACTGCCGGTCCGCCAGTACCTGACCCGGTTCCGGGGCCTCACCCCCGAAGTGCAGGACAGCCTCGGCCATGCCCTGGTCACGGCGGTCTGCGCGCAGCTGCGGGTGCCTCCGCCGCCGGGCTATCCGCCGCTGCACATCCTCGGCGCGGTGATCGCCGAACGCCAGCGCCGCACGCTCACGCCCTCCGCACCGATGTCGGTCCTACCGTCGCACGGGACACCTTGGCGCCGTCCGGCCTGAATGCGCTCGCGCAGCGCACATCCCGCACCCTCGCGCACGTTCCCGCACTCCCCGCAAGGGCTGGAGAGAGTGCGAGAACCAGCGAGGGGGTTGCAAGACACTGTGGTCTTGGGCGTGAGAGTGCCACGGACCGTCGTGCGATGGCCGTATTCCCGCACTCGTCACATGGCGCCGGAACGTTTGAGTTCCAGGTATTCGTCGGCCAGTGCGACGGGGAGGCGTTCGGGGGAGGTCGTGACCACGTCGATGCCCTTGCGGCGCAGTGATTCCCGGGTGAGGGCGCGTTCGGCGAGCTGGGCCTCGGCGGCGGCCGCGGTGTAGATGTCGGTGAGTGTGGCCCGCCGCGCGGCCGCCGCGGTGACGTCGGGATCGGTGACCGAGACGAGGATGACGCGGTGGCGGCGGGTGAGCACCGGGAGGACCGGCAGCAGGTTCTCCTCCACCATGGCGCCGTCCAGGCTGGTGAACCACACCACCAGACTGCGGCGGCGCGCGTGCATCAGGGCGGTGCGGACGAGGCCGGTGGTGTCGGTATCGACCAGGGCGGGAACGACACCGGCCAGCGCGTGCATCAGCTTGGGCTGCAAGCCTTTTCCGCTGCCGCCCCGCACCTCGGTCCGGACCGTCCGGTCGTAGGCGAGCAGGTCGACGGCGTCACCGGCCGCGGCGGCCAGCCCGCCGAGCAGCAGCGCGGCCTCGATACTCGCGTCGAGGCGGGTGCCCTCGCCGATCCGGCCCGCGCTGAGGCGGCCGGTGTCGAGCAGTATCAGCAGCCGCCGATGCCGCTCCGGCCGCCAGGTCCGCACCAGGACGTCCGCCGCGCGGGCGGTGGCGCGCCAATCGATCGCGCGCACGTCGTCACCGGCGACGTATTCGCGGAACGAGTCGAATTCCGAGCCCTGGCCGCGGGCGTTCACCACGGTGCTGCCCTCGAGCAGGTGCAGTTCGGCGACCTTCGACGCCAGCACGCCCTCGCTGCGGAACGGCGGCAGGGCACGTACCCGGGCGGGCACCGCGCGGCGGAACTGCCGCCCCGCCAGGCCCATCGGGCCGAGCAGGCGCAGGGTCACCGGGCCCGCCGCGCGGTCGCCGCGGAAACTCGGCCGCAGCGTGGTGGTGAGGCGGGTTCTGGTATTCGGCGGCAGGTGCAAGGGATGGGTGCGCGTGGTTGCCCGCGCGCTCGCGGGCCAGTCGTCCCACAGCACGCCGCGCAGCGTGCGGGTGCCGCGGTTGACCACCGTCAGCTCCACCGCCGTCGTCCGGCCCGATCGCACCGTGGTGACCGGGAGCCGCGACAGCTCCAGCCCGTCGACACGGCCGAGGGCCAGCACATCGATGCCGATGAGGAGCGCCAGGACACCGGTCAGGATCAGAACGCCCCACCACGACGGGAGCACCGCCGTGGCCGCGACCGCCGCGACCGCGGCGACGGCCGCCAGCCGACCCGTGACGACCATCGGCTACACCGGAACCGGCACCGACAGCAGCAGCGAGGACATCACGCCCTCCGCGGTCACGCCGTCCAGTTCCGCCTCCGGGCGCAGCTGCAACCGATGCCGCAGCACCGGCACCGCAACGGTTTTCACATGGTCGGGAGTGACGAAGTCGCGGCCGGTGAGCCAGGCGAAGGCGCGGGCCGCCGCCAGCAGCGCGGTCGCCCCGCGGGGCGAGGCGCCGTGCTGCACCGCCGGGGCCGCGCGGGTGGCTCGGCACAGATCGACGATGTAGGCCATCACCTCGGGATTGACCTGCACCCCGGCGACCGCGGCGCGGGCGGCCGCGATGTGGTCCGGTCCGGCCACCGGTTGCAGGCCCGCCGCGGCGAGGTCGCGCGGATCGAATCCCGCGGCATGCCGCTGCAGGATGCGGAATTCGTCGTCGCGGCCCGGCAATTCGATATCGACCTTGAACAGGAACCGGTCCAGCTGCGCCTCGGGCAGCGGATAGGTGCCCTCCTGCTCGATCGGGTTCTGCGTGGCCACCACCACGAACGGATCCGGCAGCGGCTGCGGTTTGCCGTCGACCGAAACCTGTCGCTCCTCCATCGATTCCAGCAGTGCGGACTGGGTTTTCGGCGGGGTGCGGTTGATCTCGTCGGCGAGCAGGAGATTGGTGAAGACCGGGCCGCGGCGGAAGGTGAACTCGGCCGAATGCGGGTCGTAGATCTGCGAACCGGTGACATCGCCGGGCATCAGGTCCGGGGTGAACTGAACCCGGGCGTGGTCCAGGTCCAGCGCGGTCGCCAGGGACCGGACCAGCAGCGTCTTCGCCACGCCCGGAACGCCTTCGAGCAGTACGTGCCCGCGGCACAGCAGCGCCAGCACCAGGAACATGACCGCCTGGTCGTTGCCGACGACGGCCTTCCCGATCTCGGCGCGCAGCGCGCCGAAGGCCCGGTGGGCGTCCTCGGCGGTCGGGGTGTGGTCGGTGTCCGGCCTCGTCATTGGCTCTCCGTCATCCGATCTCCGATTCGATACGTTCCAGGTGCGCGGCCACCAGCCGCAGCGTCTCGTCGTCGGCGACCGGGCCGAACAGCACGGCACCGGCCTGCTCGACCGGCAGGCTCGTGCGCCGGGCGACCGCCTCGGCCACCCGCGGCGCGGGGGTGTCGGCGGTCAGGCCCAGGGCGGGCCGGATCCGGCGCAGCGTCGCCGCGCGCAGGAGGGCGGCCACGTGGTCGCGGTCGCCCGATTTCCGGTACAGCGCCGCCTGCCCGGTGAGCAGTTCGTTCGCGGCGACCTCCACCGGGCGCGGCTCGCCGACGAGCGTCCCGCGGCGGCGGGCCCGCCACCACACCACGATCACACCGAAGATCAGCCACTGCAGGCCACCGTAGACGAGCCAGGGCGGTCCGCCGAAGATCGAATCGGAGCCCTCGAGGTCAGGATCGGGCGGCGAGTAGCCGCCGGGATCCGGCGGCGGCGGACCCTGGGTCGGCGGTGGCGGCGCCGTCGGCGCGGCCGCCAGGCGGATCAGCAGATACAGCACCGCCGCGAGCCCCAGCGCCGCGAGCACGGCGGCCCAGAACTTCGGGTCCCGAATCAGTTGCGGCAGTGGGGGTATCCGCAGTGACCGGCGGTGCCGGACGGTCGCCTCGGCCGGTTCGGGGGGCGGCGGCGGGGCCAGCGAGAAGATATCGGCCTGCTCGAGCCGCCGGTATTCCTCGGCGGTGGCGGCCCGGGGGCCGTACACGACCTCGTCGAATCCGTGTGCGGCGGTGGGGAGTTCACCCGCCTGCGCGGGCAGTGCGGCCACGGCGGCGTCCGCGGTCTCCCGCGCCGTGCGCGAGCGGCGCACCGGCAGAATGCCGCCCTGCTCCAGACCCCGCACCACCGCCCGATAGCGCTCCCGGACCGCGGTGTCGTAGTCGTGCCGTCCGGCGGCCGTCTCGGCCGCACCGCGATGGCTGTCGGCAGGACCCAGCGCGGGTGTCGGCGGCGCGGGCGGTTCGCCGGTCGGCGCGGTCGGCCAGGGCTCTCGCGGATCCGTTTCGGTCACGATGTGACCGCCCGAACGGCCTTGGCCCCGTGCGGGATTCGAATGTCGAGACCCTCGCGGCGGCAGCATCGATCCAGGTACGCCACCACGTCGGAGGCACATTCGACAACTTCCGTCGCCGCCGTGACGAACAGCGCCGCCGCGGTCGCCAGCGTGATGGTCGCCCAGCGATGGGTGCCGGAGAATTCGGCGACGAACAGGACGACACCCAGCAGCGGCACGACCAGCACCAGCAGCACGGCGCGCAGGTACAGCCACGCGCCCGCCATCCGCCATTCCGCCCCGGCGGCCAGATTCTTCGCTCGCGCCGCGGCATCGCGATACGACATCGGCTTGTCGAGCAGGGCCGGTGTGATGAGGCAACGGCGTGCTCGCGCCCAACCCAGCAGGGCCAGTGCGGGCAGCAGCGTGACGATCAGCGCCGCGCCCGGGATCAGCACGCCGAGGCCGATCCCGGTGGACGACACCCGGTACCGCAGCACCTGTCCGGCGTGCGCCCCCAGCCCGCGCAGTGCCGCACGCCAGGTGATCGCCCGTCGGCGCGCGCTCGCCAACCCGACGGGAACGGCCACGCCGCGCACATACGCCCGCAGCAGCCAGGCGAACACCAGCGTGGAAAGCACCGCGGACCAGGCTGTTCCGGTATCCGAGCCGCCGGTGAGAACCGACCCCGCCGCGGTGATCGCGACCACCGATCCCGCCGAGACCACGAACGCGGCCCCCACCATCCCCGCCAGCAGCCGAACCCTGGACTGGATGAGTGCGAAAGGAAGGTCCAGCAGCTCGCGGAACGACAGCGGCCGAATCGGCAGTGCCGCAGCCGGTTCCAGGATCTCGCCGAATGGGTTGCCCTCCGGGCCGGGTACGGCCGCGCCGGGCCCACTCGGTTCCGGGCCGTGCGCACCGGAGACCGCGACCGGTCCGTGCGGAGGGGCATCGGGCGCAGCCGGACCCGGCGACGGACCGGCCCCCTCGGCCGCGGCTGGAAACACGCGCCCGAGTTTATCCGGGTCATCGCGGTGCGCACGGGTTCCGGCCTTCGCCGGGGCCGCGATTCGGACGAGTATCCGCCGGAGGGTGCACCGGGCGCCGCGGTCGGTCGGGTGCGGCGGGCTCACGGAGCCGGTCCGGGCTCAGCGCCGTAGCAGTCGGGCGCTACTGCGCGATCGCGCTGCGGTCGGTCGGTGGCGCGGCGGGCGGGTGGAGTGGCCCGGGTTCAGCGCTGCAACAGTCGGGAGACGACGGCGCGATAGCGCTCCGGGTCGACGGGTGGCAGGCCGAGCAGGGCGCGGAGATACACGCCGTCGCCGACCAGGCGGATGATGTCGGCGTCGACCGGGTCGTCTATTTCCCGGTCGAGGCCCGTGCCCCAGGCGTCCATGGTGTCGATGAGGGCGCGCTGCACCTCGTCGTCGCGATCGTCGTGCGGGGCGTCCACAGTGCGCATGGCCGCCACCATGGATCGAAACAGCGCTATCTCCAGCGCATCGGTGTCGTCGTCCGGGCTCGGAGTCTGCAGGTACCACTCGGCGATCGACTTGCCCTGCGCGACGGCGCTGCTCAACTGTTCCTCCGCGCGTTCCCCGAGCCGCCGGACCAGCCCGGCCAGCAGTGCGTCCTTGCTCTTGAAGTGGTACAGCAGGCCGCCCTTGGAGACACCGGCGGCCGCGGCCACGCTCTCCAGGGTCACCTGGGACATGCCCTTGTCCAGCAGCAGCGTCTCGAGTGCGTCGAGGATCCGATCGCGGGTGGTGGTTGTCACGGGGTCGACTGTACCGTCCGGACGGTTATTCTGTTACTGTACCGTCTGGACGGTAATAAGGATCGAACGACGGAAGTCGAGAGGGATATGAACACCACCGCTGTCGCGAGCCGGGCGACCGCCCGGGACTGGGCCGGTCTCGGCGTGCTGGTGCTGGCGTTGCTGCTCATCTCGGTGGACGCGACGGTGCTGGATATCGCGGTGCCCGCGATCAGCGCCCACCTCGCGCCGACCACGCCGCAGCTGCTGTGGATCATCGACGTGTACTCGTTCGTCCTGGCGGGCCTGCTGGTCACGATGGGCACGCTCGGCGACCGCATCGGCCGCCGCAGGCTGCTGCTGATCGGGGCCGCCGGATTCGGCATCGCCTCCGCGATCGCCGCCTGGTCGGTGAATCCGGAGATGCTGATCGCCGCGCGCGTACTGCAGGGCATCGCGGGTGCCACGCTGATGCCGGCCACCCTGGGTCTGATCCGGGCGATGTTCACCGATGCGCGCCAGCGCACCACCGCGATCGCGGTGTGGAGCGCCGCGGCCACCGGTGGTGCGGCGGTCGGCCCGCTGCTGGGCGGCTGGCTGCTGGAGCACTTCTGGTGGGGCTCGGTGTTCTTGATCAATCTGCCGGTGATGCTGGTGCTGGTGGCGCTGGGCCCGGTGCTGGTGCCGGAGTCGCGCGACCCGAATCCGGGTCGGTTCGACCTGGTCAGCGCCGGATTGTCGATGCTCGCGATGGTGCCGATCGTGTACGCGGTCAAGGAGATCGCCGCGCACGGGCCGAACTTGTCGATGCTGGGTATCGCCGCGGTCGGCGTGCTCGCCGGGGTGCTGTTCGTGCGCCGGCAGCGCACGTTGGCCGATCCGATGCTGGATCTGCGGCTGTTCGCGCTGCCGCGGTTCCGCACCGCGGTGCTGACCAGCCTCCTGGCGGTGTTCGCGCTGGCGGGTGTGCTGTTCTTCGGGTCGCAGTATCTACAGCTGGTGCAGGGTCGTTCGCCGTTGGACGCCGGGCTGCACCTGCTGCCGGGCACGCTGGCCAGCATGGTGACGGCGCTGATCTCGGCCTGGCTGGTGCGCTGGTGGCAGCCGACCAGGGTGCTCGCCGGTGCGCTGGTGGTGGCCGCGCTCGGTGCCGGGCTGTTCGTCTGGCTGAGCGCCGATCCGGCCGCGGGTGTCACGGCGTTCGTCGCCGGGTTCCTGCTCGTGGGAGCGGGTGTCGGTGTGGCGATGACGGTGGCTTCGGACCTGGTCGTCAGCTCGGCTCCGGCCGAGCGCGCCGGGTCGGCGGCCGCGGTCTCCGAGACCGCCTACGAGGCCGGCATCGCGCTCGGTGTCGCGGTGCTCGGCAGCGTGGTGATGTCGGTGTTCCGGCACGGCCTCGACGTGTCCGCGGTGCCGGGGTCGCAGCTGGCCACGGCCCGCGAATCCCTCGGCGGCGCGGTCGAGACCGCACACGGGCTCCCCGCGCAGGCGGCCGCGGCACTGCTGGATTCGGCCCGCGAGGCCTTCGTGACCGGCATCCACCTGGCGGCGATCGCCACGGCCGCGATCCTGCTCGTGGCCGCGGTGATCGCGTTCCGAACCAGAACCGCGGCGACCGATCCGGACGGCGATCATCGGGGCACTGTCCGGACGGAATCGGGCCCCGGCACCGGCCGGGCAACCCGTTGCGTGCCGAAACTCGCTCCCGCCGAGACCCGTTCGGGGGAGCGTGCGGAGTCACCGCCGCGCAGGTAGGCAATCGTGAACCGCACCGCCGTCCCGGGTTGTCCGGGCGGCGGTGCGGTGCGCGCAACGCTCCGCCGGTCCGACGACGTGGCCCGCGCCAGGCGGTCGGGATCAGACCAGCAGGCGGCCGCCGTCCATGACGATGATCTCGCCGGTCACCCACGCACTCGCCGGTTCGGCCAGGCGGGTGATCCACGGGACGACGTCGTCCACCTGGCCGATGCGTCCGGCGGGCGCGTCGGCGGCGTAGCCCGCGCGCTGGGCCGTCACCTCCTCCGGCGTCAGCCCGCCGACACCGAGGATCGGCGTCTCGACAGCACCCGGAGCCACGCCGTTGACACGAATTCCCTTGGGCGCCAACTCGACCGCCCAGCTTCGAACGAGGCTGTCCACGGCGGCCTTGGTCGCCGCGTACACCGACGACACCGCCTCCGCTCGCTGCGCGGAGATGCTGGAGACGACCACGATGCTGCCGCCGGGCGAGGTCAGCAGCGGCAGCAGTCGTCCGGTGAGCAGAACCGGAGCGACCACGTTGACATCGAGCTGACCGCGCACCGACTCGGCATCCAGCCGATCGAGCGGAGTGGGACGGAAGATTCCGGCGTTGTGCACCAGCACATCGAGGCTGCCGTGCGCGGCAACGGATTCCGCGATCGCCTCGACACCGGCCTCGGTGGTCGCGTCGGCCACCAGCGGCACCACGGCTTCGTGCTGCGCGGCGACCTCGGCCAGTGGTTCGGCCCGGCGCCCCACGACCGTCACCCGGGCCGCACCCTGATCCGCGAACGCCAGGGCCGCCGCCCGCCCGATACCGGTACCGCCGCCGGTGACGACGATGTGCTGCCCTGCGAATGCCTTATCGGACAAGACGTTCCTCCGATCGAGATGCCCGGCCCGGTGCCGGTGACAGAAGCGGGCAACGCCGCCGCCGCGAGGGGCATTCCATCGCCGGATGTCACAGCTGCGGCATAGCCGTCGTCGTCTCGGTGTTGTCACCCGCGATACCGATCCGAAGGAGCCTCACATGCCTGTCGACATCAGCAATCCCGCCGAGCTGCACGACCCGACCGGGTTCGGCTACAGCCATGTCGCCCGGGTGACCGGTGAACTGGTCTTCATTGCCGGACAGTACGACTCCGACAAGGAAGGGCACACCACCAGCGACGATTTCGCGACGCAGGTGGATCGCGCCTTCGCCAATCTCGGCATCGCGTTGCGTTCGGTGGGGTTGGACTTCGCCGATGTGGCGCAGCTGCGGACCCATATCGTCGACCACGACCTCGACAAGCTCGGCGTGATCGGTCGGAAGGTCGCCGAGATCTGGGGCGATCGTCCGCCCACGCAGACCCTGACGGGTGTGGCGGCGCTGGCCATGCCCGGCATGCTTTTCGAGGTGGACGCCGTGGCGGTGCGCGGCTGAATCATTACGAAGCGGTTGGTTCCTGCGGTCGCACCGTGCGGTGAAACCGGCCGGGAGCCAACCGTTCCGGACGAACTGCGACTACTTCTTGCAGGTTTTGTCCATGTGCTGCGTCACGTTCTGGGCGGACGTGCCCAGCTTCCCGGCGGCGGCCGCATTCGCCTCGGACTTGGCCCGCATCTCCTCGAGGCCCTTGGTCGGATCGGAGAGATCCGGGGACGACATGCTCGCGTTGTTCTTGTTGATCTGCTCCAGGGAGTTCGCGTAGGTCTCCCAGTCGGACTTGATGTCGTCCGGTGCCACCTCGGCGATCTTGCGTGACTTGCTCACCATCTCCGCCGAGGAGGAACCGGGATCGGTGCTGACGGTGCCCATGTCCTTGACCGCGTCGCAGTAGGCGGACGACGAATCGCCGCTACCGCAGCCGCTGAGGACGCCGACGGTGACAGCGCAGGCCGCAACGGCCGTGAAGATACGCATGAATACGGGACCCTTCCGTATGTCTCGTTTGCCCAAATTTCCCCGGGGTGCTCAGCAACCTACCGGACGGGTGACGAACCGGCCAGATCGGTTGTGCCCCAGGTCTCGGGGGCACACGGTCCGTCGTATTCGGGTGAAGGAGACCGGGTCGGGGCCCGAGAACGGTTGGTACCTGGTCGTTTACATGTTCTACGTGAAACAACCGGGTACCGGCCGCGGGTGTGGCGTCAGCGCTCGTCCGGTGCCGGAGGCAGCTGCCGCGGGCCGCGGTACTCCAGTTCGCTCGCGCCCTGGCGAGCCCTCAGCGCATCGCCGCGGCGCGGGGCGTCGAGGCCGTACTGCGCCTCCGCGGAACCCTGTGCGAGTGCGGCGCGGTGTGGGTCGTGGGAGCCGTAGGGCGCGTCGACGACCTGGTGCGGTGCGCCACCCGTCAGTTGTTGTCCGCCCGGCCCGGGATAGGACGAATCATCGGAATTCACCGTGACCTTGCGGGTGCGACGCAGGGTGAAGGTGATCTCCTCGGCCTCCTCGAACGCCTGCCGCACGGTGCGCATCGGGTGGGTGGCGGTATCGACCGCATTGGCGACGAAGGACGGCACCAGCGGCCTGATCCAGCGGGCCGCGGTATCGGTGAAGGGCACCGTGCCGATCACCGGAAGCTCCAGCCCACCACCCTTTTTCGGCTCCGGTCGCGCGGCGCTCGCCGGAACCACGGCCCCGTGCGGATCCGTCGCGGCGAGCTGTCTCGACGGGAGCTGGGCGGGCAGGTTGTGCGGCTGTGTCACATTCCCCTCCTGGGACACGGAGCTGTGGCCTCCGGCCGCGGGTGCGGGCGGAAGTTCTGCCATGGCCTCGAAATCGGCGACCGCGCGGCGCGCGGGCTCGGTGATGCCGATCTCGAAGTTGCCGATGGCGGCGACGATGCGCTTGCGCTGCCGCTCGCGATCGATCGCGGTATCGGCGTGCACGGCCAGGTGGGCCGCGGCCAATTCGTGGTCGGCGCGCAGCTTTTCGGCCTCGGTGCGCACCTCGGCCCGCTTCACCGCGATGGCGGCCGTGGCGGACTGCTCGGCGCGGTCGGCCACCGCCTGCGCGGCGACCCGCCGGTCGAACGAGGTCTCCCCGCGCCACCACCGCAGCAGCAGCGGAAGCAGCGCCAGCGCCACGCCGACGACGATGGTCGCCAGCCGGAGCAGCAGCGCCCCGGCATGGCCGGTGGTGTAGTCGTTCATCGCCAGCCAGCGTGCGCCGAGTCCGCGGTCGCCGGTGTCGAAGGCGTCGGTGCGGGCGGCGTCGAGAATCCGCTGCCGCTCGGTGATCCGGTCGTCGGCCGGTCGCACGCGGGCCTCCGCGTCGGCCAGCCGGGTGCGCGCCTCGGCGAGCATGTCGTTGGCGGTCTGCGTTTCGGGTCCGCTGCCGGGCACTCCGGTGATCTTGGTCTGCGGGCACTCCGGCGACGGGTTGTACTCACACCGCGCGATCGTCAGGTTCTGGCCGATATCGCCCTGCGCCTTGGCGATTGCCTGATCCAGGCCCGCCCGCTCGGCACGCGCCTGCTCCAGGTCGGTGCGCGCGGTGACCACCGCGGACGCGGATTCCGTATCGCGCCTTGCCCTTTCGTCGAGTTCCCGATCGACGGTGCCGCCCAGCAGGACGGTGCTCGCCAACTCGGCGACCACGACGCCGGCGAGTGCGGCGACGGCGATCCGGCCGATCAGGTCACCGCGCCGCGTGCCCGACAGCGAGACGGTGGCCAGTGCCCGAGCGCCCGCGGCGACCACCAGCAGGGCGAGCAGCGCCGCGATCACGACGACCACCAGTGGCCAGTCGGCGGCGGCGGTCGCCAGCGTCACCACCAACCCGGAGACCACCGCGAACAGCAGTACCGCGGCGCCGCCGATCGCATAGTGGGAACGCTCGTGGCGGTCGGTCACTCCGGTTCCGGCGCCGCCGAGCCAGGTCAGCAGGGCAACCGTGTCCGGGCGGGATTTACCGGGGGCATCGCCGCCGCGGCCGGTGGGGGAAGCGGACGGTTCAGGGACGTGGGGGTCGGTCATGGGATCTCACATCCTCTAAGTCCCAGGCATTTTCGCATGCCGACGACGGTGTCGCTCACTTCGCTGGCGGGGCCGGAGGCGGGAACTTGCCTTACCACGGAGACCCCCGGCCGTGCGCAAAATCGATTTCAGCGTGACAGGCTGGATCGCGTTCTACCGAGTACGGGACCGGGGATGTGGTCAGCCTCACAGATCATCGGCGAGTGCGTCCCCGAGACCGCGCGCGAATCCCTAGTCTCGGTGGGTGATCGGTTTCCGGGAGCCGGATCTCGGGGCTCGGCGACAGGAGGTTCGGATATGCGCGTCGGAAGCGACGGCAGGGGGCTCGCGGGTCCGCGTCACCACGGACGCCGCCAAAGACGCCGGGCCGCACTCGTGCTGGCCTTCGCAGTCGCGTTCGGAACGGTGCTCGCCGGGGCATCGCCGGTGAGTGCCGACCGTGTGCCACCGGCGACCGCGGAGACCGCCGACTCTGCGGCGCCCTCTCCGCTGGGCGGGCTCGTCGAGTTGGTGCTCGAGCGCCTGAACACCGCCGATGCGGTCGCCGCGGCGAAATGGGCCACCGCCGCCCGGACGGGACAGCCGCCGGTGGTCGACGACCCGGCCCGCGAGGCGGAGGTCTACGACTCGATGGCCGCCGCCGGCGGCGGCCTGGGCCTGCCCGAACCGTGGGTGCGCCAGGTGTTCTACGGCCAGATCGAGGCCAACAAGATGGTGCAGCGCGGCCTGCAGACGTGGTGGCGGTTCGACCCGGGCTCGGTCCCCGCGACACCGCCGGATCTGTCCGCGGTGCGTCCCGTGATCGACCGGGTGAACGGTGAGATCCTGCGGCAGCTGGCCGCGCACCGCGGCGAGCTCGCCGGCCCCGAATGCGCGGAACGCCTTGCGGCCGCGGTCTTCCCGGTGCTGACCTCCGGCCGGGCCGATGCCCTGCACCAGGCGGCGCTGGTGCGCGCCTCGGTGGTGCTGTGCCCGGCGCCGTGAGTCCTTCGGCGGATGTGAGAAAACCCACTGGAGAGGGTTTGCTGGATCTGTGCTGAATCGCACAGTCGATAAACGAAGCCGTACGGTCTGAACGCAGCCGTGACCCGCTGCCTGCGTGTCCGGAACGTCACCTGCGGGTGTCCGGAGAGTTAGCCGCCTTACATTCGGTTTGTTCGGCCCGCGCCCTGGGAATTCTTCGTTGATGCAGGTAAGAGGGCATCTTGCGGCGTACGTGCAGGCTCGTCGGGCGGCACGGCGCGACCATGGCGAACAGTGGCACACACGACTCAGCGATCATCCGTACCTGCTTTACACTGGAGAACGCGCAGGTAGTGGAGGACCGATGAAGAAGCCCAGGTAGACGCCGTTCTTAGCACAACCTAAGTTGGTTGGGCTCACGTCCTGACTTATCGTTTGCTCTTAGCGTCGGACACGAAATGTCCGGCTACAACGCCCGACCCGGCCACGAGCCGTGGCAACAGCCTAGCGGGCGAGAACGGCGCGGCGGCCAGCAAAACCGTAAGGGTTTCGTTACCGCCGAACACCCGGCTACGACATCGGAGCGGGTGGACAACTGGAGAGTCGACTGCACGGGAAGACCATCAGCGCAGCTGGTCTCCGAAACGTCCGGGCGCAGTCTAGACGGAGGCGATCGACGAAGGCCCGATTTCATCGAAGGCCTGAATTTTTTGAAGGCAGAGGCATGACGCAACTTCCTGGCCACAGGTCCCCCACCGGCGGTGCCGGCTACGGGCACGGACCCACCGGTCTCTATGACCCGGCGTACGAGCACGACGCCTGCGGTGTCGCGTTCGTCGTCGACATGCACGGCCGTCGCAGCCGTGACATCGTCGACAAGGCCATTACGGCATTGCTGAACCTGGAACACCGCGGTGCCGCGGGCGCCGAGCCCAACTCGGGCGACGGCGCAGGCATCCTGATCCAGGTACCGGACCGGTTCTTCCGCGCCGTGGTCGACTTCGAGCTGCCGCCCGAGGGCTCCTACGCCACGGGTATCGCCTTCCTGCCGCAGGCCCGCCGCGAGGCGGCCCGTGCCCGCTACCACGTCGAGAAGATCGTCAAGGAAGAGGGACTGACCGTCCTCGGCTGGCGCGAGGTCCCGATCGACGAGTCGTCGCTGGGCGCGCTGTCGCGCGACGCGATGCCGACCTTCCGCCAGCTCTTCATCGCCTCGCCCGCCGACGCCGCCGAGCAGCTGTCGGGCATGGACCTGGAGCGCCGCGCCTACGTCGTGCGCAAGCGCGTCGAGCACGAGCTCGGCAAGCAGGGCCCTGGCGAGGGCGCGGTCGGCCGCGAGACCGTCTACTTCCCGAGCCTGTCCGGCCAGACCTTCGTCTACAAGGGCATGTTCACCACCCCGCAGCTGCGGGCGTTCTACCTGGACCTGCAGGACGACCGGGTCGAGTCGGCGCTGGGCATCGTGCACTCGCGCTTCTCCACCAACACCTTCCCGTCCTGGCCGCTGGCGCACCCGTTCCGCCGGGTGGCGCACAACGGTGAGATCAACACGGTCACCGGTAACGAGAACTGGATGCGGGCCCGCGAGGCGCTGCTGAAGTCCGACGTGTTCGGTACCGATTCGCAGGGGCAGGACCGGCTGGAGAAGATCTTCCCGGTCTGCACCCCGGGCGCCTCGGACACCGCGCGCTTCGACGAGGTGCTGGAGCTGCTGCACCTGGGCGGCCGCAGCCTGCCGCACGCCGTGCTGATGATGATCCCGGAGGCCTGGGAGCGGGCGGAGTCGATGGACCCGGCGCGCCGCGCCTTCTACCGCTACCACTCGTTCCTCATGGAGGCGTGGGACGGCCCGGCCTCGGTGTGCTTCTCCGACGGCACCGTCATCGGCGCCGTGCTCGACCGCAACGGCCTGCGCCCCTCGCGCATCTGGGTCACCGACGACGGCCTGGTCGTGATGGCGTCCGAGGTCGGCGTGCTGGATATCGAGCCGTCCAAGGTGGTCAAGAAGGTCCGCCTGCAGCCGGGTCGCATGTTCCTGGTCGACACCTCGCAGGGCCGCATCATCGGCGACGACGAGATCAAGACCCAGCTCGCCAACGAGCACCCGTACCAGGAGTGGCTCGACGGCGACAACGGCGACGGGGGCCCGACCAAGCTGTCGGACCTGCCCGACCGCCCGCACGTGCATATGTCGCACGATCGCGTCCTGATCCGGCAGCAGATCTTCGGATACACCACCGAGGAACTGAACCTGCTGATCTCGCCGATGGCCAAGACCGGCGGCGAGGCGCTCGGTTCGATGGGCACCGACACCCCGATCGCGGTGCTGTCGGCGCGCCCGCGGCTGCTGTTCGACTACTTCTCGCAGCTGTTCGCGCAGGTCACCAACCCGCCGCTGGACGCCATCCGTGAGGAGATCGTCACCAGCCTGCGCAGCATGATCGGCCCGGAGTCCGACCTGCTGCATCCCAGCCCGGAGTCCTGTCGCCAGATCACGCTGACCCAGCCGATCCTGGACAACGACGAGCTGTCCAAGCTCGTCCACATCAACGACGACGGCTCGCATCCGGGTCTGCGCTCGGTGGTCGTGCACGGCCTGTACCCGGTCAAGAAGGGCGGCAAGGGCCTGCGCAAGGCGCTGCAGGCGATCAACGAGCAGGTCTCGACCGCCATCGACGGCGGCGCCCGCATCATCGTGCTGTCCGATCGCGAATCCAACGAGAAGCTGGCGCCGATCCCGTCGCTGCTGCTCACCGCGTCGGTGCACCACCACCTGGTGCGCGAGCGCACCCGCACCAAGGTCGGCCTGGTCGTGGAGGCCGGTGACGCCCGCGAGGTGCACCACATGGCGATGCTGGTCGGCTTCGGCGCGGCCGCGATCAACCCGTACATGGCCTTCGAGTCGATCGAGGACATGCTCGAGCGCAATGCGCTCGACATCCCCGGCAGCACGGGCGATCTCGCCGCCGATTACGACAAGGCGTGCAAGAACTACATCAAGGGCGCCGGCAAGGGCGTGCTGAAGGTGATGTCCAAGATGGGCATCTCCACCATCGCCTCCTACCGGGGCGCGCAGCTGTTCCAGGTCGTGGGCCTGTCGCAGGAACTGTGCGATCAGTACTTCACCGGCCTGACCTCGCCGCTGAAGGGCATCGGCCTGGACGACATCGCGGGCGAGGTCGCGGCCCGGCACCGGGTGGCGTTCCTGGAGAACCGCAACGAGCGCGCGCACCGCGAGCTCGAGGTGGGCGGCGAGTACCAGTGGCGGCGCGAGGGCGAATACCACCTGTTCAACCCGGACACGGTGTTCAAGCTGCAGCACGCCACCCGCACCGGCCAGTACAAGATCTTCAAGGAGTACACCAAGCTCGTCGACGACCAGTCCGAGCGGCTGGCCTCGCTGCGCGGGCTGTTCAAGTTCAAGTCCGAGACCCGGCACCCGATTCCGATCGAGGAGGTCGAGCCCGCGTCGGAGATCGCCAAGCGGTTCTCCACCGGTGCGATGAGCTACGGCTCCATCTCCGCCGAGGCGCACGAGACCCTCGCGATCGCGATGAACCGCCTCGGCGGCCGGTCGAATTCGGGCGAGGGCGGCGAATCGGTGTCCCGCTTCGAGCCGGAGGAGAACGGCGACTGGCGGCGTAGCGCGATCAAGCAGGTTGCCTCCGGGCGCTTCGGCGTGACCGCGCACTACCTGACCAACTGCACCGATATCCAGATCAAGATGGCGCAGGGCGCGAAACCCGGTGAGGGCGGCCAGCTTCCGGCGCACAAGGTGTACCCGTGGGTTGCCGAGGTCCGGCACTCCACGCCGGGCGTGGGTCTCATTTCGCCGCCGCCGCACCACGACATCTACTCCATCGAGGATCTGGCGCAGCTGATCCACGACCTGAAGAACGCGAACCCGCAGGCGCGGATTCACGTGAAGCTGGTCGCCGAGCCGGGCGTCGGCACCGTCGCCGCGGGCGTCTCCAAGGCGCACGCGGACGTGGTGCTGATCTCGGGTCACGACGGCGGCACCGGCGCCTCGCCGCTGACCTCGCTCAAGCACGCGGGCGGTCCGTGGGAGCTCGGCCTCGCCGAGACCCAGCAGACGCTGCTGCTCAACGGCCTGCGCGACCGCATCGTGGTGCAGGTCGACGGCCAGATGAAGACCGGTCGCGACGTGCTGATCGCCGCGCTGCTCGGTGCCGAGGAATACGGCTTCGCCACCGCGCCGCTGGTGGTTTCGGGCTGCATCATGATGCGCGTGTGTCATCTCGACACCTGCCCGGTGGGCGTCGCGACGCAGAATCCCGTACTGCGCGAGCGCTTCACGGGTAAGCCGGAGTTCGTCGAGAACTTCATGCTGTTCATCGCCGAGGAGGTGCGCGAGCTGCTGGCCTCGCTGGGACTGCGCACGCTGGACGAGGCCATCGGCCGCGTCGACCTGCTGGACACCACCAAGGCCAAGGAGCACTGGAAGGCCAGCAAGCTGGACCTGTCGCCGATCCTCGACGATGTCGAGACGGCGTTCATGTACCAGGACCGGCGCTGCACCAAGGAGCAGGACCACGGCCTGGACAAGGCGCTGGACAACCAGCTCATCGCCCAGTCCGCCGACGCCCTGGAGCGCGGCAAGGCGGTGAAGTTCGAAACCAAGATCACGAACGTGAACCGGACCGTCGGCACCATGCTCGGCCACGAGGTGACCAAGCTCTACGGTGGCGCGGGTCTGCCCGACGACACCATCGACATCACGTTCACCGGCTCGGCCGGTAACAGCTTCGGCGCCTTCGTCCCGGCGGGTATCACGCTGCGGGTGTTCGGTGACGCGAACGACTATGTCGGCAAGGGGCTTTCGGGCGGCCACCTCGTCGTGCGGCCCTCGTTGAACGCCCCGCGGGAGTTCGTCGCGGAGCAGAACATCATCGCGGGCAACGTGATCCTGTTCGGCGCCACCAGCGGTGAGGTGTTCATCCGCGGCGTCGTGGGCGAGCGGTTCTGCGTGCGCAACTCCGGCGCCACCGCGGTGGTCGAGGGCGTGGGCGACCATGCCTGCGAGTACATGACCGGCGGCAAGGTGGTCATCCTCGGCGAGACCGGCCGCAACTTCGGCGCGGGCATGTCGGGCGGTATCGCCTACGTCTACAACCCGAGCGGCACCTTCGAGAAGCACCTCAACCCGGAACAGGCCGATGCGGTCGAGCCGCTGTCCGGTGACGACTTCACCTGGCTGCGGGACGCCATCACCCGGCACCGCGACGAGACCGGATCGGCCGTCGCGGAACGCATCCTGGGTGACTGGTCGCAGCAGGTGAACCACTTCGTGAAGGTTATGCCGCGCGACTACAAGAAGGTACTGCTGGCTATCTCCGAGGCTGAGAAGGCCGGCCGGGACGTGGACGAGGCCATCATGGAGGCGGCTCGTGGCTGAGAGTGGACGGCCGGTTCGGGCGTGGACGAGGCGCTGTAACCATTCGAGGCGGCACGTGGCTGACCGCACCGGGAACATTGGGTGCGCCGACCTGGCGCGTGAGTCGGGAGCCGAAAATGGGTGACGCACAAGGATTTCTGAAGCACACGAAGCGGGAGCTGCCCGAGCGGCGGCCGGTTCCGCTGCGCCTGATGGACTGGAAAGAGGTCTACGAGGAGGGGTTCTCGCACGGCACCCTGCAGACCCAGGCCAGTCGCTGCATGGACTGCGGAATCCCGTTCTGCCACAACGGCTGTCCGCTGGGGAACCTGATTCCCGAGTGGAACGACCTGGTGTACCGGGGCAATTGGCGCGAGGGCATCGATCGCCTGCACGCCACCAACAACTTCCCGGAGTTCACCGGGCGGCTGTGCCCGGCGCCGTGCGAGGCGTCGTGCGTGCTCGGCATCAACCAGGATCCGGTGACCATCAAGCAGGTCGAGGTCGAGCTCATCGAGAACGCCTTCGACGAGGGCTGGGTGGCCCCGGTGTACCCGACCCGGCTGACGGGCCGGAAGGTCGCCGTCGTGGGTTCGGGCCCGGCGGGCCTGGCCGCGGCACAGCAGCTGACCCGCGCGGGTCACACCGTGACGGTCTTCGAGCGCGACGACCGCATCGGCGGCCTGCTGCGCTACGGCATTCCGGAATTCAAGATGGAGAAGCGCTTCATCGATCGCCGGCTGGCGCAGATGGAGGCCGAGGGCACCGTCTTCAAGACCGGCGTGAACGTGGGCGTGGACATCACGGCCGCGCAGCTGCGTGAGAAGTTCGACGCCGTCGTGCTCGCGGGCGGTTCGACGATCGCGCGCGATCTCCCGATCCCGGGCCGCGACCTGGACGGCATCCATCAGGCGATGGAGTTCCTGCCGCTGTCGAACCGGGTGCAGCTGGGCGATCCGATCACCGACGAGAACGGCCTGCCCCCGATCAACGCCAAGGGGAAGAAGGTCGTCATCATCGGCGGCGGTGACACCGGCGCCGACTGCCTGGGCACCTCGCACCGGCACGGCGCGGAGAGCGTGCACCAGTTCGAGATCATGCCGCGGCCGCCGGAGGAGCGTGCCGAGTCGACGCCGTGGCCGACCTACCCGCTGATGTACCGCGTGTCCTCGGCCCACGAGGAGGGCGGCGAGCGGGTGTACTCGGTCAACACCGAGCGCTTCGTCGGCGAGGACGGCAAGGTCACCGCGCTGCAGGCGCACGAGGTGCAGATGGTCAACGGCCGCTTCGAGAAGATCGAGGGCTCCGACTTCACCCTCGAGGCCGATCTGGTGCTGCTGGCCATGGGCTTCACCGGTCCGCAGAAGGCGGGCCTGCTCGAGGAGCTGGGTGTCGGCTACGACCAGCGCGGAAACGTCATGCGCGACAAGGACTGGCAGACCACCGTGCCCGGCGTGTTCGTCGCCGGTGACATGGGTCGCGGCCAGTCGCTGATCGTGTGGGCCATCGCCGAGGGCCGGGCCGCCGCGTCCGCGGTGGATACGTTCCTCGAGGGCGATACCGCGCTGCCGGCGCCGATCGTCCCGACGACGGTCGCTCAGCGCTAGCGAACGACAACGAAGGTGCCCGTGAGCCATTGGCCGCGGGCACTTTTCGTGTATCCGCACAATTCGACGGAAATCGGACGACTTCAGGTGGTCGAATGGCACTTCTGCAAAGAGCCCTTTATTCTTGGCAGCGGTGTGTCACCGAACCAGGCCATCGGTCTGTTTCCAAGCTCATAGGAGCGAGCAGTTTCGGTTAGCCCGGTGTTAACCGAATGGAAATCCGGTGCGCTCACCATTGTCAGCAAGTAGTCGGGTGCCCCTGCCGGGGCCGGGCTTGAACTGGAGCGGTATGCGGGTGAAGAAGTTGGTCGCGGCTGCAGGAGCAGCGGCAGCGGTGTTGTCTGGCGTGGTGACCGGTACCGCGCTCGGAACCGGCTCCGCCGCAGCGGATCCGGGTTGCCCGAGCCTGTACGTGGTGGCGATTCCCGGGACCTGGGAGACCGGCGATCACAAGCCCGAGGACATGACGGGCCCGGGCATGCTCGCCGGGGTCACGCGCGGCCTCCCGAGCTCGGCCGAGGTCGACTACGTGTCCTACGCCGCGACGGCCTTCCCGTGGGAGGGCGACGTCTACGGCGCGTCCAAGAGGCAGGCGATCGATGGGGCCCGGGGCCTGATCGGCGCGATGGCCGCGCGGTGCGCTGCCACCCACTACGCCATGGTCGGCTACAGCCAGGGAGCGGACGCGGCCGGTGACCTCGCGGCCGAACTCGGCACCGGGCTCGGAGTGGTTCCCCCGGACAAGATCTCGGGTGTCGGGCTCATCTCCGATCCGCGGCGCTCGCCCACCGACATTCAGGTCGGCCCCGCGGCCGGTGGCGCCGGTTCGGGTGGCCCGCGGCCGGGCGGCTTCGGCTTCGTCAGCGACCGCGTGCGGACCATCTGCGCCGAGGGCGATCTGTACTGCTCGACCGCCGACACCGACTTCATCGCCCGCTTCGCCGGATTCCTGGCGCAGGCGTCGGGCGCCAATGCGGGCAATATGTGGCGGTACCAGCTGGAGGCCGGTTCGATCATCGGCGACCTGTTCGCACACGGCGGCATCCCGATGCTGCAGTCGCAGCTCTCGGAGAGCGCGAACAAGCAGCGGGTGCAGCAGCTCGAGGACTTCTACGGGTCCGGGGCGCACACCTCCTACGGCAGCTACCGGGTCGGCGGCGGGCAGACCGCCATCTCCTGGATGCACAACTGGATCTCCGGCATGGCGTGATCGGATTGCCGGTACCGACCGGGATTCCGCGATGACGATCGTGAGGGCCGCTCCCCAGGGGAGCGGCCCTCACGCATGTGTCGACCTCGAGTCGGGTCCGACACCGGCCGCTGCGCGACAGTTGTGGACGTTGCGGCGGGTGCCGCGGTCACACCGCGATGCGGCCGTGGGGTCCGTCTGCGGTCAGCCGAACGAGCCGGTGGACGGGGGCAGGATCGGGCCGCCGGGGCCCGGATGGAAGGGGCCGGGCCCACCGGGATGCGGGCCGTCGAACCAGCGGCCCGGGCCGTCCCCGCCGCCGGGGTGCGGGGGACGCCAGTCGCCGTGATCATGTCGGCCGATATCGGCGGCGGGCGCCGGAGTGCCGGCCACCGCGGTGGCTTCGGGGGTGGCGTCGTCGGCGAAGGCGGGGACGGCAAGGGCGGTGAGGGGGACGGCGACCAGGGCGCCTGCCACCGCCACCCGGGCCACCGTCCTACGGGTGCGAGTCGGCTTTCTGTTGGCGAGCAACGGACTTCCTTTCTCTCGGAGCGTGAGTCGCGACCATGGCGGCTCACCTGGTCCATCGAAGAAGCCGTTGCTGAGACAAGGATCCGACAGGGCTGGCAACTGGCTGGGAGAGTGTGGTCGGTGCGCTACGAATCGGTGTCGGCTGCCGGGATCGGTGTCGACGAGCGGGTTGTGTCCCGGAGACTCAGATGTTGCGGGGAAGCAGGTCCCAGACGTGACCGTTCTCATTGATCGTGGCCGCGGTGCGGCGGCCGGTGCGCGAGTACAGGATCCGGGTGATGGAGCAGTAGTCGACGGGGAAGGTCAGCGGGCGGTCCAGGCCGAGCACGTCCTGCAGGGTGACGTTGACCACGCCGCCGTGCGCGAAGACGACCACGGTATCGGCCGGTGCCGCGGCCGACACGATCTCGTCGATCGCGTGACGCACCCGGGCGATGAAGGCAGGCCCATCGATCTGCTCGGGGAGATAGCCGGCCTTGATCCGCTCGTAGACGGCCCGGAATTCCCGGTGGAACGCGTCCGACTGCGCTCCCGCCGCTTCGGATTGCGCCGCCGCGTCCGAATGTGCCGGTACCGCATGCGGTTGCGCCGGTGCGGTATCGGCTGCAAGACCTGCCGGGGACGAGCCCGCCCGACCGGTCTCGATCGGGATATAAACCGGCAGGTCGCGGTCGTACTCGGCGAGATCGTCGTGAATCTCGACCTCGAGACCCAGCTTCTCCGCCGTCGGTGCGGCCGTCTCGCGGGCACGGCGCTGCGGGCTGCTCAGCACGCGCACGATGCGGTGCGGGCCGCCCTCCAGCCGGGCCAGCGCACCCGCCACCCGCGCCGCCTGTTCGCCCCCGAGCTCGGTGAGCCGCGGATCGGCGGGGCCCGATGCGGTGACCATCTGCTCCGGTTGCGCGTGACGGACGAGAACGAGCTGCACCCGTCCCACTCTGCCGTACGGCTTCCCGGGCACGGACGACGGGTTGCCGAGGACGGCGGTGTCACTGCGGCTACCGCGAATCCCCTTGTGATGTCCGGGGCTTGACGAGGGGGAAGGGGAGGGTTTCGCGGATGCTGCGGCCGGTGATCAGCATGACCACGCGGTCGACGCCGACGCCGAGGCCGCCCGTCGGGGGCATGGCGAATTCCAGGGCCTGCAGGAAATCCTCGTCCAGCTCCATGGCCTCCGGATCGCCTCCCGCGGCCAGCATCGACTGCTCGGTGAGGCGGCGGCGCTGCTCCAGCGGATTGGTCAGCTCGCTGTAGGCGGTGCCCAGCTCGACGCCCCACGCCACCAGATCCCACCGCTCGGCGACACCCGCGACGCTGCGATGGGCGCGGGTGAGGGGCGACACCGAAGTGGGGAAGTCGATGTAGAAGGTGGGTTCCTCGGTGCGGTCCTCCACCAGGTGCTCGTACATCTCCAGCACGATCTGCCCTGCGTCCCAGCCGAATTGGTAGGGCACCCCCGCCTTGTCGCACAGCACGCGCAACCGCTCCACCTCGGTCTCGGCGGTGATCGTCTCGCCGATCGCCGCCGAGATGGCACCGTGCACGGTCTTGACCGGCCAATCGCCGGAGATGTCCACCTCCCGCAGCGAACCGTCCGGATCCGGCCGCAGCGCAACACATTTCCCGTTGGCGGCGACGGCGGCCTCCTGAATGAGCTGGCGGCAGGCGTGCATCATCCGCTCGTAATCGCTGTGCGCCTCATAGGCTTCCAGGATCGTGAATTCCGGATTGTGGCTGAAGTCCACGCCCTCGTTGCGGAAGACCCGGCCCAGTTCGAACACCTTCTCCATACCGCCGACGCACAGCCGCTTCAGGTACAGCTCCGGCGCGATGCGCAGATACAGGTCCAGGTCGTAGGCGTTGATGTGGGTGGTGAACGGCGCGGCGTTGGCGCCGCCGTGCACCTGCTGCAGCACCGGGGTCTCCACCTCGAGAAAACCCCAGCCGGACAACGTATCCCGCAGCGACCGCACCACCGCGCTGCGCTTGGTCAGCACCTCGCGGGCCTCGGTGTTGATCGCCATGTCGACGTAGCGCTGCCGCACCCGCGCCTCGGGATCGGCCAGGCCCTTCCACTTGTCCGGCAGCGGATGCAGGCACTTGCCGATCATCCGCCAGTCCTGGGCCAGCAGCGACAGCTCGCCGCGGCGACTGTGCCCGACCTGGCCGCTGACCTCGATCAGGTCGCCGAGATCGAAGTACTCGTCGAATTCCGCGGCCCTGTCCGCACCCACGCGGCCGCGGTCGATGACGAGCTGAATATCGGCGGACCAGTCCCGCACCACCGCGAAGATCACCCCGCCGTAGTCGCGAATGCGCAACAGCCGCCCGCACACGCGCACCGTGGTGCCCTTGGGCGAGCGCCGCGCCGAGTCGACCGTGTGGGTCGGGGGATAGGCGACCGGATAGCCGTCCACGCCGGTGGCCTCGAGCCGCCTGACCTTGTCCATCCGCACCCGCACCTGTTCCGGGCGGCGAGCGCCGGCCTGCTCCAGCTCGGCGGGCGGCAGGTCCGGCGGGCTGCCGTCGGCGTGCAGGCCGGTCATCGTCGACGGTACGGCCGAGCGAAGACCGGTGTGCGCCATGGCATCCGGCTGCTTGCCGAACCGGGGGAGGAAGCCCTCGGCCAGCGCGCTGGCCATCGCGACCCGAGGCAACTGGCGGCGCTCCTCGAACATGAAGAACCGCGGCACCCACTGGGGCTGATACTTCACATTGGATCGGTACAGCGCCTCCAGCTGCCACCAGCGCGAGAAGAACATCAGCACGCTGCGCCACAGCCGCAGCACCGGCCCGGCGCCGATGCGGCCGCCCTCCTCGAAGACCGAGCGGAACACCGCGAAATTCAGCGAGATCCGGGTGATGCCGTACTGGCCGGAATTGAGCGCCAGCTGCGAGATCATCAGCTCCATGATCCCGTTGGGGCCCTTGGGGTCTCGGCGCATGACATCCAGCGACACCCCGCTGCGCCCCCACGGCACCAGCGACAGCATCCCCCACACCCGGCCCGCGCCGTCGGCGGCCTCCACCAGCAGGCTGTTGCCGTCCAGGGGATCGCCGAGGCGGCCGAGTGCCATCGAGAAACCGCGCTCGGTCTCGGTATCGCGCCAGGTGTCGGCGCGCGCGACCATCTGCTCGCGTTCGTCGGGGGTCAGCTCGCTGTGGCGGCGGATGCGAACGGTGAAGCCCTGCTTGCGAAGCCGGTTGGCGGCCTGCCGGACCTGCTTCATCTCCGGTCCCGCCAGCGAGAACGAGCGGGTCTCGAGAATCGCCTCGTCGCCCAGCCGCAGCGCCGAGAGCCCGGCGCGCCGGTAGGCGGTGGCGCCCTGCTCGCTCGCGCCCATCACCGCGGGCGCCCAGCCATATTGGTCGGCCAGCCGCAACCAGGCGTCGATCGCCTGCGGCCATGCCTCGCGCACTCCGATCGGATCGCCGGAGGCCAGGCACACCCCGAGCTCGACGCGGTAGGTGACCGCCGCCTTGCCGCTGGGCGCGAAGACCACCGCCTTGTCGCGGCGGGTGGCGAAGTAGCCCAGCGAATCCTCGACGTCCGATCGTTCCAGCAGCCCGCGCAGCGCCGATTCGTCGAGACCGGTCATCGCGTTCTCCGCGCGCTGCGAGCGCAGCAGCACGACGGCCGCCGCCATCAGGGCCAGGAAACCGAAGAAGCCCAGCAGCAGGTTGACCAGGTGCGGCGGATGGCCGTCGAAGTTGTCGTTGCTGACCACGACCGCGGCCGTCACCCGCGAGACCGCCCACAGCGGGCGCTCGGCGCCGCGCGGCAGGCTGCCGGGGAACACCTCGACCAGCCCCCACCCGACCAGGCAGCCGATCGCCAGGCCGCCGACCAGCACGCCCAGCGCCGTCCATCCGGCGGCGCGGCGCACGTGGGTATAGAACTCGGGCCAGGACATGATCAGCAGGCCGATCACGGCGGCGTGCACGATCAGCGCGATCAGGTCGTGGATGCTGCGCTCGTCGGCGAAGTCGAGTGCGTTGGCGACCACGAACAACGTCATGTAGCCGACCAGCAGCCACCAGGCGATCCGTTTGCGGCTCGCGGTGGCGCCCGCGAGCAGGGCCACGATGAGAGCCCACACCAGGCTGGTGTCGGGGGCGTCGAAGTAATAGTGGTCGATATAGCGCCGGGGCACCTGGGTGATGAATCGCAGGCCGGGGGAGATGCTCCACAGTCCGCACAGGACGGAGAAGACCCCCAGGACGAGCCCCACGATGTGCGGGACTTCGCGCAGCCGCCCGTGTCCGCGATGCGGCACCTCGGGCGTCCGCGGTCTGTGCTCGGTATCGGGGTGTTGCCGGTCCTGCGTCGAAGTCACCGCATCAGTGTGGCGGTTGACCGGGCTCGAATACAGAAGGTCGGCGGGCATGTCCGGGGGCCGGGATGTGCCGCCACGGCGGCGGAAGGTAATGATGTACCCCATGTCGGATCCAGTCGATGTGCCGATCGATGACGAAGTCATTCGACTCGGACAGTTCCTGAAACTGGCCAATCTCATCGAAACCGGCTCGGAGGCCAAGACGGTGATCGCCGCCGGCCTGGTCCGCGTCAACGATGAGGTCGAACTACGCCGCGGACGTCAGCTACATGCCGGTGACGTCGTCTCCCTGGCCAGTCATCAGGTGCGCGTGGTCAACGTGTGAGCTCAGGCCCGCACGACGATGCCGTCGTGGTCGCTGTAGAGCATCTCGCCCGGCACGAAGGTGACCCCACCGAATTCCACCGGCACATCGCGCTCCCCGGATCCGGTCTGGGTGCTCTTGCGCGGGTTGGTGCCCAGCGCCTTGATGCCGATGTCCAGGGTGCGCAGGATCGCCGAATCGCGCACGGCGCCGTGCACGACGACCCCCGCCCAGCCGTTGCTGACGCCGCGGCCCGCGATGATGTCGCCGACCAGGGCGGTGTGCACGCTCGCATCGCCGTCCACCACCAGCACCCGGCCCTCGCCGGGTTCGCCCAGCGTCTGCTTGACCAGCAGGTTGTCCTGGAAGCAGCGGATGGTGACGATTCGTCCGGAGAATGCCTCGCGGCCGCCGAACTGCGTGAATTGCGTATCGCAGCTGCGGATCTCGGGGCCGATCTCGTCGGCGAGGTCGGCCGTCGCGACTAGGTTTGCTGATTCGGTCACGAACCCCAGCTTGCCATGGCGCTGTTACGAGCCCTGACGTGCCAGGTGATGCTCGGCGATCTGAGTGGTGAGATTGCCTGTGGTGTGCTTCACCGCGAGCTTCACGAACGGCTCGATGGTCTTGCCGAGCACCTTGCCCGCGATACCGCCCGGGACCCGGTAGTCGACGATCGCGTCGACCACACAGGTGCCGTCGTCCTTCGCGTGGAACAGGAACGTCGATTCGATCTCGAAGCCCTTGATCGACTTCACCGCGAGGGCGGAGTTCTCCTCCCAGCGCACGATCTCGACGCGGGAGTGCAGGGTGACCGGGCCCAGCCGGATCGTGCCGTCGAAGGTGGCGCCCACCCCCTGCACCTGCTCGGTGACCGGGGTGAACTCGCTGATCTCGCTGATGAAATTCGGGAGATTTCGGTAGTCGTCGACATAGGCGAACGCGGTCTCGGACGATGCGGCGCACTCCGCCACGATCTTCACTGCGGTCATGCGGGAACTGTAACCGGTTTCAGTACCGCGTGCGTGGTCACGCGGTGACGGCCAGCGTCGCCGCCAGCCCGAACACCAGCGCCATCACGACCACCTCGGAAACCGCTCGGCGCAGCGAGGATTCGGCCGTCATCCGGTGATCGCCCGCCAGCGGAACCCAGCGCCGGCGCCACCACCAGCCGAGCGCCAGCAGCACGGCGAGCACCGCCGTCTTCGCCAGCAGTATGCGGCCGTAGCCGGTGTCGATCAGCGGCGTCAGCCCGCCGAGGCGGACCAGTCCATTGCAGATGCCGGTCACCGTCACCGCCACCAGTGCCGGGAGCGCCCACGCCGAATACCGGGGCAGCAGCACGGCCCACTCGCCGCGAGTGCGCGTCACCAGTGCCAGCGCCAGCAGCAGTCCGAACCAGACCGCCGCGGCCAGCGCGTGCACCGCCGCCACCACCGAACCGAACGCCTGCTGCGACATGTGCCCGGTGATCGGCCGCAGCGCGAGCGCGACGGCCGCGAACACCAGCACCAGATCGGCGGTCGCGTGCTGGGGCCGCCGGTAGGCCAGCGCGCAGTAGCCGGTCACCGCGCAGGTGCCGATCAGGATCGCGATGCCCACCTGGCCGCCGCTGACATAGATCAGGTAGTCGCCGAACTGCGGGAGCCGCAGCCGGGTCACCGGCACACCCACCACCTGCGCGGCCTCGCAGGCCAGCACCGCGAATTCCGTTGCGACCCAGAGTCCGCCGAATCCGGCCAGCAGCCGCCACGACGGCCGCAGGCGGTCGTGCAGCCGAGGCAGGGCGGCCAGGCCCAGCACGACGGCGCCGGCGCAGTCGGCCAGCGCCCGCACCGGGGCCTCGGACTGCACCGGATCCGGCGCGGCCAGCGCCCACGCCAGCGCGGCCCCGAGCAGTGCGGCCGGGACGACCAGCAGCAGCGCCGCGCGCAGGGCGGTCGAACTGCCGCCGGTCGCCGCCCTGCTCACTGGCGCTTACGGGTGCTTCCGCGGCCGAGCAGCAGGACCGCCAGCACGCCACCGAGCACCACGACCGCGGCCACGATGAACACCCACACGGGGACTCCGCCGGAGCCGCCGTTCTCCGCATCGCTCGCCGGGTTGGCCTGCTGACCCGGGGTGCCGTTGCCGGGCTTGGTGAGCGTGAACGTGCGGGTGCCGCTGACGGGGTGGCCGTCGGCGGAGGTCACCCGGTAGGCGATCGTGTACTGGCCCGCGGGGCCGAGATCGCCGACCTCGACGCTCGCCGTCGGGCCGTCGATGACCGGCTGGCCCTTGTCCCAGCGGTTGCCGTCCGGGCCGACCACGGTCAGCGACGGGAAATTGGGCTGCAGATTCTCGTTGAAGGTGACGCTGACCCGGGCCGGGCCCGCATCGATCTGCGCGCCGTCGGCCGGATCGGTGCCCACGACCGACGAGTGCGCGGCGGCCGGTCCCGCGGCGACGAGGGCGAGGCCGCCGAGCAGCAGGCCGCTCACCAGGCCGAACAGTATGCGCCGCATCATGACCGCCGTCCCCGGATCAAGGCGCCGAGCCCGAGCGCCGCGCCGAGCGCGCCCAGGATCAGGCCGACGCCGCCGAGCCAGCGCGCCGCGTTGTCGGATTCGCGCGGCGCCTCGGTGCCGCTCGCGGCCACGCTGTGGTCGTTGCCGGAGCCGCCCGGCGCGAGGCTCAACTCCGGTGCCGGATGTTCCGGTTCGGCGCCGTCGGGACCCATCGGCTGATCCCAATCGACGATCTTGCCGTCACTGTAGGACTGGGCGGCCGGGAAGCTGACCGTGGCCTGCTTCGGCAGCGGGCCCGCGGACAGCACGAAACGCTGGAACTGGCCGGGACCGACGCCGGGGTTGCCCGGATCGGCGGTCCAGGTCACGGCGACCGCCTGGTTCTTGTCGTTCTTGTCGACCTTGGCGGTCCACCCGGGCATGGGCTCGGTGCGGGCGGAGGACAGGCCGGGAAGTTTGACGGTCAGCTTGGTGGTGGCGGCGGTTGCCGATTCGGTCGGCACCTTGAACGTGACGACGGTGTAACCGCCCTGTTCGGCGCCGGGAGCGTCGGCGGTGACGTGCGCGGCGGCGGTGCCGGCGCCCAGCAGGGCCAGCCCGGTCGCGACGCCCGCCGTGACGACGGCGCGCGGAAGCACAGTGGACATGAGAACTTTCTCGGTCGGGGGGTGGGGTGTCGGGTTATCGGACCGGCACCGGTGGCGCGCGAGGGGAGATCGCGCCGCGACGGAGAAAGCGGTAGGAGCGCGCCGCCGAGCCCGGCCAGCGCACCGATCGGGTGGGGAGCGGAGGGAAGGGCGCGCCGACGACCGCGCGAACGGTCTGCGAGACAACGGCATACAGCCGGTCGGCGGCGCCGATCAGGACCGTGCACAGCAGCGTGGCGAACGCATGCGCGACCAGCATCGGCCCCGCGGGCAGATGCACACCGGCGACGAGAATGTCTGCGGCGTGGGCGGATTCGCCGGTCGGCCCGCCGTGGTCGTGCCCGATCATGCTCGACAGGGCCGCGTGCCCGGCCAGCTGTCCGCCGAACAACGCGGCGAAAAGCATTGCGCGGCCGAGCGTTCCGGTGGGAGTCGGCAGTGTCGCGATGATCGCTCCGCCCGCCGCCGCGGCGAGCAGCAACAGCGTCAGCGACGTCGATCCCGGATATCCGCCTCCGGCCAGGCCGTGCGCCGCCACCGCCAGCGCCATGACGGCCGCACCCGCCACGGTTCCGCGCACGTGCCCGCTACCCGGCGCATCGAACGGGCGCTGCCGCGACTCCGGCCGGAAGCGGCCATCCGGCAGTCGAACTCGTGCCGATCCGGCCCGACGCCCGGAAGGCACGCGGAGCCGCGGCCGTGCGGCACCGGCACCGGCGCCCGCCCGCGACCCGTCGCCGGGTCCGGTGGGTTCGTGGCCCACCGGCCCGAGTCGTGGCAGGCCACGGTGGCGCATCGGTGCGGGATATCCGGGGGATTCAGCGCACGCCGAGGCGGGCGAGAACGTCGGCTTCGATACCGGAGAGCTCATGGGAGATCGAGCCGTGCACGGCGCGACGGCGCTGCG
This sequence comes from Nocardia mexicana NBRC 108244, assembly GCF_001613165.1. GTDB lineage: Bacteria > Actinomycetota > Actinomycetes > Mycobacteriales > Mycobacteriaceae > Nocardia > Nocardia mexicana. The sequence continues at coordinate 37,459 of NZ_BDBV01000071.1, forward strand.
GGGGCATCTGCTCGGCGGTGCGGACCGCGGCCGTCAGGCTCTCCAGCCGATCCCGCGTGGCGGAGACGAACTTTCCGGTCTCCTGCCCGTCGGCGCTCCGGTCCGCCTTGCCCTCGATCTCGGTCAGCGCCGATTCGGCGTTGGCGATGCGCGCCTGCAACTTGGCGCCGTGACCGCTGAAGTCGGTCAGCTGGTCCAGGCCGATCCCGAGCCGGTGGGCCCGGCGGGTGTCGACCTGCCCGCGGATGAACGTCGCGGCGCGATAGGCGAGCGGGGCCAGCACCGGCACCAGCACCCGGGCCACACCCAGATACTTCTTGACCTGCCCGGCGGAGAACAGGTCCCGCTCGGCCTTCTCGGCAGCCTTCTGCGCGGCCTTCTCCTCGGCCTTCAGGGTCGCGATCTGCTGCTTGGCCACGTCCCGCTGGTTACGGGCCTCGGCGCGGTCCCGCTTGCGCTCGTTGCGGGCACCGAGCTTGGCCTCCACGGCGGCCTTGTGCTTGAGAGCCTTCGCCTCGGCTTTGCGGTCCGGCCGCCGCTTGCGCTTGGTGAACAACCCCATGAAGCCCTCCGTCATGCTGATTCGCCGCAGGCAGCCGCTACCTGCTGTGTATTCCGGTGCACACACAGTTTGCGCCAACCCTACTGTGCTTTTGGCCTCCGCTCCGCTCCGGCGGGT
>NZ_BDBV01000072.1 GCF_001613165.1 Nocardia mexicana NBRC 108244
GCGGCCGGGGTTGGGAGGGTGGCCGAGTAGGGAGGGAACGGAGGCGCTCTGCTCGAGGCGGCTCCTGTTCGGCTCGCTCCTGCGTCGCATTGCCGGGGGCGGGACTCGGGTGGTGGGGCGGCTCGTGATGGTTGGGTGGCCGATCCGGAATCGAAGCGTGCGGTGCGGTTCGCGAGGGTGTCGGGGGTCTGGACCATACTGCTTACGTGTATTCGGGCAGCGGCGACCGGAATGGTCGCGATCATGGCGGCGGCGCCGAGCGGCGGGCGGCCGCTGTGCGCGAGGGCGCCGCGGCTGCCGAGGGGATGGATGTGCGGGCGGTGGCGCCGGGGCTGGAGGAGCGCGGAATGCCTTCCGCAGCAAGCGATATCGAGCAGACGCGGGCGGCCTACGTCGATGCGCGGGCGCTGATCGGGTGCCGCCATCGGCTGCATCTGGAGGCGACCCACCCGGAGGTGCTGGTAGGGGTCGCGGAAGACGCCGGGGTCCAGCAGCGCCGCGAGGCCGCCACGGCACACCGGCACAAGGTTCGCGACACGCTCGTGGCCGCCGCGCCGGACCGGTGGATCGTGGTCGATCCGGCGCTCCCGGCGAGCGAACGCGCGTCGATCACCATGCGCGCCTGCGCCGAGGGGGTGGCGCGGATCTGGGGCGCGCTGCTGCCGCAGGAGGCCGACACCGGGCGGCGCGGCGGCGTGGAAATCCTGCTGCGCGACGACGACCGCGGCGGCTACATCCCGGTGATCGTGGTCAACCACAAGGTCACCGATCCGCGCCAGCCCGACCCGGCCGATTCCCACCCGCTCACCTCCGACCTCTACCGTTGGGAGCCGCGCCCGGACCGGCACGTGCGCGTGCGTGCCCAGCAGCGCGATCAGCAGCGCCTGGCCCACCTGTATCGCATGCTGCAGCGGCACGGCCTGGCGAGCCCGGCGCTGGTCGGCGGGGCGATCGGCTACCACTTCGATCGCATCCTGGTGCACGACCTGGGCCCGGTCCTCGACGAGTACGACCGCCGCTACGCCGATCGGATCGCCGTGGTGCGCGGCGAACTGCCGACCGTCCCGTCCAAGGTGCCCGAATGCCGCCGCTGCCCGTGGTGGTCCCGCTCGGCCACCCCGGAGACCCCCAGCTGCGAGCGCTGGCTGACCGAACATCGCGACGTCAGCCTGGTCGCACCGGGTTCGCGTGCGGAGTTGCTGCGCCGGCACGGCGTCGAGACCATCGAGGACCTCGCCGGCTGGACCGGTGACGATCCGGACGACTGGCAGTACGAGCCGTTCACCGAGACCGTGGTCACCGCGCGGGCCTGGATTTCCGGTGCCCCGCTGGTCCGCCGCTTCGACCAGGTGCGAGTGCAGCGCGCCGACGTCGAGGTCGATGTGGACCTGGAGAGCTTCCAGGAGTACGGCGCCTACCTGTGGGGCACCCTGCTCGACGGTGTCTACCGCCCGTTCGTCACCTGGGATCCGCTGCCGACCCAGGACGAGGCCCGCTCCTTCGCCGAGTTCTGGGCCTGGCTGATGCAGGTGCGGGCGCAGGCCGCGGCCGCCGGGAAAAGCTTTGCCGCCTACTGCTATTCGCGCACCGCCGAGGACAAGTGGCTCTACGAGTCGGCCCGCCGATTCGCCGGAATGCCGGGCGTGCCGACCGAGGACCAGGTGCGCGAATTCGTCGACGGCCCGCAGTGGGTGGATATGTTCCAGGCCGTCTCCGAGCAGTTCATCTGCCCGAACGGCAAGGGCCTGAAGAAGATCGCCCCGGTCGCCGGCTTCGCGTGGCGCGATGCGGAGGCCGGCGGCGAGGCGTCGATGAGCTGGTACCGGCAGGCGGTCGGCTACGACGGCGAGCCCGACCTCACCCAGCGCACCCGCCTGCTGGAGTACAACGAAGACGATGTGCGCGCCACCCAGGTGCTGCGCGAATGGATGGCCCCGAACCGGCCCGGCGCACCGAGCGCCGCGACCGAGGTTCCGGCCATGTCGGACTTTCGCGAGCACCCTGTCTCGTCTCCCGCGCGTCCGTCGTAATATCTGGGCCGTGACTGAGCACGTCGAACAGCTGGAATTTCAGGCCGAGACCCATCAGCTCTTGGAACTGATGATCCACTCGGTCTACTCGAACAAAGACACCTTCCTGCGCGAGTTGATCTCGAACGCCTCCGACGCCCTGGACAAGCTGCGGCTGGAGTCGTATCGGGACAAGGACCTGGAGGTCGACACCTCCGATCTGCATGTCGAGCTGGAGGTCGACAAGGACGGCCGCACGCTGACGGTGCGCGACAACGGCATCGGCATGTCCCGGGCCGAGGTGGTGGACCTGATCGGCACCCTGGCCAAGTCGGGCACCGCCGAGCTGCGCAAGCAGCTGCTGGAGGCCAAGAAGTCGCAGACCGAGGCCGAGGAGCTGATCGGCCAGTTCGGCATCGGCTTCTACTCGACCTTCATGGTGGCCGACAAGGTCACCCTCACCACCCGTCGCGCCGGCGAAACCACCGCCACCCGTTGGGAATCCGCGGCGGGAAGCTCGACCTACACGATCGAGACCCTGGACGAGGCGCCGCAGGGCACCGCGGTGTCGCTGCA
>NZ_BDBV01000073.1 GCF_001613165.1 Nocardia mexicana NBRC 108244
AGGTCGTCGCCCCGGCCCCGGTCTGAGAACGCGGGCGCGGGTTCACCTGCCCACCAATCGAACTCGCGCCCGGGTGCCGTCCGTGCATGCACCCGTCCTGTCCCGTTTCGCCAGCGGGCCGGGGCGGGTGTATGCGTTTGCGCAGTGCGCCAACGGTTCTCCGGGCCTGGCTGGTCGGACTCTCCGTCGCACACGCCCGCGGTGAAGGTGTCTCACTCTCCTCGCCGTGATGTTCGTCCACAGCGGTTCTCTCGCGGCGGGAGCCCGCGGATCGTTACGCTCGCAATGCCTCGATTGCTGTGTCGATCGCGGCCAGTGCCGCTGCTTTGTCCAGACCTGCCCTCGATACGAGCGAGAGGCCCTGTACTACGTACAGCAGCAGCTGGGCCTGAGCTTCGGGATCGGTGGTGCGGGTGACTTCCCCAGTGGCCTGGGCACGGCGGAGCGCGTCGGCGACGATCTCGGTGAACCGGCGATAGCAGCTGGTGGCCACTTCGGTGGCGTCGGCGTCGCCGGGGACGAGTTCGGCGGTGGTGTTGCCGACCATGCAGCCGCGCGGTGTGCCCACATCGGAGATGAGTTCGTCCAGGCGTGCCGGGTGGGTGAGGATCTCGCGAAGCGCCGGCAGGACGGGATCGCTGCCCAGGGCGGTGGTCAGGTGCCGCTCGTAGACCTCCCAGTAGAGCCGGACGGCGTCGAGATAGAAGCGGCGCTTGTCGCCGAAGGTTCCGTAGAGGCTGCCGCCACCGAGATGGCGAAGGCGGCCGTCTACCTCGCCTCGGACGAGTCCGCCTACACCGCCGGTACCGTGCTGCGCGTCGATGGCGGCATCGGCGAACTCGCCTATTGATACAGCTCGGGCGGGACGGGTCGGCCCTCGTCGTCGACGGGGGCGCCGGCCCATACGCGCAGTGCGTCCATCGCCGGGCCGAGCCCTCGGCCGGATTCGGTGAGCCGATAGGTCGCGGTGATCGGCGGCCCGGGATCGACCTCGCGCTCGACCAGGCCGGCGCTCTGGAGTTCGGCGAGCCGCTCGCTCAACACCCGCTTGGACAGCGTCGGCAACGCGGCGTGCAGTTCGTTGAAACGGGCCGGGCGTTGGAGAAGCAGATCGATGAGCAGGCCCGTCCAGCGCTTGCCGAGCACGCCGAACGCCACCTCGGTGTACGAGCAGACGTTCAGCGGCGGCTGGCTTTCGGTCACAACTCTCAGGATACGGGCGTAGGAACATTCTCCTCTCTGGTTGTAAAAAGTAACCTAGTATGAAATTGTGGCGCAATGAACTGTGGGCCCGGTGACCTCGCGCAGGTCGAGACTCCCGACTTCGTGCACGACCTCGTCATCCATCGTGCACACGTCTTCGACGGCCGCCAGGTGCGTGCCGGGCTACACGACATCGCGATCGACGGCGCGGAGATCGCCGCGATCTCGGCGCGGCCGCTGCGTGGCAGACAGGAGGTCGATGCGGCCGAAGGCTGGGTGCTGCCGGGACTGATCGACACCCACATCCACTTCTACGATGTTGTCGGGGTAACCGACCCGGGATCGATGCGAACGTTCGAGGAGAACGAGGTCCCCGGACGGCTCGAGTCGTTCCTTCGGCACGGAGTCACCACCGTCAAGTCGGTGGGCGACCCGACCGAGGCGATACTGCGGACACGATCCGAGATCGCCGCGGGCACGCTACGGGGCCCGCGCCTGCTGGCGACGGGCTGTGGCATCACCGGCCGTGACGGGCATCCCGCGGCCACGATCTTCGGCGGCAATCGCTGGGCGCGTGCACGATTCACGGGTGAGGTCGACAGTGTGAGGCAGATGCGTGATCTGGTGCATCATCTGGCCGACCGGAAAGCGGACGCGATCAAACTCCTGTCCGAGGGTGCGTGCGCGAGCCACGGCGCAGCGAAGTACGTCTGGCGCAACGCCGCCTTTCCCGGCGACGTCGAGCTCGTACGGCTTCCGCTCGATCAGCTTCGGGCGGGTATCGAGGCCGGGCACGAGCGGGGTCTGCGGGTGACCGTCCACACCAACCAGCAGGCCGCGGCACGCGAAGCGATCGAGGCGGGCGCGGACGGTCTGGAGCACGGCGTCACGGTCGAGCCCCTCACCGACCCGGCCCTCGTCGACCTGATGGTCGAGCGCGATATCACCTACACGCCGACGCTCTGGATCCACGACACAATCCATCCGGACTCGCGAGGCAACCTCGAAAAAGTCGGCGCCGCCGGCGTTCGCGTCGCTCTGGGCAGCGACACCTTCGCGGGTCGAGGCATGTACGGGGCCAACACGCTGGAGGAGGCCGAGTTGATGGTCGCGGCGGGAATGACGCCCCTCCAGGCGCTCGTCGCGGGAACCAGCGCAGCGGCACACCACTGCGACCGCCCCGATCTCGGCAGGGTCGCACCCGGCGCCCGCGCCGACCTGATCATGCTGACCGCCGATCCCACCCGGGACATCCGCAACCTTCGCCTACTCGGCATGACGATGCTCGATGGCGACATCGTCATCGACAATCGCCGACGGTGACGGGATGTCCGCCGAGAAGGGCATGTCAGGGCCTGTGGGCGGGTGGGGGAAATGTCCGTAGGCTGGGCGGGGTGGTTACGGATTCCAATCGCTTGCGGACACTGCGGGCATCGGTCGCGGAGCGGCCGACACTGAATCTCGCCTATCGGATCGCGGTCGGCGTGGTCGGTGTCGCGGTGCTGGTGGTGGGGATTCTGGCGATCCCGTACCCGGGGCCGGGGTGGCTGATCGTGTTCGCGGGGCTCGGCATTCTGGCGACGGAATTCGTGTGGGCGCACCGCACCCTGCATTGGACGCGCGGGCGGTACCGGCGGGTGATGGACTGGTACGCCGCGCAGGGCGTCGTGGTGAAGGTGCTGGGGGCGCTGCTGACCGCGGCCGTGGTGGTGGCGACGCTGTCGCTGCTGGGCACCTTCGGCTTGGTCGGCGGCTGGATCGGCCTCGACTGGGGCTGGCTGCGCGGCCCGCTGTCCTGAACACCTGCCGGTGGTAGGCGTTCCGTGCGCGCGGGAGTGATTCGGGTGTGCGGCCGCAATCTGCGCGACGGGCGATCGTCCCAGGTAGCACAGGGTTTTCGGCGGTTGCGGGCGTGCCTGCGGAGTTCGGCTGTCGGACGGTCCTAGGCTGTGGCGCGACGGTCGGCGCGGTCGGACGCCGCTCTGCGCGACCAGTTCAGATTCTTCCGCGTCGCACGTCCGCGGCCCGGAGTTACGGAGGCAATCGCGGTGGCTCGACCGCCGCGGGCGTGCCAGGGTGGTAGTTGCAGATATTCGGCGAGTCGGCCGGGATCGGAGTCGGATGGACATGGTTGCGGAGTCGGCGGTGTCGCGGGGCACCGTGGTGCCGGGCACCATGCTGACGCGGCCGCAGTGGCTGGCCGAGCGCATCGCGGATATGGGGATCTCGTGGGGGACCGGCAATTCGCGGGTGGCGGGCACGCTCTGGTGGTGCATGGCCGCGTCCTCGCTGGTGGACCCGATCGCCACCGCCTACGCCGAGGGCCGTGCCGCGCACCTCCCCGAACTCGAACACCTGCTGTGCGAGATCCGCCCGGACGGGGGAGTCGAGCGCGTGGTCCCCGCGGAGTGGGAATCGTCCCCGGCGAATCGTCCGGAGACGGATTCCTATACCGCCGTGTGCTGTCGTGCCGCCGATGCCGTCGGTCCCGAGTGCGGTGCCGACGAGGGCGGCGATGTCGGCCAGGCCCTGCGAAAGACGTTGGGGCGCATCATCCCGGCCGTCGCCGAGGTCTCCGGTGCGGGCGTCGCCTCGCTGTGGGCGGTGGTGGCCGACGCGATCGGCAATCGGGCCATCGACGCCGGTGACGCGGAGGCCGGGGCGCGCCTGGCCCGCGAGGTGGCGGGACGGCTCCCGGTCCCGCGGTTCGCCGATTTCGGCGGGCGGACGTTCGTCCGGCGCATCTCGTGCTGCCTGGTATTCGAGGTGCCGGGCTGCGAGATGTGCACCAGCTGCCCCAAACGTCCCGCGGCGCAGCGGCATACGCTGCTGAGCGAACTGGCGGCGCAGCGTTGACCTCGAAAACGGATTGCCGGGTCCGCGGCACGGCGGTGATGATGGTGGACATGCCGAGAGACCACACCGCGCGACGTCGAACGCCCGTCCGGCGTGTGACGGCGGGATCGCGGTCCGGCACGTCTTCGCACGCCGGTTAGGGCTTTTCGAGCCACCCCGCGCCGATCTCGAGGCGCGACAGGCCGGTCCATCGGCGCGCACTCGGCATGCTCCCGATAGCATGGTCGCGCCGGGGCACTTTTGCGTGTCCGGCCTGGACTTCCAGGAGTTCCAGCCGCGGGGAATCTCCCCGCACCCGAAGCCGCGGGCACCCGCCCGCCCCGAATACCAAGGAGAGCGCAGCCGTGACCACCTCAGCCCGCATAACCCCAGCCGCCCTCGTTCGGGTGCCGGCCGGGACGACGGCGGGCGCCGCGGTGCGCGAGGCGGGCCTGCCGAGCAAGGGACCCGATGCGATCATCGTCGTCCGTGACGCCGAGGGAAACCTGAAGGATCTGACCTGGGTTCCCGACGCGGACGCCGAGGTCGAGCCCGTCGCCGCCGACACCGAGGACGGTCGCAGCGTGATCCGGCATTCCGCCGCGCACGTGCTGGCGCAGGCGGTGCAGCAGGAGTTCCCGGAGGCCAAGCTGGGCATCGGCCCGCCGGTCAAGGACGGCTTCTACTACGACTTCCAGGTGGACCGCCCCTTCACCCCCGAGGATCTGGCCAAGCTGGAATCGCGGATGAAGAAGATCGTCAAAGGCGCGCAGCGGTTTTCGCGCCGGGTGGTCGAGGTCGAGGAGGCGCGCGTCGAACTGGCGAAGGAGCCGTTCAAGCTGGAGCTGATCGGTGACAAGTCGGGCATCGACGATCCGGAGGTCATGGAGGTCGGCGGCAACGAGCTGACCATCTACGACAACCTCGACCCGCGCAGCGGCGAGAAGGTGTGGGGCGATCTGTGCCGCGGCCCGCACATCCCGACCACCAAGTACATCCCGGCGTTCAAGCTGACCCGCAGTTCGGCCGCCTACTGGCGCGGTGACCAGAACCGCGAGGATCTGCAGCGCATCTACGGCACCGCGTGGGAGTCGCAGGAGGCGCAGGACGAATACCTGCACCTGCTGGAGGAGGCCGAGAAGCGCGATCACCGCAAACTGGGCCTGGAGCTGGACCTGTTCTCGTTCCCGGACGAGCTGGGTTCGGGCCTGCCGGTGTTCCACCCCAAGGGCGGGATCATCCGCAAGGAGCTCGAGGACTACTCGCGGCAGCGGCATGTGGATGCGGGCTACGAATTCGTCAACACTCCGCACCTGACCAAGGCCCACCTGTTCGAGACCTCCAAACATCTGGAGTGGTACGCGGACGGCATGTTCCCGCCCATGCACCTGGACGCGGAGTACAACGAGGACGGCACCGTCCGCAAGCCCGGCCAGGACTACTACGTCAAGCCGATGAACTGCCCGATGCACAACCTGATCTTCCGGTCGCGCGGCCGGTCGTATCGGGAGCTGCCGCTGCGGATGTTCGAGTTCGGGTCGGTGTACCGGTACGAGAAGTCCGGCGTGATCCACGGCCTGACCCGCGTGCGCGGCATGACCCAGGACGATTCGCACATCTACTGCACCCAGGAGCAGGTGAGCGAGGAGCTCACCCGCATCCTGCAGTTCGTGCTGGGCCTGCTGAAGGATTACGGCCTCGACGACTTCTACCTGGAGCTGTCGACCAAGGATCCGAAGAAGTACGTCGGTTCCGACGAGGTCTGGGAGGAGGCCACCGCCACCCTGGCGCGGGTGGCCGAGGGCTCCGGCGTGGACCTGGTGCCCGATCCGGGCGGTGCCGCGTTCTACGGCCCGAAGATCTCGGTGCAGGTCAAGGACGCGCTGGGCCGCAACTGGCAGATGTCGACCATCCAGCTGGACTTCTTCGAGCCGGAGCTGTTCGAGCTGGAATACACCGCCTCCGACGGCACCAAGAAGCGCCCGGTGATGATCCACCGCGCGCTGTTCGGCTCGATCGAGCGGTTCTTCGGCGTGCTGACCGAGCACTACGCCGGTGCGTTCCCGGCGTGGCTGGCGCCGGTGCAGGTGGTCGGCATCCCGGTCGCCGACGCGTTCCTGCCGCACCTGGACGAGGTCGTGGCCCGGCTGCGCGCGGCCGGGGTGCGCGCGGAGGTGGATCGCAGCGACGACCGGATGCAGAAGAAGATCTTCAACCACACCGGCCAGAAGGTGCCGTTCATGCTGCTCGCTGGCGAGCGCGACGTGGAGGCGGGCGCGGTGAGCTTCCGGTTCCGCGACGGCACCAAGGTCAACGGCGTCCCCGTGGCCGATGCGGTCGCCACCATCGTGGACTGGATCCGGCGGCGCGAGAACGCCTCGCCCACCGCGGAAGGATTCCAGATCCGGACCGGTGGGGAATGAGAGAACGGACCGTGGACGAGGCCGTGTCACCACAGAATTCGACGCCACCGCCGGATCCGGCTCACCCGGAGCAGATCATGGATACCGGCGCGGGTGATCCGGACCGGCTGCAGCGGCTCTGGACGCCCTACCGGATGTCCTACATCACCGGAGCCGTCGCGGACCGCGACGCGCGAAAGGCGGAGGAGCCCAAGAAGTCCGGGCATCCGTTCACCGAGATTCCGAAGATGACCGATGAGGACGGCCTGGTCGTCGCGCGCGGCGAATGGGTGTACGCGGTGCTCAACCTGTACCCGTACAACCCCGGCCACATGATGGTGGTGCCGTACCGCCGGGTGGCCAACCTCGAGGACCTCACCGCCGAGGAGAGCGCCGAACTGATGGCGTTCACGCAGCGGGCGATCCGGGTGATGAAGCAGGTGTCGCGGCCCGAGGGTTTCAACGTCGGGCTGAATCTCGGTGGGGTGGCGGGCGGTTCGCTCGCCGATCACTTGCATCAGCACATCGTGCCGCGCTGGGGCGGCGACGCGAACTTCATCACCGTCGTCGGCGGGGTGAAGGTGATGCCGCAACTGTTACGGGAGACCAGGGCTCTGCTGGCTACAGCTTGGAAGGACGTCGGGTAGCGTGCTCAGCTTCTTCGGTCGTGAGACATTCGCCAAAGCGACTGCGCCCCTGGGCAAGGCACTGGTGAGTACCGGGCTCACGCCCGATGCGGTGACGCTGATCGGCACCACGGCCTCGATCGTGGCGGCGGTGACGCTGTTCCCGACCGGTCACCTGTTCTGGGGCACGATGGTGATCTGGCTGTTCGTCATGTTCGACATGCTGGACGGGGCGATGGCCCGCGCCCGCGGCGGCGGCACCAAATACGGTGCGGTGCTGGATGCCACCTGCGACCGGGTGGCCGACGGCGCCGTCTTCGGCGGACTGGCCTGGTGGTCGGTCTACCACGCGCAGAGCAAGCACCTGTTCGTCGCGACGCTCGTGGTGCTGGTGACCTCGCAGGTGATCTCCTATGCCAAGGCGCGCGCGGAGGCCAGCGGCCTGTCGGCCGACGGCGGCCTCATCGAGCGCCCGGACCGCCTGGTGATCGTGCTGGTCGGCGCGGGGTTCACCGGAATCGGGGGCTACTGGGGCATCGAATGGCTCAGCTACGCGGTGTATCTCGCGATGTACGTGCTGGCGGTGCTCAGCGTGGTGACGGTGGTCCAGCGGGTACTGGCGGTGCGCAATTCGGCGGGCGCGCGCGACGTGATCGCGATGCCGGGCAAGGCGCGCGAGGCGGGACAGTGACCGGCCCCCGTCGTTCCGGGATGGCAACAGCGGCGCGGGCCGGGACGACCGCGGCCGAGTCGGCTACGTAAGGGCGCACTACATGACTGACCTGAAATCCGCGCTGACCGATAAGGCGTACGCGGCCGGATGGCGGCTGGTGCGGGCGCTGCCCGAGCGCACGGCCCGCCGGCTGTTCGACGCCGGTGGCAATTGGGCGGGACGGCGGGCGAACGCCGCCACACACCGCGAAGGTGTGCCGAATCAGTTGCGCCGCAACCTGGCTCGAGTTGTCGGTGTCGATCCGATGGACGTGCCCGACGACCTGATCCGCGACAGCATGCGGTCCTATGCCCGCTACTGGCGCGAGGCGTTCCGGCTGCCGACGATGGATCACGCGGCGCTGGTGAAGTCGCCGCTGATGCCGATGCCGCTCGGCATCGAGAATTTGGAACAGGCGCTGGCGGAGGGCCGCGGGGCGGTGCTGGTGCTGCCGCACTCGGGCAACTGGGATATGGCCGGGGTGTGGCTGGTCCAGCACCACGGCGGACTGACGACCGTGAACGAGCGGCTGCGGCCGGAGTCGCTGTTCGTGCGGTTCGTCGCCTATCGCGAACGCCTGGGCTTCGAGGTGTTCCCGCTCACCGGCGGCGAACAGCCACCGTTCCCGCAATTGGCGGATCGCCTGCGGCACAACAAGGTCGTCTGTCTGTTGGGGGAGCGCGATCTCACCGGCCGCGGTGTGCCGGTGACGTTCTTCGGCGAACGCACCTGGCTGCCCGCGGGCGCCGCCAAACTCGCGATCGAGACCGGCGCCGCGCTGCTGCCGGTGCACACCTGGTTCACCACCGACGCCGACGGCCGGGAGGGCTGGGGCATGAAGGTCGGTGCGGCCGTGGACGTTTCGGGTGGCGTCGCGGCGGCAACCCAGACGGTAGCGGACCGGTTCGCGGAGAATATCGCCGCGCATCCCGCCGATTGGCATATGCTGCAGCCGCTGTGGGAGGCCGATCTCTCCGACGCTCGCCGGGCCAGGATCGCCGCCGCGCAGGCGGCGCGGGCGGACAACGCGGTCGCGGGAGACGATGCGGAATGAGGATCGGCATGGTCTGCCCGTACTCGTTCGACGTGCCGGGTGGTGTGCAGTCCCACGTCGTGGAGCTGGCGGAGGTGCTGATCGAGCGCGGGCACAAGGTGAGTGTGCTGGCGCCGTCGTCCGAGGAGACCGAGCTGCCGGACTTCGTGGTCTCGGCGGGTAAGGCCGTGGCGATTCCGTACAACGGGTCGGTGGCGCGGCTGTCGTTCGGCCCCACCGCCTACAACCGGATCCGCCGCTGGATCGCCGACAACGATTTCGACGTGCTGCACATTCACGAGCCGAACGCGCCGAGCCTGTCGATGCTGGCACTGAAGATCGCCGAGGGCCCGATCGTGGCGACCTTCCACACCTCGACCACGAAGTCGTTGGTGCTCAGCACCTTTCAGGGCGTGCTGCGGCCGTACCATGAGAAGATCAGCGGCCGCATCGCGGTCTCGGAGCTGGCGCGGCGCTGGCAGGTGGAGGCGCTGGGCGGGGACGCGGTGGAGATCCCGAACGGCGTGGACGTCCCCGCCTTCGCGCACGCGCCACTGCTCGACGGCTACCCGCGTCCCGGCGGCACGGTGCTGTTTCTCGGCCGCTACGACGAGCCGCGCAAGGGTATGGCGGTACTGCTGGGCGCGCTGCCCGAGCTGGCGCGCAGGCATCCGGACGTGCAGATCCTGATCGTCGGTCGCGGCGACGAGGAGCGGCTGCGCCGCGAGGCCGGTGAGCTGGCGGGGCACCTGCGGTTCCTCGGGCAGGTGTCCGACGCGGAGAAGGCCTCGGCGATGCGCAGCGCGGACGTGTACTGCGCGCCCAATATCGGCGGCGAGAGCTTCGGCATCGTGCTGGTGGAGGCGATGGCGGCCGGAACCGCCGTCGTGGCCAGCGAATTGGACGCCTTCCGCCGGGTGCTGCGCGACGGCAGCGCGGGAGTGCTGGTCCCGGTGGGGGATTCGGTGCGGACGGCGGCGGCTATCGACGAGCTGCTCGGCGATACGCGGCGCCGCGAGGATCTGGTCCGCGCCGCGAATCAGGTTGTGGGCGAATACGACTGGCCCGTGGTTGCCGAGCAGATTCTGCGGGTGTACGAAACGGTGACCGTCGGCGATATCCGGGTGAGGACCGCGGGATGAGCGAGCGGGCACACGGCGCGGCCGGCCGCGTCCGGAGGAGGAACAGCACAGCATGATCACCTTCTCCGCGACCACGATCCTCGTCCTCGCGCTGGTCGCGGCACTCGTCGTCACCGCCGGTGTCTGGGCGTACTCGACGGCGAACCGGCTCGACCGCCTGCATGTGCGCAGCGACCAGGCCCGCCACGCCCTGGAGGCGGCGCTGGCCCGGCGCGCGGTGGTGGCGCGCGCGGTGGCGCTGTCGCTGACCAACGTGGGTTCCGACGCGGTCGTCGAGCAGGCGCGGCGCTTGGCCGCCCTGGCGGATCGGGCCGAGCGCGCGGACTGGACCGATCGCGAGACCGCCGAGAATCAGCTCGCCGCGGCGCTGTCCACGATCGATATCTCGCTGCTGCCGCCGCAACTGGTGGCCGAGCTGGCCGACGCCGAGGCCCGGGTGCTGATCGCCCGCCGCTTCCACAACGACGCCGTGCGCGACACCCTCGCCCTGCGCACCCGGCGCCTGGTGCGGCTGCTGCACCTGGGTGGCACCGCGCCGCTGCCGACGTATTTCGAGATCACCGAGCGGGTGACGGCCGCCGCGACCACCGGGCTGGAGGTGGATTCGGTGCGCACCTCGGCGCGCGTGGTGCTGCTCGACGAACAGGATCGGGTGCTGCTCATGCGAGGCCACGACCCGAGGACCCCGGATCTGCCGTTCTGGTTCACCGTCGGCGGGGGTATGGAACCCGGGGAAACGTTGCGCACCACCGCGGTTCGCGAGGTCTGGGAGGAGACGGGGCGCGCCCTGGATTCCACGGCGCTGCGCGGACCGATCTGGCGGCGGGTGGCGGTATTTCCGTTCGACGGTGAGCTGGTCCGCTCGGAGGAGCTGTTCTTCGTCGCCCGCACAACGGCTTTCGAACCCAAGGCGACCAACCCCACGGTGTGGGAGCGCCGCTGTGTCACCGACAATCGGTGGTGTACGGCCGAGGAGATCGCCCGGCTCGACGGCATGGGGGAGACGGTCTACCCGTACCACCTCGACCAGTTGCTGCCGGAGGCGGTGGTCGTCGCGGGCGGCGACGACGAGCCGGAGGTGCGGTCGATCCGCTGATCCGGTCCGGGCCGGGTCACCTGATCCGGTGGCGGCGGCGCCTGCGTCCCGAATAGCCGTTGCCGTTGCCGTTCCCGGATTCCGCGGCGGTGCGTTCGAGAGTCAGCGCGAGCATGGCGAGACCGGCATCGCGGATGAGCATGTCCAGGTCGTCGACCAGCACGCCGACGGCCTCGCCCGCGGCCTTGACCTCCGCCGCGGTCGCGTCGCGCCGGTCGAATACCGCACGCAGCGTGTGCAATTGCAGGCCGACGTCGAACAGGTGGCGCACGAGCCGGTCGCTGGAATCGGCGAAGGCCGCGGTGTCGGCGACGGCCATGGGCACGGGCTCAAAGAAGGGGTGTGGCGGCAGCATCGTCTCGACCGCATCCACGCTCGAACCGGTGGGCCGGGTGGGCAGCAGGACATCTTCCATGTCCGTCTCCTGGTTCGGGTTCGAACGCGATCCCCAGTCGCGGTTCGGGGATCGGGACGCCGCTGTACACGAGGATCTGATACATAGGTTACGTTCCTGTCCGGTAGTCACTAGGGTCGTTGGTCCCTAGCGGCGGATTCGGCACGGGTACCTGCGTCGTTGCAGGTGTTCTGTTTCGCGCCGATGCGAACCCGTACTTTCCCGACACTTGCCGATTTCCCTCGCCCCGGCTTCTCGAACATGGAAGTATCGGTGACACAACGGGTTCGAAGACCACAGGGTGGCACAGTGGAGGAAACGCACGGATCACGGGAACTGTCGACCGCGCAGTCGTTGCAGTTCCTGGCCTGCGTGCGATTCGGTCGTGTGGTGTTCTCCCGCTACGCCTTGCCCACCATCCGGCCCGTGAACCATTTCATCGACGACGACACCATCGTCATCCATGCCAACCCCGGTATCAGCCTGACCTCCGATCGCCAGGTCGTCGCCTACGAGGCCGACACCATCGACCACGACACCCTGCTCGGCTGGTGCGTGATTGTCACCGGCACCGCCGAGGAGGTCGAAGATCCGGACGAGATCGCGCGCTGCCGGGAGATGCTACCGGCCACCCTGCCCGGCTCCCGCGACCGGATCATCCGCATCTACCCCGATATCGTCACCGGCGTGGAATATATGGAAACCACTGCTGCTGTGGGCAATTCGGATCAGAATCGCCAGCCGCCGGTGTGAGGAACGTGAGGGGTTCGCGGTGCGACTCTCGGTGGGGCAGAGGATATCCCGCGCGTATGTATCACAGGAGGGCGCGTGTGTGGATAATGCGCGCTACCGCTCGTCCAACCAGTCCATGACGAGCCTTGCCACCTCGGAGGGGCGGTCGAGCTGCATGAAATGCCCAGCGCCGCTGATGATCTCGACCCGCGAGCCGGGAGCGAGTCCGGCGGGCGCGTCGGCGAATACCGAGGGCGGCATGCAGCCGTCGTCGGCGCCGCCGAGCACCAGGAGCGGGGTGGATGCGGGCGTCTCCGTGGTGGCGGCCAGCGCGGCCAACTGCGGATCGTGCAGGGACGTATCGAAATTGGCCCGATAGACCCGCAGCGCATTGGCGATGCCCGCCGGATCGCCGTACAGCGCGTGCACGCGCTCGCGGTGTGCGCCCGGATCCAGGCCCGGTGACCACGCCGACCAGAGGTAGTCGACGAGATCGCGGTTCGCGGCGAGGACCGACTCCGCGACGCCGTGCACCTGGAACAGCCAGATATAGAAGAAGCGCTGCAACTGCGCGGGATCGCCGAACAGCGCGCGCAGCGCGGCGGGCGGCGGTACCGCCATGGTGACGCCTCGCCGCAGACAGTCCGGCCAGGCCGCGGCGACGCGGGCGACCATGCCCGCACCGATATCGTGGCCCACCATATCCACGCCGCCGGGATCCAGGGCCCGCGCGACCGCGGCGGCGTCGGCGGCCAGCGTGATGCCGTCGGCATAGGTCATCGCGGTCGCGGTCGCGGGGTGATGGCCGCGCAGGAACGGCGCCACCACCCGCCGCCCCGCGGCCACGAGATGCTCCGCCAGCGGCGCGAACGTCGCGGGATGATCGGGAAATCCGTGCCAGCACACCACGACCGGCCCGTCCCCGGCCGCCAGCGCCGGAAAACTCAGCCGCTCGGTCTCGACCACGATCTCCTCGAACTCCACGCCCCTACCCTAGAACCCGCAGGTCCCCGAGGGAACACTTTGCCCCGCAACCGATTTGCACCCGCCGTCCACGCACGACACCTGCAACCGGTCGTCATGTCCTGGTCGCGAAATCCTCGTGGTCGAGGGCCGCGGTGGACAGGTCGACGGCGGGGTCGGTGCAGGCGGCGGGGTCGAGCGCCGCGCCTCGGGCGATGAGGGTGCGGGCCGCGCGGAGGTCGGCGGGACGGCCGACTGCGACCGCGCCCACCAGGCGTCCGGCGCGCAGGGCGAGGGCGGTGAACCGGTCCTCGTCCGGTGCGCCGCGCAGCACGATGTCGTCGTCGGGGCCGAGGCGACCGGCGAACTGGAGCGTGCGACCGTACTGGGTGGTCCAGCCCCAGGTGACCTCGGCGGGCGGGACCGGTGCGCCGAGCATCGACCTGGCCGCGGCGGCGCCCTGGGCCTGCGCGCTGTTCCAGTGCTCGCCGCGGTCGTGCGCGCCGAGTGCGGGGTCGTAGCGGTCGGCGACATCACCGGCGGCGAAGATCCCGGCGGCGGACGTCCGGTACCGCTCGTCGACGCGAATGCCGTTGCCGATGTCCAGCCCGGCCGCGGCCGCAAGCTCGGTATCGGGAATCGAACCGATGGCGGCCAGGGCGACGGCCGCGGTGAAGCGTCGACCGTCGTCGGTCTCGGCCAAGGCGCCGATTCCGTCGCCGATGATGTGGTGCAGGGATGTCGAGTCGTGCACCGCCACACCGTTGTCGGCGTGCAGATTCCGGACATACGCGCCGACAGCGGCCGGAACGATCCGGTCCAGCGGATGCGGTCCGCTGTGCACCACGGTGACGTCCACGCCGAGCGATCGGGCGGTCGCGGCGACCTCGCAGCCGATCAGCCCGCCGCCGACGACCAGGAGCGAGCCGCCGCCGAGGATCGCGCTCCGCAGCCCCTCGGCATCGGCCCGGCCGCGCAGCGTATGGATTCCGCGCTGCGGGCCGGGCAGCTGCCGCGCGCGGGCCCCGGTCGCCAGGAGCAGGCTGTCGTAGCCCACGACGGTGCCGTCGTGTAATCGAATATGCCCGCGGGCGGCATCGATGTCCGCGACGGTGGCGCCGATGCGGAGATCGATGTCGTGGCCGCGCCAGGACTCGGCGGATTCGATCAGCGCGCGGCGTTCGACGGCCGTGCCCGCGAGCAGCTCCTTGGACACCATCGGGCGCCGATAGGGCAGCCGGTCCTCACCGCCGACGAGCACGATGCGGCCGGTGTAGCCCTCGGTGCGCAGGGTGCGGGCGGCGGTGGCCCCGGCGACTCCGGTGCCGACGACGACGATCTGCCCCCTCACGCGCGGCTGACCTCGACCATCTCGAAATCCGCCTTGGCCGCGCCGCAATCCGGGCACGACCAGTCGTCGGGGATGTCGTCCCACCGGGTGCCGGGCGCGATGTCGTCCTCGGGCCAGCCCAATGCCTCGTCGTACTCGAAGCCGCACTGCACGCAGCGGAAGAGCTTGTAGTCGGTCATCTCAATCTCCTGTCGTGGATTCGAAGTCGAGCTTTTCGCGGACGCCGCAGTCGGGGCAGCACCAGTCGTCGGGCACCGCGGACCAGGCCGTGCCCGCCGGGAAACCCTCGCGCGGCGCGCCGGCGGCCTCGTCGTAGACGTAGTCGCAGACCGGGCAGCGATAGCGGGCCATCACCGTGCCCCGTACTTCGCCAGCACCCGATCCCGGTGGCGGGGATGGACGTTCACCCGGGTGATGTCGCCGTCGTAGTGCGCCAGTACGCGGTGGTCCATCACCCGGCGCCACAGCGGCGGCAGATAGGCGAGGGTGATCATGCTGGCGTAGCCGCTGGGCAGGTTCGGCGCGCCGTCCATGCTGCGCAGCGTCTGGTAGCGCCGGGTCGGATTCGCGTGATGGTCGCTGTGGCGCTGCAGGTGGTAGAGGAAGATATTGGTGACGATGTGGTCGGAGTTCCAGCTGTGCTCCGGCGCGCAGCGCTCGTACCGGCCCGACGATGTCCGCTGCCGCAGCAGGCCGTAATGCTCGAGGTAGTTCACGGTCTCCAGCAGCGTGAATCCGTACACGGCCTGAATCACCAGGAACGGCAGCACTTCCGGGCCGAACACGGCGGCCAGCGCACCCCACAGCGCCACCGACATCAGCCAGGCGTTGAGCACATCGTTGCGAATCGTCCACGGCCGCTTGCCGAGTCGCTGCAATCGGGTCCGCTCCAGATGCCAGGCCGACCGCAGGCTGCCCCACACGCTGCGCGGCAGGAAGGCCCAGAACGATTCGGCGAAGCGGGCGCTGGCCGGATCCTCCGCGGTGGCGACCCGGACGTGGTGACCGCGATTGTGCTCGATGTAGAAGTGCCCGTAAAACGTCTGCGCCAGTGTGATTTTCGACAGCCAGCGCTCCAGTTCGTCCTTCTTGTGGCCGAGTTCGTGCGCCGCGTTGATGCCGACCCCGCCCATCGCGCCGATGCTGAACGCGAGACCGATCTTCGAGATCAGCCCCAGGCCGCCGTCGATGCCGAGCCACGACAGGGTGTCCGCGGTCCAGAGATAGCCCGCCAGAACCAGGCTCAGCAGCTGGAACGGGATGTAGGCGTAGACGCAGTACCGGTAGTACCGGTCGTTTTCCAGCTGCTCCATCACCTCGTCCGGCGGATTCTGCCCGTCCGGCCCGAAGAAGCGGTCCAGGATCGGCAGCAGCACATAGACCAGCAGCGGGCCGATCCACCACCATACCGGGGCGACGGCCTGCCAGCCGACCTTGTTGAAGGCCCAAACCAGCGCGACGGCCAGCAGGATCGCGGTCGGGGGTACGAGGCCGAACAGCCATAGATAGCGCTTGCGGTCGTGCCATTGCGTGGGCGTCGCCGGTGCGGATGCTCCGGCTCGAGAAGTCGTCATCGTCGATCTCCGTTTACACTTTAGCTCGAAGTGTCTTCATTGAATACACATAGACCATGAATGTCAACGATGGAACGTTCGAGGAGCTCATGTAACATCGGAGCGTGGCTGCAGCGCCGAACTTCCAGACCGAGATGCGTCAACTCCTGCGCGAGCGCGTCATCGACACCGCCCGCCGCCTCGTCTGCACCGAGGGCTGGGGCGCGGTGAACATGTCACGGATGGCGAAGGAGGTGGGTGTCAGCCGCCCGGTGCTCTACAAGGAGATCGGCACGAAGCAGGAGCTCGCCGAGGCCGTCATCCGGCACGAGCTCGAGGGCTTCCTGGTGGGGATCGCCGACAGCCTGGCGGCCCACCCCGGCGACGCCGTCGCGGGGATGACGCGGGCGGTGGAGTACGCCCTGCGCGCCGGAGCCGACAACGCGCTGCTGAAGGCGGTGCTGGCGGGCCGCACGGCGACCGACACCACGCTGCTGCCGGTGCTGATGACCGAACCCGAGCCGCTGCTGGGCCGGGCGATCGCGGCCGTCACCGCCGCGGTGCGCGCCCAGTACGGAATGGACGCGCTGACGGACGACGACCTGGACGCGCGGCTGGAAACCGTTGTGCGCCTTGCGCTGAGCCATATCTTCCAGCCCACCGGCACCGCCGAGCGAGCCGTCGGCCAGATCGGTTTCGTGATCGGCGGGCTGTTCGGGGGAGAGTCGTCGGCCGCGACCTAGGCGTGCCGAGCGAGCCCGCGGGCGCGGGTGGTCAGTCCTGTCCGTTGACCGTCGACGTCACGGGCGTGCCGATCTCGATGGTCCGGCTGACCGTGCACAGCTTGTCGTGCGAGGCGCGGACCGCGCGCGGGAGAACCTTGCGGGCGTTGTCGCCGCCGGTGCCCTCGGGGAAGGAGACCTGGAAGCGGACCTCGAGGTCGGCCAGATGCGCGCCGAGCTCGTCGCTGATCTTGTCGCCGCTGACGGAGACGGTGAATTCGACCGGCTCCGCATGACGCGCGGTCGCGATGTCGACATCGATCGCGGTGCAGCCGCCGAGCGCCGCGAGCAGCAGTTCGACCGGCGTGAAGTCGGCATCGTCCCCGGACCCGAACACGACCCGCCCGCCGCGCGGATTGGTGGCGGCGAACCGTCCGGGAGCGGTCCGTTCGATTCGTACCGACCGCAGGCTGTCGTCAGTCATGGTCACGACTGTAGGTGACCGCGCTGTGAGACCCGTCATGATCGGATATGGTCGGAACCGGTTCGCCGTCGGCGCATTGCGGCGAACCGAGCTGTGGAGGTGAAGTTCCGAATGCCGATGTCCTACTTGCTGTACGACTTCCTGCTGCCCCACCTGGGTCAGGAGGCCGCGACCTACTGGGCGCAGCTGCTCGTCGTCAATCCGATCTAGCGGACCGTAGCGGCGAGATAGCCAGAATCCCTGGTCACGGCGGGTGACATCGGGTCATCAGTCCAGTCCTCTCCGACTGGCTATGAAGTGGCCTGATCCACCCGCCTAGAATTGTGGCGTTCGATTCCCGAACGGTCCGATTCCCCGATGATCAGGAGTTTGCCGTGGCTACGCCCGAAACCACCCCGACGACCGGCACCGCCCGCGTGAAGCGCGGCATGGCCGAGATGCTCAAGGGCGGTGTGATCATGGACGTCGTCACCGCCGAGCAGGCCAAGATCGCCGAGGACGCGGGCGCGGTGGCCGTCATGGCGCTGGAGCGGGTCCCGGCCGACATCCGCGCGCAGGGCGGCGTGGCGCGCATGAGCGATCCGGACCTGATCGACGGCATCGTGAACGCGGTCTCCATCCCGGTGATGGCCAAGGCGCGGATCGGCCACTTCGTGGAGGCGCAGGTGCTGCAGAGCCTCGGCGTCGACTACATCGACGAGTCGGAGGTGCTGACTCCCGCCGACTACGAGCACCACATCGACAAGTGGCAGTTCACCGTGCCCTTCGTGTGTGGCGCCACCAATCTGGGCGAGGCGCTGCGCCGCCTCACCGAGGGCGCGGCGATGATCCGCTCCAAGGGCGAGGCCGGTACCGGCGACGTCTCGAACGCCACCACCCACATGCGCAAGATCCGCCAGCAGATCCGCCGCCTGCAGTCGCTGCCCGAGGACGAGCTGTACGTGGCCGCCAAGGAGCTGCAGGCGCCGTACGAACTGGTCCGCGAGGTCGCCGAGTCCGGCAAGCTGCCGGTCGTGCTGTTCACCGCCGGCGGCATCGCCACCCCGGCCGACGCCGCGATGATGATGCAGCTGGGCGCCGAGGGCGTCTTCGTCGGCTCGGGCATCTTCAAGTCCGGCAATCCGGCCCAGCGCGCGGCCGCGATCGTCAAGGCCACCACCTTCTACGACGATCCGGACGTGCTGGCGAAGGTGTCGCGCGGCCTGGGCGAGGCCATGGTCGGCATCAACGTCGACGACATCCCGGAGCCGCACCGGCTCGCCGAGCGCGGCTGGTAAGCGCCCGTACTCTCCCGACGCCCCTCCGGCACGATCGCCGGAGGGGCGTCGGCGTATTTCGGGTGGACGTTCGTCACCGAATCGAGTATCCGAATACCCGGGTGGTGCACCGGCAACGGGCCGACAATGGGTATGGACGCGTTGCGACGGAGGGAACGGCGATGCGCGGCACGACGATTCGCGGGGCGGGCGGCGATGGCTGACGACCACACGGTGATCGGCCGCGCGGTGGCGATCCTGGACGCGGTCACCGAGGCGGCCGGGCCGGTGCCGCTGGCGGAGCTGACCCGGCGGACCGGGATCCCGAAGCCGACCGTGCGCCGGATAGCGAACGATCTCGCGGAGCGGGACATGCTGGCGCGCACGCCGGAGGGCTACGCCGCCGGAAGCCGGTTGATCCACCAGGGGCCGCGGTCGGCGTTCCAGAGCGGCCACGCGCTGACGGTGCAGCCGTATCTGCAGGATCTGCACCGGCATTCGCGCGGCGAACTGGCCTGGTTCGCCACCATGAACGACGGCGAGCTGACCGTCGCCGGGGCCGCGTTCGGCCGCCCACACGTCCCGGCGATCAAGGCGGCGTGCTGGCCCAGCACCGAGCTGCTCGGGCCGAGCATGGTGCTGCTCGCCTCCGGCCGATTGCAGATCGCGCACCAGCCGGAGCGGGCCGATGCCGTGCTGGCGGGCGGCTGGGCGCCGCTGACCCGGTACTCGCTGATGGATCGGCGGCGCATGCGGGATCTGCTGACGCAGGCCCGCGATACCGGATTCGCCCGCGAGGTCGAACAATTCACGCTCGGCTGGAGCTGTATCGGCGCGGTCCTGCGGGACGGCACCGGCGCGATGATCGGCGCGCTCGGCATCACCGGGCGCTGCGACCGCATCGAGGCCCGCGGTCTGGACGTCGAATTGCGCAGGTCCGCACAGGCATTGGAGCGTGAGCTACGCGCTTCCGACCTCGTCGGTGACCCGCCGCTGGAGTTGCCGCACTTTCACGGCCGCACCGGTATCGGCTACGTCTGGCCGACGGTGCAGCGAACCGGAGCGCGGCTGCCGGACAGTAGCGTCCGCGATCTCCGGCAGGCTGCCGCGGCCACACTCCGGACACAGCTCGCACGCGACACCGAGGCCGATAACGACGAGGTGCCGGGCACGACGGTGGGCTCGTAGGCCGGAACCGGCGCCGGATCTACCGGTACTCGGCGCTTGTTTCCGGGCGGGTGTGTCACTGAGCGACACGGTGCCGGTGCGTTTCCCCGGAGCTGGGGCGATTGTTCAGTCGACAGCAAATTCGCGGAAACGGGGTGGAGACGTCATGCGCATCATCGGATCGCCTTGGCGCACAGAGTATGACGGGTGGAGACGGCCGTCTCGCGCGATCGGGGGCGCGGCGCGGTCCGGGCGTGTGCTCGCGGTGGGTGCGGCCGTCGCGGCCTGCCTGCTGCTGGTACCCGGTTGCCGGGACGGCAGCTCGGCAAGCGGAAACCCCGATTTCGGCCCGGAGACGGGACGCAATTCGAGCGAATGGCCGAGCGGGAGCCCGGCTACCGGGGTTCAGGGGTCCGGCGGTCCGGATTCCGGCGGTTCGGGGACGGCGCAGGGTCCGGGCGGCTCGACGGGCGGCGGTCCGGATTCCGGCGGCCGAGCCCCCGGAAATCCGGCGGGTTCGGGCAATACCGGTGGGGCGCCGGGGAACCCGGGCGGTAATTCCGGTGAGGTCTCCGCGCGCGGCCTGCCGATCGATCTGGGCACCTACGACTTCAACCCGGGAACTACCCTCGCGTCCTACGTTCGGTATCGGATCCTGACCGCGGCCGCCCCGGGCTGCCGGGCGAAGGGCATGCCGGAGGACTGTGTGACGGTGCAACTGGTCAATGTCGAAGACCGCGTGGAGATTCCGCCCTGTCCGGAGAATCCGGCGCAGGGTCGCGAGCAGTTCCCGGACAGCGTGGAGTTGCTCGCGAGCTACGGCGAGAGCGGCATCGACAGGCGACTGCCGTCGGGCAGCGGTGACGGCGAGCGTGCCTTCGCCATGGGAGGCAGCAAGCCGCCCGACGTCGTGCACGTGTACTGGACCCACTGCCGGGCCGCGGTGACGACAACGACGAGTGCCGTGCCACGGACGACCACCACAGTCGTTCCATCGACGACAACTGTCCCGCCGACCACCGCTCCTGCGATCACGACAACCACCACCGCTGCCCTGAAACCTTCGACGGTCTCGACGATTTCGCCGGAAGTGGCGCGACCGTCGGCTACTGTCGATGGTCCTACGGCGACCACGACGGAGAGTTCCGGTGGCTGAGACCGAATCCGCCGACAAGGCCGAAGACCGGGCGGGACCGTTCGCGGGGCTCGCCGTGGTCGCCCCGATCATCGGCCAATTCGTCGCTCCGGCAACGCTTCTGGCGGGCCTGCTGTTCTACTGGGGCTTCTTCCATGCCCGCGGATTCTGCAAGTACTTCGGGGTGGATTCGTCCGTCCTCGGGCTCAGCACCACCGATTACGTGATGCGCAGCGCCGATGGGCTTTTCGTTCCGCTGGCGCTGTGCGGTGCGACGGCCCTCGGGCTGTTGTGGCTGTGGGCGGTGCTGCCGAGCAGGATTCGCGGGGCCTCCTGGCCGCGGTGGATGCTCGCGATCCTGACCGTCGTCGGCTTTCTGCTGATGCTCAACGGGCTGTCCAGGCCGCAGTTCGAGACACCGCTGAACCGTTCCCTCGGAGTCGCGCCGATCTGCCTGATCATCGGCGTGCTGCTGCTGTGGGCGGTGGTGCTCGAGCGCCGGAAACAGAACAGCGACGACGCGGAGGATTCGTCCGCCCGCACCAGCACCCCACTCGAATGGGGCCTGATCCTGCTGCTGGTCGGCGGCGCATTCTTCTGGGGCGCAACCGATTACTCGATGGCCGTGGGCCGCGGCCGCGCCGACGACATCGCGCGGCTGACGCTGCGCACCGACCCGGGCGTCACCATCTACAGCGAGAAGAACCTCGCCCTCGGCGTCCGCGGCGTCACCACCGTGCGCTGCGCCGAACCCGATGCGGCCTACCGCTTCCGCTACGACGGCCTGGTCCTGATCATGACCACAACAGACAACCTGGTCCTCCTCCCACGCACCTGGACCCCGCGCGACGGCGCAGCAATCGTCCTACCCCGCACCGGCCCCGGCGCAACCCGCTACGAATACGCCTGGCAGCGTGGAGCGGCCCCGACCTGCTGAGCCACGCACCCACCTGTCATCCGGCGCATTCTGTCGCCTGTCCCCTCCGGCACGCTCGGCCTTCTCACCCCCGGCGCGCTCTGTCCTCTCTCATCCCCGGCGCGCTTTTGCCGGGGCCATTGCCTGCGGGCGGATTCCGGCCAAAAGCATGCCGGGAAATGACGGAGGGTGTGCGGCATGCCGTCCAGGCACTCATCGCAGGCAGGCTGGGCCGAACAATGCTTTGAGTTCGCCCATGAGGGCGGGGGAGGGCTGGACTCGGAAGCGGGGGTCGATGGCGAG
This sequence comes from Nocardia mexicana NBRC 108244, assembly GCF_001613165.1. Classification (GTDB taxonomy): domain Bacteria; phylum Actinomycetota; class Actinomycetes; order Mycobacteriales; family Mycobacteriaceae; genus Nocardia; species Nocardia mexicana. The sequence continues at coordinate 22,026 of NZ_BDBV01000073.1, forward strand.
GAGTTGGGGACCGTTCTTGCCCACCAAGCGGATACGCACCTCGGTGGGTCCCGGGTGCTGCTGGAGGGTCTCGCGCAGGGTGCGGACAGTGCCCGGCGTGCACGCCGGTACCGGGATGGTGACCGTGACCGGTCCCGACGATCCCGCGAGGTCCGGCACGGTGACCTGGTCGCCCAGCAGGGACGTGCGTCCCTCGCGGACGCTGACGTGTGCGGTGACCAGCACGACGGCGTCCTCCGCGAGCGAGGTGGCCGCGGCGGCGTAGGCGGCGGGGAAGAACAGCACCTCCGCAGCCGCCTCCAGATCCTCCAGGCGCACGATGGCCCAGGGTTCCCCCTTCTTCGTGATCCGGCGATCGACGGAGACGACGAGGCCGCCCACGACCACCTTGCGGCTGTGCCCGAGTCCGCCCTCGGCGAGCGTGGCGATCGAGGTGTCGCACCGCGCGGCCAGCGCCGGTGCCACCTCGTCGAGCGGATGCCCGGATACATACAGCCCCAGCATTTCCCGCTCGAATCCGAGCAGCTGCCGCGCATCCCATTCCTGATCCGGCACCGGAACCTCGAAAACCGCTGCGGCGTCCCGGCATTCGTCCATCGAATCGGCGAAGAGGTCGAATTGCCCACGCGCCGCGGCCTTCTTGGTACTCATCGCCGCGTCGACCGCCTCGGCGTGCACCAGGTACAGCCCCTGGCGCGGATGCCGCAGCGAATCGAAACCGCCCGCCTTGACCAGGGATTCGACCACCTTCTTGCTGCAGGCGGTGGCGTCGACCTTGGCCAGGTAGTCGGAGAAACTCGCGAACCGGGCCGATTCGCGGGCCCGCACAATGGATTCGACGACCGGTTCGCCCACATTGCGCACGGCACCCAGCCCGAATCGGATATCGGATCCGACGCAGGTGAAGGTGGCGGCGGAGTCGTTGACATCCGGCGGCAGCACCCGGATACCGCGTTTGCGGCAGTCCGCCAGGTAGATCGCCGACTTGTCCTTGTCGTCGCCGACCGAGGTCAGCAGCGCCGCCATGAATTCGGCGGGATAGTTGGCCTTGAGGTAGGCGGTCCAGTACATGACCAGGCTGTACCCGGCGGCGTGCGACTTGTTGTAGGCGTATCCGGCGAACGGCAGCACGGCCTCCCACAGCGCGGTGATCGCCGCATCGCTGTACCCCTTGTCGCGCATGCCCTTCCGGAAGTTCTCGAACTCCTGGGCCAGCACCTCCGGCTTCTTCTTGCCCATCGCGCGGCGCAGCAGATCCGCCTGCCCCAGCGAGTATCCGGCCACCTGCTGCGCGATCTGCATGATCTGTTCCTGATAGACGATCAGGGCGTAGGTCTCCGACAGGATGTCGCGCAGCGCCTCGTCGAGTTCGGGGTGGATCGGGGTGACCGACTCCCGGCCGTTCTTGCGGTCGGCGTAGGACCAGTGCGCGCCGACCCCCATCGGCCCCGGCCGGTAGAGCGCGTTGGAGGCGATCAGGTCGTTGAATTCGGTGGGCGCCATGCGCAGCAGCAGTTCTCGCATCCCGGCCGAATCCATCTGGAACACACCGAGATTGTCGCCGCCCGCGAGCATGGCGTAGGTGTTCGCATCGTCGAGGTCGAGCGTGTCCAGGTCGATATCGAGGCCGCGATTGTCGCGGATGTTGGCCAGGCAGTCGCCGATCACGGTGAGCGTGCGCAGGCCCAGGAAGTCCATCTTGAGTAGGCCGATGGCCTCGCACGAGGGATAGTCCCAGCCGGTGATGACCGCCCCGTCCTGCGGCCGCTTCCACAGCGGAACCACATCCATGAGCGGTTCGCTGGACAGGATCACGGCGCAGGCATGCACGCCCGCGCCGCGCACCATGCCCTCCAAACCCACCGCGGTGTCGTAGATCCGGCGCACATCGGGGTCGGACTCGAGCAGTGCGCGCACCTCGGCCGCCTCGCCGTAGCGCTCGTGCGCGGGATCGGTGATGCCCGCGACCGGAATATCCTTGGCGGCCACGGCGGGCGGCAGCGCCTTGGTGATGCGGTCGGCGATCGCGAATCCGGGCTGGCCGAAGTGCACGCGCGCCGCATCCTTCAGTGCCGCTTTGGTCTTGATGGTGCCGAACGTGATGACCTGCGCGACCTTGTCCGCACCCCAGCGCTCGGTGGCATAGCGGATCATCTCGCCGCGGCGCCGGTCGTCGAAGTCGATATCGATATCGGGTGCCGACGGCCGCTCGGGATTGAGGAACCGCTCGAACAGCAGGCCGTGCTCGATCGGGTCGATATTGGTGATCGCGAGCGCGTAGGCGACCAGCGAACCCGCCGCCGACCCGCGTCCCGGCCCGACCCGGATGCCGACCTCGCGGGCGTGTGCCACCAGGTCGCCAACGACCAGGAAGTAGGCGGGAAATCCCTTGTCCCGGATGATGTCCAGCTCGAACCGTGCCCGGTGCGCATAGTGGTCGGGTACGCCGGACGGGAAGCGCCAGCGCAGGCCTGCGTCCACCTCCCGCCGCAGCCAGCTGTCCTCGGTGTGGTCGCCCGGGACCGGGAACACCGGCATGCGGTCGCGGAATTCCCACACCTCGTCGTACGGCTCGATGCGCTCGGCGACGGCGAGGGTGGCATCGCAGGCGCCGGGGACCTCGCCGTCCCACAGCGCGCGCATCTCGGCGGCCGACCTCAGGTAGTAGCCGTCGCCGTCGAAACGGAACCGGGTCGGATCCGACAGGGTCTTGCCGGTCTGCACGCACAGCATGGCCTCGTGCGCCGCCGCCTGCGCCCGCACCACGTAGTGACAATCGTTGGTGGCCAACGGAGTCAGGCCGACCTTCTCGCCGACGGCCAGCAGGTCCTCCCGGACGCGCCGCTCGATGGACAGCCCGTGATCCATGACCTCGAGGTAGAAGTTCTCCGCGCCGAAGATCTCCCGCCACCGGCCCGCCGCCTCGTACGCCGCATCGAATTGCCCCAGCCGCAAACGGGTTTGGACCTCGCCGGACGGGCATCCGGTGGTGGCGACGATGCCCTCGGCGTGCTCGGCGATCAGTTCGGCGTCCATGCGCGGCCACTTGCCGAGCTGCCCCTCGAACGACGCCAGCGACGACAGCCGGAACAGATTCCGCAGTCCCGCAGCGTTTCTCGCGAACATGGTCATGTGCAGGTAGGCGCCGGAACCGGAGACGTCGTCGGACTTCTGCGACGGATCTCCCCACCGCACCCGCCTGTTCGAGAACCGGGACTCCGGCGCCACATAGGCCTCGATCCCGATGATCGGCTTGATCCCGGCGCGCTGCGACTGCCGGAAGAACTCCGCCGCGCCGTACATATTGCCGTGGTCGGACATCCCCACCGCGGGCATGCCCAGGCGTTCGGCCTCGGCGAACAGTGGCGCCACCTTCGCCATGCCGTCGAGCATCGAGTACTCGGTGTGGTTGTGCAGATGGACGAAGGACGCGTCGCTCATCGAATCACCCTGTGCCGTCGATCGGGGCCCGCAACCGCCTCTCGGTTGTGCCGAAAGCGGTGCCGACCGTGTCGTTTCGCAGTGATATGACCAGGTGGCAGGGGAGCGAGTCGAACAAGCGACACGCTAGGGTGGACAACCATCAGTTGTGTGGAGAGGTGATCCGATGGATCTCGATCCGGCGTCCGTCCGCGCGTTCGTCGCGGCGTTCGACGAGGGACAGTTCAGTCATGCCGCGGCCGTCCTCGGCCTCAGCCAGCAGGCGGTGTCCAAGCGGATCGCCAAGCTGGAGGCGCAACTCGGTGCGGCGCTGTTCGACCGCGTACCCGCCGGGATCGCGCCGACCGCTGCCGGTGTCCGCCTGCTACCGCACGCACGGTCGCTGCTGGCGGTGGCGGAGGCGGCGGTGGCGGCGGTCCGGGAGCAGCCGCGCCCGCTGCGGGTGGCCATCCAGGGGGAGCGGCAGGGGGCGTTCGAGCAGATGCGGTTCTACCTGGACCACAATCTCGAATCCGATACCGAGATCGTCATCTCGAACGTATCGGTCACCTCGCGAGACATGCTGGTCAGCGGCCGCGCCGACGCGGCATTCGCGCGGCCGCACGGCGGTCCGCATCCGCTGCCGCCGGAAATCGCCGCAGCCCCGGCCTATCTGGATGCGGCGCATCTGCTCGTCGGGAAGGATCACCCGCTGGCCAGGCGATCGTCGGTGCCGCTCCGCGAGCTCGGCGATATGACGGTGTGGATTCCGGGCGCGGCGATCCCCTCGGAATGGGCCGACTTCTACCGCGAGCTGAGCGAATTCTGCGGTGTCACAATCGATACCACGCCCAAGTCGCGGCAGTCGGGAGGGGATGGCGCGGGCGGCGACGGCATCACGGCCATGCTCGACCTCATCGCCGCCTCCGACAGTCTGGCCACCGTCAGCGGCGACAACTTCCGCAACCCGTGGCATCCGCGTATCCGGCGGCTGCCCATCGTCGACCCGACGCCCGCCTACCCGCACGCGCTGCTGTGGTCCACCACCAACACCCATCCGGGTCTGCCGCACCTGGTCGATTACTTCCGCGACAACTACAACAACGATCTCGCGGCCGACTGCTGGATCCCCGCGCCCGATCGTCCGCTGTTCTGTCCACTAGTCTCGAGGCAGTGAGCAGACTGCACTTGTTCGACCTGGACGGCACGCTCATCCACGGCTCGGCCGCGGCCATCGAGATCTCGCGGCAACTCGGGCTCGAGGTCGAAATCGCCGAGCTGGAACGGGCTTTCGCGGCGGGCGAGCTGACGACGTCGAGGTTCGCGGAGCTGGCCGCGGAGCTGTGGGGCGAACTGACCGAGGCCCACGTCGCCGCCGCGTTCGACGGCGCGCCGTGGTTGGCGGGGATCCGGGAGGTGTGGGCGGAGATCCGCGCCCGCGGTGAGCGGTGCGCGGTGATCTCGCTGTCGCCCGGATTCTTCGTCGAGCGATTGATCGGCTGGGGCGCCGACGCGGCGCGTGGCTCGCGCTGGCCCGCCGTGCCGTTCCGGGAGCGGCTCGATCCGGCCGGAATCCTCGACCCGGCGGCGAAGGTGCGGATCGCGGACGAACTGTGTGCGCAGTTCGGGCTGGACCGCGCGGACTGCATCGCCTACGGGGACTCCATGTCCGATGCGCCCCTGTTCGCCGCCGTCCCTCTGTCGGTGGCGATCAATGCCGACCATCACGTGCGCGATGTCGCCTCGCACAGTTATCGCGGACGCGATCTGCGTGCGGCATTCGCGCTCATCGACGATCGCGGCCGGAAGCATCTACGGTAGGTGTCGAATTACGTTGCCCGGCAATGAAAGCGGGTGGGGTCACCGGGGCTTTTCCAGGGCCGCGGCGTATGCCCGCAGGATGGCCGCTTCGTCGTACACGACGACCGGCCGCAGCCAGTTCTCGGCGTCGACGACCATCCGGACGGTGCGGGCCGTGCCGTCGTCGGAACCGGGCGCATCCTGGACCCGCTGCGTATCCGGTGCCGGTAGATTCCACCCACCCATCGATCCGTTCCCCTCATCCGCATAGGTCGCGAGGTGCGACACCGTCGAGCATCGGGCTTTCGTCTTTCCGGCGGCATAACGGATGCTTAACTCCCCGCGACCGGCGAGGTCAGGGGGCTGTGACAACCCCCACCGGAAAATCCTTCGCGCCGGATCGGCGGGCCTTGCTACCCTCGCTGTCGTGCACTTGTACTTCCTCTAACGGCTCCGGGCCCGCATCCTCGACGGATCGCTGACGGCCCCGCATTCGATGTCCCGTCGCGCGGTCGCGCGCACTCATCGACCAAGGCACATCCCTTTCCCGCATCGCGGATGACGTGTGCCCGGAGGAAGTTTCATGACCATCTGGATTCAGCCTGCCCGCGGGCGGGCGCAACTGACCTGTTCGGCCGTTCGCGTGCAGCGCGGCGAGCACACCGTGCTCGACGGCGTGGAGATGACCGTGTCGCCCGGTTCGCGGTGGGGGATCGTCGGCGAGAACGGGCGCGGCAAGTCCACGCTGCTGCACGTGCTCGCGGGCCTGCTCACCCTCGACGCGGGCAGCGTACAGCGGGTCGGCACGCTGGCGCTGGCCACACAGGAGATGCCGGACCACGACGCGCGGACCGTCGGCGACGTCGTCGACGAGCACCTGGCCGCCTCCCGGGAGGCGATGCGACGGCTCGACGCGGCGACCGCGGCCCTCACCGACGAACGTCCCGGCGCCGACCGGGAATACGGCGACGCGCTGGATCTCGTGCAACTACTGGATGCCTGGGACGCCGACCGCCGCGTCGATGTGGCGCTGGAAGGTCTCGGGGCGGTATCGGATCGGGACCGGCCGCTCGCCACGCTGTCGGTCGGGCAGCGGTATCGCGTGCGCCTGGCGGTGCTGCTGGCCGCCGGGGACGATTTCCTGCTGCTGGACGAGCCGACCAATCATCTCGACCGCGCCGCACTGGAATTCCTGACCGCGCGGCTGCGGGCCTTCCCCGGCGGCGTCGTGGTGGTGAGTCATGACCGGGCGCTGCTGACCGATGTGGCGGAGACGATCCTGGACCTGGATCCGACCCGCGACGGCCTGCCGCGCAGCTACGGCGACGGTTACGCTGGGTACCGGGACGGCCGCCGCGCCGAACGCGAACGCTGGGAGGAGGAGTACAAACAGCAGCAGACCGAGCGCGTGCGCCTCGCGAACGACCTGTCGTCGGCGCAGAATCGGCTGGTCACCGGCTGGCGGCCGGACAAGGGCACCGGCAAGCACCAACGTGCCACGCGCGCGGGGTCTTTGGCGCGTGCCGTGCATCGCCGCCAGGACGACCTGGAACGGCATCGCATCACCGCGCCGACGCCGCCGCGGCGGTTCACCATGCCCGAACTTCCGGCGCGGCCCGGCGTCACCCTGGTGCGGGCCGAGGAGGTGACGGTCGCGGGACGACTGCCGCGACCGGTCGAGCTGTCACTGAATTCCGGTGACCGCCTGGTGATCACGGGTGCCAACGGTGCCGGCAAGTCCACGCTGCTGCACGTGCTGTCCGGCGCGCTGGAGCCGACGACGGGGCGGCTGCACCGAGCGCGGAAGGCGCGAATCCAGCTGCTGGAGCAGGAATCTCGGCGTTCGACGCATCGTCGCGCGCGCGAGGTCTACGAGGCGTACCTGGCACGGGCGGTGACGGCGGGGCTGCTCGCCGAGGGCGAGGTGATCGGACTCGCCTCGCTGGGCCTGCTGTCCTCCCGCGAGGTGAACAAGCGGATCGGCGACCTGTCGATGGGGCAGCAGCGCCGCCTGGATCTGGCCTGCGCCTTGGCGACTCGCCCGCACGCGCTGCTGCTGGACGAGCCCACCAACCACCTGTCCATCGCGCTGGTCGACGAGCTCACCGACGCGCTGCACGCGACCGCAGCGGCCGTCGTCGTCGCCACCCACGACCGGCAACTGCAACGCGACGTGCGGGACTGGGCGCGCCTGGACCTGCACGCAGCGGACCCGACAGTGGCCCGATCCTGATCCGGCCGAGGTGCGTCAGTCGAGGCAGAATTCGTTGCCCTCGGGGTCGGCCATCACGATGTGGCCGAAGTCCAGCGGGGGCTCGGGGTCGTGGCGGTGCAGCCGTTTCGCGCCCAGCGCGGTGAGCCGGTCGCACTCGGCTTCCAGGGCCGCCATCCGCTGCTCGCCCTGGAGCCCGGGGGCCGCGCGCACGTCGAGGTGGACGCGGTTCTTGGCGACCTTGTCCTCCGGCACCTGCTGGAAGAACAGCCGGGGGCGCCGCCCCTCCGGATCCTCGATGGCGGACCGGGTATTGCGCTGGTCCTCGGGTACGCCGAGCCGTGCGAGGAATTCGTCCCACGCGGCCAGCGGGTCGGCGCCCTCGGGCAGGTCGACTCCGGGCGGCGCGGGGTGGACGTAGCCGAGGGCATCGCGCCAGAACGTCGACAGCGCTGCCGGGTCGTGGGCGTCGAAGGTGATCTGGATGTCGCGGCTCATAGGGTGACTCCGTTCGTCATGGGGAATGTGTGGTGGGCGGACGTCGTGAATCGACTCATGGTGGATGTGCTGCACCGAGTCTGCTCCGGGCCGGACTCGTTCTTGCGGTTTGGGATCGCGGGGGCCGACGTGCACCCGTCAGGCCGGATGTCCCGCCGGGTCCGCACCGACCGGTCGCGGCTGTGGCGTGTGTGCTTCACGGCTTCACCCTGGCACGGCTAGCGGACAGAATTGGTCCGCTATTTCTGGCAAGGTGGTGATGTGGACGCGGCGGGCGACGAACGAGGCACGACGGAGCGCGTGCTCACACTGCTCGGGCTGCTGCAGCGACAGGTCTGGACCGGCCCCGAACTCGCCGAGCGGCTCGGCGTCACCCCGCGCACGGTGCGGCGCGATGTCGAGCGGCTGCGGACACTGGGCTATCCCGTGCATGCCAGCCAGGGCGTCGGCGGCGGATATCAGCTCGGCCCGGGCCAGGAGTTGCCGCCGCTGCTGCTCGACGACGAGGAGGCGATCGCCACCGCGGTCGCGCTGCTCGCCGGGGCGGGCGGCGCGGTCGCGGGCGCCGGTGATGCCGCCCTCCGCGCGCTGACGAAACTCGACCGGGTGCTGCCCACGCGGCTGCGGCACGAGGTGCGCGCGCTGTCCGGCTCGGTGGAGTCCTTCGGCGGCGGCCGCACGCCGGTCGACCCCGAGCCGCTCATGACCTTGGCGCGCGCATGCCGAGACGAGGTCGAGGCCGGATTCGACTACTCCTCCGGTGGCGCGGTGCGGCCGCGGCGTGTCGAGCCCTACCGCCTGGTCGCCTCCGACCGGCGCTGGTACCTGCTCGCCTTCGATCTCGACCGCGACGACTGGCGCAGCTTCCGCGTCGACCGGATGGCCGCCGTGACCGCCCGGACCTGGCGCTTCCGCCCGCGCGCGGCGCCCGATGCGGCGCCGTACGTACAGGAGGGCGTGGCCAGCCGGGTGTACTCGCGGCAGGCCCGCTTCCTCGTGCACGCGCCCGCGGAGACGGTGCGCGCGCAGATCCCGGCATCGGCGGCCGTCATCGATCCGCGCGAGGGCGGCCGCTGCGAGGTGCGCAGTGGCGCAGACAATCTCGACGCCGTCCTGCTCCATATGGCTGTGCTGGGGCACGACTTCGAGGTGCTCGACCCTCCCGAACTCCGGACGCGCAGCCGCGAGCTGGCGGAACGGCTGCGGTCGGCCGGTGCGGCGCCGGCGGCCACGCCGAACGCGGACCGTTCCTGAGGCCACGGCCACGCGGCCGGTAGCGGCAGGCACCGATCGTCGGCGACACGCTCACGTCGCGGAACTGACCGCCGCGCGGCGCCGGTCTCGCCCTCGTTGGTGCATGTGGCCGATGCCGACGACCGGATGGTTGTCGCGGCATCGATCGGCACGAATTGCTTACGCCGGGGCCGGATCTCGCGTTATCGGAATGGTTGCGATCCGCTGTTCCCCGGGAGCCGTCGTCGCGCGGCGGGGGATGATGGGCTCAGAGGAGCGCATCATGGACAGCACACTCTCCTTCGACGTCATCACCGCCGCGCTCGACCGGGTGAGCGGGCCCGGTAAGAAGTCGGGCGCGTGGTACCGCTATCTGTGCCCGGTGCACGAAGGCGATGGGCGCCACCACAATCCGTCCCTCGGCGTGATCTACAACCGGGCCGGGCAGCGCACCGTCCTGCGCTGTTTCGCGGGGTGCTCCGACGAGGAGGTGCTCGACCGCCTCGGGCTGCGGGTGCGAGACCTGTTCGACCGGCCACGTCGCCGCATCGCCGGTACGGGGCGCATCCCGCGAACGCATCGGCCGGGCCCGTCCCCGGCGGATCGGGCACTGCTGGCCGCGGGCCTGCCGCTGGCTGTCCACAAGCCCGGCGTCGGTCCCGCGATCGGCCCGCCCCGGGCGGTGGCGGCCTATCTCTACCGGTGGCCCGACCGCCGCCCGGAGGGCCGGGTCCATCGGGTCCACACGCCGCACGAGCACGGCCGCGTCAAACACTTCTGGCAGCAGCGCATGACCGAAAACGGCTGGCGGCACGGTGGATTCGCGCACATTCCCTATCGGCTTCCGGAGGTTGCGGCCGCCGTGGCGACGGGTGCGGACATCTATCTCTGCGAAGGCGAGCGGGATGTTCACAGCGCGCTGCGCACCGGAGTCGTCGCCACGACGAATGCCGGTGGCGCGCACGCGTGGACTCCGGCCCATGCCGCATGGTTGCGCGGCGCGCACCGCGTCTGGATCGTCACCGACCGCGATGCCCCCGGCTACCGCCGCGCCGCCAAGGCCGCCGATTCCCTGATCCGCCTCGTCCACGAGCTCCGCATCGTCCAGGCCCGCGACGGCAACGATCTCACCGACCACCTCGACGCCGGCCACCACCTCGACGAACTCGACCCGGTCCCGATCCTCGACGCCTACGCGATGCGTGGACAGGCACTCGCCTAGAACCTTTCAACGCCGTCGCTCAGATGCGGACGGCGGGCCGGTTCGGGTGGTCCCAGGCGATCAAGATGTCGGGCTCGGTGGTTCGATCGGCGCGGTGTGACAGCAGTGCGTCGATGGTGAATTCGGCGGCGGGGTCGGTGGTCCGGCGCAAGGCGCCTTCCGACATGTGGAGTTCGACGGACAGGTCGAAGTCGAGTCCGCGGCCGAGGAGCATGGGACCGGCCACGAACAGTACGGCGTCGGGTGCGGCGGAAACGGTTGTGGCGCGGGCGGATCGGTCGGTCCGCTCGTCCCACAGCGCGGGCAGCCAGCGCCCGCGCTCGCGCAGTGCCTGCAGCACTTCGCGTTCGAGCCCCGCATAGTCGAACCATGCTGTGCGGTAGGTCATCTCGTCACGACCGTACTCGAGGCGTAAAGAGGCCGGGCGAACGTAGTCGTGCAGCCAGACCACGTCGGCGGAACGACCGCGGGCACGCAGGTCGTCCGCGACCGCCCGCGCGAGGGCGAGCGGATCGGCGGCATCCGCGCCGTCCACCGCGACGACGCCTCGCCCCGTCATCCGGGCCGCGCGATCCGCGACGAGTTCCACCACCCCCTCGGCAGTGATCGGCGCAAACCTGGGCATCTGATCATGATGCACATGCCCGCGTCTCCCGCTATTCCCGGCATGCTTGTCTCCCGCTATTCCCGGCATGCTTTTGGCCGGGATCTCGCCATGGATTCCGGCCAAAAGCATGCCGGGAATAGCGGGACGGGTGGTGCATGCCGGAATGACGGGACGGGTGGTGCGTGTCGGGATGGCAGGAGCCGCACGAGTGACGGCCGGAGTGGGGCGTTGCGCGGCTGGGGGTCAGACTGCGCCTGATGCCGGGACGAGGGCGGATGCCGGGCCGAGCCAGGTGGTGAGGGCTTCGGTCAGGCCGTCGGTTCCCGGTTGCGCCGTCACCCAGGCCGTGTAGCCGTCGGGGCGGATGAGGACGGCGGCGGGTACGGGGATCTTGCCTACGCCGGGGACGGCCCAGTGGTCGTCGCGGGTCCGGGCGGCGACGAGATCGAGGCGGTCGCCCCACTGCGGGACCGCCGGGACTCGATTTCCGTTGAGGCTCAGCAGGATCGGACGTCCGGCGCGCAGGAGTTCGCAGACCCGGGTATCGCCGTCGGCGGTGCCGAGGTCGGCATCGGGCACGCGCCGCCCGGCCAGCGGGTGATCTCCCGCGGTGTCGTAGCGGAGGTCCAGGGCCGTGATCATGAGGCCGAGCCGGTGCCGCACCTCGTCCATGCCGATCAGATCGCCCACGATGTCGCGCAGCGCGTCGGTGTGCGGCCCGGAGCGCGACAGCGAGGTCTGGGCCCGGGTGTTGTGCAGGACGCGCGCCGCGACGGGATGGCGTTCGCTCTCGTAGGTGTCCAGCAATCCGTCGGGGGCGTCGCCGCGCACGGCGGCCGCGAGCTTCCACCCGAGGTTGGCCGCATCCTGTACGCCCAGGTTCAGCCCCTGGCCACCGGCCGGATAGTGGATGTGCGCCGCATCCCCGGCGAGAAGGACTCGCCCGTCGCGGTACCGGTCGGCCTGGCGCGCGGCGTCGCCGTAGTGCGACACCCAGCGGGGGCTGTGCATGCCGAAGTCGGTGCCCGCGATCTCGGTGAAGTGGCCGCGGAAATCGTCGAAGGTCAATTCCGTGCCCCGCTCCAGGACCAGGTCGTGCCGCTGCACGACCAAGCGGTACCAGCCCGGCTGGAACTGCACCGCCGAGAAGTCACCGGCACCCCGCCGATGCGCGAAGAACGGTTCGGCGGGCGGATCGGCCAGTTCGACATCGGCGATCATGCCGCTCATGGTGGCGTCGGTCCCGGCGAATCCGATACCGGAAAGCTTGCGGACCGCGCTGCGGGCACCGTCGCACCCGACGAGATACGAGGCGCGGAGGTCCCGGGTGCCCTCCGGGCCACCGACGGTGACCGTCACACCCGCGCCGTCCTGTCGGAGGCCGACGACCGGTGCGCCCCACCGCACGGGCGCATCGAGTTCGGTTGCGCGGCTGTCCAGCTCGCGCTCGATCACCGACTGCAGCACGGCGAGGAGGTAGGGGTGGCGGGTGTCGAAGTCGCTGAAATCCAGTGGCAGCCCGGCGAAGTGCCCGGCCTGCAGCGGACGGCCCTGTGCCAGTAGGCAATCCAGCAGCCGGCGCTGGTCGAGGATCTCCATCGTGCGGGCATGGATGCCCCCGGCCCGGGATTCGCCCGTGCGTGCCGGGAGGCCGTCGACCACGACCACCCCGACCCCGGCCAGCCGCAGCTCGCAGGCCAGCATGAGCCCGGTCGGGCCGCCACCGGCGATCACCACGTCCGTCGATTCCATGACCCACTCCCTTAACTTCGTTCAATACAATTTAACAACGTTAAGGACAACAGGATGTTGTTAAGCTGTCAAGGCGCTGAACCGGTCGAGGCGGTGCACGAAGGAGGTGGACGGTGAAGCTCGATACCCCGGCGATCGCGGAGGCCGCGCTCGGCCTGCTGGACGAGGTCGGACTCGACGGGCTGACGATGCGGAAGGTCGCCACGGCCCTGGATGTGCAGGCGCCCGCGCTGTACTGGCACGTCAAGAACAAACGCGAACTGCTGGACGCGATGGCCCGCGCCGTTTTCGTCTCCGCCGTCGCCGACGTCGAGGCGCCGCGGCGGGGCGAGGACTGGCAGGACTGGGTGATCGCGCTGGCGCGGCGGCTGCGGCGGGCGATGCTCGGCTACCGGGACGGGGCGAAGGTGCTCGCGGGCACCTACGTCACCGACGACACCATGTTTCGCACAGTGGAATTGACGCTGCGTACGCTCGAGGACGCGGGGTTCGAGTCCGCCGATGCCGTGCGGGTCTTCCCGATCCTGCTGCACTACACCGTCGGCTACGTCATCGAGGAACAGGCCCGGACCGGCGTCGACTACGCCGGGGGCAATCCCTACGACCGCGAGAAGGTCCGGCGCAGCGTCGATCCCGACCGGTATCCGCGCACCGCGCAGATGATGGCCGGGCTGTTCCCCTCGGACTTCGACGCCGAATTCGACCACGGTCTCCGCGTCGTACTCGCCGGAATCCTCGCCACCAGCACCGTTCGCTGATTCGAGGGCGCCGCCCCGGTGAGCCGGAGGTCGTCCACCGTTCGCCATTGTTTAACCTGAGCTGGTTCAATTCCGGAAGGACGGTTGATGGCGACGATCGAAGAGGCCCTCGAGATCGAGCGGCTCGAGCGGGACATCTTCCGTGGCGCGTCCACGAAGACCCAGCTGCCGCGCACGTTCGGCGGGCAGGTTGCCGGGCAGGCGCTGGTATCGGCGGTGCGCACGGTGGAGCCGAACTACCAGGTGCATTCCCTGCACGGTTACTTCCTGCGGCCGGGTAACCCGCAGGAGCGCACGGTGTACCTGGTCGAGCGCATCCGCGACGGCCGGTCGTTCTGCACCCGCCGGGTGACCGGCGTGCAGAACGGCGAGGCGATCTTCACGATGTCGGCCTCGTTCCACGTCGGCGACGAGGGCCCGGAGCATCAGGACGAGATGCCGAAAGTGCCGCCGCCGCACGAACTTCCGGACGCCCGCACCTCCATGAGCCCGGAGCGCCTGTGGGCCATGCGGGAGTGGGAGCACTGGGATATCCGCACCATCCCGCAGGAGCAGGTGGCCCGCAAGAGCGGCCTCGCCGCCCAGCAGCAGGTGTGGTTCCGCTATCGCCACCCGCTGCCGGACGATCCGCTGTTCCACGTCTGCACGCTCGCCTATATGAGCGATATGACGCTGCTCGGATCGTCGAAGGTCATCCACCCCGACGAGCCGACACAGAACGCCTCGCTCGACCATGCCATGTGGTTCCTGCGCCCGTTCCGCGCCGACGACTGGCTGCTCTACGACCAGGCCTCGCCCTCGGCGGGATTCGGCCGCGCGCTGACCGGCGGGCGGATCTTCAACCAGGAGGGTCAGCTGGTGGCGGCCGTGGTCCAGGAGGGGCTCATCCGCACGTTGCGCGAGGCCTGACAGCCGCCCCGCGGCCGGGCGACAGTTTGAGCGCCGGTGCGGCGGGTAGCCGATCGATAGCCGCCAGGCCGGTTCCTGCTGTCCGTTTGCCGCGGATCCGGGCAGGAATCGGCGGACCCTCGACGGGAGGAGGCTGCGATGGTCGACGTGTTCATCGTCGACGATCACGAAATCGTCCGGCGCGGACTGCGCAATCTCATCGACGAGGCGGCGGATCTCACGCTGGTGGGGGAGGCCGGAACCTGTGCCCAGGCCCGTGCGCGCGTGCCCGCGGCCCGGCCGGACGTCGTTCTGCTCGATGTCCGATTGCCTGACGGTAGCGGCGACGAGCTGTGCCGGGAACTGCTGGCGGCCGTGCCGGGTGTGCGCTGCCTGATGCTGACCGCGTTCGCGGACGAGCCGTCGATGATCGGCGCGGTGCTCGCGGGCGCCTCCGGATACCTGGTCAAGGACGTGCGCGGGCCGGAACTCGTGGACGCCATCCGGCAGGTCGCGGCCGGGCGCTCGCTGCTGGACTCCCGCGCGACGGCCGCGGTGATGGCGGCGCTGCGCGCGCAGGCCGAATGGCACGGCGGCCCGCTCGCCGAACTCACCGACCGCGAGCGGACCGTGCTGGGACTGCTGGGCCGCGGCATGACCAACCGCCAGATCGCGCAGCGAATGTACCTGTCCGAGAAGACGGTCAAGAATTACGTGTCGAGGGTGCTGCGCAAGCTCGACGTGCAGGGCCGCACCGAGGCGGCCGTGCTCGCCGCCCGGATGGGGCTGGTGCATACCCGCAACGGGTGAGTTCAGCCCTCGTCGAGGATCTCGCCGATCGCCCGGCGCGGAGTGGTGGGCAGCGGGGGAGTGTTGGCCGGAACCCAGCCGATCCGCACCATCGTCTGCGCGAACGCACAATCGTGCAGGACCGCGCGCCGGATCTCGTGCCGGAGATCCTGCATACCGAGTGGTTCGGTTTGAACGCACGTGGACAGGCCGAGATCGGTCGCGGTGAGCAGCAGTGCGCTGGTCGCCTCGCCCGCGGAGAGCTGGAAGCGCCGACCGTCGGCGGCGGTGCACACCACCAGCCATTCCGCCCCGTCGGAGGTGGCATCGGCGTCGTGCAGGATCGGGTCGGCGAACGGGCGGCTCGGGATCTCGTCGGAGAGACGCGGTGGCGGCGTATTGCGGGCCGGTACACCGTCCGGTGTGCCGTGCCGTCCGCTCCACGCCGTGAGTTCCCGGAGATAGTCCGGATCGTCGGCGTGGCGGTCCGTGGCGCAACGCATCGGTCCGGCCAGCAGCGTCCGCAGGCCGCGGGGCACATGCCGGACTGCGGCGCCGAATCGGTTGGCCTGGGCGGACACCGTCCGGAGGTAACCCGGCGGCACCTGCCAGTCGGCGTATCGGCGGCGATCGCTCTGCCGCAGCAGGATCGCGGCGGTCATCTCGATATCGGTGTCCGTCGGCTGGTGCGGTGTCGTCTCGACGACCGCCAGCAGGTCGGGGCGCTCCGGATCGGGCAGCCGGGTCACCGTCGGCGCCCAGCCCAGACCGGCGAGGGCCACGCGCAGGTGATGCAGGGCCGCGCCACAGCTCACCACCAGCGCGCGCTGCTGCGGATCGGTGCACGGCAGATGCCTGTCCACATCGGCCCAGAGCTCGATGTGGTCGCCGGTGACCCGCCATCGCCACGGCTGGGTGTTGTGTACCGAGGGCGCGCGGACAGCCATGCCGAGGGCGACCTCGATGGTGTCGGCGTCAGGCCGGGTGCGGGCCATGCGTCGGCGGGTCCTTCCATATCGAAATGTATCTGCCTCCGTCAGATTGCCTGGACAGTTGCCGGACGGCAGTGGGAGGAAGGTCCCGAAAACCGGGGCCGGTGGGCCCGGCCCCGCAGGCGCTTACGCCGTCTGAACGCGCAAGTGGCACACCACCGTATCGGGCAGGCGCCGCAGCTGCCGCTCGAGTTCGTCGCTGCGATGACTGGGCAGCAGCCGGTCCCAGCCGGTCGGGGGATCCACCTCGGCGATCAGCACCACCTTGCGCCGCCCGTCGAAGTTGTCGCGCACGTAGCGGGCCACCGGGCCGCCGACCTCGCAGTCACCGGCGTCGATGATCTCCAGCGGCACCTCCGGATGCCAGGCCTCCCAGGCCTTGGTGAATACCGTGGTGTTCTCCTCGGGCAGGCATACGTGCACCGCGACCACGTCGTGGCCCAGCGACAGGGCCGCCGACAGCGCCTCGCGGCTGAGCTCGGACACCTCCGACACCGGCACCACGATCACGGTCCCGGTCGGCTGCGGCCGGGCGGGCACGCAGCCGGTACCGCGCCGATTATCGATCTTGCGATAGGTGCGCCGAATCCGTTCCATGCCCAGCACCAGCAGCGGCAGCACCAGCACGATCAGCCAGGCGCCCTCGGTGAATTTCATCGCGGTGGTCACGATCGCCGCGACGAAGGTCAGCAGCGCACCGAATCCGTTGAGCGCCAATCGCCAACCGCCGACACCGTTCCGGCGCCAGTGCACCACCATGCCGACCTGGGCGATGGTGAACCCGACGAAGACGCCGATCGCGAACAGCGGCACCAGCGCGTTCATATTGCCGCCCGAGGCGATCAGCAGCACGGCCGCCGAAATGCCCAGTGTCAGAACGCCGTAGCGGTACACCTGCCGCGGGGTGGCGACGGCGAACCGGTGCGGCAGGCAGTTGTCGTCGGCGAGGATCTTGGTCAGCGTCGGCAGGCCGCCGTAGGAGGTGTTGGCCGCCAGCGCCAGCAGCGCCACGGTGGCGAATTGCACGACGTAGTAACCGATTCCGTGGCCGAGGGCCGCCTCGGTCAGCTGCGACAGCACCGTGGTGCCCTCGATCGGGTGCACGGAGAACTTGCCGATCAGCGTCGCCAGGCCGATGAGCATCACGCCCAGCAGCGCACCCAGCGCCACCTCGGCGCGCTGCGCCCGGCGCACCCGCGGCTGCTCGAAGCTGGGGACCGCGTTCGCGATCGCCTCCACGCCGGTCAGCGCGGCGCACCCGCTGGAAAAGGCCTTGAGCAGCAACAGGATTCCGATGGTGCGGCTGTCGGTGGCGACGGCCGCCCCGGTCTCGGTGAGCGCGGGCTCCGACCGCAGCAGTCCGGCCACGATCACGACCAGGATGCCGACCACGAACAGCATGGTCGGGGCCATGAACGCCCGCGCGCTCTCCCGGATCCCGGCCAGATTCAACGCCGTGACACCGGCCAGCACCGCCAGGCAGATCCACACCGTGTACGGCAGCAGTTGCGGGAATGCCGAGGTCAGTGCGGCGGTGCCGGCCGCGAGCGACACCGCGACATTGAGCACGTAGTCCACGATCAGCGAGGCCGCGGCCACCAGGCTGGTGCGATGCCCGAGGTGCTTCTTCGCCACCGCGTAGGCGCCGCCGCCGTCGGGGAAGGCGGCGATCACCTGGCGATAGGAGGCGATGAGGACGGCGAGCAGCACGACGATCGCCAGGGTCACCGGCAGCGTCATGCCGAGACCCGCGCTGCCCGCGGCGGCCAGCACGAGCACGATCGCCTCGGGACCGTAGGACACCGACGCCATCGCGTCGAGGGACAGTCCGGCCAGGCCGGTGGAAACAGTGAGCCCGCGCCGCGGGGCCGCGGGGCGAGTGGCCGCGGGCGCGGGCTCGGGTTTCGGCAGTACTTCAGTCACAGCGCGAGTGTTCCCCTCGTGCTGGACGACCGAACAGCTTCCTTGCGGAACCTTGACGGGCGGGTGAGCAGGCCCACACCCGCGGCGGCCGCGAACAGGGCGGTAGCCGCGGAAACGTATGCTCGAGTCGTGAGACCGACGATTGGTGTGCTGGCGTTGCAGGGCGATGTCCGCGAGCATTTCCACGCGCTCGAGGCCTGCGGCGCCGATCCGGTGAACGTGCGCCGGGAGTCCGAGCTGGCCGCCGTCGACGCGCTGGTGCTGCCCGGCGGCGAGTCCACCGCCATCAGCAAGCTGCTGGAGGTGTTCGGCCTGCTGGAACCGCTGCGGCAGCGGCTGCGCGACGGCATGCCCGCATTCGGTTCGTGCGCGGGGATGATCCTGCTGGCCGCCGAGGTGCTCGACACCCGGCCCGACGCCCGGTCGCTGTCGGGCATCGATATGACCGTGCGGCGCAATGCTTTCGGGCGGCAGGTCGACTCCTTCGAGACCGATCTGGATTTCGCCGGTATCGACGACGGCCCGATGCGCGCGGTGTTCATCCGCGCCCCGTGGGTCGAGCGTGTCGGCGACGGCGTCGAGGTGCTGGCGCAGGTACCGTCTGGTCCGGCGCAAGGACGGATCGTCGCGGTGCGTCAGGGCGGCGTCGTGGCGACCTCGTTCCACCCGGAGGTGACCGGCGATCTGCGGGTGCACCGGATGTTCGTCGACTCGGTGCGGGAGCGCGCCACAGTGTGACCGGTCCGTGGCGCACAGACGCCGCAACCGTCCAGTTGAGACAGGCGGGCGGGGCAGTAGACTGATGCAGTTTTACTGCCTCGACCCGAGCACATCGACCTGAAGGAAGTAGGGAATGAGCGGCCACTCCAAATGGGCCACCACCAAGCACAAGAAAGCCGCCCTCGATGCCAAGCGCGGCAAACTGTTCGCGAAGCTGATCAAGAACATCGAGGTGGCGGCCCGGACCGGCGGTGGTGACCCGGAAGGCAACCCGACGCTGTACGACGCCATCACCAAGGCGAAGAAGAACTCGGTGCCGCTGGACAATATCGAGCGGGCCCGCAAGCGCGGCGGCGGTGAAGAGGCCGGTGGCGCCGACTGGCAGACCATCATGTACGAGGGCTACGGGCCCAACGGCGTCGCGGTGCTGGTCGAATGCCTCACCGACAACCGGAACCGGGCCGCGGGCGAGGTGCGCGTCGCGATGACGCGCAACGGCGGGAACATGGCCGATCCGGGATCGGTGTCCTACCTGTTCAGCCGCAAGGGCGTGGTCATCCTCGAGAAGAACGGTCTGTCCGAGGACGACGTGCTGGTCGCGGTGCTCGACGCCGGTGCCGAAGAGGTCAACGATCTCGGCGAGTCGTTCGAGATCATCAGCGAGCCGGGCGATCTCGTCGCGGTGCGCACCGCGCTGCAGTCCGCCGGGATCGACTACGAGTCGGCCGACTCCGGCTTCCAGCCCTCGACCACTGTCGCGGTCGACGCCGACGGCGCCCGCAAGGTGTTCAAGCTGGTCGACGCGCTGGAAGACAGCGACGACGTGCAGAACGTGTACACCAACGTAGACGTCTCCGACGAGATCCTCGCCGAGCTCGACGCATAGTCCACGCAACGAAGGGCCGCCTCGGACAGGGGCGGCCCTTCGTTGTTTCGGGATCCATCCCTACTGCGCCGCCAGCTCCTCGTAGTACGCCTTCATCGCCGGGTAGTAGTCGTCGAAGTCCGGGAGTTCGCTGTCGGTCCGTGCGGCCACCAGTGCGTCGAGGTAGTACTCCCAGCCGGGGCCGACGCCGGACATGTCGTCGCCCGGTTCCAGGTGGTGGGTGAGCAGTAGCTCCGTGGTTCCGGCCCGCTCGGACAGGTGCAGCTCCAGCCGCCAGGTGCCGTGCTCGTCGATGGTCGTGATGGCCAGGTGCCGCGGCGGCTCACAGGCGTCGATATGCGCCTCGGTCCAGGGCATGCCGTCCTCCAGGGCCAACTGGATCTTGATGTTCCGGCCCGGTCCGCCCTCGCCTTCCCACGGACCGAACCAGCGTGCGGTGCGGTCGGATTCGGTGACGCTGGCCCAGACGTCGTCGATCGGTGCCCGGAAGGTCCTGCTGAGGGTGAGGTCGCGGCCGGTGGCGGTGGTGGTGAGGCGGCCGGTGGGTGGGGTGGTCATGCCGTGTTCTCCCTTGTGCTGTGCGGATCCGGGGCGCGACGTTCGCGACGCGTCCGGTAGACCTCGGTCGCCAAGGCGTCGAGGTGGTGCTCCCAGGTGTCGGCGCGGTCGAACAGCGCCAGCCACGAGGCGATTTCGCGCAGGGGCTCGATGTTCAGGCGGTAGTACCGCTGTCTTCCCACGAGCTCGTCCCGCACCAACCCGCTCTCACGGAGCACGCGCAGGTGCCGGCTGACGGCGGGTCTGCTGATGCTGAACTCCGCAGCGATCGCGCCCGCGGTGAGCTGCGCCCCGCGCAACATCTCGAGGATCTCTCGCCGGACCGGATCGGCGATCGCGCCCGCCACATCGTCCACACGGAAAGCGTAACGACCTAGTTACGCGTTTGTCCAGAGTCGGGTCGCCGCCCGCGGGCCTGTAGTTCCGTCGCGGGCGGTCCCACCGGTCGTATCAGAGGCTGAAGGCGATCGATCGCAGGATCAGGACGGCGATGAACACCGCGGTGAAGGCCAGGTCGAGCCCGACATTTCCGATCCGGACCGGTTTCAGCACGCGCCGCACCGGCGCGATCACGGGCTCGGTCGCCGCGTGGGTGAACCTGCGGACCTTCCACAGCCACCTGGGGCTGTTGCCCAGCATCTCCGCCCAGTCCACGACCAGCCGAGCGATGAGCAGGAGCAGAAAAATCGTCAAGATCCAGCCGAGCAGGGTCCCGATGAGACTCATGCCGTCACCTTCCCAACCGGCCCCATGGCCCGGGGCGCATCGTCCTACCAGTATCAACGTTCCACCGCGGGAGAAAGTGCCCCGGACCCGCCGCGCGTGCCGTCTCGATCGCGGGGGTGGTGGGTGCCGGGTGCGGGGGCGCAGAATCGTTGGTGGGCGTGTCCCGTTCGCACGGCTGCCTCGGGTCCGCTCGCCGACGTGCCGGACGATTCGAAGGAGATGCTCCATGACCGAATTCGACAGCGACAGCGTCCAAGTGGTGGCCTGTGACATCTTCGGAACGACGGTGGACTGGTTCACCGGCGTCAGCGAGCAGGCGGCTGCCGAATTCCGTTCGGCGGGTGTCGATCTGGACGCGGGTGTCTTCGCCAACGAGTGGCGGGACATGTATCTGCCTGCGATGCAACGAGTTCGGGACGGCGAGCGATCGTGGGCCTACCTCGACACCCTGCATCGCGAATCGCTGGACGTCCTGCTCGACCGTCACGGGGTGGTACTGGACGAGGCCGCGCGCGCCCGGCTGGTGCTCGCCTGGCACCTGCTGCCCGCCTGGCCCGACGCGTTCGCGGGTCTGGGCCGCCTGCGCGAGCGCTACACTCTGGCCGCGCTGTCCAACGGCGGGTTCGCACTGCTCACCCGCATGATCAAGAACGAGGGTTTGCCCTTCGACTGCCTCGTCTCCGCGGAACTCGCGCGCACCTACAAACCGGCGCCGGAGGTATACCGCACCGCCGCGAGCCTGCTCGATGTCGATCCCGGCCGGGTGCTGATGGTCGCGGCGCACACCTGGGATATCGACGGCGCCCGCGCCGCCGGCCTGCGCACCGCTTTCCTCGAACGCCCGGACGAGAAGGGCCCGCACCGCAAGGCCGACCGCCCGGAGGAAACCCGCAGCGATCTGACCGCCGCGAGCTTCTTCGAGCTAGCCGATCTGCTGGGCTGCTGAGCCGATCCACGCCAGGTCAAGACACCGCGAGGCGTCGGCACCGACCGGCTTGCGAAGATGTGTCCGGCGGGTCACTGCCGGTTTCACCGAACCTGCCGGTGCGCGCGTGCCGTCCCGAGGGGGCGGTGCCGATCAGTCGCTCAGGGCGGTCAGTGCCGACACACCGGCAGACAGCGTGTGGACGTCCACCGGCTCGTCGTTGATCAAGGCGTGCAACAGGATGCCGTCCAGGTAGACGGTGACCGCACGCGCCGCGCGGGGGCCGATCCGAGGAGTCAGGATGTCGACCAGGCCGTCGGACCACTCCCGCGCCATCGGCCGCAGTTCGGGGCGGTGCGCCGCCGCGGCGTAGAGCTCGTTGAGGCTGCGGCCGCGGTCGACCTCGGCGACGGTTTCGGAGACGAATCCGGCCAGCGTGGCCGAGAGGTCGTCGCTCGTGGCGAGGGCTTGATCCCATTGCTGCAGTGCGCGAACCGAGGCGAACGCGGCGTGCCGCAGGCCGAGCCGGACGAGTTCGTCCAGATCCTTGAAGTAGTAGGTGGTCGACCCGACCGGCACCTGGGCTACCTCGGCGACCCGCCGGTGGGTGACCCCGGCGACGCCTCGCTCGGCGATGACCTGCACCGCGGCCTCGATAATGGCGCGCCGACGTCCCTCCGGATCGCGGGCGGCCCGCCGTGCGCGGGTCAATGGGCACCCGCCAGATTCAATGTCACGACCCCCGCCACGACCAGCGCGACACCCGCAATCTTGGCCGCCGACAACGGCTCTCGCAGAAACATCACGCCCACCGCGACGATCGCCGCGGTCCCCACGGCCGACCACACCGCGTACGCGACGCCCACCTGGAGCCCCCGAGTCAGCGCCTGCGCGAGCAGCGTGAACGAGACGGTGTAACCGGCCAGGACCGCCAGCGTCGGCCACAGCCGGGTGAACCCCTCGGTGCTCTTCATCAGGCTGGTCGCGATCACCTCGACCACGATCGCACCGGCAAGAAGTAGATATCCCACGGCCCATCCTCTAGTGTGCAGATGTACATGTACAAACGTACACTAGGGTCGGGCGTGCGACGGGTTTGCCGGAGGGGCAACCACTTTCGGGCGCGGGCCGCCGACGACCTGCGGCATGATCGCGGAATGGACCGAATTTCGTTCGATGTCGACGACTACGAGCGCCGGGTGCGGTCGAGCCCGTGCTTCATCTGCGCGATCGTGGCCGGTGAGCACGACTCCACACTCGAGCGGATCATCGCGGACGACGGCGAGAACCTCGCCTTCCTGTGCCGGTACCCGACGCTGCTCGGGCACGTGCTGGTAGCGCCGAGGTCGCACCGCGAGCATGTGGTGCGCGATTTCGCCGAGGACGAGTACCTGTTCTTGATGGCACTGGTCCGCCGCGTCGCCCTCGCGGTCGAGTCGGTGGTGCCGTCCGAACGGACCTACGTGCTGAGTCTGGGCAGCCACCAGGGCAATTCGCATCTGCACTGGCATATCGCCCCGCTGCCGCCGGGTGTGCCGTACCGGGAGCAGCAACTCCAGGCGCTGATGGCGGAGAACGGTGTGCTGCCATGGTCGCAGGAACAGGCGGACGAGCTGGCGCACGAACTCCGCGCGGCCCTCGCCGAGATCGCGTGAATGTGCCGCAGGCCCAGGGGCGTTCGCTGCGACTTCGGACGCCACGCCGCCGAGGTGATTGCAAATCGGTCGCTCGGTGCGCAGGGTGGGCTGGTATGTCCGTCGCTTGCCCGTCTTGCTCCTGGCCGTCGCCGATGCATGTGTCCTCGCACGGTTCGGTGCGTTATCTGCGTTGTGTGTGCGGCAGGTGGCTGGCCGCGCACGGAGGCGGGGTGAGCGTGATCGCGGCCCGCGGCGCCTGCGCGCGATCCGCGCCGGTCTCGGACCACCTCGAACTGATCCCGCTCAGCGGGATTCGAGATCCTTCCTCTGCAACGGAATAGAGCGTCCGACAGCGAGGCCGCTCCTCACTCGAGGGTCGGCGCCGGTATGCCGACCCGCGCCGCCACCCACGGAAGCGACGAGGCGAATGCGGCGGCGGCGAATTGCCAGGTATGCCCGCCTTCTGTGGTGTGCACGGTGCAGTCGATGCCGACCTCGCGCCCACGCGCGCACAGCTTTTCGGCGGCGCCGACCTCGCCGGGGTCGGCGGCGCCGTCGCGCCCGCCCAGACCGACCGCGTCGTCGTCCACGGGCGGTCCCTCGTGCGGGGCCGGATTGCCCGGTCTGTGAGGCGGCGTGAGGTCGTCGAACAGTCCCGCCACACCGGTGTACGGCCCGTGCCGGGACATGACCGTGAGCGGGTCGAACCGGTCCCACCGTGCGGGATCCCCGCCGTAGAGACGCTGCACGGTCTGCTCTTTCGTGCCGGAGGCCGGGCCGAGGTCCCCGGCGATATCGGCGAAGGTGTGCCACAGCTCCGGATGCATGACGGTCAGGTCGATCGCGCAGGTGCCGCCCATCGACCACCCGACCGCGGCCCAGCGCGCCGGATCGGCCGAGGCGTCGAACGTCGACTCCACATACGGCACAACGTCTTCGGTGAGGTGGTCGGCGGCATTGCCGCGCGGGCCGTCGACGCATTCGGTGTCGTTGTTGAAACTGCCGCTGGAATCGGCGAACACCAGGATCGGCGCCTGTCCGTCGTGGGTGGCGGTGAATTGGTCCAGCACCGGCATGATCCGGCCGCTGCGCAACCAGTCGCCGGGGGTGTTGAATTCGCCGCCGATCATCATGACCGCCGGCAGGCTCGGCGGACGCTCACCGGCGAACCATGCGGGCGGGAGGTACACGTATTCGGTGCGATGCCGGAAGCCGCTGGCGGAGTCGGGAATTCGCACCGGGACCACAACTCCGGTCGCGGGGTGCGAATTTCGCATTCCGGGCAGCGCGTCGAGGCTGGTCTGATGGGGTAGCGGACCGGCCGTCAGCGCATTCCACGCCCCCTGCGCGGTCGGGTAGTAGCCGACCCACTGGTTGAGCACCACGCCGGTGCTGAGCAGCGCCGGCGGGACGGCCGCCACGGCCACCGCGCGCCGCCACCACCGCGCGCCCGGCCAGCCGAACACCGCGACGGCGAGTGCGCCCCCGGTCGCGCCGACACATACCCAGAGCAGGCCGGGTGCCGGATCCGATGCGAGCCCTTGATCGTTCACGTAGGACCACGCGGCGAGCGCCGCGGCGCCGCCGACGATGGCGCACAGGGGCATCCAGATCAGCCACCAGTGCCGGGTGCGCCGGATCACCGCGATAACCAGCAGCGTCAGCGCGACCAGCTCGATCGTCGTCGGCAGCCAACCGTGCAGCAGCGACATTCCGTGGTGAAAATCGTTGTAGGGGTGGAGATTCGCCGACGGCAGCGGTGGGGGAGGCGGCGCGGTGGCGGGTGGTGCGGGTGCGGTCGGCACATCCATCGGCGCAGGGAGCACGGCGCCACTGTGGACGCGCTTCCTCGAGATCTGCTGTGGATCGGGTGGGAATCTGCTGGAAGTGGTGGATTCCGGCCAAAAGCGTGCCGGAAATGACAGATTGGGGCAGCTGTCGGAGATGGCTGGTGGGCCAGGCTGTCAGTGGAAGATCTTCAGTCCCACCACGCCCGCGATGATCAGCAGCAGGCACAGGATGCGGGGGAGGGAGGTGGATTCCCCGAGCCAGATCATCCCCACCAGCGCGGTGCCGACCGCGCCGATGCCGACCCACACCGCATACCCGGTGCCCACCGGAGTCTTGTGCAGGGCCAGCCCCAGTCCGCCCATGCTGAGCGCCAGCGTGATCACGAAGATGACGGTCGGCAGCGGTTTGCTGAACCCGTGCGACCGCTCCAGCGCGATCGCCCACGCGGTTTCCATGAATCCCGATACGACGAGCAGAATCCAGGTCATGGCAGCCACCGTAGGCGACTACATGGTCGCCACCTGGGATTTGGATACATCGCCGAGCATTAGCCTCGGCCGCACGCAACCATGCCGGACGCAGACCGCGGGCGGGCCGGCCCTCATCGCTGGCTCGCCCGCGGTCCACTCCCGGTCACCGATGCGCCCGACGGCTCATCCGCCGACTCGATCCCCGGTCACGGGGTCGAACACATGCACCGCCGCAGGGTCGGTGACCCGCAGGGTGACGGTTTCGGCGAGCCGGGCCGGGGCGCGGTGCGGGGAGCGGGCCACCAGCGTCGGCGAATCGCCGTCGAGGGCGGAACCCGCGGCCTCGGGTAGGCGGCTGTAGACGAACGATTCGCTGCCCAGTTCCTCCACCAGTTCCACGGTGACGGCGAAGCCGGTCCCGTCGCGGCGCAACTCGAGATGTTCGGGGCGGATACCGACGGTCACCCGGTCCAGCCCCGCCGCCGCGATCGTGGTCATCCGCTCCCGCGGCAACTCCACCGTGCTGCCCGCCAGGTCGACCCCGCCGGTGACGACCGGCACCGTGCACAGATTCATCGACGGCGACCCGATGAATCCGGCCACGAACGCGTTGGCGGGCCGATCGTAGAGCTCGGCCGGTGTGCTGAACTGCTGCAGCCGCCCGTCGCGCAGCACCGCCACCCGGTCGCCCATGGTCATGGCCTCGACCTGGTCGTGGGTGACGTACACGGTGGTGGTGCCCAGCCGCCGCTGCAGGGCCGCGATCTGGGTGCGGGTCTGCACGCGCAGCTTGGCGTCGAGATTGCTCAGCGGCTCGTCCATGCAGAACACCCGCGGCTCGCGCACGATGGCGCGGCCCATGGCCACCCGCTGGCGTTGCCCGCCCGACAGTTTCGCCGGCCTGCGGTCCAGGAAGGGCGTCAGACCGAGTAGCTCGGCGGCCGCGGCGACCCGCTTCTTGCGTTCGGCGACAGGGACTTTCATCATCTTCAGCGCGAAACCCATGTTCTCGCCGACGGTCTTGTTCGGATACAGCGCATAGTTCTGGAACACCATGGCGATATCGCGATCCTTCGACGGCACCCCGACCATGTCCCGGCCGTCGATGCGGATCGATCCCGCGTCGATCTCCTCCAGCCCGGCCAGCATGCGCAGCGCGGTGGACTTGCCCGAACCGGAGGGACCGACCAGGACGATGAACTCCCCGTCGTCGATATCGAGATCGAGCGCGTCGACGGCGAGGGTGTCGGCACCGGCGTAGACGCAGGAGGCTTGATCGTAATGAATTGTGGCCACGGTCTTTTCCTTACTTGATGGCACCGAAGGACAGGCCGCGCACGAGCTTGTTCTGCGCGAGCCACCCGGCGAGGACGACGGGGAGGGCGGCGAGGACGGCCGCGGCCGACAGCCGCGCCCAGTACAGTCCCTCGCCGGTGATGAAGCCGACGAGGAACACCGGCATCGTCTGGGCCTGCACGGCGGTCAGGTTCACGGCGAAGAAGAATTCGTTCCAGGAGAAGATGACGCAGATCAGCGCCGTCGCGGCGATCCCGGGGGAGATCAGCGGCAGGATCACCTCGCGCACCGCGGTCCACAGGCTCGCACCGTCCATACTCGCGGCCTCCAGCAGCTCACCCGGGACCTCCAGGAAGAACGAGCGCATCATCCACACCGCGATCGGCAGGTTCATGGCGGTGTAGAGCACCACCAGCGCCCAGATGTTGTCCAGCAGGCCGATATCGCCGACGATCACATACAGCGGGACGATGGCGGCCACGATGGGCAGCATCTTGGTGCCGATGAAGAACATCATGGCGTCGCGGGTGTTGCGCACCGGGCGCAGGGACAGCGCGAACGCGGCCGGAATGCCCAGGGCCAGCACCAGAATCGTGGACATCGCCGTGGCGAAGGTGGAGTTCAGCAGCGCCGTGCCGATGCCGCTGTCGAGGACGGCGGAGAACTGGTCGAGGGTGGGCGTGAAGAACAGCTTGGGCGGATCGGTGTAGGCGTCGCCCTCCTGTTTGAACGCCGTGAGCACCATCCACAGCACCGGGAAGAACATCCCGATGCCGACCACCCACGCCAGCACACCCCAGAGCATGCCGACGCCCCAGCGCCGCCTGCGCGCCGGAATCTGCTGTGCGGCAGCGGTTTCGATGGTGGGAGCGGTGGTTGTCATCAGGCCGCCTCCTCTTTCCCGGTGAAGGATTTGAACAGCAGTCGCAGCGCGAAGGTCGCGACGACGGTGGTGGCGATGACGGTGACCACGCCCATGGCGGCGGCCTGGCCGATGTCGAAGCCGAGGAAGGCGCGCTGATAGATGTAGAAGGGCAGGTTCGAGCTGGCGATGCCCGGCCCGCCCGAGGTCATCATGTACACCGCGTCGAAGGTGTTGATCAGGTAGATCGCGCCCAGTACGGCGCCGAGCTCGATGAACCGGCGCAGATGCGGCAGCGTGAGCTCGCGGAAGATCTGCAGCGAGTTGGCGCCGTCCACGCGGGCGGCCTCGACGACATCGCGCGGCATCGACTGCAGCCCCGCCAGGATCAGCAGCATCATGAACGGCGTCCACTGCCACACCAGGTCGGCCATGACCGCGGGGAGCGGATACCTGCTCACCCAGTCGATCCGGTCCACCCCGAACGGCTGCAGGACGAAGTTGATCAGGCCGAACACCGGATCGAGCATCGTGGTCTTCCAGATCAGTGCCGCCGCAACGGGTGTCACCAGGAACGGGGTGATCAACAGGGTGCGGACGATGCCGCGGCCGAGGAAGGCGCGGTCGAGCAGCAGCGCCAGCAGCAGCCCGAGCACGACCGCGACGATCACCGTGCCGACGATCATGATCACCGTATTGAGCGTGACCTGACGGAACTGGCTGTCGCGGAACACATCCGCGTAGTTCTGCAGGCCGATGAACTCCCGGGAGCCGGGCCGCACGAGGTTCCACGACTGCGTCGAGTAGTACAGCGTGAACACGAACGGCACCTGCGTGACCACGATGAGGAAGATCAGGGCCGGTAGCAGCGGGCCGCGCCGGCGCCAGGCCTCGCCGCGCGAGACCCGGTGTGGCTTGTGTGTTTTCGTCACCGGTGATGCGACGGCGGTCGTCGCGAGGACGGCCGGGGCGGCGGTTGTCTCGGACATGGCTACTGTTTCCCTCGATACGACTTGCCGACGGTGTCGGCGTACTGCTGGGCCTGCTCGAGCGCGTCGCGCACGCTGATCCGGCCCGCGACCGCGGCGCTGATCTGCTGGCTCACCCGGGTGCCGAGATCCTGGAATTCGGGAATGGTGAGAAACTGCACCCCGGTGTACGGAACCGGCTGCACCGTGGGGTGTTCCGGATCCGCGCCCGCCATGGCCGACAGCGTGCGCTCCCCGTAGGCCTTCGATGTCTCGCGGTACTCCGGAATCTCGTACGTCGACAGGCGGCTTCCGGGTGGCACGTGTGACCAGCCGAGCCGCTCGCCGACCATGTGGATGTAGGGCTTGCCGGTCATCCAGGAGATGAATTTCCATGCCGCGTCCGGCTTCTCGCTGGAGGTCGGGATTCCGAGCGACCAGGTGTAGAGCCAGCCCGAATTCGGTTTCTGCGCCACCGGGGCGGGGACGTAGCCGATCTTGCCGACCACCTTGCTGGAATCGGGATCCTCCAGCACCGACACCGCCGAGGTGGCGTCGTACCACATGGCGGTGTTCCCCTGCGACAACTGCGTCGCGCATTCGCTGAAACCGCTCGTGGAGGCGCCGGGTTCGCCGTGCGCGCGCACCAGGTCGACGTAGAACTGCACGGCGCGAACGACTTCGGGGCTGGTCAGCTGGGCATTCCACTGCTCGTCGAACCAGCGCCCGCCGAAGGTGTTGATCACGGTGTTGAGCGGGGCGAGCGATTCACCCCAGCCGGGCTTGCCGCGCAGGCAGATTCCCGATCGGCCGTCCGCCGGATCGTCGAGCTTCGCGGCGAAGTCGGCCACCTGCTCCCAGGTCGGATCGGCGGGCATGGCGAGGCCCGCCTGTTCGAACAGATCCTTGCGATACATCAGGAACGACGACTCGCCGTAGAACGGCACCGAGTACATATTCCCGTTGTAGGACAGCGACTTTCGCAGCGACGGGATGAAATCCTCGGTGTCGTAGCCGGGCGTCCGGCGCGCATGCTCGGACAGGTCGACCAGCCAGCCGTTGGCCGCCCACTGCGGCGTCTCGAAGTTGCTGATCATCACCACGTCGAATTCGCCGCCGCCGGTGGCCACCGACGCGGTGATCTTGGCGCGGGCCTCGTTCTCCGACAGGGAGACGAATTTCAGCTTGGTGCCCGGATTCTCGCGTTCGAATTCCCCGGACAGCGCGATGGCGTCCTGCATCTGCGAGTTGGACACCATCGCGATGGTCACCGTGTCGCCGCCGCCGGAGGTGAACGATCCGGCGCCGGCGCAGCCGGACAGCGCCAGCATGGTGGTAACCGCCAGGGCAGCAAGCGTTCTCGTGCGCTTCGGTCGATATCGGGGGCCGTATTCGGTCATCGGGCGCTACCCCTCTTTCTGTTCGAGCAGCCACCGCGCGCAGTCGACGTCGGTGACGAGAATCGAGGCCAGCCCGCCGCGCAGCGCGCCCAGGACGGCCTCGTGCTTGTCCGGTCCGCCCGAGATCAGCAGGGCCGAGCGGCAGGATCGGATGACGTCGAGGCTCACCGATACCGTGCGGTCGGACAGCGGCCCGGCGACATCACCGCCGTCGGCGCGGAAGAACCGGCCGCCGATCTCCCCGACGGCGCCGAGGCCGCGCAGTTCGCCGAGGATCGCGGTGTCGAGGTAGCTGCCCTCGAACAACGTGGTGGCGGTGGAGACCGGGCCGACGCCGAACATCATCACCTGGGCCTCGCGCCCGACGGCCATGGCCCGGCCCAGCACCGAATCCTGTTCCAGCGCCGTGACTGTCGCGGCATCCGCGTACAGCGGGGCATGCAGCCGGACCGCGGTGGCCCGGAGCCGGTCGGCGCAGCGGCCCAGGGTGTAATCGACGCCGGTCTGATAGTCGGAGGAGGTCATGGAGCCGTCGAGCTGTACGACCGTGGCGCAGCGGGCGGAACTCGGGCGCAGCTCGCGCGCGATCGCGATCGTCTCGGGGCCCCAGGTGAATCCGAGCGTGTCCGCGGCCTGCAACCGGCGCGACAGCACGCCGACCGCCGCCTGCGCGAGCGGCTGCAAACCGGTGGGGGAGCCGTCGGGCACCTCGCCGAGCACGACCGCCTCGGTCAACCCGAAGCCCGCCTCCAGCTCGCTCTCGAGCTCGGTGTGGACGGCCGCGCTCAGCTCGTCGGGGACGGAGATCTCGATGCGCACCAGGCCCTGGGCGCGGGCCCGGGCGATGAGCCGGCCCGCGGTGGGACGCGAAACCCCGAGCTTCCCAGCGATTTCCGCCTGCGTCGCGCCCTCGAGGTGGTAGAGCTGCGCGGCGCGCAGGGCGAGCCGGACATCGTCCGGATGCTGCTGCCGGGATGGTTCGGGCGCCACGGCACTCCTCGGCGAGTGATCATATGCTCACGGTGTGAGCTGTTGCTCAGATCACGGTACCATCGTCGGTGTGACGCAGACAACACTTTCGCGACCCAGCTACGACCGCACCGGATTGGCCACCGGGATCGTGCATTTCGGCGTCGGTGGCTTCCATCGCGCGCACCAGGCCATGTACCTGGACCGGCTGCTGGAACGCGGTGGTTCCCGCGAGTGGGCGATCTGCGGCGTGGGAGTGCTGCCGGGCGACCGGGCGATGCGAGATGTGCTGGTGCTGCAGGACTTCGAGTACACGCTGTCGGTGGTCCGGCCCGACCGCTGGGAGACCCGGATGATCGGCTCCATCGTCGACTATCTGTACGCCCCCGATGATCCGGAGGCCGTGCTGGAGCGGCTCGCCGATCCGGCGACGCGCATCGTCTCGCTGACCATCACCGAGGGCGGTTACGGCATCGACCCGGGCACCGGCGAATTCGATGCGGGAGATCCGGCGATCGCCGCGGACCTGGTGCCGGGCGCCCGGCCCGGCACGGTCTTCGGTTTCGTGGTGGAGGGGCTGGCGCGGCGGCGGGCGCGGGGCCTGCCCCCGTTCACGGTGATGTCGTGCGACAACATCGAGGGCAACGGGACTGTCGCGCGGCGAGCGTTCGGTTCCTTTGCGCGGCTGCGGGATCCGGGCCTGGGGGAGTGGATCGAACGGCACGTCCGGTTCCCGAACTCCATGGTGGATCGGATCACTCCGGCGACATCGGCGGAGGCGTCCATCGAGATCAAGCGGCGCTACGGCGTTCAGGATTGGTGGCCGGTGCTGACGGAGCCCTTCACGCAATGGGTGCTGGAGGACTCCTTCGGGCTCGGTCGTCCGGCACTGGAGGAGGTCGGCGTGCAGCTGGTCGACGACGTGGCGCCGTACGAGTCGATGAAGCTGCGGCTACTCAACGCGAGCCACCAGGCGCTGGCGTACTTCGGTCATCTCTGCGGTTACCGGATGGTCGACGAGGCGGCGGCGGATCCGCTGTTCGAACGATTCCTGTTGCGCTACATGGTCGATGAGGCCACGCCCACGCTGCGCCCGGTGCCGGGTGTCGACCTCGGCGACTATCGCCGCACCTTGCTCGAGCGCTTCGCCAACCCGGCGATCGGCGACACCATCGCCCGCCTGTGTGCCGAATCCTCCGACCGGATCCCCAAGTGGGTGCTGCCGGTGATCCGGGAACAGCTCGCGTCGGGCGGCGAGATTCGTTGTGCGACCGCGATTGTCGCGAGCTGGGCGCGCTACGCGGAGGGCGTCGACGAACACGGCGACCCGATCGAGGTCGTGGATCGCCTCCGGGAACGGTTGCAGCCCTTGGCCCACCGCCAGCGCACCGACCCCACCGCCTTCCTCACCGACGACATCTTCGGCGACCTGATCGACCATCCCCGCTTCGTCGACACCTACACCGAGATCCTCGAATCCCTGCACGCCAAGGGATCTCGCGCCACCCTCGCTGCCTTGCTGGAGTAGTCACCCAGGAATAGGGGAGGTTGGCGCGTGCCGCGAACGAGAGTTTGCGCGTGCGGTCAGTGCAGGAGCTTGAGTCCTGTGACGCCGCCGACGATCATCGCGAGGAATACGACCTTCAGAGCGGTGACCGGTTCCTCGCCGGTGGCCATGGCGAATACCACGGTGAGCACCGCGCCGATGCCGACCCAGACCGCGTAGGACGTGCCGACGGGCAGGTCGCGCATCGCATAGGCCAAACCCGCCATGCTCGCGATCAATGCGATGAAGAAGACCACCGACGGGCCCAGCCGACTGAAACCCTCGGACTTTCCCAGCGCGGTCGCCCACACCGCCTCGAGCACGCCGGAGAACACCAGAACGAGCCACGCCATCACAGCCTCCTGAAAGGCCGTCTTGTCGCACACCGGGTACGGCACCCTCGTCCGGAAGCCCCCTTGCCGGGCTCACCTCCAAGCTGTCACACCCGGTACAACCCGGCAATGTCAACTCCGTCACCACACCCGAGCAATCTGTCGGCATCCCCACCCAGCCCGGACGGTGCGCGGAGAATGGCGGGATGGCCGAGATCGTGTTGGTGCGGGGCGACATCACCGAGCAGGACGTGGACGCTGTCGTGAACGCGGCGAACTCGACACTGCTCGGGGGAGGCGGCGTGGACGGGGCGATCCATCGGAGGGGCGGCCCCGCGATCCTGGCCGCATGCCGGGAGCTGCGCGCGTCGACGTACAGCGAGGGCTTGCCGACCGGCCGAGCCGTGGCGACCACGGGCGGGCACCTGCCCGCACGCTGGGTGATCCACACCGTCGGCCCGGTGTGGGCGAAGCGCGAGGACCGGTCGGACCTGCTGGCGTCCTGCTATCGCGAATCCCTGCGCGTGGCCGACGAGCTGGATGCCGCGACGGTCGCCTTCCCCGCGATATCCACCGGCATCTACGGCTGGCCGATCGACGACGGCGCCCGGATCGCCATCGAGACCGTGCGCGAGGCCGACACCGCCGTCACCGAGGCCCGGTTCGTGCTGTTCTCCGCGGACGCCTATGACGCCTTCGCCGCCCACCTGCGCTGATCGAGACTTGTCGGTGCCGTCTGCCAGGGTGGTGGCGTGGCGAACTCGTACGAACCGTTCTCGATCCGCGTCGACGTCCGCATCGGCGACGTCGACCCGCAACTACACGTCACAGGCCCGGCCTACCAGCACTACGCCGATCATGCGCGCTTCGAATGCGTGCAGGCCGCGGGTATCTCGGTCGAGGAACTGCTGCGCGACGGCCTGGGGCCGGTGAATCTCGAAACCACCATCCGCTACCACCGCGAACTGCGCGCGGGCGACTGCGCCGAGGTCACCTGCGCGTGGACCTGGTCCGACGGCAAGACCTACCGCGTCGAACACGCCCTCACCCGCAGCGACGGCGAACTCTCCGCCACGGTGAGTCACGTCAGCGGCCTGCTCGACCTGAACACCCGCAAGCTCGTCCCCAACCCCGCCGAGGAGTGGGCCCGCCGCGCGGCCGATCCGACGCTGCTCGGTCTACCTGCGTGGATGCAGGTCTGAGCGGGCGCCCGCGCCGGACACGCGGTGCTCTCGGGCGGCGAAGCGTGCGTCCGGTGCGCTCGACGCCCCTGCGCCGATGACGCCCGTTCGGGTCCGTGTCGGTCGCCTGTCACCGGCACACCCTCCGTTAGACTTCGAACAACTGTTCGCGGATGTGGAGGGGTGCTTTTCGTGCGGGTGATGGGCGTCGACCCCGGGCTCACCCGGTGCGGTCTGAGCATCGTCGAGGGCGGGCTCGGGCGGCAGGTCACGGCACTGGATGTGGACGTGGTCCGCACCCCCGCGGATATGGATCTCGCCGAGCGGCTCATGCACGTCGCCGACGCGGCCGAACACTGGATGGATACGCACAAGCCGGTCGCGGTCGCGATCGAGCGGGTGTTCTCCCAGCACAACGTGCGCACCGCGATGGGTACCGCGCAGGCCGGCGGGGTGATCGCGCTGGCCGCCGCGCGCCGCGGCATCCCGGTAGCCTTCCACACGCCGAGCCAGGTGAAGGCCGCCGTCACCGGAAACGGGTCCGCGGACAAGGCTCAGGTGACGGCGATGGTGACCCGGATCCTAGGCTTGCAGACGGCGCCGAAACCGGCCGATGCCGCGGACGCGCTGGCGCTGGCGATCTGTCACTGCTGGCGGGCACCGATGCTGGACCGGATGGCGAAGGCGGAGGCCCTGGCGGCGCAGGCGCAGCGCAAGTACGCGGAAAAGCTTGCCCAGCAACGAAAGGCGGTAACCCGGTGATCGCGTCCGTGCGTGGCGAGGTGCTCGAGATCGGCCTCGACCATGTGGTGCTCGAGGCCGCGGGCGTCGGGTACCGCCTCAACGCCACACCCGCCACGCTGTCGGCCCTCACCCGCGGCGACGAGGCTCGGCTGTACACGGCGATGATCGTCCGCGAGGACTCGATGACGCTGTACGGCTTCGGCGACACCGAGGCCCGCGAGCTGTTCGGCCTGCTGCAGACCGTCTCCGGCGTCGGACCCCGACTGGCCATGGCGGTGCTGGCGGTGCTGGAGCCCGAGGCGCTGCGCAAGGCGCTCGCCGAGAGCAATGTCGCGGCGCTCACCCGGGTGCCCGGCATCGGCAAGCGCGGCGCCGAGCGCATGGTGGTGGAGCTGCGGGACAAGGTGAATCTCGTTCCGGTGCAGTCGGGTCCGCCCGGCGCCGGGCCCGCCCCGGTCGTCACCCCCGTGCGCGATCAGGTGGTGGAGGCGCTCACCGGGCTCGGATTCGCGGCCAAGCAGGCGGAATCGGCGGTCGACGGCGTGCTCGCCGACCAGCCCGACCTGGACACGTCCAAGGCGCTGCGCGCGGCCCTCGGCGTGCTCGGTAAGAACAAGTAGGGCGGCCCATGACCGAGCCGGACCACGACGACGAATCCCAGCTCACCGCAAGCTATCTGCGGTCGGACGGTGAGATCGAGGCGAGCCTGCGCCCGAAGTCCCTGGACGACTTCATCGGCCAGCCGCGGGTGCGCGAACAGCTCGCGCTGGTGCTGCGCGGCGCCAAACAGCGCGGTGGCACACCGGATCACGTGCTGTTGTCCGGCCCGCCCGGCCTCGGCAAGACCAGCATGGCGATGATCATCGCCGGCGAACTCGGTACGGCCCTGCGGATTACGTCCGGCCCGGCGCTGGAGCGCGCGGGCGACCTGGCCGCCATGCTGAGCAACCTGGTCGAGGGCGACGTGCTGTTCATCGATGAGATCCACCGCATGGCCCGCCCGGCCGAGGAGATGCTGTACCTGGCGATGGAGGACTTCCGCGTCGACGTGGTGGTCGGCAAGGGCCCCGGCGCCACGTCGATTCCGCTCGATATCGCCCCGTTCACCCTCGTCGGCGCCACCACCCGGTCCGGCGCGCTGACCGGTCCGCTGCGCGACCGCTTCGGCTTCACCGGCCACATGGATTTCTACGAACCCGATGAGCTGCAGGGGATTCTGGAGCGCTCGGCCAAGATCCTGGGCGTGCAGCTCGAACTCGACGCCGCCACCGAGATCGCGGGACGCTCGCGCGGCACGCCGCGTATCGCCAACCGCCTGCTGCGCCGCGTGCGCGATTACGCCGAGGTGCGCGCCGACGGCGTGATCACCCGCCAGATCGCGCATGCGGCCCTGGCCGTCTACGACGTGGACGACCTCGGCCTGGACCGCCTCGACCGCGCCGTCCTGGCCGCCCTGGTGCGCAGCTTCGGCGGTGGGCCCGTGGGTGTTTCGACGCTGGCCGTGGCCGTGGGGGAGGAGGCCACCACCGTCGAGGAGGTGTGCGAGCCCTTCCTGGTCCGCGCCGGAATGGTCGCCCGCACCCCCCGCGGCCGCGTCGCCACCGCCGCCGCCTGGGAACACCTGGGCCTGGTCCCACCCCCCGACCTGGTCTTCGGCTCCATCGAGGTGCGCGGTCGCGAACCCCACCCCACCCTGGACCTCTTCGACT
The DNA here is from genome assembly GCF_001613165.1 of Nocardia mexicana NBRC 108244. Taxonomy (GTDB): domain Bacteria; phylum Actinomycetota; class Actinomycetes; order Mycobacteriales; family Mycobacteriaceae; genus Nocardia; species Nocardia mexicana. Next base: position 58,840 of record NZ_BDBV01000073.1, read on the forward strand.
CCTGAGCGACGCCTCAGCTTCTGACGGACTTGTAGCCCGGGTGCACCCCCGGCGTCAGGCCCTGTTCCTCGGCGATCCGATCGAGTAGCGCGAACAGTTGGTCGCGCTCATCGGAGGACAGACCGCGGCACAGGCGGTCGTCGTTCTGCCGTGCCGCCCCGGCCAACTGGCCCAGTTTGGCCCGGCCCGCATCGGTCAGGTGCAGCGCGTGCAGGCGGCGGTCATCGGGGTTGCGGCGCCGCTCGATCAGCCCGCGCTCCTCGAGCTCGTCGGCGAACGGCACGAAGCGGCTCGGCGGCATGCGGAGTTCGTCGGCGATCTCGCGCTGACTGCGTCCGGGCCGGGTGGCGAGCAGCCGGAGCACGCCCGCCTGGGGCGGTGTGAGGTCGAGGTCTTCGATACCGGCCGCGAAACTCGCCGCCGCATGCGTGCCGAGCTGTGCCAGCAGGAATCCGACGCCGATCCGCGGTGTCTCCGGCTCGTCCTTCGTGCCCATGCGTGCATGGTAGACGATTCAAAATCGTAGACCATTGACAATCGTTCCAAATTGTAATCATTATGGTGAGGCACGATCCGCTTCGGAAGGACCTAGCCATGACCGCCGCCACGACCACTCGGGCCACTCCCGCCGTCCTCGCCCCGACCCTCGCCTTCGCCGCGTTCACCGTTGCCTACGCCGCCGTGAATTCCGGTGTGCCCCACCCGGATGCCTCCGCTTCCGAGGTCCTGGCCTACGACACCACCCACTCGGGTTCGCTCGAACTGGGTGCGATGTTGATGCTGTGCTCGGCTCCGGTGCTGGCCGTGACCGCGATATTCGCTCTCCGGCTGCTCCGCGGCCGGAGGGCGGAGGTGCCGGATGTCGCGGTCGCGGGCGGGCTGCTCGGCGCCGGTGCGCTCACCGCGAGTGCCGTATTCGCCTGGGTTGCAGCACAATTGAAAGACGGCGCGTCGCCCGAGCTGGCCCGCGCGGTCGCGGATATGAGCTTCGTGACCGGTGGTCCCGCCTACGCGGTGGGGTTCGGACTGCTCGCTGCGGGAATCGCCGTGCCCGCCCTGCTGGGCGGACTACTCCCGCGCTCGCTGGCCTGGATCGGGGTGGTCATCGCGATCGCCGGTGCGGTGTCGACGATCGGCCTGCTGGTCCCGGGGCTGCTGATCCTGCTCCCGCTCGTGCGATTCGGCGGACTGCTGTGGCTGGTCGCCACCGCGATCGTGTTGTCCCGCCGCTGAATTCCGCCGCATCGATTCGAAAGGCACACCCATGCTCAGCATCTATTCCGACCTGCCCGGCAAGGTCGCGGTCGTCACCGGAGGCTCGCGCGGTATCGGCGCGGAGACCGCGCGGATGCTCGCCGCCCAGGGCGTGCGGGTCTGCGTCGTCGGCCGCGATCCGGATGCCCTGGACGCCGTGGCCGCCGGTATTGCCGAGAGCGGTGGCACGGCTCTCGGTGTGGTCGCCGACGTCACCGACGCCGCGGCGCTCGCCCGGGTTGCTACCCGAGCCGAGGACGAGCTGGGCCCGATCGACATCCTCTGCGCGTTCGCGGGCGGCCAGGGCGCGCCGATCCCGTCGACCCAGCTGACCGAGGCGCGCTGGCGGCAGGTGCTCGACTCCGACCTGACCTCGGCGTTCCTGACCGTGCAGGCCTTCCTGCCCGGGATGGTCGCGCGCGGTCGCGGCAGCATCATCGGGATGTCGTCGGCGGCCGGTCGACAGCCCAGCCGGGCCAACCTGGCCTACGGCGTCGCCAATGCCGGGCTGGTCATGCTCGCCCGCCACCTCGCCACCGAATTCGGCCCCGACGGGGTTCGCGTCAACACCATCGCCCCGACGTCGATCCGTACCGAGAAGGTCGCCGGGAATATGCCCGAGGAGATGCAGCGCCGGGTTGCCGCCATGCATCCCCTTCGGCGCCTGGGCACCACCGCCGATGTCGCGGAGACCGCACTGTTCCTGGCGTCGGATGCCTCGTCCTACCTCACCGGCCTCACCCTCGACGTCGCCGGTGGGCGCATCACCAACTGATCCGCGGGCCCTCAGAGTTTGCGGACGCTGGAGTAGATCTGGCGAGCCAGGTCCGGGGTGACCTCGCCGGGGACGCCGCGGTCGGCGGCGATCGTCAGGACCAGCATCGGGTTCTGCGGGCCGGGGAAGGCGAAGGTGTAGACGGTGAATTTGCTTGTGGTGCAGGCGGAATCCTCGGGCTTCCAGGTGCCCGAGGTCTCGGTCAGCTGACCGGCGATCCCGGTTCCGGTGGTCAGCGGCGTCGGTGCCGCGGTGGTGGCGTCGGTCGGGCTGTTGAAGCCGTACTCGGCGGCCTTCTTACCGACATCGGTGGCGGCCGCCGCCGGATCGGGCACGTCGGAGCGGCTGACGAAGGAGGTCGTCCGGTTGGAGGACGCGCAGTAGTCCTCGCCGTCGACGGTCGAGCCGGTGCCGGAGATCCGGTTGCCCTTGTCGTCCTCGAAGCCGCGAATCATGGTCTCGGTGTCGACCTTCCAGCCCGCGGGCACGTCGTAGGCGATCCCGCGGGCGGGTACCGCGACACCCTGGAAGCCGGGGATGACCGCCGTGGTCGTCGAACTGCGCCGGGCGGAGGTGGGCGGCGCCGGCGTGGCGGTCGTCGGCCGCGGCGCGCTGGTCGTCCGGGCGGTCGAAGTGGCTGCGGCGGAAGGCTTGTCGTCCCGGGAGGACTTGCTCACGAGGACGAGACCGCCCGCCACGGCCAGCACCACCACGACCATGCCGACGACGAGCGCGACGATCAGCCCGGTATTGCGGCGCGGCGGCGGCGCCCCGTACGGCATCGGCTGGTAGTTCCCCGGATACGGCTGTTGCGATTCCAGCGCCGGGTACTCGTAGGCCTGCGGGGCGTCGAGCGGCGGATACTCGTACGGCTGCTGCTGGTATCCGGGAGCCGGGGAGGGGTGTGGCTGTCCGGTCGGCTCGTATCCCGGAGCCGGTCGTTCCCACCACTGCCGATCGTCTGTCATATCCTCTGTCCCCTCGCGCGGGCCGCCACCACGATCGGCCCGTGGTTTCACACACGCGTGGGTCATCGTATGTCACCCGCGGGGTTCGCCCCCCGACTCCTGGGCCGCCAGTGTCCGGACCGCGACATCGAGGAAGGAGTCGACCTCCTCGATGTGATAGGCCGCCGTTCCGGCGCGCGCCAGACCGAAGTTGGCGTTGCGCACCTCCGCGCTGGTCAGACCGTTCGGCCCGCCGTGCGCCAGCGTGGTGGCGAGGCGGTTCAGGAACAGGCTCACCTCGTCGGCGGCGTAGCCGGGCTGCCCGTGCGGCGGTGCCGAGAACCGCAGGCGCTGCACATCTTCCGGGGTGAGCAGGGTGTTTCCGATCGGGTGCGGTTTGGTCCCGCGGCGCGCGAATTCCAGGTCCATGCAGGCGCGGTCGAGATAGTCGTCCACCTCGTCGCGGTCGTAGCCGCGATGGCCGAAGGCGGCGGTGGCGAACTCGTGCTCGCGGATCTCGGTGGCGGTCAACATGCCCCGGCCGTGGTGGGCCTCGGCCACCCGCTCGCAGAAGGCGTCCACCTCCGCGGCGTCGTACCCGCGATGACCGAACGGGGCCCGGCCGAATCGGACCCGTCGCGCATGCTCATCCGTCACGCGCTCATTCTGACAACAGGTCACGAGGGCAAATGTTACCCGGGTCACATTCCCGGCTACTCCCTGCGCACCCCGTCGATCAACAGCCGCCGGATCGCCTGCGCGAGATCCTCGACCCCCGCCTCGTCCGGATCGCGCAGGCCGTGGATGATCGCGGCGAGCAGCATGCCCGTCACCGCCTTGGCGGTGCTGGTGGTGTCCAGGTCGGCGCGCAGATATCCGTGCTCGACGCCGTGCTCGAGATATCCGGCGGTGAGCGCGTCGGCGGTGTCGAGCAGCCCGTACAGCCGCAGGGTCAGCTCCGAGTCGATGCCGGTCGCCTGGAACAGCAGCAGCTGGGAGACCCGGCGGTCCTCGAGGAAGATCCGGTTCAGCGCCGCGCCGATGCGATCGAGCTGGGCGCGGTACTCGGCCAGGCTGGTCGCCGCATCGGGGGCGTTGTCGGTGCCGAGCGAGTCGATGATGCGGGCGGCCAGATCGTCGATGACGTGGTCGATGATGTCGCGCTTATTGGCGAAGTAGCGGTAGAACGTGCCGTGCCCGATCCCCAGCTGCGTCGCGATATCCGCGATTCCCGTTGCGTGATAACCCTTTTCGGCGAAGCAGACGAAGGCGGTGTCGATGATCTCCTGCCGGAGCTCGGCCTTGCGACGCTCGAGATGTGTTGATGGCTTCGGCACGGAGCCGATGATACGGTGTTCCGGACCGGAATGATGTGTCATTCTGTAATAGGTACTTCGGGTAACAGGGAGGTTCGGCGTGGCACCGCAATACGACGCCGTTGTCGTGGGAGCCGGATTCGGCGGGATGGGCGCGGGCATCGAGCTGGATCGGCTCGGCCTGGGCAATTTCGTGATCCTCGAGCGCGAGGACGATCTGGGCGGCACGTGGCATGTGAACCGGTATCCGGGGCTGTCGGTGGACATCGCCTCGGTCACCTACTCGTACTCCTTCGAGCCGAATCCGCACTGGTCGCGGCTGTTCGCGCCGGGTGCGGAGCTGAAGCGCTACGCCGAGCACGTCGCGGACAAGTACGACCTGCGGCGCCGCATGCGGTTCGGGCAGACCGTCGGCGGCGCGCGCTGGGACGAGGAGGAGCAGCAGTGGGTGGTGTCGGTCGAGGGCGGTGAGACGCTGACGGCCCGCTACCTGATGGCCGCCACGGGCTTCCTGTCCCAGCCCTACACCCCGCCGTTCCCCGGGATCGACTCGTTCGCGGGCAAGATCATCCACACCACCGCGTGGGAGCAGGACTTCGACATGACCGGCCGCAAGGCCGCGATCATCGGCACCGGCGCCACCGCCGTGCAGCTGGTACCCGAGGCCGCCAAGAAGGTGTCGGCGCTGACGGTGTTCCAGCGCACCCCGATCTGGGTGGTGCCCAAGGTCGACACCAAGATCCCGAAGCCGGTGCAGCGGCTGTTCGAGAAGGCCCCGCTCACGCAGAAGGCCGCGCGCATGGTGAACACCAGCGCGCTGGAGCTGCTGATGGTGGCCGGCGTGCTGCACTACAAGCAGGCCAAGCTGGGCAACAAGGGCGCCGCGCTGCTGGCCAAGGCGCATCTGCGCGCGCAGGTGCGGGATCCGGAGACCCGCCGCAAGCTGACGCCGCACTACGACTTCGGCTGCAAGCGCCCGACGTTCTCCAACACCTATTTCAAGACCTTCAACGAACCGCACGTGCGGCTCGAGACCAACTCCATCGACCACATCGAGCCCGACGGCATCGTCACCACCGACGGCCACAAGACCGAGATCGATACGCTGATCCTGGCGACCGGGTTCAACCTGTGGGACGTCAACTTCCCGGCCATCGAGATCATCGGCCGCGACGGGGTGAACCTCGGAAAGTTCTGGCGCGACAACCGCTTCCAGGCCTACGAGGGCATCACGGTGCCGAAGTTCCCGAACTTCCTGAGCCTCAACAGTCCGTACTCCTACAGCGGCCTGTCGTACTTCACCACCATCGAGGCGCAGATGAAGCACATGGGGCGGCTGTTCGGTGAGATGTTCCGCCGCGGCGAGCAGGTGTTCGAGGTGACCGAGGCGGCCAATACGCGCTTCCTGGACTACGTCACCGAGAAGCTGAACTCGTCGGTGTTCTACGGCGGCAGTTGTTCGAGCGCCCGCAGCTACTACTTCAACCAGCACGGCGAGGCCGCGCTGCTGCGCCCCAACAGCACCCCGGCCACCCACCGCCAGGCCGTCAGCTTCCCGCTGGAGGACTACACCTACGGCGAGAACGCGGCGTAATTCCCCCGCATATTCCGGCACGCACTTGGCCGGTATCCATCGGTATGCACGGTGGATTCCGGCCGAAAGCATGCCGGAAATGACGGGAGCCGCGTGCTGGAAGGACCGAGTGGGGCGCGCTGGGAGGACGGACATGGTGTGCCGGTGTGGCGGTATTGCGCGGGACTGGCAGACTGTGTGGGTAAACACCCATCCCAACCCACAGACTAGGGACCGACTACGACGATGGAACTGCTGTTTCCGCTGCTGCTGGTAGCCCTGCTCGTGCCGATGTTCCTCGGTGTCCGCCGTCAGAAGCGGGAGGCCCAGAAGGTCGCCGAGATGCAGGAAGGCATTAAGGTCGGCGACCGCGTCACCACCACGTCGGGTCTCTACGGCACCGTGGTCGACGTGGACGACACCACGATCGACCTGGAGATCGCCGAGGATGTCGTCACCACGTGGCTGCGTGCCGCTGTGCGCGATGTCCGTGCCGACGAGACCGAGACCACCTCGACCACCGAGTCGGCCGACGCCACGGAAGAGGCGGCCGACGCCACCGACGCGGCGGAGCCGTCTGCGGCCGAGGCCGAACCCGCCAAGCCCGCAGTGGACGAACCGGTCGAGAACACCAGCACCAAGCTCGGTAAGGACTGACCGCACGCGCCATCGCACCGCCGCCGGGATGCGCGGTGCGGTGGCGCTGGCGCGTGCCCGCACGTTCCACCTCGACACCGCCTAGGAGATAAGTACTGTGCCACCTTCCAAGGGAACGGGGCATCCGCTGCGGTTGCTCGGCGTCTACGCCGTGCTGTTGGCCGTGATCTACGCACTGGTGTTCTTCACCGGTGACAAGTCGCCGGAACCCAAGCTCGGCATCGATCTACAGGGCGGCACCCGGGTCACGCTCACCGCGCGGACGCCGGACGGCAGTAAGCCGAGCCAGGACAGCCTGAAGCAGGCCCAGCAGATCATCGAGTCCCGCGTCAACGGTCTCGGGGTGGCCGGTTCCGAGGTCGTCATCGACGGCGACAACCTGGTGATCACGGTGCCCGGCGAGGACGGCCAGCAGGCCACCGCGCTGGCCTCCACCGCCAAGCTCTACATCCGCCCCGTGCTGAATTCCAGCCAGGGCGGTGCGGGCGGCGCCGGTGGCCTCGGTGGTGCGGGCGGCATGGGCGGTGCGGGTGACCTCGGTGGTCTGGGCGGTGCGGGCGGCGCCGGTGGCTTGCCGCAGCTCCCGCCGGGCGCGGAGTCCGATACGGGCCTTCCCCCGGGTGTCGGTGCGCCGAGCGCGCCCGCCCCGAACGAGCAGCCCGCTCCCAACGAGCAGCCCGCCCCGAACGGGGGCGCGGCGCAGAACCGCGTGTTCCCGGCCCAGGCGCCCAGCGAGCCCGCGCCGTCGCCGGAGGCTCCGGCGCCGACTCCCGGTGCGCCGCAACCGGATCCGAACCTGACACCGCAGCAGCGCACCCAGCAGGAGATCGCCACCGCCAAGGCGCTGCGGCAGAGCACCGATCCCCAGATCCTGCAGCTGGCCATGCAGACCATGGACTGCAGCAAGCCCGATCCGCTGGCCGGTAACGACGACCCGAACCTGCCGCTGGTCACCTGCGGCAGCGACGGCGCGGTGTACCTGCTGGACAAGAGCCGCATCGACGGCCAGGACATCAAGGACGCCAGCGCCTCGTTCCAGCAGCAGCAGTCGCGCTGGGCGATCGACCTGACGTTCAAGACCAGCGAGCCGTGGGCCCAGCTGACCGGCGAGTACCTGCAGAAGCAGGTCGCGTTCACGCTGGACTCCAAGGTGATCAGCGCGCCCGTCGTGCAGCAGGGCCCGCAGCAGGGCGGCAGCACCCAGATCACGGGCCAGTTCACCTCGCAGTCGGCCAAGGAACTGGCCAACCAGCTGAAGTACGGCTCGCTGCCGCTGTCGTTCTCCACCTCGGAGGCGCAGACGGTGTCGGCCACGCTCGGCCTGTCCTCGCTGCGCGCGGGCCTGATCGCCGGTGCGATCGGCCTGGTCGCGGTACTGCTGTACTGCCTGGCCTACTACCGGATGCTGGGCTTCCTGGCCGGATTCTCGTTGATCGCGGCGGGTTTCGCGGTGTACGGCATCATCATCCTGCTGGGCAGGTGGATCAATTTCACGCTGGACCTGGCCGGTATCGCCGGTTTGATCATCGGTATCGGTATGACCGCCGACTCGTTCGTCGTGTTCTTCGAACGAATAAAGGACGAGATGCGCGAGGGCCGAAGTTTCCGCTCGGCCGTACCGCGTGGCTGGGCCCGCGCCCAGCGCACCAACCTGTCGGGTAAGACGGTGAGCCTCATCGCGTCCGCGGTGCTGTACATCCTGGCCGCCGGGCAGGTGAAGGGTTTCGCGTTCACGCTCGGCCTGACCACGGTGCTCGACGTGATCGTGCTGTACCTGGTCACCTCGCCGCTGATGATGATGGCCTCGCGCTCGCCGTTCTGGGCCAAGCCCTCGGTGAACGGACTCGGCGCGGTGCAGCAGCTCGCTCGTGAACGCAAGGCCGCCGCCGGCGTGCTGGTCGGAAAGGAATCGTGAGGATGAGCAATCACTCCGTCCTCGACCAGGGGACCGTCGACGAGCCGATCGACGCCGCGCCGCGGCACAGCTTCTTCGAGCGGCTCTACACCGGCACCGGTGGCTTCCAGATCGTCGGCAAGCGCCGGCTGTACTACGGGCTGAGCCTGGCGCTGCTGCTGATCGCGCTGGCCAGCATCGTGTTCCGCGGGTTCACCCTCGGTATCGACTTCGAGGGCGGCACCCGGATCCAGCTGCCCGCGACCGGGGACATGTCGGCCTCGCAGGTCGAGGACGTCTACAACCAGGCGCTCGGCCACGACCCGGTCACCGTGCAGAAGGTCGGCTCCGGCGGTTCGGCGTCGTTCGAGATCCGGTCCGACACCCTCGACGCCACGCAGCAGGACAAGGTGCAGGCGGCGCTGTTCGACACCTTCCACCCGAAGGATTCGGCAGGCGCCGTCAGCCGCAACGCGATCAGCATCGCGGAGATCAGCGAGACGTGGGGCGGGCAGATCACGCAGAAGGCGCTGATCGCCCTGGTGGTGTTCGTGGTGCTGACGATGATCTACATCGCCATCAGGTTCGAGCGAGACATGTCGATCGCGTCGATCGCTTCGCTGTTCTTCAACCTGATCGTGACCGCGGGCATCTATTCGATCGTCGGGTTCGAGGTGACCCCTGCGGCCGTGATCGGTCTGCTCACGGTGCTCGGTTACGTGCTGTACGACAACGTGGTGGTCTTCGACAAGGTCGAGGAGAACACCCGCGGTGTGCTGCACCTGACCCGGCGCACCTACGGCGAACAGGCCAACCTGGCGGCCAACCAGACCCTGATGCGCTCGATCAACACCACCATCATCGGCATCCTGCCGATCATCGGCATGCTGGTGGTCGCGGTGTGGCTGCTGGGTGTCGGCACGCTGAAGGACCTGGCGCTGGTGCAGCTGGTCGGCATGGTCGTCGGCGCGTACTCGTCGATCTTCTTCGCAGTGCCGCTGCTGGTGTCGATCAAGGAGCGGTTCGGGCCGTACGCGGCGCACACCAGGAAGGTGCTCGCCAAGCGGGCGAACGCGGGCAGCGCGCGGGTCGGCGACGCGGCCGCGGAGCGGGCCAGCGCGGCCAGCGGCATGCCGCGACCGCGCCAAACCGGTTCCGCCGCACCGAGACCCGGTGCCCGGCCGAGCGGGAAGCGGCACAAGAGAAGGCACTGAGCGTGCGGCCTCCCCGTCATCCCGGCGAACGCCGGGATCGAGTCGGAACCTCGGCCGCACACCGTCCGTCTCGGTTCCGCAGCAGTCAGCGTGCGTAGAAGCACAGGGTTCGGCGTGGCTCCCGGCCGACGGCCGCGGGAGCTACGGGCCCGGAGGAGGCAGAGTGCGTAATCACGAAGGATCCGCCGGGTCTTCCGAACCGGGGGCGTGGAGCGGGCGCCGGGTACGGCGAATCGTGCTGCGGGCGGTGGGGATAGCGACGGCCGGGGCGCTCGCCGGTGGCCTGCTGGCGGGCTGCGGCAGCAAGAATCAGCTGCCCTCGATCGGCTACGCGGTCGATGCCGCGCTCGCCAGCTACAACGGTGGCAGCAGCGCGGGCGCGAGCAGCGGTGCGGCGGGCGTGTTCTCGCGCGTGCTGACCGGATTCTTCTACACCGGTCCGGACGGGCAGCCGATCGCGGACACCGATTTCGGCACCGCCAAGGAGGTGCCCGGCGAGACCCAGACCATCCAGTACCGGCTCAACCCGGACGCGGTGTACTCCGACGGCGTCGCCACCTCGTGCGACGATCTGGTGCTGGAGTGGGCCGCGCGCAGCGGCCGGTTCACCAAACCCGGTCCGGGCGGCCAGATTCCGATGTTCGACGCGGGCTCCACCGCCGGGTACTCCGATATCGAACGGGTCGAATGCCAGCCCGGGTCGAAGGACGCGACCGTGGTGTTCCGGCCCAATCGCCACTTCCTGGCCTGGAAGACGCTGTTCAACGCCGGGGATCTGATGCCCGCGCACATCGCCGCCAAGGCGGCCGGGGTGCCGAATATCGTTGCGGCGGTACAGACGGGCGATCCGGTCAACCTGGATCGGCTGGCGCAGTTCTGGAATACCGGCTGGCAGTTGACGCCGGGCAAGCTGGACACCGACGTGCTGCCCTCCTCGGGGCCCTATCGCATCGAATCCTACAGCGACAGCGAAGGATTGGTGCTGGTCAAGAACGAGAAGTGGTGGGGCAACCAGGCCCGCACCCCGCGCATCGTGGTGTGGCCGAAGAACGCCGATCTGAAGGACAAGCTGAGCGACAAGGCTGTCGGTGTCGTCGATATCGGCTCCGGTGCGGTGACCGACCTGAACCTGGACGGCTTCTCGGTCGAACAGGTGCCCGGCCGGGGTGCCGAACAGCTGGTGCTGTCCACCGGGGGCATGTTCGGCTCCGCGGCCGCCCGCCGGGCGTTCGCGACCTGTGTGCCGCGTCAGGCGCTGTTCGACAGGTTCGGTCATCCCGGATTCGAGAACAAGTCGGGGCTGGGCTCGGGCCCGCTGAATTCCCGTACGGTGCAGGCCGATTCGCTCTACTACTCGGCGATCACGGGACCTGCCGACAAGTACCGCAACGGCGATCCCGCGGCGGCGCAGCAGGCGCTGGCCGCCGCCGGGGTGCCGAATCCGACGGTCCGCATCGGGTATCGCGGGCCCGACGACCGCCGCGCCCAGACCGTCGCGGCGATCGCCGACAGCTGCCGGGCGGCCGGTGTCACCGTCATCGACGCCGGCGCACCCGACTTCACCCCGGCCCAGCTCGGTGAGGGAAAGGTGGACGCGGTACTGGGCGGCACCGCGGGCGCACCCGGCCCGGCGGGGTCGCTGCCCGGGATCGAGGCCACGGCCGCCCTGCGCACCGGTGAGGGGTTGAATTTCGGGCATTTCGGTAATGGGCGTTACGATGCGATCACGGATCAGCTTGCGGCCGACGATAATTCGGCCACGGTGCTGAATCTCGACACCGAGGCGGAAAGCCTGCTGTGGAGTGAGATGCCGTCGATCCCGCTGTTCAACACGCCGCGCACCATCGCGTTCGGGGACGGCATGGAGAACGGGATCGTGAACCCCACCAAGGCCGGTGCGGGTTGGAACATGGACCGCTGGGTGTTGTCGCGTTGAGCGGGCGCGGGCTGAGCGAGGATAGTGGGTGCAGATGAGCAAGCACGGAATGGTGGAGACGGAAGAGACGGCGGGGGAGCGGCTCGCACGGGCGGCCGAGGCGGTGCAGCGGCTGACCCGTTGGCACGACGACTTTCCCACGCCGGGAGTGCGTTTCGCCGACCTGACGCCCGTCTTCGCCGACGCCGAGGGGTTCGAGGCAGTCATCGAATGCCTGGGCTCGTGTGCCACGGATGTCGATCTGGTGGCGGGTGTGGATGCGCGCGGATTCCTGCTCGGGGCGGGTGTGGCGGCCGTGCTGGGGACGGGTGTGGTGGCGGTGCGCAAGGCGGGCAAGCTGCCGCCGCCGGTGATCTCGCGCGAGTACACCCTCGAATACGGTTCGGCGGCGCTGGAGATCCCCGCCGACGGAGTCGATCTGGCGGGTCGCCGGGTGCTGCTGCTGGACGACGTGCTCGCCACGGGCGGGACGCTGGCCGCGGGCGCGGAACTGTTCGCCTCCGCGGGTGCGGAGGTGGTGGCGGCCGCCGTGGTGCTGGAGCTCGGCTTCCTCGGCGGGCGGGAGCGGCAGGGCGATTATCCGCTGACCTCGATCGTGCGGCTGTAGTCAGAAGCGCGCGATCAGCCTGGCGATTATGCCGGTGACAACCAGCCAGAACACCGCCGCCAGACCGTAGTTGATGATGACATCGAGATCGAAGTTGCCGGTGTTGAACAGGCCGGGGAAGAACAGCGCCAGCGGCTCCGCCAGCCCCTTGATGAAGCCGAAGAACTTGTTGGCCGGGTTGGCGTCGAACACCAGCAGCAGGATGTAGACGGCCTCGATGAGTGCGAAGACGCCGCCGACGGTACTGACGATCGCCGCCGCGGTCGCTCCGTTGCCGTGTGTGGTGCGATAAGTGCGGTATCTGTACATGTGTGGGGCGTGCCCGTTTCGACCCGCTCGAAACGGACAGCCCCCTTGTCAGGCCCCGCAGCGAACGGTTGCGTCGCATACCCGTGAGACGGGTCGAACGGCACGTTCGTTCGGGCGCACGGGTCCCTATCTGCCGGTGCCGATGGGCTGCCCGACCAGCGCCTGCAGCACGGTGGGCACAAGTTCGGCGAGGGCCTGACCCATCTGCGGCTCGGTCACCGTGCTCACCGGACTGCTGATCGAACAGCCCGGCTGTACCGGTTCGCCGTCGAGCCGGTCGCGCAGCCAGTGGAACGCACCGGGCATATGGCTGAAGACGCCGGAAATGTGTTCGGCCAGCAGTTCTCGCACGTAGGTGACGCTGGGCGCGCCCTCGGCGCAGTACTTGCCGACCAGCCGGTCCACCCCGGCGTTGGGCAGGATCTCGTCGTTCTGCGCGTGGTACATGTATACCGGCATCGACGGAGTGCGCTGTCCCAGTGAGTTTTCGGCGATGAACCTCTGCACGACGGGATGCTGCAGCGGGTCCCCGCCGGTGAACGAGCCGAGATAATTGTAGAACGGCACGATCGCCGAGCCCTGGGCGCGGCACAGCACCCGCTTGCTCGCCAGGAACAGCTGGCCGAGCGGGTCGACCTCGCGGGCGAGCAGGTCGCGAATCTCCGGGTACTCGTTGGCGATTCCGGCGAGCACCCCGCCGACCAGGCCGGTGTAGACGCCGTTGTTGTTGTGCCGCATCGCCGCCGGCCAATCGGCCGCCGCGATCCCGCCCGCCGCGGTTCCGACGATGTTCAGCTCGGGCGCGTAGTCCTGCGCGATCTCGGCGGCGAAGGAGGTGGGGACGGTGCCGCCCGAGTAGCCCCACATCGCCGTCGGGGTGCCGGGTCCGGAAACCTGTGCGGGAGCGAAGTTCTCGGTGGCGCGGATGCCGTCGAGGGCGGCCTGAGCGTTGATCCACTGGGTGCCGTACGCCGAATTCGGTCCCTGATAGTCGGGGATCGACACCGTCCAGCCCTGCCCGACACCGGCGGCGATCGGGATGAGAGTCTCGGCGGCCGTGACGTATTCGATCGGGATCGCACCGGACTGGATCGCATACGACGGCGCGCAGTACTGGGCGGCGCTGTCCTCGGCGATCTGATACGACAACAGCTTTCGCCCACCGGCGGGCGCCGGGGCGCGCGGCACCAGCACCGTCGTCACCGTCGCGATGGCCTGCCCGTGGCTGTCGGTGGTGCGGTACAGCAGCTGCCAGCCGTCGATATTCAGCTGGTCGAAACCGAGGAACGCCGGGGCGATTCGGCGTGCCCGCAGTATCTGGCCGGGCTCGGCGCCGGCGACCGTGCTCGCGGGCGGTCGGTAGAACTCGTCGAACTCCGGCGGCAGGGTGACCGCGGGCATCGGTTCGATCGCAGGCTGCTCGGGTGGCTGTGCGTCCACTGTTCCGGGCAGCGCAACCAGGCCCGCGACGGCGAGCATCGTCACCGCCCTCCGCACCCAACGAATGTCGATCATCGAACCCCATTTCCTCCGAGGCGAATTGCGGTGATTCACGGTCTCAGACAGCGGTGGCCGCGGTCACCGGTCATCGATCCAGGAAACGCCCGGCGGGTTTGTGCATCCGACGGGACCCGGCGGCCGCGAGCGCCGGGTGCGGGTTGTCGAACTGCCCATTGCGGTCGCCGGTTGGGTTGTGTGAACAATGCGGCATGACGTCCGTTCCGGTATCGACTCCGGCAGCCTTCCCGTTCGTCGCGCATCTGCGCGAACGAATGCCGGAGATCGCCGCGGGCATCGTCGCGGAGGTGCTGACGACGGTGCCCGACTACCAGGAGTTTCCGCCCGGGCTCATCGAGGCCCAGATGACCGCCGCCGCGGAGGCCAACCTGCGGCTGTTCCTGCGGTCGCTGGAGCGCGGCGGCGAACTGGGCGGTGACGAACTCGACGAGCTGATCGAGGTCGCGGTTCGCCGTGCGCGAGAAGGCGTTCCGCTGGATACGGTGCTGTCGGTGTATCACCGGGGCGCGATCTCGGCTTGGCGCGCCGTGGCAGCGCTGTCGCGGACTCCGCACGAACGCGAGCAGTTGCTGGCCACGGTGCCGCACCTGCTGGCCTATCTCGGGGCGGTGACGCCCGGGGTGGCCGCGTCGTACCTGCGCGAGCGCCAGGATCTGCACTGGGAGCAGCGTGAGGCGAAACGTGCTGTGGCGCAGGCACTCCTGCAGGGCAAGCAGGCCGAGTTGCTGGCCGCGCGGTTCGGCATTCCCCTGGACGGCGGCTTTCACGTCCTCGTCTTCCGGTTGACCGCGCCCGCCTCTGCTCGCCCCTCGCTGCGCGCGGTGCACGCGGAGATCGATACGCTGTCGCCGAAGGCGCTGACCATGCTGGAGCGGACCGGCGGCTGCGTGCTGGTGCCGTCGGGTGCCGCGACGACGCCGTCGCGACTGGACGCGATCGTCGCGCGGATCGCGACGGCCGCGGATGTCCGCACGGTGGCGGGCGCGGCACTGGCGGATGCCGCGCACGAGGTCGCCGCGAAGGCGGAGGAGGCGGGTGAGATCGCGGCGCTGGCGGCGGGCCTCGGGCGTCCCACCGGCGTGTACCGGATGGCCGATCTCGCGCTGCAGTACCAGCTGGCGCGGCCGGGCCCGGCCCGTAGCTGGCTGCTCGGCCTGTTGCATCCCCTGGCCGAGCATCGTCATCTGCTGGAGGCGTTGCGCGCCTTCATCTCTCACGACTACCACCGGCTCGAGGCGGCGGCCGCGCTGGTGGTGCACCGCAACACCCTCAACTACCGGCTGGCCCGGATCGCCGAACTGACCGGATACGACCCGGGCCGTCCGGAACACGCGCAGCTGTTCGCCGCCGCGCTCATCGCCTCCGACCTCGAAGGAGCAGGTCGGCCGGAGGCAACCGGCTGACCGCGTGGACGGCGCGACTCGGTCCCGGCGCCTGCCGGAAAGGGCGGGGAGGGCGTTTGCCGGGAGGATGGGCGAGTCGCTGCATTCGCAGGCCCGCATACCAAATAGAGAGCACTGCTCTTGACATTCGGGTTTATGGCGGTGCATGCGAGGTGGCCGACGCCGACACGGTGCCGGTGCTGCGGCTGTACCTGCGGAAGTGGGGCTGGGAGGTCGGCCGGTTCTTCGAGGGCGTCACCAAGGACGCCTCGGACGAGGAGCTGGCGGCCATCGCACCGGGTTTCCCGGTCTTCCGGATCGGCTGAGCCGCAAGGGTTTCCGGCGTGCGCGTGCCCGGTGTGAGCTGGATCCCGGAAATATCCCTTGCGCGCCCGTCGTTGTCTCGGCTAACTTGTAGACGTCTTGTTTCCGACGATCGGAGTTGTGCATTGCACTGCTGAGGTAGCCCCGGACGGCCCGCATTCGCGCGCCGTATCTCACGCCACCTCGCAGGAGTATGCACATGTCATCTACTGTTTCTATCTCCGATCTCAGTTTCGTCTGGCCCGACGGCACCCCCGTCTTCGACGGTCTCGACGCCGTGCTCGGACCCGGGCATATCGGCCTCGTCGGTGCCAACGGCGCCGGAAAATCCACGCTGCTGCGGCTGATCGCCGGTGAACTGCACCCCGGGCGCGGATCGATCACCGCGCCCGGCCGCCTCGGATACCTGCGTCAGGACCTGGGCCTGGCGCCGGGGCAGCGCGTGGACGCCGTGCTCGGGATCGATGATGTGCGAAAGGCATTGCACCGCATCGAATCCGGCGACGGCGAGGAGCGGGACTTCGAGATCGTCGGCACCCGTTGGGATGTCGAGGAACACGCCGTGGCCCTGCTGGGCAGGCTCGGCCTGCACTACCTGGCCGACGATGTGGCACAGCTGGATCGGCGCCTCGACACCCTGTCCGGCGGCGAGACCGTGCTGCTGGGCCTGGTGGCCGAACTGCTGCGCGAGCCCGACGTGCTGGTGCTCGACGAACCCACCAACAACCTGGATTCGGTTGCCCGCCAACGGCTCTACGATGTCGTCGGCCAGTTCCCCGGCACCGTGCTGACCGTCAGTCACGACCGGGAGCTGCTCGACCGGGTCTCCGCGGTGGCCGAGCTGCGACAGGGCGAAATCCGGTTGTTCGGAGGTAGTTTCGGCGCCTACGAGGCGATCGTCGAGGCCGAGCAGCAGGCCGCTCGCGCCGCGGTCCGCGACGCCCGCAGCGATGTGCGCAAGCAGTCGCGGGAACTCGTGGAGACCCGCATCAAACTGGATCGCCGCAAGCGGTACGGGCAGAAGATGTGGGACAGCAAGCGCGAGCCGAAAATCATCATGGCCGAACGCAAACGGCAGGCCCAGGTGTCGGCGGGCAAGCTGCGCAACAACCACATCGCGAAGGTGGAGGAGGCGAAAGATCAACTGACACAGGCTCAGGAGCTGCTGCGCGACGACCGGGAGATCCGTGTCGATCTGCCCGGCACCCGGCTGTACCCCGGCCAGGACGTGCTCGATCTGGAGGAGGTGACGCTGGCCAACGGGCCGGTCGTCTCGCTACAGGTGTCGGGACCGGAACGGATCGCGCTCACCGGGCGCAACGGGGCGGGCAAGACCACCCTGCTGCGCCGCATCGCGGCCGAACGGCCGCGGGTGCCGTGGCGCACGCTGCCGCAGCGCCTGGACATCTTCGACGACGAGCGCTCGGTGTTCGAGAACGTCTCGGCGGCAACGCCACACGCCACGGCCGAGCAGGTCCGCGCCCACCTGGCGCGCTTCCTGTTCCGGGGCGCCGATGCCGACGTGGCGGCGGGCGCCCTGTCCGGCGGCGAGCGACTGCGCGCGGCCCTGGCCATGCTCCTGCTGTCGGACCCCGCGCCGAAGCTCCTGTTGCTCGACGAGCCCACCAATAATCTCGACCTCCCCAGCCTGCGCCACCTCACGGAGGCGCTGGCCGGGTTCGAGGGCGCGCTGATCGTGGTCAGCCACGACCCGCACTTCCTCGACGACATCGGAGTCACGCGGCGGGTGGAACTCACGAGCGATGGGTTGGTGGAGGATGTGCCGACCTAGCGACCGGTCATTCCGGCACGCGCCGCCGTGCCGGAATGACGGACAACGCAATTCAGGCGCGCACGTAGAAGATTCCCCACGCCAGGTTTCCGGCGTGGCCGCCGTCGACCCAGTGCTGCAGGCCCACCTTCATCCGGGAAAGGTATGCGGCGCTGACGGTTTCGGAGATCTCCGCCTCGCGCCGCTCGGTCTCCTGGAGGACGCGGGCGTAGTGGGTGGTCAGTTGGGGCGTGTGGTCCTCGAATTCGGTCGCGTCGACGCCGAGGCGGTGCAGTTCGCGCCGATAGAACTCGGGGGATCCCATGGACTCCAGGTGCAGGCGGTCGAGGATCGGGCGCAGCGCCGACCGGTCGCAGGAGTCCGACGCCATCGGGTCGGTGAACACGATCTCGCCGCGCGGCTTCAGCACCCGCATGATCTCCTGCAGCACCCGCACCCGGTCACCGCTGTGCAGCATGGCGTCCTGCGACCACACCACGGTGAACTGGTTGTCCTCGAACGGGAGATCCTCGAACGAGCCGTCCACGACGTCGATCAGCTCGCTGAGGCCCTGCTGCGCGTTGAGTTCCCGGTTCCGGTCGTTCTCGACCTCGCTCAGGTTGAGGCAGCACACGTGACACCCGTAGGTGGCGGCGAGATACCGGGCCGCACCGCCGTAACCGGCGCCGATATCGAGGACGCGGCTGTCGGCGGTGAGGTTCGGCTTGCTCGCCATCCGGCGCACGGTGCGGCGGCTGGCCGGGGCGATCTCCTCCTCCGGGGTGTCGTACAGGCCGATGTGGATGTCCTCGCCACCCCAGATGGTGAAGTAGAAGTTGTCCGCGTCCTGCGAGTTGTAGTAGTCGCGCGCCACGTTGACGGCCGTGGAGTAGTTCCGGCGGTAGTCGGTGGTCTGCAGGTAGTTCTTCTCCGCCACGTGGACGAGGAAGTCGGGCTCCTCGGCGGCGAAGGTGTCCTGGAAGTCGCCGTAGGTCTCCACCTGCTGGAAACCCACCTCGCGCAACAGCCTTCGGGTGTAGTCCTTGCGCAGCGGATACATGTTCAGGTGGTACTGCGACTCGTCCGGGAAGCTGTACCGGAACCGCGCGAGTCCCTCGTCCACGTACTCCGGCTCGGCGGTCACCGAATCGCCGCAGTAGTAGTAGGTGTGCTTGCTGGTGAAGCCGTTGTCCAGGATCGTGTCGTAATTGCGCTGGTCCAGGATCAGGATGCCGTCGTGCTTGAGCACCGCGTAGAACTCGGCCAGCGCCTTGCGCCGGTCCCGCTCGGAGAACAAGTGGGTGAAGGAGTTGCCGAGACAGATCACGGCGTCGAACTCCCCGTGCACGTCGCGGTTGAGCCAGCGCCAGTCGGCGTGCACGACCCGCAGCACGTGGCCGCCGTAGGTGCGGCCGTTCTCGAACGCCTTGACCAGCATCTCCGGGCTGCCGTCGACACTGACCGTGTCGAAGCCCTCCTCGATCAGGCGGACGGAATGGAAACCCGTGCCGGTGGCGACGTCCAGCACGGACCGCACTCCCCGCGACTTGAGCAGGTCGATGAAGAAGCGGCCCTCGCTCGCATAACGCTTCTTCCAGTCGATCAATTCGTCCCACTTCTCGACGAATCCCTTGACGTATTCGTCGGTGTAGTGGTCGGTGTCTCGAACGAGCAGGGGGTCTTCGCCGAATGCCTGCTCGGGATGTGCCCGGACGTCTCCCTCGGCGCCGTAGCCGTCGGTACTGGGTTGCTGAGTCATGCCCATATCCGTTCCGCCGGGCGTCGTTTGGTTCGTTGCCTTCCCGCAGCACAGTCGCGCCCGGCGCGCGCTCGTCGTCGGTTGGAAACCCGACCTCTGCACTCCGACCGGAGTAGCCCTCGCGCCCGATCCGCACTGACCGGTCGCACTACCGCCCACATTCAAGCTATGGAGGGAATGCGAACCCGGCAACTCGAGGAGGAGTAATGGCTGGTGCACGGGTGATGACGGAAGTGTGACGGCGGGCGCCGGACGGGATTTTCGCGGCACCGCCGTCCGTTGTACCGGGAGCCGACATGAGGAGGTCGTATGGCACAGGAGTATCACCGGAACCCGGCGGCGGTGGACGCGCTGACACCCGAGCAGTACCACGTGACCCAGGAGAACGGCACCGAGCGGCCGTTCACGGGCGAGTACTGGGACAACCACGAACCGGGTATCTATGTGGACGTGGTGTCCGGTGAACCGCTGTTCGCCTCGGTCGACAAGTTCGACAGCGGATCGGGCTGGCCGAGTTTCACCAAGCCGATCGAGTCCGCGAGCGTGGCCGAGAAGCGGGACCTTTCCCATCTGATGGTGCGCACCGAGGTGCGGTCGGCGTTCGGCGACAGCCATCTCGGGCACGTGTTCCCCGACGGGCCGCGCGACGCGGGCGGGCTGCGATACTGCATCAACTCGGCGGCGTTGCGGTTCATCCACCTCGACGACCTCGAGGCGGAAGGCTACGGGCAGTACAAGACTCTCTTCGCGAAGGAGGAGGCGTGACCGACACGCGGAAGGCTATTCTCGCCGGCGGATGCTTCTGGGGGATGGAGGAATTGGTCCGTAAGCAGCCCGGGGTGCTGTCGACGCGGGTCGGCTACACCGGCGGCCGCAACGACCACCCCACCTACCGCAATCACCCGGGGCACGCCGAGGCCCTGGAGATCGTGTACGACCCGGCGCAGACCGACTACCGGGCGCTGCTGGAGTTCTTCTTCCAGATCCACGATCCGACGACGAAGGACCGTCAGGGCAACGACATCGGCACCAGCTACCGCTCGGCGATCTTCTACCTCGACGACGAGCAGAAGCGCGTCGCCCTGGGCACCATCGCGGACGTCGAGGACTCGGGCCTGTGGCCGGGCAAGGTCGTCACCGAGGTGACGTCGGCGAGCGAGTTCTGGGAGGCCGAACCCGAGCACCAGGACTACCTGCAGCGCTACCCGAGCGGCTACACCTGCCACTTCCCCCGCCCGGGCTGGAAGCTGCCGAAGCGGGAGATCGCCGGCCAGTAGCGTTCGGACGCGGTGGGCATGACCGATTCAGCACGGATGCCCACCGCGACCGCGAGCCAGGAGGGTAGCCTCGATTCGTCCGCCGAACTCGGGCGCCGCGGTCGGCGTCGCTCACGTCAGCCGGGAGGTACTTTGCGCACCATGGCTCGCACGCTGCTGATCGTGCTGGCATTGGTGTGCGGGGTAGCGGTGGCGGTGCCCCCGGCGAGTGCGGCGAACATCGATGACTACACCGCGGCGAAGATCGATGAGCTGCTGGCCGCCAAGGCCGCGGCGGGCCCGCGGAGCAAGGGCGAGCTGATCGAACTGCTGTCGCGGCGGTTCCTCGGCACGCCCTACGGCGCCGACATGCTCGTGGGTTCGGCCACCGAGCCCGAGCAACTGGTCGTCGATTTCCGGCGGGTCGACTGCTTCACCTATCTCGACTACGTCGAAGCGCTGAGCCGCTCGGCCGACCGGGCGCAGTTCACGGCGAATCTGGTCGACACCCGATACGCCGCTGGCACAGTCGATTTCGCCCACCGCAAGCATTTCTTCAGCGATTGGGCGCACACGCCGCGCGTCGCGGCCGCCGATATCACGGCGACGCTGAGCCCGGCGGCGGTGACCACCGCCGAGCGCCTCAATGCGAAAGGCGATGGCGGAACCTACCTTCCGGGCATACCGGTGGTCGACCGCGACATCACCTACATCCCCAGCGCCGCCGTCGACGACGGCGTCGTCGCCCAACTCCGCACCGGCGACTACATCGGCGCCTACGCCGATCAGCCCGGCCTGGACGTCACCCACGTCGGCATCTTCGTCTCCACCCCGGACGGCCCCGTCTTCCGCAACGCCTCGTCCCTGGACGCGAACAACAAGGTGGTGGACAGCCCGTTCGCCGACTACGTCCGGTCGACCCCGGGCATCATCGTCCTGCGCGCGCAGTAGCGCGTTGCCTCATTCGCGGCGGAGGCCCGCGATGAGGAGGCCGACCATGCGGCGGGCGTCGTAGTCCGTAGTGCTCTCGGCGCCGACGCACAGGTTGCCGACGGCGCGCAGTAGTTCGTAGGCGGCTATGTCCGAGCGGATCTCGCCCGCGGTGGCGGCGGCGTCCAGCAACTGCGCGCAGGCGGGGACGAGGCGGTCGAGGAAGTAGGTGTGCAGGGTCTCGAAAGCCGCGTTGTCGGACTGCAGTGCCCCGGCGAGGCCGTGCTTGGTGATCAGGAAGTCGACGAAGAGGTCGATCCAGCGGGCCAGGGCGGCGTGCGGGGTTGCGCTGTCCGCCAGCAACTTCGGTCCGGCCTCGGCGCATGCCTCGACCTGGTGCCGATAGACGGCGACGATGAGATCCGCGCGCGTGGGGAAGTGGCGGTAGATCGTGCCGACGCCGACGCCCGCCGCGGCGGCGATATCGCGCACGGGCACATCGACGCCCGATTCGACGAAGGCCCTGGCGGCCGCGTCCAGCAGCGCCGCCTCGTTGCGTCGCGCGTCGGCCCGCTTCTTCGGGGCCCGCGATCCTGATCCGCCGCCGTTGTCCGTCACTGCGCCACTACCTCTTCCGCTCCGGTTGGCAAACGGAACAATGCTCCGTATATTTGTTAACGGAACAACGTTCCGCTTGTTCAGGATGCCAGAACCGGCAGGCCGAGGCCAGCCGTGCTCACCCCTTGCGAAGGAACCGTCATGCAATACCGCACCTTGGGCCGCACCGGAGTGCAGGTCAGCACCCTCGCGCTCGGCGCGATGAACTTCGGCGCGATCGGGCGTACCAGCCAGGACGAAGCCACCGCCCTCGTCGATGCCGCCCTCGCGGCCGGGATCAATGTCATCGACACCGCCGACATGTACAGCCGCGGCGAGTCGGAGGAGATGGTCGGCCGGGCCATCGCCGGGCGCCGCGACGACATCGTGCTGGCCACCAAGGCGAATATGCCGATGGGCGACGACCGCAACCACCAGGGCAGCTCGCGCCGCTGGCTGGTCACCGCGCTGGACGACAGCCTGCGGCGGCTCGGCGTCGACCATGTCGACCTGTACCAGATCCACCGATGGGACCCGGTCACCAGCGACGAGGAGACGCTGTCCGCGCTGACCGACCTGCAGCGCGCGGGGAAGATCCGCTACTTCGGATCCTCGACCTTCCCCGCCTATCGAATTGCGCAGGCCCAGTGGGCCGCCCGCGAGCATCGCCTGAGCCGATACGTCACCGAACAGCCCGGCTACTCGATCCTGCAGCGCGGCATCGAATCTCACGTCCTTCCCGTGACCGAGGAGTACGGGCTCGGTGTGCTGGTGTGGAGCCCGCTGGCCTCGGGCTGGCTGTCGGGCGCGATTCGCGCTGACCGGGAAATCGCCACCAGCCGTTCGGGATTCATGCCGGAAAGGTTCGACACCGACGTACCCGTGAATCGGGCCAAGCTCGATGCCGTCGAGCAGTTGGCGAAGGTCGCCGAGCAGGCGGGCCTGACCCTGATCCAGCTCGCGCTCGGATTCGTCACCGCGCACCCCGCCGTGACCAGCGCGATCATCGGGCCCCGCACCATGGACCACCTGCACTCCCAGCTCGCCGCCGCGGACACCGTGCTCACCGCCGACGTGCTGGACGCCATCGACGCGATCGTCGCCCCCGGTCTCGACCTGGCCCCGGCCGAGAAGCACGACACCCCGCCCGCCCTCCTCGATCCGTCGCTGCGCCGCCGCTGAGCGTTCGCCCCGAGGGACGGACCGCGGGATGGCATCGGACTCGGTTCCGCGATCCGTCAGGAGATATCGATATCGGCGAAGATCGCGGCGTGGTCGGAGGCGGCGTGCACCTTGCTGGTCATGGTGTCGAAATGGGGGAACAGGGTGCCGTTGACGCCGCCCCAGACGCCCTTGCGGAAGATGCCCGCGCGGGTGGTCCGCGCGAACAGGCTGGGGGAGAGCAGCAGGTAGTCGATCTTGTTGTTCTTGGTGCCGTTGCCGAAGGTGCCGGGGCGGTCCTCGTCGGGGTCGCCGTCGTCGAAATCGGCCACGGCGGCGATATCGGTGAGGTCGGTTCCGGCGAGCAGCGGCGCCAGGGGATCGCTGGCCGGGGTGTCGTTGAAGTCGCCCAGGACGATCACGTGCTCGGTGCCGTCGTCGCGCAGGCGCTGATAGATCGCGGCGACCCGCTCGGCCTGGCCGCGCCGGCGCTTGTCGCTGCCGGATTGGTTGCCGCCGAACTTGCTCTTGAGGTGGTTGACCAGTACCACCAATGATTGCCCCGCCAATCCGCTGCCGGCGGGGAAGCGGAATCGGTATTCGGGGCAGTCGCGGCTGAAGATGCGATTGCCGAACGGCCCGTCGTCGACGTGAGAGCGAATATCCTCGAGCGGGTACTCGCCCGTGGCCAGGATGCCGACGTCGATACCGCGGGTGTCGTTGCCGTCGATGAGCATCACGTGCGGGTACCGCGGCTTGTCGTCGGCGAGGCGGATCAGGCTTTCGCTGAAGCGCTGCAGGGTGATCCGGTCCTCGGCCTCGACGACGCCGACGATATCGGCGCCGACCTCGGAGACGACGCGGGCGGTATGCGTGACCGCCAACGCGAGGATGGGATCCTTGATCAGGTCGACGAAGCCGACGAAGTCGTCGCGACCGTCGGCCACCACGATGATGTCGTCCTCGGTGCCGCCCTGGGGCCGTTCGAGCAGCCGGCCGCGGATCTTCCGCATGACGGCGAAGGTGTCCCGGCGGGCGGGGTCGCCGTCGTCGCGGAGCAGGCGCAGCTTCTTCAGCAGTCGCAGGATCTCGGTTTTGTCTGCGGCACTGTAGGTTTCGCTCTCGATCAGCTCGTTGACCCGGGCGTGTGCCTGGAGAATTCCCTCGGCGACATCTTCCGGCGCGTTCATCGCGCGGGGGCGGGAGAAGAGGTTTTCGACGTTGTAGGCGGCGATCCGCAAGCGGTCGGTCGGCATGGCTGTACTCCGTGTGAGAGGGCGCGCATCGACGCGAACTGCCCCGAGACCGATGTCGGTGCGCTATGACCGGTTATCGCCGTTCGAGGGCCGGTGGTTACCGGTTTCGAGCCGGGCGGCGAGTTTCTTCGGAGCGACCAGACGGAAGGCATCGCGCACTATGCCGTCGACCTCGGTCCAGTCCAGGTCCACGTCCAGGCGCACCCCGACCCAGCCGCGATGGCCGACATACGGCGGCACGAAGAAGCGGTGCGGTTCGGCATCGACGAGTTCGTCCTGCGCTCCGAGCGCGGCCGGGCACCAGATCGCCGGGCCGGGCTCGTCGTAGGCGGCGACGGTGTACATGGTGAACACCTTCTTGTCGCGCACGAAGAAGGCGGGGCACCCGTGGCTGAGCCGCTCACTGCTCTCCGGCAGCGCCAGGCAGATCTTCCGCAGCCGCGGCAACGGGTCCATGGCCGCAGTCTAGGTGTCACTGCCTGGGTGCGTACACGATCACCGCGGGGATTGCGCCGAGGCCGAGGACTCGGTTAACGTGAAAGAGTTCTTTCGAAAGAGTTCTTTCAGATAGGAGCCGGATGGAATCCCCGAAGCCGAGGCGGGTCAGCGACGCCGACGCGTTGAAGGCGCTGGCCCACCCTCTGCGGGTGGCGCTGCTGCACTACCTCACGGGTGTCGGCCCGCGTACCGCGAGCGAATGTGCGGAAGCGGTGGGTTCCAATGCGTCCAACTGCAGCTGGCATCTGCGCCAGCTGGCGAAATTCGGATTCGTGGAGCCGGTCGAGGGCGGCAGTGGCCGCGAACGACCATGGCGCGCAACCGAAGTCGGCTTCGATCTCGACGATTTCGCCGACGATCCGGCCACCCGCACGCAGCGCGACGCGCTGGTCCGGATGCAGCTCAACGAGGACAACCGGCTCACCGCGCGGTTTCTCGACCGGCAGGAGGAGCTGCCGAAGGAGTGGGTGCGGGCCGCCGCGCTGCACGGCTACACCGTCAACGTCACCCCGGCCGAGCTGGGCGAACTGCTCGGCGCGGTGGACGAACTCCTGCGGCCCTATCTCGTCCCGGTGCGCAAAGGCGCGCCCGAGGGCGCCGAGCCCGCGCACATCGGTATCCGCGCTTTCCCGCGCTGAACCGTCGCGCGCGACCCTGTCGCCGATCCTGTTCGGGATCGGCTCGAAAGTTAGGAATCCCCAACACATGTCGAAACGATCGGTAATCCCTGCCGCCTTGGCCGCCGGGCTGTTCCTTGCCGGATGCTCGGCGTCGGCGATCGGTGACACCGGCTCGGCGGGGCACGGCACCGGCCTGCGGACCGTCGTCGCCGATGCGCGAGTCGACGGCTCGGTGACCGTAGTCCGAATCACCGGCAATGCCAGCGGTTTCATCAAGGCCGCGCCCGGCGACGGCACCGGCGTCGGGATTCACCGCACCGTGCACTACCGCGACGCCGCCGAACCGAACCCCACCCAGCAGCTCTCCGGTGGCGTGCTCACCTTCGAAAAGGGTTGTGCGGACTGCTATATCGACTACGAGCTGACGGTTCCGGCGACGGCTCGGGTCGAATTCGGCACCGCCAGTGGCGATATCGAGGTCCGCGGGGTGTCGGCGGCGCGGCTGGAGTCCGCGTCGGGCGCCGTCACCGGTACCGGGCTCGGCGGGGCGGCCGAGACCACCGTGGAATCGAAATCCGGCAGTGTCGCGCTGGCCTACACCGGCTCGCCCGGCTCCGTATCGGTGAAGACCCTGTCCGGCGGCGTGCGACTCGGGGTGCCCGGCGGGCCGTACCGAGTGGAGGCCGACACCACCTCCGGACGCCGGAGCGTCACCGTGCCTACCGGCGATGCGGGTCCGCTGCTCGCCGCGCACAGCCTGTCCGGCGACGTGGAGATTTCCGGGACGTAGCCACTGCGCCGTGACCTGGCGCATAAGCCGAAAGGAGGACCGGTGAACCAGGGGTCTCCTGGAGGCGCGGGTGGTTGCCGGTCGGATACCGTCCGCTCACGCAGTATCGGTGGTAGGAGTGAGGTGCAGGTGTGAACGTGGTCGATGTGGCGGAGCAGGACCCGGCGGGCGATTCCCGGGCCGTCGGCGGCGACGGGCGGCAACCGTGGAATCCACTGGCCCGGATCGCTTTTCGATTCTGCTTCGCCTATTTCCTGCTCTTCTGCCTGACCGCCGCGCAGCTGGTCTACGCGTTCGTCGGCGTCGTACGGCAGTCGCTGCCGTTCGATGCGGTGCTGTTCCAGGTCCGTGCGCTCGCCCCGATCACCGAGTGGGTCGGCAGGCACGTCTTCGGTGTCGACGCCTCGTTCTCGAAGAACGGCAGCGGTGATCAACCCGCGATCTGGGTGACGATCTTCATGCTGGTGGTCGTCGCGGCCGCGATCACCCTCGTCTGGACGGTTCTCGACCGGCGGCGCACCGAGTACGTGGCGCTCGGCGGATGGTTCGTCCTCGTCGTGCGGATGTTCCTCGGCGGGCAGATGCTCTGGTACGGCTTCGCCAAGGCGATCCCCACCCAGATGCCGGAACCCTCGCTGACCACGCTGCTGACACCCGTCGGCGACCTGAATCTGCTCGGGCTGCTGTGGAATCAGGTCGGCGCATCGCCGGTCTACGAGGTGCTGTTGGGGCTGGCCGAGGTGCTCGGCGGGGTGCTGCTGTTCCTGCCGCGCACCGCCACCGCGGGAGCCCTGCTGAGCGTGGTCAGCCTGGCGCAGGTGTTCGTGCTGAACATGACCTTCAACGTGCCGGTGAAGATCCTGTCGTTCCATCTGATGCTGCTGTCGATGGTGGTCTTGGCTCCGCAGGCCCGAAGACTGGCCGATTTCCTTGTGCTGGAACGTGTCTCGGAGCCCGCCAGGCAACCGCGACTGTTCCGCTCGGCCCGGGGCAACCGGCTCGCCGCGGCGGCGCAGGTCGTGCTCGGCATCTGGGTGCTGGCGGGTTGTGTGGGGGAGGCGCGGGCGGCCTGGTACGAGATCGGGCCCGGCGTCGAGAAGCCCGCGCTGTACGGGATCTGGAACGTCACCGAGTTCGACCTCGACGGACAGCCGGTACCGGCGCTGGCGACCGACGAAACCCGCTGGAAGCGACTGGTGTTCGACGCGCTGGAGACGACCTACCAGCGCATGGACGACACCCTCGTGCCCATCCGGGCCGAGACCGACGCCGCGGCACACCGGATCGTGCTGACCGAGGCGCCGCAGGCCTCGGACGCGGCGCCCACCGAGCTCGCGACCTTGACCTACGACCGGCCCCGGCCCGATCGGCTGATCCTGACCGGTGCGCTCGGCGGGCGGCCGGTGACCGTCGCCCTGCAGCAGCAGGACCTGGACCGGATGCCGCTGCGCACCGACCGGTTCCACTGGGTGCAGCGGGCGCCGAGCGACCACTGATCGAGGTCGCTACCGCACGAGTCCCAGGCAGAGCTTGAAACTCGGTGTGCCGCCGGTCAAATGGGCGCCCGCGGACTGCAGGATGCGGTCCTGGGCCACGATGTGCTGGCACATGGTCGTGGTGTCGCGCAGCCAGCGGTCCAGGGGCGAGGGCCGGTAGATGGCGGCCGTCTGGCGGAGGTCGTAGAGGCGGGTGACGATCGATCGGGCGGTGCGGAAGGCGTGCAGGCGGGAAAGCGGTAGTGCCGCACGCTGTTCCGGCGTCAAGTCGGCCATGGTGCCAACGGTCGCCAGTACCTCCCATTCCTGGCGCAGCGCCGCGTAGACGCCGGAGCGGGTGGCGTGATAGTCGGCCTCGCAGTCGGCGAGGGTGACCTGCAGCCGGTAATCGTCCGCGCGGGAGGCGGATTCGGCGCGAACGTGGTCGAGGGCCGCGCGCGCGACGCCGAGCGGCACCCCCGGCATATTGCGCATGTGCACCTCCGGCTGGGCCAGCGGCCCGGCCGGTCCGTGCACGTCCGCGAACACCAGCGTGTGCTCCGCCGGGACGAACACGTCGGTGATCGTGTAATCGCAACTGCCGCTGCCGGACAGCCCGGTGGTGTGCCAGGTGTCGATCACCCGGACCCGCTCGCGCGGCACCATCATCAGTCGCGAATCGTGCGGGGCGCCGTCGGGGCCGGGTTCGGGCGCTCCGTCGCGGAACAGGAAGGCGCCCGACACCACCCAGTCGGCGTGGGTGATGCCGCTGCCGAACTGCCAGCGTCCGGTGAGCCGATAGCCGCCCGGCACGATCTCGGCGTGCCCGACCGGGAACAGCAACCCGGCGGTGGCCATGTCGAGGCTCGGGAACATCTGCCGCGCCACCGGTTCGGCGAGGAACGAGGCGTAGAGCCCGGTGTCGGATCCGATCATGGCGCACCAACCGGCCGAGGCGTCGCCGTAGGCCAGCGCCTCGATCACCTCGGTCTGTTCGACCGAGGTCAATTCCGGTCCGCCCCAGTGCTTTCCGAATCCCATCCGGAAAACGCCCGTATCGCGCAGCAGTTCGACGATATCGGCGGGCAGGCGGCGCAGCCGCTCGATCTCCTCGGCGCGGTCGCGCAGCAGCGGCGCCACGGACTGGGCGCGCGCCAGGATCTCGGCGGCCTCCGGGCTGCGGCCGGTCGCGAGGCCGGGTTCTTCGACGATGGTCATGGGGTGCCTCCTGAGCGATGGTCGGGGGAGTGGGGAAGCGAGTGGAATGCGCCGTGCAGGAACACCAGCCCGGTGTCCGGATCGCGGGCGCCCGCCGCCACGACCTCGCCGATGAACAGGACGTGATCACCGACGTCGTAGGTCCGGTCGAGCACACATTCGAGCCAGGCGGGGGAGTCGAACAGCAGCGCTCCGGTGCGGCCGCCGGGCCGGGTGCGCTGCGCGGTCAGCGCCCCGTCGCGAACGGTCCGGTCTCGAGCGAAAAGGCTTGCCAGCGACTGTGATCCACCGTCGAGTATGGACAGCGACCAGACGCGCGATGCGCGGATCGCCCTGCCGAAGCCGGAGCCCGTCCGCAGGGCGATGGACACCAGCGGCGGCTCCAGCGACAGCGACGACACGGAGTTGACGGTGACCGCATCGTGCCGCCGGCCGCCGGGCCTGTCGACGTATGTGCCGGCGATCGCGACGCCGGTCGCGAAGCTCCGCATGACGGCGCGCAGATCGACGTCGGCGGAAGCCGAGGTGGGCGCTGCCCGTGGCGACAGCAGTCGGCCGCGCCGCGTTGATGCCGGACTGTGGCCCCGGCCGGCGGGTTCCGTCCAACCCCACACGGATCCCGGTACGGTCACGTCCTCGATCGCAGGTCGCGGTTCGGTCCAGTCGACGGCCGGTTCGGCAATCTGTCCGCCGGACACGTCCGGGCCGGGGTCGGACGCTGGTGCGGCGCCGCGTGTTTCGACGGGAGTTCGCATACTCACACCGCCTGGCAGAAGTCGAAGACCCGGTGCGGGTCGTAGCGGCGCTTGATCCGGGACAGCCGGGCATGGTTCGCGCCGTAATAGGCCGTGCGCCACTCGGTCAGCGCCGGATCGGTGAAATTGACGTAGGCGGAATCGGTGGCGTGCACGCCCATCTCCTCGTGCACGCCGTCGAGCCATTCCAGGTTGCACCACACCGTGCGCGCGGAATCCGAAGGGCTCCAGGAGGTGTCCATGGAGATCAGGAACAGCGTGTCCCGGTGCGGGAAAGCCGTGGCGGACACCGGGATCCGGTTGATCGCACCGCCCCAGGTGAACAGGGCGACGCCGCCACCATCGGGATTGCCGCTGCCGGGAAGGCGTTCGACCGCGGCGACGATCGTCTCGATGCCGTCGTCGGGCAGCGGTTTCGGGGTGGTGCGGGTACGCACGGCGAACGGGAGGCCCGAGGTCTCGTGGTGCAGGAAGTCCTTCGCCTCCCAATACGTGCGGTCGTCGATATCGCAGCGATACGGCGCGGCGGCGGCGACGGCGGGCGCGAGCAGCTCACGCAATTCCGCTGCCGGGCCCAGGTATTGGCCGATGACCGAGACGGTGCCCGGGCGGTCGCCCGCGCGAGCGGCGCCGATGCGGGCGGCGAATTCGTCGGGCGCGTCCGCCATGATCTCCTGCATGACCGACAGCACCTCGCGGGCGTGCGACCACTCCCACAGCAGCAGGCAGGTCGAACCGGGGCGCGCCGGACGGGCCTGGAAGGTGAACGAGGTGTTGACGCCGAAGTTTCCGCCGCCCCCGCCGCGGCACGCCCAGAACAGATCGGCGTTCTCGGTCGCGCTGCAGCGGCGAACCGTGCCGTCGGCGAGCACGATGTCGGTCTCGACCAGCGCGTCGCAGGTGAGGCCGAAGGCCCGCGAGACCGCCGCCACGCCGCCGCCGAGCGTCAGCCCGCCGATGCCGACCTCGTCCGAATTCCCCAGGGGGAGAGCGAGATCGTGCCGCTGCAGCGCGGCGGAGAGGGCGCCGCTGCGGGTTCCGCCGCCGACGGTGACCAGGCCGGTGCCGGTATCGATACGAATCTCGTCGAGCGCCCGCAGATCCAGCACCAGCCCGGTACCGGTGGAGAATCCCGCGTAGCTGTGGCCCCCGCCGCGGGGAGCGACCGTCACGCCGCGGTCGCGGGCCCAGCCGACCGCGTTCGCCACGTCCGCGGCGTCTCGCACCGACAGCGCGCCCAGCGGCCGGATATCGGCGTAGCGAGTGTTGAACGGCCTCGTGGCCGCGGCGAAACCCGGATCGCCGGGCAGATGCAGCCGTCCGCCGACGAGCCCCTGCAGCTCGTTCACCGCAACTCCTCCAGATAGGAGATGCCGGTGGAACCGTTGGGCCCGTGGCGTTCCCACTCCTCACGCAGCCGGAGCACGCCGTCGTCGGTGTGCTCGGGCGTGGAGCGGGCGACGCCGGTGACGAGCTCGCCGCCGGCGAGCACCATGGTGTACGCCAGCTCGAGTACCCCGGCCTCGTCCACGACGCCGTTGACGCTGCCGCGCCGCACCGGGCCCCCGGCGAAGTGCGCCCAGACCAGATCGCCCTGCTGGTGGTAGCGCGCGATCACGCCGTCGTCGGCGGCCGGGTTGTGGAATCGGCGGCCCTCGTAATTGATCATTTGTCGGCATCCAGGAGTCCGGCCGGGAGCGTGAATGTCGCACCGGGAGCGGGCGGGTCGAGCGGATGGGCCTCGAGCACGACGAGATCCGCTGCGGCATCCAGTAATTCGTTGCAGCGGCGGGCGTTCGACGCCTCGCACACCACGAAGGAATGCCGCGCGATGTAGCCGCCGGGCGGCAGCCGCAGTTCCGCGCCCGGATCGACCATCGCCGCGGCGGTCACCAGGCCGACGGCGCGGTCGGGGACGCGCACGGCACGCACCACGCAGTCGCGCCCCGGGTAGCCGAACCGGATGCCCGCCACCGCGTTCCGCGTGGGATTGAGCGTGGGGCGGCGGCCCGAGGCGATATCCACCAGCACCTCACCCGGATCGATCCCCGTGGCGATCTTGCCGAGGTAGGGAATCAGATCGCCGCCCAGCCGGCCGTTGATCTCGATGATCAGGGGGCCGCGGCTGGTCAGCCGCACCTCGCTGTGCGTGATCCCGTTCTCGATACCGAGCTCGCGGTGGGCGCGCGCGAGCGTGCCCATGAGGGTGTCGTCGCGCAGCAGCGGGTCGTCGGCATCGACGATGTGGCCGAGTTCCTCGAAATAGGGTTCGAGCCCGGTCCGCTTGCGCGCCAGGAACATCGGCAGGTACTCGCCCTTGTAGACGGCGGCGTCGATGCTGATCTCCGGGCCGACCGCGTACTCCTCGACCAGCGCGGTCCCGCGGTACGGCTCGTCGCCGATGGTGCTGGCCCCGGCCGCGACGCCGAAGCCGGAATCCAGCTCGGCGCGATCGGCCGCGAGCACCACGCCCATGCTGGCGCCCAGCGCCTGCGGCTTCACCACCACCGGGTAGCCGATGCGGGCGGCCGCGGTGCGCGCCTGCTCTAGGGTGTGGGTGAGCTCGAACCGCGGCTGCAGCAGCCCGGCCGCGGTCAGCACGGAGCGGGTGCGGTGCTTGTTGCGGCAGCCGCGGACCCCGGCCTCGGTGAGACCCGGCACGCCGAATTCGTCGGCCAGGTCGGCGGCGGGCTGCACCAGCGGTTCGTCCCAGCACAGCACCCCGGCGATGCTGCGGCGCCGGGCGATCCGGCGCGCCTGATCGGCGAGGATCTCGTGGTCGAACAGGTTGGCGACGGTGATGTCGTCGAAATAGCCGCGCTGCCAGGTGGGTTCGATGTTGTTGAGCAACACCAGATCCAGGCCGAGGGCGCGGGCGCGCGCATGCGCCGAGCGCACCAGATACTCCCGGTACAGTTGCAGCCCGCTGCCGATGGCCAGCAGCGCATCGTTGGTGGTGTTCATGGGTTTCCCTCTCCTGTGGGGCTTTTCGGTCTCATGCCGCCAGGGCGTCGGCGGCGAGTTCGGCGATCTGGTCGGCGATCAGCGGGGCGGTGCGGAAGCCGTCGCCGCCGACGGCCGCGCGCGCCCAGACCGCGGGGCCGACCCGTTCCAGCGCCGCCCGGCCGGTCCGGGCGTCGACGCTGTAGTGGCAGTGCTTGACCGCCACCACCGGGTAGCGGTCCGGTTCGGCGAGCACGCGCTCGCGGCAGCGCCGCGCGGCCGCGCGATCGGCGTCGGCGGGTTCGGTCAGGGTGGCCACGGTGCGGCACATGGTGGTGGCGCTGAGCTTCAGCAGGGTGCCCGCACCGGGCGGCAGCAGCCATCCGGTACCGTCGGCGCCGAGCCCTGCGGCCGCGGGCGCCTGCTCCCACCAGGTCGTGAGTTCGCCCGGCGGCCGCACGTAGACGACGGTCTGACGATGCAGCTCGGTCGCGGTATCGACCAGGCCCCGCGTCCACACCCCGGCCGCGACGAGGACGAGATCGCCCGCCACGGCGCCGCCGTCGGACAGCTCCAGGCGGGCCGCGCCGGTGTCCACGGCAGTCACCTCGCACCACGGTCGCAGGGTGACCGTCGGCTGTCCGCGCAGCCAGCGCACCGCCGCGTGCAGCACGCGTTCGGCCAGCAGGACCCCGGCATCGAGCTCCTGAACGCCGACGTGGTTCTCGGGAAAAACCATGTGCGGCAGGCTGTCCGGCCCGACGACCGCGGTCTTCGCCGTCGAGCCGACAGCCGCGTCGAGACCGTCCACCGGGCGGGCGGTGACCGCGCCGATGCGGCGATAGAAGCCGCCTCCGAGCAGGCTCTGCAGCCGCAGCCACTCCCGATGCAGGTACGCGCCGTCACCCGGTGACCCCGAGGAGCGCAGCACCCGGTGCTGGTCGAACGAGCTAGACCCGTGATTGGGTATCGGGCCG
Organism: Nocardia mexicana NBRC 108244; assembly: GCF_001613165.1. GTDB lineage: Bacteria > Actinomycetota > Actinomycetes > Mycobacteriales > Mycobacteriaceae > Nocardia > Nocardia mexicana. Next base: position 92,552 of record NZ_BDBV01000073.1, read on the forward strand.
CGGTCGACGACGGTGACCCGGTGCCCCGCCCGTGCGCACCGGACGGCGGCGACGAGGCCGGTCACTCCGGCACCGGCAATGACGATCTCGACCATCTCACCCCCTCGTCGGAGGTGGGCGGGGCCGCGTCGAGCTCGGCGGACAGGCGCGGCAGTGCGATCGGTTCCACGGTGGCGCGGGCGCCGACGCCGTCGATCGCGGTGTCGGGCAGGGCCGTCGCCAGATCGATGAGAATCGGTGCGGCACAGCGCAACAGCACCTCCGCCTCGTGGCACAGGTCACCGGCGGACAGCGTCGACCGGTCCAGGCGCGCGAGCTGCTGGGTCAGCGTGGCCGCCGCCCGATTCAGGCTGAACCGCGGCAGCTCGTAGGCGGTCCGGAAGCGCTCGACCATGCGCACGGCATCCGTGCGGGACCGCCCCGAGATCGGCAGCGGGCCGCGGCCCACCCACTCGGCGGTGCGAGCGGCGATCCGGTTCCACGGCTGCACCAGGCGGATTCGGGTCAGCCGGTCCAATTCGCGGCGGCTGAAGCTCGTCCGCTGGGTCTCCGGGCTGTCGCAGGCCAGATGGAATCGGATGAGGTCGCGCGGCACCGCGGCGGCCAGCTCGCGACCCCACACCAGATGCCCGCGGCTGGTGGAGAACTTCTCCCGGTCCAGCTCGTAGAACTCGTTGGTGAGGAAGCGCGCGGGCAGCGGGTAGTGCTCGCCGTAGGCCAGCAGCATGGCCAGGCCGGAGATGGCGAACGGGTGGATATTGTCCACGCCGAGGAAGTACACGATCTCGCTGCCCGCCTCGCGCCGCCACAGTTCGTCCTCCGAACTCGGGGACAGGCCCGCGCTTTCGGCGGCCAGCATGGAGCAGTACATCGTCCACGCCACCGGTTCCGCGTTCGGATTCACCACCTGGCCGGGCAGGTCCGGTGCCGGGATCCCCCATGCCAGCGGGTAGGTGACCGGAAAATCCGCGAGCGGCTTGGCGAGGATCTCGCCGATGACCTGTGCCGCGTGCGGGCGCAGGGCGGCGGCGATCCGGTCGAAGTGCGCGCGCAGCTGTCCGCGGTACTGCTCGGCGGGCAGCACCAACACCTCCGCCTCGCGAAATTCCAACGGCTCCCGCGGATCTCGGGCCGGACGCGGATCGAGCAGTTCCGCCGCCGCGACGGGATGGCCGCAGCTCTCGCACAATCCGCCGCAGCTGGTGGCCAGGCATACCGGGCAGGTCCCGGTGATGTGACCGTCCACCAGATACTCGCCAGTGCGTGGTGCGTACGGAAACCGCATGTGCCGCAACCGCAACCGGCCGCGGGCGCGCAGGTCGGCCACCACCTTGGTGACGAACGCGGTGAAGCGATCCTCCCAGCCGGTGAAGCCGTCGGCGGCGATCCCGAGCGCGCCCAGCGTGGCCTCGACCTCCGCGGCCGAACGCCGGACCAGTGCCTCGGGGGTGGTGCCGAGCCGCCGCGCGGTCGTCACCACGAAGGTCGAGGTGTCCTGAATTCCGGTGCCGAACAACACCGTACGGCCGGTGGCTCGCAGGTATCGGGAGTAGACGTCGGCGGCCAGGAACGGTCCCGCGATATGCCCCAGGTGGAGGTCGCCGTTGGCGGTCGGGGCGGGGGAGATGACGATGGTCGGTCCGGTCACGAGCGCGTCCCCTGTCCCGCGGAGGCGCCGTGCCGGGCGGTGAAGGCCGCCGACATCTCCGTGTCCCACCAGATCGCATACCACTCGAAGTCGCCGTCACCGGTGTTGCGGACGTGATGGGTCGATCCGGGCGCCAGGCAGGCGAGGTCACCGGCCCGGAACTCCCGTTCCCGGCCGTCGACGTCGAGGACGGCGCTGCCCGCGATCGCGATGAACAGCTCGTGCTCGTGGTGGGCGTGTGCGTGCGACGCCGCGCCCGGGCCCAGCACGCACCAGGCGCCCTCGAACGGTGCGCTGAGCGCCGCCCACGGCAGCAGACGCTGCGAGGCGACCCCGTAGGCCTCGGTGAGCGCGCCGCGGTCGAGGCGGCGAATCTCGTTGCCGCTCATGCTGTGTTCGATTGCGGCATGAGCGGGGGCCTGCGTGGTTACGCTCCGCTGCCGCCTCCGGCCCTGACCGCTCATGCCGAACGCACCTCCGCGACCGCCCGCTCCCGCATATCGGCCCGCCGGTCGATCAGGTCGTCGACGATGTCCTGGGAGCGGTGCGCGAGCACGCTGATCAAGGTGTCGGAGATGCCGTGCGTGGCCTCGTTGACACCCTGCAGATACACCGCGCCCCGGGCGGATCCGCCGAGTTCCATCCGGTAGCGCCGGGTCACCTCGATGCCGGGCAGGCCGACGCGGTCGGCGAGATCGCGGACGAGGGCGGGCATCTCGGGGGAGTAGCCGGTGCCCAGCAGGACCAGATCGCACCGCATCGGCTCGAGCTGCCCGCTGCGCAGATCGCGCAGCTCGAGCACGACCTCCTCGCCGTCCATCCGCGCCGAGACGACGTCGGTCATGGGGAGGATGCGAGAACGCTGCTGCCCCAGCATCTTCTGCCGGTACAGCATCGAGTACAGCTCGTCGAGGAACGGCGGCGCCAGGCCCGCGTAGTTGGTCAGATGCATCTCGTCGAGGATCCGGCGGCGGGCCTCGCCCTCGCTGTAGTAGAACTCGTCGACGAACGACGAGTAGAACAGCTCGTTGACGAACTTGCTGGTCTGGTAGTTCTGCAGCCCGATCGAGCGCACCACCATGGTCGGGGCGGCGGCGGGCAGATCGCTGTGCAGGGCCATGAACATCTCGGCGGCGCTCTGGGCACCACCCACCACCACCGGGCGCACCGGCCGCGCGCCGTCGACCTCGGCGATGCGGCTGCAGTACTGGGTGCTGTGGATGATCCGATCGGCGGGCAGCTCGGCGAACACATCGGGGACGTGCGGATCGCGCCCGGTGCCGAACACCAGGTCGCGGCAGGAGATTCGGTCACCGCCCGCCAGCTGCACCGTCCAGCCCACGATGCGGCCGTCGGCCCCGCGGCGGGGCTCGGCCTGCCGCACGCGCGCGCCGTAGCGCACCCGGACGTGTTCGAGCGAATGCGCCACCCACTGCTGATATTCCGACAGCTCCCAGCGGTAGGGATTGAAGGTGGACAGGTTGACGAACTCGTCGAGCTGCCGGCGCTCGTGCAGGAAGTTGAGGAACGAGTAGCGACTGCGCGGATTGCGCAGGGTCACCAGGTCTTTGAGGAACGATACCTGGCTGCGGGCCCACGGCAGCAGCAGATTGCGCTGCCACTTCACGTCGGGATGCTGTTCGAGCAGCAGGGTGTTCTCGGCGAGGGCGGTCGCCCCGGATTCCTCCAGGGCCACGGCGAGTGCCAGGTTTGCGGGCCCGGCGCCGATGGCCAGGACGTCGACGTCGTATGCGGTCACATTCTCCACCTGTGTTGGGATCGGATAACGCTGTGACACAGTCAAATTCATGAACGTGTTGGTCGACAGCGTTCGCGGGCATCGAACATCAACCGATCGATGCGCGGTCGCCACGGCGAAAGGCCCTGGGCGAGAACGAAGGTCGTTCCGGCCCAGGGCCTGTGCGGAGGAGGGTCAGCGGGCTTGCGGCTGGTCGGCGGCGATCGTCACCGTCTCCAGATCCAGGTCGCGGAACGGGGTCACCACCACATTCCGCAGTCGCTGGGACCAGCCAGTCTGCACGCCGGGCGTCAGCAGCGGGATCGCGGGCATGTCCTGCAGGATGAGCCGTTCGGCCTGCTGGTACAGCGCGGCCGCCTCGGCCTCGGCGGCAGTGCCGTCGGCCCGGGCCAGCAGCGCGTCCACCTGCGGGTTGGAATATCGGCCGGTGTTGGACGAGCCGCCGGTGCGGTACAGCGGATTGAGGAAGTTCTCGATCGACGGATAGTCGGCGACCCAGCCGGTGCGGTAGATCGAACTCATCTGCCCGCCGTCGATGCTGCGGCGGAACTCACCCAGCGTCGGCACCGGGACGAACCGGCATTCGCGGCCCACCGCCTCGGTGATCGAGGCGCAGACGGCGGTCAGCCATTTCTCGTTGGCCGTATCGATATTCGACGAGATCTCGATCGGCCCCTGAAAACCACTGCTGTCGAACAACTCCCGGGCCTGCTCCGGCCGGTACCGGCACAGGTCGCCGCACTGGTCGGGAACCGCGCCGCGCACGGTCGGCGGCACCAGGCCGCCGGCGGGCGTCCGGTCGCCGGTGAATACCCGGTCGACCACGGCCTGCCGATCGACCGCCATCGACAGCGCCTGCCGCACCCGCGGGTCGGCGTAGCGGGAGTCGTAGAGCGGGAAGGTGATCGACTGCAGTCCCGACCCGGTCTTGACCAGATGGCGTCCCTCGAGCTCCTGCTTGTACCGGCCGCCGACCAGCGCGTCGCCCGGCAGCACCTCGAGGAAGTCGAGGCGGTTGGCGACGACGTCGGCGTAGGCGCCCTCCAGGGATTTGTTGAAGCGGAACTCGGCCCGCCGGATCACGGGCTTGCGCAGGCCGGTGGGGTTGTCGGCGCGCTGCACCACGATGCTCGATCCGCGCGTGTGCGAGACGAATTCGAACGGTCCGTTGCCGACGGGATGTGCCTCGTACCCGGCGCGGTCGGTGAAGAACTTCGCGGGCAGCGGCGCGTAGGCGACATAGCCCAGCCGGGTGGGGAACGACGGCAGGGCTTGGGTGAGGGTGACCTCGAACCGGTGGTCGTCGACGACACGCAGCCCGCTGAGCTCCCGCGCGGCGGGTGCGGCGCCCTGTACTCGGTCGAATCCCTCGATGACGGAGAGGAATCCGGCGCCCTGTTGATTGTTCGGACCGTAGGCGGTGTGGTTCCACGCGTCGACGAAGCTGCGGGCGGTGACCGGCGATCCGTCGTGGAATGTCCACCCGTGCCGCAGGGCGATGGTGAACACTCGGGAGTCGGTGGTCTCGATCGATTCGGCGACCGCATTGCGGGGTGCGGCGGTGCGCGGATCGTAGTCGACCAGGCCCTTGAACAGCGTGCGCAGAATCTTGGATCCGCCGGCGTCGGTGGTATTGCCGGGGATCAGGGCGTTGGCGGGTTCGGTGGTGTTGAGCGTGATCGAGTCGGACTGCGGCGCAACGGGTTCGGAGCCCGAACCGCAACCGGAGGCCAGGGCGGCCGCCAGTGCGGTGGTGACGGCGCAGAGCGCGAGTCGGGATGTTCGCATCGGGATGGGTGCCTTCCTGCGGGACGAACGGATCTGTTCGCGCGGCGGCACGAGCTGCCGGAACGCGGATCCGAAAACCCAGTGCAGCAGAGCGGGTGATTGGCCGACACCGGCCGCGGAGCCGGACAATCAAATCCGGTCAACCGGAGTCAGGACTGCGTGGTGGAGAACCCGATCCACACCGATCCCCACCAACAAGCCTGGGAGACAAGGGCACTCGCGGCGCCGCGCAGGAGCAAGCGGCGGCCGGGTGCGGGTTCGGCGGCCATCCGGCGTCCGAGTGCCGCCGCCTGCAACCCATTGACGATGAGTGCGAGCACCAGGACCAGCTTGATCCGCGTGGCCCCGGCGGCGAGGTCGGGTGCGAGGAACGTGCCGCTGGCGACCAGGCCGGACATGCCGAGCCAGATGGGCAGATGCAGTCGTCGCATGCCGCGGACCAGTTCGGCCAGGGTGGTGCGCCGGGCCAGCCATAGGAGGGCGAGATAGTCGGCGACCAGCACGGCCCCCATGCCGAGCACCAGCGACACCAGATGCACGAAGAGCGCCGCCTCGCGCGTGGCGGGGCCCACCTGCAACCGCGTGGAGGCCCAGACGGCGAGCGCGAGCCCGGCGATCGCGGCGGCGCCGATCGGCGCCGCCCACCCGCGCGGGCGGCGGCGGAGAGGGGACGGTCTGGTCCCGATATCGGTGGACACGTTGCTTCGACCCTTCGATCCGGCCCTGTCGGCGCACTGCTTCGCCTCTCAGTGAAGAGGCGAGATGCGTTGTCCGACAGGGCCGGACGGAGGTGAACATCAATCCCCGGACGCCTGCTCGCGTTCCGGCATTCCGGCGTAGGCGAACCAGGCCGCGGCGAGTCCGAGCGCGCCGCAGAGCAACCACACCCCGGCCCCGAACTGCTCCCAGGCCAGCACGCCGAGGGTGGGTCCCAGCGCCAGGCCGAGCCCGAAGGTGGCCTGATGGGTGGCGACGTAGCGGGCCTTCACCGCGGCCGGGAACGTGCTCGGATAGGCGAACATGGTGGGCCCGTTGATCATTACGCCCAGCACGAACACCGCCGTGCACACCAGCACCGCCGCGATCGCGCTGCCCGCCAGGGCGTATCCGGCCACACCGAGGCCCATGATCGCGGTGCCCACCGCGCCCACCACATTGCCGCGGCGGTGCGTCAGATACGAGGTGATCTTCAGCTCGAACGCGATCAGCACCACCGACGCCGTGACCAGCACCGCGCTGTACCACGCCGTGGAGTAGCCCTCGCGGGCCAGATTCAGCGGCAGCGCGACGGTGTACTGCACGTAGATGAGCGTGCCGAGTAGCACCGAGGCGAGGAACAGGTGGTAGCGGTAGTCGCGGGCGATCGTGGCGTAGCCCGAACGCCGTTGCGGCGCACGAGGATCCGGCTTCGGCGCCGCGGTCGCGGGAAGCAATGTCAGTGCCAGGAGCGCGTACGCCAGCGCGGTGCACGCGTCGACCCAGTACAGCAGGTTCCACTCGATGAGGATGAGCCCGGCCGCGAGCAGCGGGGCCAGCGCGGCGCCGGTGTTCAGCGCGATGCGCATCATCGAGAAGCCCATCACCCGATACTGTTCGGGCATCAGGTCGCTGAGCAGCACCGCGGCCGCGGGTCGATACGCCTGGGTCACCAGTCCCGCGGCGGCGACGATCGCGACCAGCGCCGGGAAGGCGCCCGGGCGGCTGAGAACCGGAATCAGGGCGAGGCAGGCCGCCGACGCGGTCATGGACGCCACGATCGTGGTGCGCGGCCCGAGCCGGTGCGTGAGTTCACCGCCGAGCATCGTGCCGAGCACCGCGCCCGCGCTGTACGCGGTGAGCGCGAAACCGGCTCGGCCGATCGAGAATTCGTGATGGATCAGGTACAGCACCAGGAAGGTCTGCACGAAGGCGCCCAATTGATTGATCAGCACCCCGAGCAGCAGCACTCGGACGGGGCGCGGGGTGCCCCGGAGCGCCACCAGGACACCGGTGCGCTCCGGGGAACGAACGGCGGTCATCGCGGTCTGCCCTCCGTATCCGTGAAAAGAGCCTGTACGGAACCGAAGTCGAGCCCGTCGGCCAGGGCCGTGTAGGTGCCGTGGGCGAGCAACTCGGCCGCGGCGGCCTGTACGCGTTCGTAGGCCGCCTGCGCGATCGCCGAGCCCACGCTGATGCGGCGGGCTCCGGCCGCCGCGAGCTCCGGGACCGAGGGCGCGCCCGGCCCGGCCATGACGTTCACCGGCAGTGGCGATTTCGCGGCGAGCTCGGCCACGGTGTCGAGATCCAGCAGGCCAGGAACGAACAAGCTGTCCGCCCCGGCCTCGGCGTACGCGACCGCCCGGTCCAGCACCTCGTCGAAGCGGTCCTCGGGCGCGCCGATGCCGAACAGGTACACGTCGGTGCGGGCGTTGATCACCAGTTCGGTGAGTCCCGCGTGCGTGGCCGCGGTGCGCGCGGCGCTCAGGCGGCCCGCCTGCTCGCCGCTGTCGAACAGCGGGCCGCCGGGGCGCACCGAATCCTCCAGGTTCACCCCGACCGCACCGGCTTCGACGGTCGCGGTGATCGTCGCGGCGACATCGGCGGGTGCCGGGCCGTAGCCACCTTCGATATCGGCGGTGACCGGTACCTCGACCGCATCGGCGATGCGGCGCACCTGGTCGACCATCTCCGCGCGGGTCAGCCGCTGCCCGTCACCGCGACCGAGCGCCCACGACACCGCCGCGCTGGTGGTCGCGACCGCGGCCGCACCGGCCCGGGCGACCAGGGCGGCGCTGACCGCATCCCACGCATTCGGCAGCACGAATGCGCCCCCCGCGTGCAACTGCCGAAACGCCGCCGCCTGCTTGCGCTGATTTTCCTTCACCTGCGACTCCTCGCAACGTCGAATTTCCGAAGTGGAACGCGACGAAGATTACCGGTGCGACGACGGTATTTACTTGGGGCCGAAAGTAATTCGAACAATCGAACGTCAATCGCCCGAGCGCCGCGAACCGGTCATCCGATCATCGGGTCGGCGGTGCGCAGGTCGACCACCGGGAGTTCGACGGTATCCATCTCCGGATACATCGCGAAGCGACTGGTCTGCTGGGCCACCAGCCTGCCGACCAGCGACGGCAGCAGATATCGCTCCGGTGCCGAAACGCGGTGCAGCAGACCGCAATCGATCAGGCTGTCCACGGCGTGCTCGGCGGCGTCGACCGAGATGTGCAGTACGCGCGCGAGCCCGCCGGGCGTGACCTCGTCGGCACCGGCGGTGCACATGTGCACGACGTGTTTGGCCAGTGGCGGCAGCGAAAGATACGCCGGGAGCAGGGATCCGGCGAGGCTCACGTCGCCGATCCGCAGCCAGTCGGCCACCTGGATGCCGGCGTCCAGGCGGTCGGCCACCTCGCCGAGCCGGCGGCCGGGCTGGGCGGCGATCTTGCGGCCCGCGATGGTGATCGCCAGCGGCAGGTGCGCGCAGAAATGGGTGATGCGCAGTGCCGCATCGTGTTCGGCCCGCACGCGGTCGTTGCCGATCAGCAACCGCAGCAGCGCCAGCGAATCCGTGCGGGGCAGCGGGGTGAGGGTGGTCCGCCGGATCCCGTCGAGCCCGAGCAACCGCGACCGGCTGGTCACCAGGATCTGGCTGGTCCGGGAGCGGGCCAGCAGCGGCCGGACCCGGCGCTCGTCGCGCACGTCGTCGAGCACCACGACCACCCGCCGCTGCGCGAGCATCGACCGGTAGAGGCCGATCCGGTGCATGTCGTCGACCGGGATCCGATCGGGCGGCACGCCGAGTGCCTGCAGGAATCCCGCCATGACCTCCATCGGCTGCACGTCGTCGGCGCCCATGTCGGCCCACAGCTGACCGTCCGGGAACTCGCCGGTCATGCGGTGCGCGATGCGCAGCGCGAAGGTCGTCTTGCCGATGCCGACGGCGCCCCGGATGAGCAGCGGCACGCGGCCCTCGGCGGCATGCGTCAGCATGGCCCGGGCCCCCTCGAACTCCGCGGTGCGCCCGACGAAATCGTGCACACCGATGGGTAACTGCGCCGGGTGCGGGTGCCCGATCGCCTCCGGCTGCCGGTCGTCACCGGACGGCTCGGCGGGTTCGAAACCGTTGTCGCCGCGGATCTCTCGCCACCGCTGCTCCCATTCGGTAGTATCACCGTCACAGGCGCGGACGAACGCCAGGGTGACCTGCAGCGTGGGGATCCGGTGCCCGCTGGCGGCCTCCGACAGCACGGAGGGGGAGTAGAGGGCCACGCTGGCCATCCGGCGATACGACGGATTGCCCGCAGCGGCACGTAGTTTGCGAAGATCACCCGCGAAGGCGGCCAGTGGGCCGGTGCGGGTGTCCAGGGGTTTCTCACGTCTGCCCATGTCGATACCTATCCTCCGAATGCGGTGCGGCGCAGGGCCGAACTCGCCACGACGGCGATGCCCCCTGTGTGGGGCCTCGCCCCCGCCCCCGATGCGGAGTGTTCGTGGTACCGGACCACGTCCGCGTCATCGTCCGTATGGACGGTGCACGGATTTCGTTCCGGTGTCGTTCAGCAGACAACGGCGTGTCTACCCCTGCATCGGATCGGCCGGGCCGGATATTAACGAGTTGACGTGGAACACACGGTTTTTCGTACCGATGCGTATGTAGTTCGGCTACCGATCGCGAGGACGGAGCCGATAGCTGCGGCAGGGCGCGCCGAGTACCGGATACGCGACATTGCGGACCGGAGTGCCGCCGGGCGTGGTCCCGTACTCGGTCCCGGCGTGCGCATGTCCGTGCACCACCAGATCCGCGCGGCCCGCGTCGGCCGCCGCGCCCAGCTCCGCGCAGCCGAGCCCGGGAAAGATCCGGGGCGGTTCACCGGCGAGCGTGCCGAGGATCGGTGCGAAATGCATCAGGGCGATGCGGAGGTCGGTGTCGAGCGTGTCCAGGGCCGCCCGTAACCGCAGCGCGTCGGCGGGCCCGCGACGGTAGCGCTCTCTATGTTCGGGGCTGCCGCTGTCCGGATCGCCGGGATGGCCCGGGAAGCCGCCGCTGCCGCCCATCACGCCCGCGATACCGACGCGAACACCGCCGACGTCGAGCACGGTGGTGGTGCCGTCCAGCATCCGCACCCCGGCATCGGCGAGCATGGCGGCGATCCGGAAGCCCTGGCGGTGGTCGTGGTCGTGGTTGCCCAGCACCCCCACCATCGGCACCGGCACCCCGGCCAGCTCGGCGCAGAGCATGTCCGCCTCGCGCAGCGTGCCGCCCTCGGTCAGGTCCCCGGCGAGCAACAGCAGATCGGCGTCCAGCTCGAGAAACGCGGGACGGAACCGCCCGCACACGGCCGCCCGGATATGCAGATCTCCCACCGCCGCCACCCGTACCCCACCGCGCATACCGCCCAGCGAGCCACAGACCGGCGGGCCTGTCAACGGCGGTCCGGGCCGTCCCGACGGGTGCGTTCCATCGTGTGACCGGTGCCGGAGGGCCGCGGGCGCGGGTATCAGCCATGGTTCTGCAAACTCGTCGGCCGAGTCCTGGGCTCGCGAGGTGGCGCGTCGGCCGGGCCCCGGATTCCGGATCTCCGTCCGCCCTGACCACCGGTAAGCGGCGGAGCACGGCGCGTGTCACCCGACCGGATTAAAGTTGGTGGTCTGAGCCGTTGGACCGGCCGGGTAGGGTGGTCCGATCTAGCCGGGAGAGGTGGTGGCATGACTCAGCATCTGGAGAAGGCGAATGCCGAGCAATCGAGCGCAGGCAACGACGCCGCTCCCGCCACCGGCGACGCCTCCGCACCGACCCCCACCCCGCGCAATATGCCGATGCGCCAGCCGGGCACTCCGGCGGCGGTGCCCACCTCCGCCTCGCGCCGGGTCCGGGCGCGGCTCGCCCGCCGGATGACCGGTCAGCGCGGTATCGCCGCGGTCAAGCCGGTGCTGGAGCCGCTCGCCACGGTGCACCGCGAGCTGTATCCGAAGGCCAACCTGCAGCTGCTGCAGCGCGCCTTCGACGTCGCCGACGAGAAGCACGCCCACCAGTTCCGCAAGTCCGGCGACCCGTACATCACCCACCCGCTCGCGGTCGCCAACATCCTCGCCGAGCTCGGCATGGACACCACCACCCTGGTGGCCGCGCTGCTGCACGACACGGTCGAGGACACCGGCTACTCGCTCGAGGAGCTGACTCGCGAGTTCGGCGCCGAGGTCGCCCACCTGGTCGACGGCGTCACCAAGCTGGACAAGGTCAACCTGGGCGCCGCCGCCGAGGCCGAGACCATCCGCAAGATGATCATCGCCATGGCCCGCGATCCGCGCGTGCTGGTGATCAAGGTCGCCGACCGGCTGCACAATATGCGCACGATGCGCTTCCTGCCGCCGGAGAAGCAGGCGAAGAAGGCCCGCGAGACGCTGGAAGTCATTGCGCCCCTTGCCCATCGCCTGGGTATGGCCACGGTCAAGTGGGAGCTGGAGGATCTGGCGTTCGCGATCCTGCACCCCAAGAAGTACGACGAGATCGTGCGCCTGGTCGCCGACCGCGCGCCCTCGCGCGACACCTACCTCGCCAAGGTGCGGGCCGAGATCGTCAACACGCTCGCCGCCAGCCGCATCAATGCCATCGTCGAGGGCCGTCCCAAGCACTACTGGTCGATCTATCAGAAGATGATCGTCAAGGGGAAGGACTTCGACGACATCCACGACCTGGTCGGCATCCGCATCCTGTGCGACGAGGTGCGCGACTGCTATGCCGCGGTCGGCGTGGTGCATTCGCTGTGGCAGCCCATGGCCGGGCGCTTCAAGGACTACATCGCCCAGCCCCGCTACGGCGTCTACCAGTCGCTGCACACCACCGTCGTGGGCCCGGACGGCAAGCCCCTCGAGGTGCAGATCCGCACCCAGGACATGCACCGCACGGCGGAATTCGGCATCGCCGCGCACTGGCGCTACAAGGAGACCAGGGGCAAGCACTCCAATGACTCGACCGAGGTCGACGACATGGCCTGGATGCGCCAGCTGCTCGACTGGCAGCGTGAGGCCGCGGATCCGGCGGAGTTCCTGGAGTCGCTGCGGTTCGATCTGAAGTCGCCCGAAATCTTCGTGTTCACCCCGAAGGGTGACGTCATCACGCTGCCGCAGAAGTCGACGCCGGTCGATTTCGCCTACGCCGTGCACACCGAGGTCGGGCACCGGTGCATCGGCGCCCGGGTCAACGGGCGGCTGGTGGCGCTGGAGCGGCAGCTGGAGAACGGCGAGGTCGTCGAGATCTTCACCTCGAAGGCGCAGAACGCCGGGCCGAGCCGCGACTGGCAGAACTTCGTGGTCTCCCCGCGCGCCAAGGCCAAGATCCGGCAGTGGTTCGCCAAGGAGCGTCGCGAGGAGGCCCTGGAGGCCGGCAAGGAGCAGATTTCCAAGGAGGTTCGCCGGTCCGGGCTGCCGCTGCAGCGGCTGATGAGCGCCGACGCGATGGGCGCGCTGGCGCACGAACTGCACTACACCGACGTCTCCGCGCTGTACGCGGCCGTCGGTGAGAACCAGGTGTCGGCGCACACCGTCGTGCAGCGGCTGATGGCGCAGCTCGGCGGCGTCGGCGACGTGGAGAACGAGCTCGCCGAGCGGTCCACGCCCTCCACCCTGCCCACCCGGCAGCGCGTCAGCGGCGACGCCGGGGTCGAGATTCCCGGCGCCCCGGGCACGGTCGCGAAGCTCGCCAAGTGCTGCACACCCGTGCCGGGCGACGAGATCATGGGCTTCGTGACCCGCGGGGGAGCGGTCAGCGTGCACCGCACCGACTGCACCAACGCCGACTCCCTGCGTGCCCAGGCCGAGCGCATCATCGACGTGAAGTGGGCGCCGTCGCCGTCGTCGGTGTTCCTGGTCGCCATCCAGATCGAGGCGCTCGACCGCACCCGCCTGCTGTCGGACGTGACGAAGGTGCTCGCCGACGAGAAGGTCAACATCCTGTCCGCCTCGGTGATGACCTCCGGCGATCGGGTCGCCATCAGCAAGTTCACCTTCGAGATGGGCGACCCGAAACACCTCGGCCACCTGCTGAACGTGGTCCGCAACGTGGAGGGCGTGTACGACGTCTACCGGGTGACGTCGGCGGCCTGAGCGGGTGACGGGCGCCACAGTGGCCGCCGAACCGGTGCCGCCCGCCGGGGCGCGGTGTCACGATGGCGTCCATGACAGTGGTTCTCGTACACGGCAATCCGGAGACCGAAGCGATCTGGGGGCCGCTGGCCGACGCACTCGGCCGTGCCGATGTGGTGCGGCTGTCGCCGCCCGGATTCGGAGCGCCACTGCCGGAAGGCTTCTCGGCGACCTACCTGGACTATCGCGACTGGCTCGAGGGCGAGTTGGAGCGCTTCGAGGAACCCGTCGACCTCGTCGGCCACGACTGGGGCGGAGGCCATGTCGTCACCGCCGTGATGCACCGGCCGGACCTCGTCAGGAGCTGGGCCACCGACGTCATCGGCCTGTTCGACCCCGAATACATCTGGCACGACCTCGCCCGGGTGTGGCAGACGCCGGGCGACGGCGAGGAACAGGTGGCGGCCATGCTGGGCGGCACGGTCGAGCAGCGGTCCGAGCAGATGGCCGCGCTGGGCATCCCGCTCGACATCGCGACCTCGATCGCGCAGCACCAGGGCCCGGACATGGGCCGGGCGATCCTGTCGCTGTACCGCTCGGCGCGCCAGCCCGCGATGGCGGAGGCCGGGCGCGCACTCGCGAATGCGGCCGCGCGCCCGGGACTTTCGCTCGTGGCCACCGAGGACGGATACGTCGGTTCCGACGACCTGCGGACTCGGGCGGCCGAACGCGCCGGTGCGCGTACGGCGGTACTCGACGGCCTGGGGCACTGGTGGATGGTGCAGGATCCGGCGCGCGGCGCCGAGGCGCTGACCGCTTTCTGGAAATCGCTCGACTAGCGTTCCTCGGAAACCCGATCGGCGCCTTTACTTTTCGACAGCGTCCCGGTGCGCCTGCGCACGCGCCACGAGGTCGCCGCGGTCGACGCCGGCGAGTGCCAGGGCCCGCGGCACGGTGCCGACCTCCGCTGTCAGCACTCCGAGCAGTAGGTCGACGGGGCGCACATCCTGTTTGGCCGCCGCGGTGAAGGTGCGTTCGAGGGCGAGCTTGGCCGATGCGCCCATCGTCGGGCGGCCGGTGCCGCGGCTGGCGCGGGGGAGCGGAAAGTCCTTGGCGGACACGCCGACTGCGGCGAGACTGGCCTCGAACTCCCGGTCCAGCGCAGCGCGCACGGTGCGGTGATCGAGGCCCGCCGAATCCAGGACCGGATGCGTATCCGGATCCGGTTCGGCGGCGATGGCCAGCAGCAGATGCTGTGCCTCCATCGAGGACGAGCCGTCGTCGCGCGCCTCCGATTCACCGCGCAGGATGATCCGATGGAGGTACAGCTGAAACTCGTTGCGCAGGAAGAGCTTGTCGAGCTGGAAGAACTTATCGATCGCGGCCATCGCCACGCCTCCTCAAGGTGACACCGGCGGCGATGAGCCGCTTGGCATGTTTCTTGTGCACCGCCTGGCGCGTGATGCCCAGCGCCTCGGCGACCTGCGGCCACCCCCAACCGGCCCGCATGGCCTGCTCCACGGCGGCGTCCTCGACCTGATCGGCCAGCCGCCGCAGGGCAACCACGGCGGCGAGCGCATCGGCGGGATCCTCGGGCGAAGAACTATCGGCGCCAGACATGCAAGCAACCATAGTTGACTACCAATCCACAGTCAACTCAAGTTGCTTAGGCCGGGGTGGGGGTGGATTCGGCTTGGGCGCGGGAGAGACGTACCGCTTCGACGCCCATCACGACGACGGCCAGCAGGACGAAGGCGGTGCCGAGGGGGCCGCTGCGCAGGCGTTCGTCGAGGACGGTGATGCCGATGAAGGCGGCGCCCAGCGGCTCGGCGACGGTGAACGCGGGCAGCGAGGCCGACAGCGGGCCGACCTGGTAGCCGCGCTGCTGCAGGTAGAGGCCGAGCAGACCGGCGGCCACCAGCGCATAGGGCTGCCACGCGGCGGCGACCGCGCCGAGGCCCTGGCCGAACAGTTCGGTGACGTGTTCGGTGAGCGCGGCCGCGATACCGAACAACAATCCGGCGGCGGTGCCGAACAGCAGCGCGCGCAGCGCCGGTGCCCGCGCGGTGAGACCGACGGCGATCGACGCCACGATCACCCCGAGCAGCAGCCCGAGTGGCGCCACCCAGTGGTGCCACGGAGCATCCGTGACCCCCTCGGTGGGATCGCCGACGACCAGGAACACCGCCAGCGCAGCCGAGAGCGCGACCGCCTGCGCCCACATCGACTTAGTCACCGGCCGACCGCTGTACCGCGCGGCCAGCGGCAGCGCGAATACCAGCGCGGTCACCAGGATCGGCTGCACCACCAGCACCGATCCGAGCGCCAGCGCCGCCACCTGGAAGGCGAATCCGCCCGCGTCCCCGACGATTCCCGCCCACCACCGCGGACTGCGGATCAGCCGCGCCAGCAGCGCCTCCCCCTCCGGCACCTCCGCCGCCGCCCGCTGCTGCGCCACCGCCGACACCGCGAACAACACGGCCCCCGCGAACGCACACGCCACCGCCGCCACCGGAAGATCCGCCATCGCCCCAGTCTGCCCGCCGCCCGCCCCCATCCTCGGCAGCGGCACCCCGTGTCCCGCACGCCAAACCCCGCGCGAAGGGGTGGTTCGGCGTAATCTTGGCGAATTCGGAAAGGTTGCTTTCAAAAGGGGGATCGGGGAAATGATGGCGAATCGGTAATGTCCGGCAATTGATCGGCATCCGGTAGTGAGCGCCTGGTGGGTGGTCTGCGTGGTGGCGGGGTGCGGGCCGAGTTCGGTTCGCGGCGTGGAGGATCCGGGCGTGGGTCGCCGAATTGTTGCTACAAGTCACGAAACTCGGCGGTCGCAGCTAGAATTCTTCCGGGCGGTTTAGGGTTCTGACGTGGATTGTTCCGAGAATGCGTTCGCATTGTGCAGGATGCACTGCGTCGTTCGCTCGATTCTGTTACGGTCTATTGCGTTTCGGGGCACGCGCGGCTACGGCGGCAACTCGAACGCAGGGTGATGAAGATCGCCGACGACGGGTCGCCGCGGCACTCGGCCCTCCGAACTGATGCATACAGCTGGTGAAGGGGGTCAGGTCTTGCTGGCCACGCGCACAACCTGGAGCATGCCGGCCACGGTCGCGCTCACCGTCGCAGCGGTGACGACGATCGGGGCGGTTCCGGCGCAGGCGCAGCCGTCCGGCCCCACCACCCAGGTTCCGATCGCCGTCTGCCCGGCCCTGTACGCCTTGGGAATTCAGGGCACCGGCGAATCCTCCCCCGACGCCGCGCCGACCACCGACACGGGCATGCTGTCCTCGGTATTCCTGCCGTTGCTGGCCGAGGCGCCCGAGAGCGGCCTGGTCGACCGGGCCTACGTGCCCTACGAATCCGGCTTCGGCGGCGCGGTTCCCGGTGGCACGGCGCCGTATTCGGAGTCGCTGACCGGGGGACTGTCGCGGCTGCGGGGGATGGCCCAGCAGGTCGCGCAGCGCTGTGCGCAGACCAGGTTCGCCGTCGTGGGCTATTCCCAAGGCGCCCATGTGGCTTCGATGTTCGCCCAGGAGGTCGGCGCGGGCCAGGGCGTCCTGCCGCCGGAAAAGATCGCCGCCGTAGCGCTTTTCGCCGATCCCACTCGCAATCCCGGTGCGCCGCTGTTCCCGGGCTCGCCCGGCAAGGCCACGCCGGATGCGGCGCCGGGCACGGCGGGTGACCGGGTATCCACGGTGCGGACGCTGGATCAGGAGCCCGCGGTCGGCGGCGGCATCGGTCCCGATCGGGATCGCGCGGTCAATTTCGGCGCGCTCACCGGCCGTGTGGCGAGCTTCTGCGCGGCGGGCGATCTCGCCTGCGACGCGCCAGCGGGCGCTCCGATCCTGCGCGCGGTCACGAATGTGGCGGGGCAGTCCCAGCTCTCGGGCGGCGACCCGATCGCGGCGCTGGTATCCATCTCCCAGGCGCTGGCCTTCACCTCGATCAAGACCGCCACCACGGTGGTGAACTCCGATCTGCAGGGCACGGCGCCGGCCTCGCTGTCCTATCAGCCGCAGCAGTCGATCTCGCAGCGCATCGCCGAGGCCTCCGATCCGCGCAGCCGCATCGCGCTCGCCGATCCGATGCGCGCGATGTTCAAGGTGGGGGTGATCGGCCTGAACGCGGTGGGCACGGCGGTGCGCACCGTGCTGAATCCCGCCGCCCTCGGCGAACTGGCCCGCGCCGCGCTGAACAACCCGCCGGTCGCCCTGGTGCTGCTGGCCACCAAGCTGGCCGGGGCGGTCACCCAGCTGGTTCCGCCGACCACGGTGTCGCGGCTGGTGAACCAGGCGTTCGACGCCGTCGTGCAGAACATCACCGACAACAAGGACCTGCTCGACACCGCCGCCTGGGTGCGGTACTGGGACACCGTCCAGCGCCACGGCGCCTACTCCACCGTGGCCGTGGATGCCCGCGGTGACGCCCCGGTCCGGTTCGTCGCCGACTGGTTCGCCGCCGCGGCGCGCGACCTGGTCGCCGCGCACGGCGGCGCGCAGGCCCCGAAAGGTACTTCGAACAGCCCGATTACCGGAATCTTGGTGCCACCGCCCGGCGCGTCGAGTTCGCCGAATTCGTCGGGTACGGGACAATTTCCGTTTGGGACAGGCCCCGGCGGCGTGCCGTCGACCTCGCCCACCGCTGGTACCGCCAACGACTACCCGTTCTCCACGAACTGATCGCCGAGAGGGTCCGACGATGCTGCACGACGTGCCTGGCTCCGCGGGAAGGGGGGAATGTTGAAGTCGTACAAAGACTTGGAGCGCTGGTATCCGGCGCTCGAGCCGCCCGGCGTCGCGGCCCGCCCGCCGGCGCGCGAGCAGCCGTCATTCGCCGAGGACGACGGTGCGGGGGGCGGCGCGGCGCGCTACCCGCACTACATTCGCGACACCGAGCCCGAGCCCTTCGACATCCCGTTCGCCGACGATCCGCCCGCCCGCCGCAGTGAATTCGTCGGCGGCTGGAGCGACTGGGTGGGCGATCACGCGCCCGGCCCGGACGACGACTACCCGGAGCGCGACGGCGACGTCGTGCAGTTCCCGTGGGACGACGAGGAGGAGGATCAACCCCCGCCGCTCCGCGAACCCGTGGAGCGCCGGCGCATCGGCCGGGACGGGCCGGGCGCCGCGGCCTCGCCGCACACCCTGCGCGAGCGCACGCGCCCGAGCCGGTGGCGTATCGCCCTGGTCCTGCTGGTTGCCGTGTTATTGCTGGCCGCCGCCGGCGCCGCCGCGCTGTACCTGCTGCATTCCCGCGGCGGCCCAACGCATTCCGGTGGCCGCGCCGCCTCGGCGGTGCGCCTGACAGCGGTCACCGGCGACGGGGCCGCCTCGGATTTCTGCCCCACCGAGCGGACCGATCGGATGATGCGCGGCGCCGTGCCGGGCGGCACCGACTCCGGGCCGGACGCGATCATGTGGTTCCAGCATTCGTATTACGTCGAGCGGTCCGCCGAACGCGCCCGGGAGGTCGTGGCCCCCGACGCCGCGATCTCCGGCGCGCCGGTGATTCAGCGCGGCATCAACTCGGTCCCGCTGGGTACCACCCACTGCGTGCGCGTCACCGCCGTGGGCCGGGGCGAGGAGGGGACGGACAAGTTCCTGGTGGAGGTCACCGAGCGCCGGCCGGGCGCCGCGCCGAAGACCTACGGCAAGCAGACGGTCACCACCGCGGTGATCGACGGCCGCACCCTGATCACGGGCATCGCGGCCGGGTAAGAGGAGAGCTGAGACGATGGGACAGGACTGGAGCCGGTGGCTCGACGAGGTGCCCGAACCGGGCGACCCGGCGAGCGGTCGATCGCGCACCAAGGCTCCGGTGGTGCGGTTACGCAAGGGACGCCGCGACGACGGAGACGACGGCTCGCTCCCACGCCCGATCCTGGTGGTGGGCGGCTGCGGTGGCGCCGGCACCACCTCGACCGCGCTCGGAATCGCCGGTGAACTGGGTGCCGCCGGTGCGCCGACCGTCGCCGTGGACGCCACGTCCGCGGGTAGCGATCTGGCGCTGCGCGGCGCCGACGAACATCTGAGCCCGATCAGCCTGCAGCAGTGGCTGTACGGCCGCGGCGACGACGAACCGGCGCCGCTGAAGGAATGCCTGTCGCAGGCGAGTTCCGGCATCGGCCTGCTGTGGCGCGACTCCGCCCCGCTGCGCCGCCGCGCCACCTACCTGACCGTCTCGCGTGCCGTCGCCGACGCCGGTTACACCCCCGTCTACGACGGTGGCAGCCCGATCGCCGGGCGGCATCTGCGTCCGCTGCTGGAGGACGCCGATATCGCACTGGTGCTGGCGATTCCGGCCCGCGCCGACGCCGCCAATCGGCTGCGCGTCACGCTGGAATGGCTCGACGACCAGTTCGGCGGCCCGGCCGAGGGGCAGGGCGGCGGCATCGTCGGCGACACCACGATCGTGGTGTCCCATCAGCTTCCCGGCAACGAGCCGGTGGTCGCGGAACATTTGCGGGAACACCTCACGGGCTGGGTGCGCGACATCCGCGAGATCCCCTACGACCCGGAGCTGGCCCGCGGAGAACTGGTGCGCCACAACACACTTGCCGCCGACACCCGGAGGGCATATCGCACGCTGGTGGCGGGGGTGGCATCATGACCGCGGCCATGAAGGAACAGGGAAGTTCATCGGAATCCGCTGCGGGCGGCGAGACCCCGGTCGGCACGGCGGGCGTCGTCGCCCCGCCCGAGGCGCGCCGCGCCCCCGTCTGGGAGCGTCCAGTACCCGGCGTCGGGCGTGCCCCGCTGGTGTGGTTGCTCGGTGTGCACGGCGGTGCGGGAGCCAGCAGCCTCGCGCATGTACTCGCGCCCGCGGCGGATTCGCATCGGCGCTGGCCCGGAGTTTTCGAGCGCGAGTCCCCCTTCGTCGTCCTGGTCGCCCGCGAGACCATCGCGGGGCTGACCCGCGCCCACGATCTGCTGCGCCAGCACCGCGCGGGGCTGGCCGGGCCGAGCGAGGTGCTCGGCCTGATCACGGTGGCCGCTCGACCGGGCCGGATGCCCGTCGAGATCCGCCGCTACCGCGATGTGGTCGGCTCCCTGGCCGGCCGGATGTGGCAGGTGCCCTGGCACGAGGAGTGGATGCTCGTCGAGCCCGATCAGCTGCCGGTGTGGTCGCCGTCCGATCCGCCCCCGCAGCAGAAGAAGCGCAAACTCGATCCGTTACAAGAGGTTCCGCACGATGTCGACGAGCTCGGTGCGAGCATCATCGATCTCATACGCGAAAAAGTAGCTAGCAGTTCGCACTTGGAAGAAGAAGAGGACGCTCGATGAGTACCATCCTGGCGGCCGTGCACGAAACGTACGGTGTTGTTCTCGCTCAGATCGGGAATCCGACGCCCGAGGCGCCCCCGGCCTCGGAAAAATTGCTGAAATTGGTTCGGTACTTCACGTGGTTCGTGCTGCTGTCCGGAATCATGGGAATCACCTACGCGGGAGGCAAATTCGCATGGGAGAAGTGGACCGGTGGAGGCCTGGAATCGCCGAAGATGGTGGCGGGAGCCATGATCGGCGGCGTCATCGCCACCAGCGCCGGAACCATCATGAACGCGGTCATCGGTAGCTGATGTCCGCCGCGACCGTGCTTGCCTACAAGCAGATGCCGTCCGACGTGGTCGAGCCGATCATGCAGCTCATCAACTGGCTGCTGTGGGTCGTGCTGCTGTCCTGCCTGGCCTGGATGATCATCTCGGCCGGTCGGCTGTGGTCGGCGATGCGCGACGACATGGCCGTGAACGACGCCTCGCACGGCATTGTCATGAGCCTCATCGGGGCCATCGTGGCAAGTTCGGCGAGCGCGATCGCACTGACCATACTGCCGACGTGAACGGTGGGGCCCCCATGATTTCGGCCGAGATCGACGCACCAGCGCACGCGGTGAACCCGCTGCGCCTCCGCCGGGCCGCCGCGGGCGTGCTCGGTGTCGCCGTGCTCGCCACCGCCGGATGCGGTGGGGGCGACGGCGGTACGTCGAATCCGGATCCGGCGCACCCGCCCAGCGGAGTGCGCTGGCAGCCGTACCAGGGCGTCGCCCTGCCGGTGACCGATCAGGGGCCCAGAAACGACAGCGACGGCGCCGCAACGGGATTCGATCGCACCCCGGCGGGTGCGGCGGTCGCGGCCATCACCCACTCCGTGCGGCTGTCGGTGGCCACCGACAGCCAGTGGTCGACGGTGGTCGCCCGGGAACTCGTGCCCGGACCGGCCCGCGACGAGTGGTCGGTCAACCGGGTGCAGCTGTCGATCACCGGTCCCGCGGCGGAGCAGTACGCGCCGCGCGTGCTCGGCTACCGCGTGCTCGGATTCACCGGAGACAGATCGAACGTGGACGTCTACACCGAATATTCCGACGGCTCGAGAGCGGTGAACCACACCACCGTCGAATGGTTCGGCGAGGACTGGAGGTTACGCCTGCCGGAGTCCGACGCCACCGCGCGTCCTGTCGACTCCATCGACGAATTGCCCACCGACATAGTGACATTGGAGGCTCCAACATGACCGGGAAGGATGCGGGCGGCTCGTACAACGATGCCGATCGCGGCGTCTCCTTCGGCGTCATCGCCTCGGCCGCGGTGATCGCGTTGATCGTGATCGTCGGTGTCTTCATGTACGTCGGGCGGGACGATTCCGGCGGCAGCAAGCCCCCCGATTCGTTACCGTCGCCGGTCGCCGGGACCGGTGCCACCGGATTCGCCGCACCGGAGGTCGATCTGTTCGGGCGGCGCGTCGATATTCCGAACAACCCTGCGGGACAACCACTCCGGCAGGATCCGTCGCTGGAGAAGAGCCCCGTCGACGAGGACTGGCTGACCGCCGCCCCGGCGGGTACCACCGAGCCGCGCGGCTGGCAGCGCGTCCACGGCGCCTCGGTTCCGTTCTCCACCAGCGACGGGCCCGCCCATATCGACGAGAACGGCCTGGCGGTGGGGTATTCGCACACCCCGCAGGGGGCCGTACTGGCGGCGGCGCAGATCACCTACCGCCTCAACGCCCGTCCGGCCGACCGGAATCTGTACACCCAGCAGGTGCGGGTGGCCCCGCAGCAGCTGGCGGCCTACGACAAGGCGCTCGACGCGGGCAAGCTGCCCGAGCAGCAGCCGGAGCGGGTGACCCGATACCTGGTGGCGCCGGACGCATTCCGGGTCGAGAACTACGCCGACGATATGGCCATCGTGCGCCTGGCCGCCCGCGGCCCGGTGGCCGACGGTCAGCAGAAGTGGGCGGCGGTCCGGCTGGTCATGGTGTGGGATTCGGGCGACTGGCGGCTCAAGCCGACCGAGTCCAAGGGCTCGCCGACCGAGTACATCGACTCGCTGACGGGGTGGACGCCATGGTGAGCGGGCGAGGAGCGGGCAGCCCCGCACAGCTGCGGCTGCTGGGCGCCGCGGCGCTCGTCACCGTCGCGCTGGCGGTGACGGTGACCGTGGCGACCGTGCGCCGCGACGGGAGCGGGGCGACGGCGGGCAGCGCGCCGGTCCCCGTGGCCGATACCAGCACGGTGGCCGCACCCGGCGCGGAAGGTTTCGGCGCACCCGAGACCGATATGTTCGGCCGCCGCGTCGATATTCCGAACAACCCTGCGGGACAGCAGCTTCCGCAGGATCCCGGGGCGCAGCGCCGTCCGGACGATCCGCAGTGGCTGACCGCGGCGCCGAATCCCGCCGAGACCCCGGGCGTCCGGCAGCGGGTGTTCGGCGGGCCGGTGGTCCGGTTCTCGGGCTCGGACGGCCCGGCTCGCGTGGAGGGCAAGGCGGCCACGGGTTACGCGCACACGCCGCAGGGCGCGGTGCTGGCCGCCGAACAGAATTTCTGGCGCACCAACGCGAACCCGAGCGATCGAGGGCTGCTGCTGCAATTGGCGGCGATGTCGCCGGAGTACCTGGCCGAATACGATCGGCTGCTGGCCGCGGGCAAGGTGTCCGACCGACTGCCGGACAAGCTGACCCCGCTGCTGTACGCCTCGGACGCGTTCCGCGTCGACAACTACACCGACGACCGGGCGGTCGTCGACATCGCAAGAAAGGCAAGAGAAGTCATCGATGGCCAACCGACATGGGTCGGCATGCGTCTCGCGGTCGTCTGGCGTGACGGGGATTGGAAGCTGACGGCGGTGGACGGGCAACAACTGGTCCGGATCGATTCCCTGCGAAGCATCGAAGGGTGGACGACATGGTGAGGCGCATTCTCACGATCTTCGCGGTCGTGTTCACCGTCATGATCGCGACACCGACGGTGGCCTACGCACAGTACGGCTTCGACCAGACCTGCAACGAGATCCACGACGATCTCGACGGTCTCGGTCTGCCCGGCGTCTCGCTCGGCGACGCCGCGTCGGCCGCGTGCAAGGCCGGTAACGCCGCGACCCACCCGGGCGACGCCGCCGGCGCCGTGCGCGACAAGGCGTGGGACTCCACCTTCGGCAAGGTGGTCGACTCGCTGATGAACGGGCTCGGGCAGGCGCTGATCCTCGCGCTGACCTTCTGGATGAAGGTGCCCAACGAGCGAATAAGCAACGGCGGAGAGCTGTTCCAGAGAATCAACGACTACACCTATCAGGCCCAGATCCTGCTACTCATAGTGTCGGTGATCCTGTCCGGCGCCAGATTGGCGGAAGCGCGGCGGGGGGCCGCGCTGAACGAGGCGGGTGAGTCGTTCAGGATGTTGGCCAGAGTGGTGTTCAGCTCCTGGATGCTGGGCGCGGTGATTGTGGCGGGCACCCAGGCCTCGGACCGCTTCTCCGCGTGGGTGATTCAGGACGCCACCGACGGCAATGCCAAGAACATCGCCGAGTTCATGGTGAAAACGGCGAAGCTACAGGCGTTCTCGCCGGGCCTGGTGCTGATCATCGCGATCGTCGGCCTGCTGGGGGCGCTCGCGCAGATCGTGCTCGCCATCGTGCGGCAGGGTCTGCTGGTGGTCGCCGCGGGCGTGGTACCGCTGGCGGCGGCCGCGTCGGGGACCAGTACCGGCAGACAGGCGTATCCGAAGCTGATCGGCTGGATCATCGCGTTCATGCTCTGGAAACCGGTGGCCGCCATCGTCTACATGATCGCGTTCGTGGCCATCGGCAATACCGACGATCTGACCACCACCGCGGGCCTGCCCGATGCCGATCAGGCCCAGCGCATGCTCGTGGCGATCGTGCTGCTGTGCAGCGTGGCGTTCGTGCTGCCCGCACTGATGCGCCTGGTCACCCCGGCGGTCGCGATCGTCGGCAGCGGCGGTTCGGGTCTGGCCGCCACCGGCGGTGTGCTGCTGGGTGCGGCCGCGCTCGGCGCGGTCGGGACCAAGGCCGTCGGCGTGCGCAGCCAGGCGGCCGCGGGCGC
>NZ_BDBV01000074.1 GCF_001613165.1 Nocardia mexicana NBRC 108244
TGCCCACCGCGGGCGCGGTCGGCGCCGGGGCCGGTTGTGCCGCAACGGTTCCCGCGGCGGTGCACAGCATCGCCAGGCTAGCGGTCACCGCGATCAGATTTCGTCTACGCATCTCAGCCCTCCTGTCCTGCCGTGGCCGGGGCGACCTTCAGTTCGTTCGCCGCCGAGGTCAGCAGCTGCGGGATGTTCAGCAGCGGGCGATGCGATTCCATCTGCTGCTCGTACGGGACGCGCATGGCGGCTTCCAGTGCGGGCCAGTTGTTTTCGACCTGGTCCTTGTACTTGGGCAGCAGCTGGCCGGTGATGTAGTCCCACCGCTGGTCCAGCACCGACCAGTTCCAGTCCGGCAGCGGCAGGGTCAGCTGCATGGGCCGGCCGTTGGACCCGGTGAAAGGCACATGCACGGGACGGAATTCGCGCGGCGGCACCACGCCGGCGACGGACGGCGAACCGACCGCACCGCTGAGGTAGGTGATGGCCTCGCCGACGGGCCCCTTGTAGGCGCGCACCTCGTCCCACTGCTTGCCGATCGCCCACTGCTGTTCGCGCCGCAGCAGCGCGCCGTTGCCGTCGGCGATCCGGGCCCGGTCTCCCGAGGCGACATCGCGCCAGGCGTCCATGATGTCGTCACCGAACAGCCCTGCCCGCTGGAACTCCTCCACCGCGGGCAGCCCGCCGGTGACGTAGGCGTCGTGCATGGGCATCAGGTCGGAGAAGATGTTCTTCTGCATCACCAGGATCATCCCGAGGATCCAGTGCAGGTCCTCCGGCGTGATCTGCGGACCGGCCTGGGCCAGCGCCCGCAGTCCGCTCGGCAACATGGCCACCGCCTGCGGTCCCGCCGCCTGCTCCACCGCACCGAGCACGGTGTTCGCCGCGTCGGCGATGCCGGGCAGGTCGTAGATGCTGCCCATCAGCTCGAAGTCGATGAGGCCGCCGCCGAAATCGGCGCCCACCTGGCCGCCCATCCCGGCCCACTGCAGTTCGCGGTGGCCCAGCTGCAGATCCTCGTAGTAGCGGTAGGACTTGATCAGGTTGTCGCGGTTGGCCTGCACGCCCGCGCGCGGGTTCCAGGACTTCAGGTCGATGCCCGCCTTGCCGGTCGCATCGACCAGCCAGTACTGGTACAGCAGCGCGGCATACCGCGTGGGCGCCACACCCTCGGCCCGCGCCTGATCCAGCAGACGGCCGAGTTCGGCATGGTCATAGGGCAATTCGGGGTTGACGCCGCCCGGGCTCTGCGCGGCGTTCCGGTTGACCAGCGGGAGATCGAGATAGCGATCCACCTCGCTGCTCGCTGACGCCGGCGCCGCGGCGACGAGTCCGAGTCCTACCAGTGCCGCGAGAGCCAGGCCCGCGCCGCGCATCATTGCGCCGATCCGCATGGTTGTTTTCAGCCTTCCGCTTACGCTGTGGGGGTCGAAATAGTGACGACGACGGCTATTTGCCATCGAATAGCTGATATGTGCCGATATTCGGCCCATACCGTGCGGCGCGCGTGCTCGCACCGACGGTCTACGCCGACCGCTGGTCGACTCAATGGTTAACGAAAGATTACCAATGCTCGTTACAGCCGTTTACCTAAGTCATGGGATGATTTTGCGCCGCAGTTAAGTCGACGGACGGTGCAAATTGCCTGCAAGTAGCAGGTTTTGCTGATCCAGCGAAGGATCGCCGCACCCGTTCGCGCGACAGATATAGATGGTGCATATCACAGACCGATAACGTTTGATATAGGTAATTGCGGTGCGGGTCACATTCGCGCGGTCGTCGGCCGCCGGAGGCGCCACACACCGATCCCGAGCTGTCGAGCCGTCGCCCGGGCGGCTACCGTCGGATGCCATGCGCACCGTTCCCGGGATCGTTCTCGCGGTACTCGCGGTCACCGTGACCGCCTGCTCCGGCGGCAACCGAACCGCCGACACCTCCAGCGCCACCGCGGCGCCACCGAACTCGACCACGGCGGCGACCACCAGCGCGCAACCCGACTGCACCGCAGGGTTTCTCGCCCAGTACACCACCCGCCAGAAGCTCGCCCAACTGCTGACCGTCGGCGTCAACGGCCTCGCGGACGCCGAGAGCCTGGTGCGGTCGGAGCAGATCGGCGGGATCTTCCTCGGCAGCTGGACCGATCAGTCGCTGCTGGCCGACAAGCAGATCGACCGGGTCAAGGCGGCCGCACGCACCCCGCTGATGGTGACCATCGACGAGGAGGGCGGCCGGGTGTCGCGGCTGAGCAACCTCATCGGCGCCGCGCCGTCCGCCCGGGTCAGCGCCCAGACCGTCTCCGCGGAGGACTACTACCGCGAGAGCGTGGCGCGCGGGCGGGCCATGAAGGACCTCGGCATCACCGTGGACTTCGCACCGGACGTCGACGTCTCGAGCCAGCCCGACGACAGCGTGATCGGCGACCGGTCCTATTCCGACGATCCCGAGGTCGTCACCCGGTACGGCGACGCCTACATCCGCGCGATGCACGACGCCGGGCTGGGCGCGGTGATGAAACACTTCCCGGGCCACGGCTCGGGCTCGGGCGATTCCCACACCGGCGCGGTCCGCACGCCGCCGCTGGATCAGCTTCAGCAGGTCGATCTCGTGCCGTACCGCGCCCTGATCGGCTCGGGCGCGGGCGTGATGGTGGGCCACCTCGACGTGCCCGGCCTGACCGATCCCGGCGTGCCGGCCAGCATCAGCCCGCAGGTGATGTCGCTGCTGCGGCAGGGCAGCGGCTACGGGGCCGCGCCGTTCGACGGGCCGATCTTCACCGACGACCTGAGCGGCATGGCCGCGATCACCAGCCGGATGGGGATCGCCGACGCGGTCGCCGCGGCGCTGGAGGCCGGCGTCGACAATGCGCTGTGGATCAACTCCGACGCGGTCACCCAGGTGCTGGACCGGCTCGAGCAAGAGGTGCGCGAAGGGCGGCTGCCGCTGAAGCAGGTCGACGACTCGGTGCTACGGATGGCGCGCTACAAGGGCATCCCGATGCACTGCTGAGGCGCCGTACGCGGGCAATCCCCCGCAGTGGGGAGCGAATCGCGGGCAAGTGCCTTCCCTCGAACTTACCTTGGAGTAAGATAAGAGTTTCACCATGGTCTAGGAGAGCGGATGGCAGGCGGAACGAAACGGCTTCCTCGGGCGGTTCGTGAACAGCAGATGCTGGACGCCGCCGTGGAGGTGTTCTCGCGCAAGGGATACCACGACACCTCGATGGATGCCATCGCCGCGGAGGCAAAGATCTCCAAGCCGATGCTCTATCTGTACTACGGCTCCAAGGACGAGCTGTTTCGCGCCAGCATCCAGCGTGAGGCCGCGCGCTTCATAGAATCCGTTGCGGTGGCGGGCAACCCGAAACTGACGCCGCACGAGCAGTTGCGCGCGGGCCTCGAGGCGTTCCTGTCGTACGTGGACAACAACCGGCTGTCCTGGCAGGTGCTCTACCGGCAGGCATTGGGCCAGCAACCGTTCGCGTCCGAGATCGCCAACAGCCGCGAGCGGGTCATAGAGCTGACCGCGAAACTCCTCGAGTCCAGCGCGAAGTACGCCGAGCCCGGAACGAATTTCGACATCGTGTCGGTCGCGGTCATCGGCGCCGGGGAGGCCATCGCCGACCGGATCGCCGACGGCGAGGTGGAGGTCGCCGAGGCCGTGGATCTACTCGACAACCTGGCCTGGCGCGGCCTGGCGGGCAAGAAGAAGGCGGAGTAGCTTTCTCTCCCACTCGGTCGCGGGGCATCGTCGAGATCGGTGTTTGGGGCAGCGCGGTTCACCAGGTTCGGCGTAGGGCTTGCGAGTCCGGAAGGACGCCGCAAGCCCTGCGGAACGCAGGTCAGGAAGCCTGCGCGTCCTCGTCCTCGAACCAGTAGGTGAGGTTGTAGACCGACAGCGGGCCGGTGGGGCCGTCGAGCGTGACGTCGAATTCGCCCTCGCCACGCAGCCCGGCCAGTTCCCCGGTGCCCGAGCCCTCCACCACCGTCCACCGGCCGTGCGTCATGTTGTAGCGGTCGTGGTAGGCGGCGTCGGTGATGACGAACGACCCCTGCCGCCCGTCCACCGTGCCGACGATCCGCTCGACCCCGGTGATCGTCGTGGTCCCGTCCTTGCGGACGACGCTGACATGTGAGGCGGTACCGGTCCCGGTGACACCCCCGGAGAACTTTTCGGTCATGCCGTACCGCACCAGCGACACCCCGGACTCGTCGGCGGCGGCGACCTCGGTCTGCTGGAAGGACTCGGGCAGTACGAGATTGAATCCGCTGACCCTTGCCCGCACGGCGTAGCCGCGAGGCGCCGCACCGGCCGGTCGGATGGCCGATGCGGTGTGCCCCGGCGGCTGGGTGAAGCCGAGCGACTCCCGCTGCGGCGCGACGCCTGTCTGTTGATCGGACATGATCACTCCTGTTTCTTGTTGTGTTGCAGGGACTTCGGAATTCCGGCGAGAGGTTGCGAGGGAGCGGATCAGCTCGGCGGTCGCGACCGGCTCGCTGACGTGCGGCAGGTGTCCGCCGGGAAGTTCGCGCAGGGTGTTACCGGCGTGGTCGGCAACCCACTGCGCGGTCGTGCGCAGCAAGCCGTCGGCGGAATCGGAAGCGGCGGCGGCGAATACCGGAACCCGGGTGCCTCGCAGCCGTTCGGCCAGGATGGCGGCGTCGGGCATCGACGCCAGGAATCCGGGCAGTTCGACGGTGAAGAAGACCTCCGCATTGCCGAACATCCGCTGTCGCCGCTTCGGGGACAGCCGGTCGAAGGCGGCGCCCAGCTCCTGGCGCGCATGCGCCTCCAGCGCGCCCGACAGACCGCCCTGCCGGATCGCCGCAGCGGTGTCGTCGGACAGCTGCCGAATCACCCGCTCCGGACCGTCCAGAGCCGAGAACAGCGGCGGCTCGTGCACGATCAGCGTCCGCACCAGATCCGGTCGCCGACACAGCAGATCCAGGGCGATCACCGCGCCGACGCTGGACGCCCACACCGTCGCGGGCGCCACGCCGAGGGTGTCGATCAGCGCGGCGAGATCGGCGGATTGCTGGGGAATATCGGTACCGCGGTGGCGAGGCGCCGGGCTCCGGGAGTTTCCCCGGCGGTCGTAGGTGACGACGGTGAATTCGTCTGCGAGCAGATCGGCGACCTCGTCGTAGAAGCCGCCGTCGACCGTTCCGCCGTGCACCAGCACGAGCGCGGGCCCGGTACCGCGTCGTTCGTGGTACAGCCGCAGGTCACCCACATCGATCAGGCCCGTGGTGTCGGTTGCGTTCATCGGCGCGTATCCCTTCGCGAGCGAATTTCTAAGTGTTCCGTATGAGCGTTTGCCTAATTCAGTAAAATGCGCCTGAGTGACAGATGTCAAGAGTGGGCGCGATATGGCAAGCTGATCCCGGTGCCGAACGACGGCCGGGGAGTTGGGAGTTGGTCGATGACGTTGCGCGAACAGAAGAAGGCGGTGACCCGCTCGACCATCGAGGCCACGGGCCTGCGGCTGTTCCTCGAGCGCGGCTTCGACGAGGTCCGGGTCGAGGACATCTGCCAGGAGGTGCTCGTGCACCGCCGCACGTTCTTCCGGTACTTCGCCTCGAAGGAGGACGTGGTGCTGTCGCCGTTCCGGCGCGACCTCGTCGAGGCGGCCGATTTCCTGCCGGGCCGACCCGCCGCGGAATCGCTCTCGGAATCGCTGCGCGCCCTGTGCGACGTGATCGCGGCCCGCTTCGACAACGACAACGACGACGACCGGCAGACGAATCTCGCCCGGCTGCGGCTCATCGCCGAGGTCGAGTCGCTGGCCTCCGCGTATCTCAAGGTCCTGGCCGACTTCGAACACCTGCTCGGCGGGTTCCTTGCCGACCGATCCGACACCGACGCACGGCTCGCCGCCGCTGCGGCCGTCACCGGCTTCCGCGTCGCCCTGGAGACCTGGCGAGACACCGCGGCCGCTCGGCCCTTACGGCCGATGATCCGGCGGAATCTCGATCTCCTCACCGCCGGGATGGTCTAGGCACAACCCACCGCAACGAGGAAGAGCCGCACGCCTTTTCGGCTTCGTCGCGTATCGAATCCCCCATGCGACTCGATATGCGGCGACCTAAAAGACGTGCGGCTCTTCTCGTTCGGTCCCCCGACGGGACCGAAGTTCAGCTCAGCGCAGGGTGGCGGTCAGGTGCGGGTAGCCCTTCTTCGGGTTCTTCAGCGACAGGTCCCAGCCGCCCTCGGCCTGGTCGGCGTACACGTTGACCGTGGACGGCAGCAGGATCGGCTTGCCGAACTTCACCGAGTAGGTGGTCTGCGCCGGGACGCGGCCCTCGATGACGCCGAGAATCGCCGCGGCCGACCACATTCCGTGCGCGATCGAGCGCGGGAACCCGAAGGCCTTGGCGCTCAACGCCGACATGTGGATCGGATTGCGGTCGCCGGACGCCGCCGCGTAGCGGTGGATCATCGCCTGGTCCACGCGCAGCGTGCGCAGCGGCGGCGGGGGCACCTCGTCCGGCTTGGGCTCCGGCTTCGGCCCGCCCGACAGCGACGTGCGCTGCTGGTGCAGGAACGTGGTGACCTGCCGCCACACCTGTTCACGGCCGACGCTGATCTCGCTCACCGCGTCGACCAGCAGGCCCTTCGGATGCTCGCGCAGGTTCTCCACGTGCGTGTGGATGTCCAGCGGCTCGCTCACCGAGATCTCACGGGTGCGCTCGATCAGGTTCTCCGCGTGCACCGCACCCACCGCCACGAACGGGAAGTCGCGCGCGACGACCAGTTGCATGGCGAGCGGGAAGGTGAGTACGAACGGATAGGTCAGCGGCAGCGAATCGCCGAATCGCAGCCCGGTCGCGTGGCAGTACGCGGCGAGGTGGTCCGGGTCGACCTCGAGACCGCTCATCTCTATGGAGCGGTCGGGGATCTGCGACTTGCGCGCCGAGAGCAGCGGGACGGCCCCGAGGGCGGCCTTCAGGTAGAGGCTGCCCGTCTTGGGGGGCTCGTGCAACGAAATGGTCTGGGTCATGATGCTCCGATCAGGCGCCGATGAGGCTCTGGCCGCAGACACGGACGACATTGCCGGTCACCGCGTTCGACGCCGGGCTGGCGAAGTAGGCGATGGTCTCGGCGACGTCGACGGTCTGGCCGCCCTGCGACAGCGAGCTCATCAGCCGGCCCGCCTCGCGGGTGCCCAGCGGGATGGCGGCGGTCATGGCGGTCTCGATGAAACCGGGGGCGACGGCGTTGATGGTGACGCCCTTCTCGCCCAGCTTCGGGGCCTCGGCGTCGACCATGCCGATGACACCGGCCTTGGAGGCGCCGTAGTTGGTCTGGCCGCGGTTGCCCGCGATACCGGCGATGGAGGACACGTCGATCACGCGTCCGCCCTGCTTCAGCGCACCCTTGGACACCAGCGACTCGGTAATCCGGTGCGGCGCGGCGAGATTCACGTTCAGCACCGAGTTCCAGCGGCCCTCGTCCATGTTGGCGAGCAGCTTGTCGCGGGTGATGCCGGCGTTGTGCACGATGATGTCGATGCCGCCGAAGCGCTCGGTGGCGAACTCGGCGATCTTGTCGGCGGCGTCGGCCGCGGTGACATCCACGGCGAGCGCGGTGCCGCCGACCTTGTTCGCGGTCTCCGACAGCGCCTCACCGGCGGCCGGGATATCGGCGACGATCACCTTGGCGCCGTCGCGCGCGAACACCTCGGCGATGGTGGCGCCGATGCCGCGCGCCGCGCCGGTGACCACGGCGACCTTGCCCTCGAGCGGCTTGTCCCAGTTGATGCCCGCGACGGCGTTGTCGTCCTTGCCGACCCGGAACACCTGGCCGTCGACGAACGCCGACTTGCCGGACAGCAGGAACCGCAGCGTGGACTCCAGGCCGGTGGCCGCGGCGGCCGCCTCCGGGTGCAGGTAGACCAGGTTGGCGGTGGCGCCGCGCAGCAGCTCCTTGCCGACGCTGCGGGTGAAGCCCTCCAGCGCGCGCTGCGCGATCTGCTGCTCGACGCCCGAGGCCAGCTCCGGCGTGGTGCCGACGACCAGCACCCGGCCCGACGGCGCGATCGAGCGCATGGCCGGCTGGAAGAACTCGAACAGCTGCTCGAGCTCCTCGATGGAACCGAGGCCGGTGGCGTCGAACACCAGCGCGCCGAACTTCACGCCCGGCGTGGGGGAATCCACGAAGGTGTAGTCCGACAGCAGGTTCCGGGTGGCGTCGGCGACGCGGCCCTTGCCGCCCACCAGCACCGGGCCGGGCAGCGCGGGCTCACCCGGGGTGTAGCGACGCAGGTTCTCGGGCTTCGGCAGTCCCAGCTTGCTCGCCAGGAACGCACCGGGGGCCGAGTGAATGAACGATCCGTAGAGGTTGGGAGCGCCCTTACTCTTGCTGGCTGCCACTGTTCCTACCTTTTCTCGTGTCGAATGTGGACGTCTGCATCGACCATCGCATGCCTGCCGCCCCGAGCGTTGTTGCGCACATCTACGGGGTACGGTGTCGACAACGAACTTACTCCAGAGTAAGTTTAATGTAAACCGACAGCGTAGGGGCATCGGTGCGGAGCCGACTTTCGGCCACGCCCGAGCGCCGAACATCCGACGAGAACAAATCCGACGAGTGGAGACTCGAGTGACTACCAAAGCCCGTTCGGCGAAGGCCGCCGCTTCGAACAGCAGCGGGGCCAAGAACACCAAGCAGACCCGCCCCGTCGCGGTCCTCGGCGGCAATCGGATTCCGTTCGCCCGCTCCGACGGCAAGTACGCGCACGCCTCCAACCAGGATATGTTCACCGCCGCGCTGAACGGCCTGGTCAGCCGCTACGGCCTGCAGGGCGAGCGGCTGGGCATGGTGGTCGGCGGCGCGGTGCTCAAGCGCGTCGGCGAGCACGGCATGATCCGCGAGAGCGTGCTCGGCAGCGAGCTGTCGCCCTACACCCCGGCACACGACCTGCAGCTGGCCTGCGGCACCGGCCTGCAGTCGATCGTCACCGTCGGCGACGCGATCGCGCTGGGCCGCATCGATGCGGGCGTGGGCGGCGGCACCGACACCACCTCGGACGCGCCGATCGGCGTGAGCGAGCCCATGCGCGAGTGGATGCTCGACGCCAACCGCGCCAAGAAGAACTCCGACTACGTGAAGCTGGTCGGCCGGCTGCGTCCCTCGATGGTGGGCATCGAGATCCCGCGCAACGCCGAGCCGCGCACCGGCCTGTCGATGGGTGACCACGCCGCCATCACCGCCAAGGAGTTCGGCATCGCCCGCGAGGCGCAGGACGAGCTGGCCTACCTGTCGCACCGCAATATGGCCGCCGCCTACGACCGCGGCTTCTTCGACGACCTGATCACCCCGTTCCTGGGCCTGACCCGCGACGACAACCTGCGCCCGGGCTCGACCATCGAGAAGCTGTCGACGCTGAAGCCGGTGTTCGGCAACAAGCTCGGCGACGCGACCATGACCGCGGGCAACTCCACCCCGCTCACCGACGGCGCGTCCGCGGTGCTGCTGGGCAGCGAGGAGTGGGCCGCCGAGCGCAACCTGAAGCCGCTGGCCTACCTGGTCGACAGCGAGGTCGGCGCGGTCGACTACGTGTGGGGCCCGGACGGCCTGCTGATGGCGCCGACCTACGCGGTGCCGCGCCTGCTGGCCCGCAACGGCCTGACCCTGCAGGACTTCGACTACTACGAGATCCACGAGGCCTTCGCCTCCGTGGTGCTCGCGACCCTGCAGGCCTGGGAGTCCGACCAGTACTGCAAGGAGCGGCTCGGCCTGGACGGCGCGCTCGGCTCGATCGACCGCAGCAAGCTCAACGTCAACGGCTCCTCGCTGGCCGCGGGCCACCCCTTCGCCGCGACCGGCGGCCGCATCATCGCCTCGACCGCCAAGCAGCTGGCGGAGAAGGGCTCCGGCCGCGCCCTGATCTCCATCTGCGCCGCAGGCGGCCAGGGCGTAGTGGCAATCCTGGAGCGCTGAGTCTCGAAGGGCGGTGCCCGGTTCGTGAACCACGAACCGGGTGCCGCCCTTCTTGTACGAAAGGGCCATCCATCCGGCCTCGTGCCTGCCTCGAATCTCAGTGGTGCATTATCGTGAAATCGTGAGCGCTGAGCGTGACGAACTGAAGCGCCTGGTGGAAGAGCTTCCTGAAGACCAGGTGCCGCAGGTGCTGGCGGACGTCCGTAGGCATCTGCACGTTGCCACGGAGCGCACGTGGCCCCCTGCGTGGTTCGGCAGTGCGGAGGGGGACGGTACGGCTTACGGCGCGCGAAGCGAGGAGCTGCTGCGCGACGGCTTCGGCCACTGAAAATGATCGTTTGCGATACCGGCCCGCTGGTCGCCGCGGCATTCACGAAAGATCCCGACTACCACGCCTGCGCTGAACTTTTTACAAGCCTGCATCTGGCGAATCGGCCGATGCTCGTGCCAACTCCGGTACTTGGAGAGGTCGGCTACCTTCTCGGAAATCTGGCCGGTCCGCGAACCGAGGCCGCACTCCTCAGGTCGCTGGCGGCCGGAGATTTCACCGCGCTGGACCCGATCGGCGAGGATTACCGACGCACTGCGGAACTGGTCGAAAAGTACGCGGACCTTCCACTCGGAACGTGTGATGCGATCGTCATCGCGGTCGCGGAGCGATTGGGGATCACCGAGGTAGCAACCCTCGACCACCGGCACTTCACAGTTGTAAGACCTCGGCACGTGCAGGCGCTGACACTGTTGCCCTGACGAGGGGCCGGATTGGGACGCCGTCGAGATCGCACGGACAAGCCCGTGGGCTGATCAGCAGAGGGTGCCGCCGTTCATGGTGCCGGGGGTTGTTCCCGGGGGGCAGGCCAGTTGGCGGTTCTGCCGGTCCTGGTCGCGCTGCCACTGCTGGCGCTGCCAGTAATCGTCCTGCTCGCGGTTCCACTCATCCTGCTGTTGACGCTGCCACAGGGTCTGCGCCTGGGCATTCCACAGGATCGGGTGTGCGCCGGGGCCGCAGTCCTCGACGAACTGCTGGGTGGAGTTGGGCTCGAGGGTGTAGGTGGACCAGAAGATGCGCAGGTTGGTGCACAGCGCCTGCATGTATCCGGAGGCCGGGGCATCGTCGTCGTTGCCGCATGTCGTCACCATCCGGCTGTCCTCGGGCTGTGCGCCGCAGCCGGCCAGCCCGAAGGGACGCGCCGATGACGATCCGGCGCCCAGGGCCACGCCCGCTCCCAGAACGATCGCCGTGGCGGCGAGACATGCCGATATCGGACGTAGATTCATGGATCCCCCTCGTGTCAGTGCGGCACCGAACAGGCAGAGCCTGGCACACACGAGCGCGGCATGTCAACGGACCTTCACCTGGAATAGGCAGTGGCGCTTGAGATCTGGCTTATCAGCGCCGTACCGCGGCTCGCCCGCACTCATCCGCACACCACGTGCTGGCGGGCCAGGTCGAAGGTGCGGCGGGCGAGGTCGGAGACGCTCAGGCCGTCGCAGCCGGAGACGGCGCTGCGCAGGTGGTCGTGCAGGGGCGCGGTCCACCGGTCGGGTATCGCCTCGGCGCCCAGCAGTACCCCGGCCACGGAACCGGCCGTGGCGCCGTTGGAGTCGGTATCCCAGCCGCCCTGCACGGTGAGCGCCACGGTTCTGGTGAAATCTCCTTCGCCCCAGAGCAATCCGCACGCCACGAGGCAGGCGTTACCGATGGCGTGCACCCAGTTGTAATGCCCGTGCCGGGTGTGCACCGACTGCATCGCCGACTCCCAGTCGATGCCGCGCCGGTGGTCCTCGATCACCTGGGACAGCGCGACGGCGAGTCGGGAGCGCTCCGGAATCACCTGCTGCGCAAGGGTTATCGCGGCGGCCGGATCGGAGGCGGTGAAGGCGGCGGATACCAGCGCGGCGGCCCACATCGCCGCCCAGATCCCGTTGCCGGTATGCGAGATCGAGGCATCCCGGGCGGCCAGCGCGGCCGCCCGCACCGGGTCGTCCGGGCAGACGTAGCCGTAGATGTCGGCGCGAATCATCGCCCCGATCCATTCGCGGTAGGGATTGCGGTGCCGGGCCGTCGCCGGCGGTTGCCAGCCGTCGATGAGATTGCGGTAAGCGACCCGCTCGGCGGTGTAGGTCTGCAGGAACGGCAGGCGCGCCAGCCATTCGGTGGCGACCTCGGCGGCGGTGAACTCGGCGCCGCAGTGCTCCAGCAGGTGCAGGCCGAGGACGGTGTAGTCGAGGTCGTCGTCGCGCGGGCAGCCGTCGATGCGGCCCAGGGTGGACTCCGGCCAACTGCGCTGCAGCCGGTAGCCGTCCGGCATCGGATCGAGCACCGGCACGTAATCGGTCAGCGGATAGGCGTCGGCGCGTTCCAGATAGGAGCGAATCAGCTGCGGGGTCCAGTGGAATCCGTTTTCCAGCGGCTTACCGAGCGTGCAGCCGACACACCGGCCCAGCCAGCCTCCGAGAATGCGATCGTAGAGCCTGTTCCCCGACTGCGACGGGCTCGGAATTTGTTGCGGTGTAGCAGCTTCCCCGATTTCGTCGTACGGCCACGCCGGATCGCGCGGCGCCGATTCGACGCGATCGAGCAGCTGCCAGCACGCCGCGGGATTGGGGGTCGGGGTGTGGGTGAGATCGCGGACTTCCTCCGCGAAATCGTCGACGATATAACCTGATTCGCTCCGCTGCAGCCATTCGAAATAGAGCAGGGCGCGCGGATCCCCTTCGGGATGGCCGAAGAAGGCCGATTCGATCGGTTCCATGATCTTTCACAGGATCGTGGTGACCACCGCGACGACCTCCGACAGCAACGGCAGCGACTCGTCCCGCTGTGGCGCACGCGCCCACCAGCGTCCCTCGTGGGTGTGCCGGCCGAAGCCGGTGGGCAGGATGACGTTGCTGCGATGCGGGCCGATGTCCACGCCGTGGCGCTCCAGTTGGACGGTACATTCCAGAGAGGGATACCCATCGAAGACCGCGAGGAACGTCCGGCGGGCCGGTCGGTCGCGCACCAGCACCGGGCCCGGTATCCCGCGCACCGTCAGTTCGCCGAGAATCAGCGCGCCCAGCGGTTCGGGGGTGTTCACCGCGGCAATCGAGTCGAGCAGGGGTAGTACGACGAACCCGGGCGAGGTGACATGCACGCGCGGCAGTCCGAACAGCGACCTATACGCCTGTGCCCAATCCTGAGGAGTGGCAAGTTCTTCCAACCGCAAGATCAACCTCATTCGGTTCGATACCCGGCCCCGGCAACCGGTAACGGTCGTGGGATCTTCCAGTGAAGACCGAAAAGCGGGGCGGGATCAGTGGTTTCGGTGAATCATGCGCAAATTGTCAGATACGGCTGCATAGAGGGGTTATAGCGAACGAACGGTTTGAAATCCTTGTGCCACAAACTGTTCGGTACGAATAGGTCGGCCGCGGCGCGCAACGGACCGGTCGAACGATCACAATCCCCCCGGAAAACATCCCGCAAAAGCATCCTCGACATCCGCGTTTCGGGAGGTCCGGCGGGGTACTCTCGCTGGCATAGGCCGAGGCACCGGAACCCGGGAGGTTCGCTATGCCCTGCGACACGATGCTCATTGCCTACGACGGCTCCGAGAACGCGAAGCGGGCCGTCGAGTACGCGGGCCGGTTCCTGTCCGCGACCAGAGCGGTGGTGCTCACCGCCTGGGAGCCGATGGTGCGCCAGGCCGCGCGAATGTCGGGGCTCTCGGGGGTGATGCAACCCGAATGGCTACCCGACGAGGAGATCGAGGACGTCGCCTACGTCGACGCCAAGCACATCAACGCCGAGGGCGTCCGGCTGGCCAAGCTGTCCGGGCTCAACGCCGAGGCGCGCACCGCCGAATGCACCTCCACGATCTGGAACGCGATCGTCGACGTCGCCGACGAACTGAACGTCGACATCATCGTGGCCGGCACCCGCGGCGCCACCGGCATCCGGGCGCTGATGCATTCCAGCGTCGCCGAGGCGGTGCTCAAACACTGCCACCGCCCGATCCTGCTGGTCCCCCCGGGCAAGGACCCGGCCGACTCGCAGTAGGCGCCCCGCTCCCGCGCACCGTCCGGGGACAGGTGCCGGTGACCACAGTGAGACCTCCATCGCTTCTCCCGGGGCATCTCGGATACCGCGGACTATGGTCGAGGAGTCATGGACGGTTTCCTGCTCGCTCAGCCCGGGGGTGTGGTGCGCACCAGCGGCACCCGGCGCACCTTCGACGATGCGCGCCGAGCGGCGGAGGCACTGCACGACGGTGCCGGACTGATCGTCGGAGCGCTGGCGTTCGACCCGCGCACACCCGCGGCGCTGTGCGAACCCGAGCGAGCCGAACACACCGCGGGACCGTGGCGCCCCGCGGCGCTGCCGGAGCTGCCGCCGGTCCGGGTGATCACCGAACTACCCAGCGCCGCAGAACATATCGCGCGGGTGACGAAACTGGTCGAACAGCTGTCGGACGCCGCCCAGCCGCTGCGCAAGGTGGTGGCCGCGCGATCCCTGCTCGCCGAGGCCGAGGCCCCCTTGGACCCCACGGTGGTGGCCGGTCACCTGCTGGCCCGGCATCCGCGCGCGAACGTTTTCGCCGTGGATCTGACCCCCGCCGGGCGATCCGGCGCCACCCTGGTCGGCGCCACCCCCGAGGTGCTGGTCGCCCGCCACGGCGACGTCGTGACACTGCGCCCGCTGGCCGGTACGGCACCGCGCGATCGGGATCCGGACATCGATGCCGAGCGGTCGCGGGAACTGCTGTCCAGCACCAAGAATCGCGCCGAGCACGCCTTCGTCATCGACTGGATCCGGGAGCGGCTCGCCCCGGTGTGCCGTGAACTGGACGTCCCCGACGGGCCGGAGCTGATCAATACAACCGAGGTCTGGCACCTCGCCACGCCCATCCGCGGCCTCCTGCGCGACCCCGGCACCACCGCGCTGGACCTGGCGATGCGGCTGCACCCCACGCCCGCCGTCTGCGGCACCCCCACCGATCTGGCGCTGGAGACCATCACCGAGACGGAAGAGGATCGCGGCTTCTACGGTGGCGCGGTCGGCTGGTGCGACGCCCGCGGCGACGGCGAATGGGTGGTCGCGATCCGCTGCGCCGAGCTGTCCGCCGACGGCCGCACCATCCGCGCCTTCGGCGGCGGCGGCATCGTCGCGGCCTCCGACCCGGCCACCGAACTCGACGAGACCACGGCCAAGCTGCGCACTCTGCTCGGCGGCCTGCACTGCGAAATGCCCGGCCACTGATCACGGGCCGCCCGAACCGGCACGCGCGCCACCACGGACCGGACCCGGTCTACGCGGACACAATTCACCTTCCCGAAGCACATAGCGCCATCTGATTACGGCTTGTGTCCGGCGACGCCGGGCAGCGCCGCCGACACGTCCCGGCGGACCTCCCGGGCATCGGTCCCCGTCCCATTCACCCGCGCCCGTCGCCGCACACAGCTCGATGTTGTAGGTTGACTCGGAACACGCCTGCGTCGATGTATGGGAGTCCCGCGATGAAGTTTGCCGTCCCTGGTGCTGCGAGCGCCGTCGCCGGAGCGCTGCTCGGCGTCGTCGCCGTGTTCGTCATCACGACGGCGATGGCGCAGAACTCGCGACCCGAGGTCGACCGCAGCGGCGACGCGTCGTCGTCGCTGCTGAACAACGTTGAGTACGGCTCTCGCTGAGTCGTCGACCGTCGCTGCCCTACCCGCCGACACCGACCGCACCGCGCCGCTGGGTCGGCGCTGGTTCGCAGGCACCGTCGTCGCGGCATTCCTGCTGACCTTTCTGCAGGCACCCAGCCTGACCGTCGCCGACACCAAATACGATCTGGCGCAGAACCCACTGGGCTTCCTGGAGCGCGCCGCGCACCTGTGGAGCAGTCAGGCCCCGATGGGCCAGGTGCAGAATCAGGCCTACGGCTACTTCTTCCCGCACGGCGCCTTCTTCTCGCTCGGGCATGTACTCGGACTACCGGCGTGGGTGACCCAGCGGATCTGGTGGGCGCTGCTGATCCTGGCCGGATTCTGGGGGATCGTCCGGCTGTGCGAGGCACTCGGCATCGGCACGCGCGGCTCACGGGTCGTGGCCGCGCTCGCCTTCGCGCTGTGCCCACGCGTCCTGACCACGCTCGGGTCGATCTCCTCGGAGACACTGCCGATGATGCTGGCACCGTGGGTGCTGCTGGGCGTCATCGGATTACCGCGCTTGGTTCGGCGGGGCAGGACCGGAATCGCGCGCACCCCTGCGGGCAGCGCCCTTGCTTTGGCGCTGATGGGCGCCGTGAATGCCGTCGCCACCGTGGCCGCGTTCCTGCCCGCGCTGATCTGGTGGCTGTCGTATCGGCCGGACCGGCGGTGGTGGCGGTTCACCCTGACCTGGATCCCGCTGCTGGTCCTGGCCACCTGCTGGTGGGCGGTGCCGCTGCTGCTGCTCGGCCGGGTGAGCCCGCCGTTCCTGGACTACATCGAATCCTCCGGGGTGACCACGCAGTGGGCGTCGCTGAGCGAGGTGCTGCGCGGCACCGACAGCTGGACGCCGTTCGTGTCGCCGGAGCGCATCGCCGGTGCGGTACTGGTGACCCAGCCCGCCGCGGTCCTGGCCACCGGGCTGCTGGCCGCGGCCGGGCTGGCCGGGCTGGCCCTGCGATCCATGCCGTGCCGGGGGCGGTTCACGATCATCCTGATCGTCGGACTGGTCGGAATCTGCGCCGGCTACGTGGGCGAACTCGGCGGGCCGTTCGCCGAGCAGGTGCGGATCTTCCTGGACGCGGGCGGCGCGCCGCTGCGGAACGTGCACAAGCTGGAGCCGCTGATCCGCATCCCGCTGGTGGTCGGGCTGGCTCATCTGCTGCGCCGGGTCCCGCTGCCCGCCTCGGTGCCGATGCCGGTGTGGCGCAGGGCCTTCGCGCATCCCGAACGGGACCGGATGGTGGCCGTCGCGGCGCTGATCCTGGCCGCCCTGACCCTGTCGACCTCGCTGGCCTGGACCGGCAAGCTGGCGCCGCGCGGCGCCTACGACCAGGTCCCGTCGTACTGGCAGCAGACCGCGGACTGGTTGGCGCACAACGCCTCCGACACTCGCGCCCTCGTCGCCCCCGGTGCGCCGTTCGGCAGCCAGATCTGGGGATTGACCCGCGACGAACCGCTGCAGGCGCTGGCGCGTACCCCGTGGGCGGTGCGTGATTCGGTCCCGCTGACCCCGCCGGGCGCGATCCGGTCCCTGGATTCGGTGCAGCGCCTGATCGCCGACGGGCGGCCGTCGACCGGGCTGGCGCCGACCCTGATCGCGCAGGGCATCGGAATCCTGGTGCTGCGCAACGATCTCGACCCCGAGACCTCGCGCTCCACCCGGCCGATGCTCGCGCACCAGGCGGTCGAGGGCTCGCCGGGACTGACGAAGGTGGCCGAGTTCGGCGAGAAGGTCGAGATCGGGCGCGGCGACGGCCTCATCGCCGACGGCGATCTGCGCCCGGCCTATCCCGCGGTCGAGATCTATCGGGTCGGTGCCGCGCCGCCCGGCACGCCCGAACACATCCGCAGCGGACCGGGCGCGCCGTCGTCGTTCCCCGGCGCCTACACGGTGCCGCTCGATTCGGTACCGGTGGTGCAGGGCGGGCCCGAGGCGCTGGAACGGTTGCGGCGCACCGACGCTGCCGCCTCCGGGCCCGCGCTGCTCGCCTCCGATGCCGCGCGCGCCGGACTGCCGGGCGGCGCGATGACCGTGACCGACACCCCGATGGACCGGGAGGCCGACTTCGGCCGCGTCGACAATCACGCCTCGGCGCTGCGGGCACCGACCGATGCCCGGCGCACGCACAACCTGGTGCCCGACTACCCGGTCCCCGGCGCACCGCTGGTGGAGGGCGAATGGTCGGGCGCCACCGTGACCGCGTCCACCTCCGCCGCCGACGCGACGCAGCTCGGGGGCGCCGCGCCGGGTGGTTCCACGGCCGCGGTCGTCGACGGCGACACCTCCACGGCCTGGTTCAGCAACAGCGCCGAACATGCTGTCGGACAATGGCTTCGGCTCACCCTCGACCGCCCGATCCAGGCCGGGTCGCTGCAGGTGACGACCAGTCCAGCGGCGATCGGCGACCCGGTGAAATGGATCGAGGCGCGGACCAACAACGGCACCGTCGCGGCGCGCATCTCCGAACCCGGTGCGCCGGTGTCGGTATCGCTACCGCCCGGGCGGACCGAGTGGGTGCGGATCATGGCGACCCGCACCGAAGGCGGCACCGCCGGGGGCCAATTCGGCATCAGCGAACTGGGCTTGACCGATTACTCGAACCGGGACGCCCCGGCGCCCGTGGACATCCGGCACCGCACCGTGCTGCCGCCCGTGGCGGCCGGTACGGCGCTGCAGGGCTGGTCGCTCGGACAGGAATTCCCCGGCCGCAGTAGCTGTTTCGACGCACCCGACCGCGTGCGATGCAGTAAGGGACTGGGACTGGGCGCGGAGGAGTCGGGCACCTTCCAACGCACGCTGGACGTCCCGGCACCGATGGATGTCACACCGCAGCTGACCGTCCGCACCCGCCCGGGCCCCGCCCTCGAGTCCCTGCTGAC
The DNA here is from genome assembly GCF_001613165.1 of Nocardia mexicana NBRC 108244. Taxonomy (GTDB): domain Bacteria; phylum Actinomycetota; class Actinomycetes; order Mycobacteriales; family Mycobacteriaceae; genus Nocardia; species Nocardia mexicana. The sequence goes on from NZ_BDBV01000074.1 coordinate 18,487, forward strand.
CGATCCGGACCGGCCGATCGCCCGCGGCAAGGCCGACGTCGGCGACCTGCGCGGATCCGCCTTCGCTGCCACCGACGGCGATCCGCGCACGAGCTGGACGGCGCCGGAGGACACCGTGCGCCATCCGTCCGGCCCGAAACCGACGCTCACCATCGAACTACCGCGACCGGCCCTGGTGACCGGCCTCGAGGTGACCACTCCGCACGGCGACCTGCCCGCCCGCCCCACCTCGGTCGCGGTGAATCTCGGTGACGGACCGCAGGTTCGCGAACTCGACGACGAGGCCGAGCCCGGGGCACCGACCCGGATCGAGTTGCATCCGCGGGTGACCGACCGCATCGAACTCAGCATCAACACCTGGCGATCGGTACTGGATCGCACGGCACTGGGTTTCGCGCAGGAACAGCCGCCGGGACTGGCCGACGTCTCGGTGCTCGGCCCGGACTATCCGGCTCCCGCGGCGCCGGACCGCCCGATCACCGTCGACTGCGCGCGCGGCCCGACCGTGGCGCTGGCGGGCAAGATCGTGCACACCGCGGTGACCGCGACCGCGGCCGAACTGCGTTCCGGGGCACCGGTTCCCGCGCAGGTGTGCGGGGTGGACTCGAGTGATCCGGCGGCGCCCCAGGATGTTTCGGCCGACCCTGTGATCGGCCTGCCGAACGGCCCGGTGGATGTCACCGCCGCACCGACCGAGCTGTTCACGGTCGACCAGCTGCGCCTGAACCGCACCGACGCCACCCCGCAGCCGCTGTCGGCACCGCCCGGCACCCGGCTCCTGGTCCTCCCGCTGAGCACGAATGTGGGCTGGGAGGCGCATACGGCCGACGGCCGCGCGCTGAACCCGGTCGTGGTGGACGGCTGGGAACAGGGGTGGTTACTGCCCGCCGACGCCAAGGGCCCGGTGACCGTCGAATTCCCGGCCGACCGCTGGTACCGGCTGGGCATCTTCGGCGGGCTGCTATTGCTTGTTCCCCTTGTCGCCCTGGTGATTCCGTGGCGACGACGAGCACCGGTAGACAGCGCCTCCGAGGGGACGATGCCGACCGCCGGCGATGCCGCACCCGCAGACACAAACGGACCCGCGCGTGCACCTGAAGACGACACAGTTCGCCGGCACTCTGACGAAGCGGGGCTCGGGAGCGTTCCTCCTGCCGATCCGAAGCCCGGGGCGGGCAAGGACAATCCGCCGTCCTCGGCAAGCCGGACCGATCCGTCGACTCGCACACAACCGCAGCGGGCAGGCGGCAGCGCGATTCGGTCCCATGGCACTGATACCGGCACCGGATCATCGAATACCCCTCCGCGCACGTGGAACAGCCGTGCCTTCGGCGCGATCGGCCTCGGGCTGGCCACGTTCCTTATCGCGGGGCCGGTCGGAATCGCCGCCACGGCAGCGGGTCTCGTCGCCGCGTACTTCGGCGGTCGGATCGTTCCGCGAGTGCTGGTCGCCGTGGCGGGGATCGGTGCGGCGGCCTCGATGGCCGCGCTGTCCACCGGCCCGTGGCGGTCGCCCGAGGGCTATATGGGCGGCTCGATCTGGGCGCAGCTGCCCGCGTTGCTCGCCGTCGTCGCCGTCGGCGTCGCCGCCCTTCCGTCACGTGATCGCACCTGACCTGCCCCCGGATCAGCCGAAGCGACGCCGAACCCAGTGGCGCACAGGTTCTTCGACGAGTGCGTAGCTGGCGGCCGCCAGCGGCAAGGTGAAGGCGACGGTGAGCACCAGTACCGGCACGAAGCTGCGCTGGAAGGGCACGATCCCGAACACCGGGAACACCATGGCCAGCACGGCGAGATGCCAGATGAAGATGCCGTAGGACCAGCGCCCGATCGTCGCGGCCACCCGGCTCTCCAGCCAGCGGTGTGGCCGGTCGCCGAGTACCAGCGGCGCCAGCAGCGCGAAACCGATGACGGCACCCAGTCCCATCTTCATCGCGTACTGCCACGGAACTCCCCGGGTGAGACCGGCCGGGCCCGCGAGATCGGTGGCCGACAGCAGGAACACGATCAGCGCGACAGGCCAGATGGCCCAGGGGTTTCCGGCGATCCGCCGCCACGTCGAACCCGCGCCCGCACCGCCCTCCACAAGCTCGGCCAGCAGCATGCCCGCGACGAACCACGGCAGATATCCGGGCAGCCAGTTGTCGGCGTTGATCGCGTCGGGCGTCGGCACCGGGAGGAAGTTCCAGCCCAGACTCACCACCCCGAGCGCCAGCACCACCGGCGCGCGCCACCGGGCCGCGGTGCCGCGCAGCCGCACCGCCGCCAGCGCCAGCAGCGGCAGCACGAGGTAGAAGGCCACCTCCACCGACAGGCTCCACATCTGTGTCAGCCCGTCGGTCAAGGTCAACGGCACGAATACCTGCAGCAGCGCCAGATTCGCCCCCCACACCCGCAGCCCGGCCGAATGCGCCGCCGACGGCAGGAGAATCAGCACCGCGCACACCACGACCCAGTACGCGGGGAGAATGCGGGCCGCGCGGTGGAGCAGGTAACGACCCGCGGGCGGTGCCACGCCGAGGCCCCGCGCGGCCGCGGCGTGCGGCCGCCACAGCAGGAAGCCCGACAGCCCGAAGAACACGGCGACCGCCATATCGAATCGCCCCCACACCCGGCCCACCACCGGCATGCCGGTCGCGCCGGTCTGGAAGGCCACGTGGGTCACCACCACCCCGAGCGCGGCCAGCCCGCGCATACCCTCCAGCGCCGGAACGAACGCCCTCCGGCCGGGGCCGCCGATCCGCCGGACGGGGCGGTCGCCGCCGCATCCCCGGCCGCCGCGGGCCGCTGTTCGGCAGGCGCTGCCGCCGTCCCGCCCGAGGCGGCGATCTGCTCGGCATGGGGTGTCACGGGCGCTTTCATCGGGCTCCAGTCTGCCGCTTCCGCCCTGCGGTCGGCAGTCCCGCATCGGATTCCGAATGTTTCCGGCCTCAGCTCGGCATGCATACCACAGGGACTGTTAGTGTCGGGGCTCACGAATACTGCGCTGTGACCGTAGTGTTCACCCCGGAACGGCCTGTTCGACGACGAGGAGAGTTTGCATGGCACTCAGTGCCGGAACCAAGAGGACGGTGGCGTGCCTGCTCGTGGGCCTCGGTGCGCTGCTGATCGTGGCAGCAGTGCTGGTCCCGACATACGCGGTCGGCCAGCTGGCCAAGACTCCCCTCGACCTCGAGATCACCACGATCGCCAAGAACAAGCCGGACGCACCCAGTGAGGTACTCGACTCCAAGTCCCTCACGAGCGGTGACGGCCCCGCGAAGGTCGACAAGAACGTCCGGCTGCTCTCGCAGCGCTTCCTCACCGTCGAGGATCCGTCGGACAAGAACGACATGACCATCCAGGCCGGGCAGACGCTGCGCAATATCGACAAGCAGGGCGACACCGGCCTGCTGACCGCCACCATCGACCGGGTGACCATCGACCGCAAGGACGGCATGCCGGTCGACACCGACCCGAACGGGTCCATCGCGTCCACGGTCAACACCAAGGGTGAGAGCGTCGCCGAGCCGGTGCAGCACACCGGCCTGCAGTACCGGTTCCCGATCGGCACCGAGAAGAAGACCTATCCCTACTTCGACACCAACGCGCGCAAGTCCTTCGACATGAACTTCGTCGAGGAGACCGAGATCAACGACCTGAAGGTCTACCACTTCCAGCAGCAGGTCCCGGTCACCAACCTGGCGAAGGCGTACAACTCGCCCACCAACAAGCTGGCCCTGCCGGCCAGCAAGTGGGGCGTCGAGGGCGGCGACGCCACCGTCACGATGGACCGCTACTACAGCGACGTGCGCGACGTGTGGGTGGAGCCGGAGACCGGCACCGTCATCAAGGGCGCCGAGCAGCTCCACATGTTCTACTCGCGCACCGGCGAGCCGGAGGTCACCGCGCTGAAGTCGACCCTGGTGTTCGACGACAACACGGTGAATTCGCAGATCGCCGAGGCGAAGAAGTACACCGACGAGCTGTCGCTGTACAGCCGGATCCTGCCGATCGTCTTCGCCGTGCTCGGCGTGATCTCGCTGATCATCGGGCTGTTCCTGGGTCTGCGCGGCGGTGACGGTTCCGGTCCGGCCGGTCGCCTGGTGAAGCGTCGCGACCCGTCGCCGAACGAGCCGCAGCCCGGCGCGGACGACTCCCCGACGCAGCAGATCAATATCGGCAAGCAGCCGTAGGCTTTTCGAGTTCGTCAGTGGCTCCCCGGCACGAATGCCGGGGAGCCACTTGCGTTTCCGGGCTGGTTCAGCCGCATATCGGACTGTCGTTCAGTGCCGTTGCCGAGTCGCGCGGAGAACGACCGCGACCATCGCCGCGGTGGCGGTCGCCGCAACGATGGTTGCCGTCCCGATCAGTGCGGGCAATGAACGCGCGAAGACCAGCATGACCACGACCTCCACCGCCAGCGCCGCCCACGTAACCGCCGCGGGCGCAGTGCGATCCACCGCGATCGCCGACAGCAGGGCGCCCTGCAGGAGGGCGAGCAGGGCGCCGTCGAGCGCGAACAGCCACAGCCATCCCTCGATCGGGGCGTAGTCCTGGCCGGCGAACAGCGGGGCCAGCGGGGCACAGACCGCCGCACCGGCCACCGCGACGACTCCGATCGCCGACAGCACGCCGAGCGCGTCACGAACCGCTCGCGCGGAATGCTGTGGCTGCGCCATCCGCGGATACAGCACCACCCCGACCGCCTGCGGCAGCCAGAAGGCGATCTTGGTCGCAATGGCGCCGAGCGCATAACGGCTGGCGTCGGCGTCGTCGAGCACGATCCGCGCCACGATCAGGTCGGCCGAGGACAACGCCATCAACACCGCCTGCACCTGCGCCGCCCGCAATACCGGCAGCACCCCCACAGCCGCACTCCCTGCTTGTTCCCGCACGCGTTTCCCGGGCTCGAAAGGAGTGCGGGGATGTGCAGGGGGTGCGGCTGGGCTGGAAGGCTGCCGGGGACGATCGGGGCCGGAGCTGTCGCCCGCCGTGGTCGTCGCGCCGGGCAGATCGGCGGGTGGAGAGTTGCCGGCGACGCGGCGGGCTCCGAATGCGGCGGCGGACAGGCCCGCCGCGGTGGCCCACAGCGCGACGGCCGAGCCGCCGCCCACCGCGAGCACGATCAGGGCCGGGGTGACGCGAGCGACACCCGCGCCGCCCAGAACCAGTGCGAGGGAACGGAATCGGCGACCGCCCTGCAGCACGCCCTGCTCCCCCGACAGCAGGACCAGCGCCGGTGCCGCCAGCATCGCACCGGCGGCCGCGACCGCGCTCACGTGCAGCACCACCGACACCGCCGGGACGAACACGACCGCCGCCACCGCCACGATCGCCGCGCACCGCCATCCCAGCCGACGCACGGCGGCGATGGACGCACCCCGCACCAGCTCCCGCGCGACCACGTTCTGCAAGGCCAGCGCCGGGACCGCACACAGCAGCTGCACCGCCAGCAGGCTCGCGAATTCGCTGTACCCCGCCACCCCGAGCCACCGCCCGGCCAGCAGCTGCAACAGATATCCGGCGACATTGGCCGTCATGGCCCCCGCCGTCACCAGCGTCAAATCGGCGACGACAGGCAGGCGACCAAGGGCAGACACCCCGTCATGCTGCCATCCGCCCCGCCACCCCGGCACAGTGCCCGACAGAACCGGCGAACGCACCAGTCGCCCGGCAGCACTCCACGCGGATTCGCTCGATCGGCTGCACCGTCACCTGCATGGATCAGCTCGAACCTTTGCCCGTGGGCAGAGCGGGATGCTCCGCCGTCGATATCCCGTCGGGGACATCTCGGATCAGGCCGGCATATGCACGGGGAGCGGGGCACGTAGGGTGGCTGAGCGTGGTCGAGGGTGGTCGGGCGGGTAGCGGGCGGTGGGGGCGGTTCGTGCCGGTCGGCTACAGCCTGGTGCTGGCGCTGATCGTGGTCGGCCCGCTGCTCCGGCCCGGATACCTGCTGCTGCGGGATGCGGTGAGTACGCCGCGGTCCTATCTCACCGATTCGGCGCTCGGGCTGGGTGATGCGGCGCCCCGGGCCGTTCCGCAGGACGCGCTGCTGGCCGCGGTCTCGACTGTCGTCGACGGCGGGATCGTCGTGAAGGCGATTCTGGTGCTGGCGCTGTGGGCGGCGGGCTGGGGCGCCGCCGAACTGGCACGGCGGCTGCTGCGGGCATCGACCGCTCCCCAGTTGCTCGCGGCGACCGTCGCGGTCTGGAACCCGTACGTGGCCGAGCGCCTGCTGCAAGGACATTGGAGCCTACTGACCGGATACGCCGCCTTGCCCTGGACGGTATTGGCGGCCCACCACATTCGCCGGAGGGCCAGGCGGGCGCGACGTCCTGGCGCGAGTGCACGAGTCCCTGCACGGCATGCCGATGCTGCGCCAGACGATTCCCCCTGCCGGACAAGCGAAGCCGACGAGGATACGGGCACGCCATCGAGGACAGGCACGCGGTCTGGGGCGGGGACGCCGAACGGCCGGGCCGAGACAGCGGACCATGGCGGTGCCGGATCGGCCGAGGCATCAGACCGTCGACCGGACGACGCCCGAAGGATGCCCGAGTACAGCCGGGCGAGCACCGGCCGTGCTCAGCGACACGGGTACGCCGGGTCGGCGGTGTGTGCGTGGGCAATGCTGGCGGGCTGTCTCGCCGCGGCCGGGTTGACTCCCACCGGGGCGTTGCTGGCGGGGTGTATTGCGCTGGTGGTGGTCGGCCGGCGGAATATCCCTGGGGCACTGGTGCTCTGGTGTGCGGCCTCGGCGCCGTGGCTGATGGCCACCGCGCTGTCCGGGGCGGGTGCGGAGCCGTCGGATCCGGCGGGGGTCGCGGCGTTCGCGGCGCGGGCCGAGCCGGGACTGGCGACGCTGGGGAGCCTCGCCGGGCTGGGCGGGATCTGGAATGCGGACGCGGTGCCGGGCTCGCGCACCACGCTGATCGCGGTGGCGGGCACCGCGGTGCTGCTCGCGCTGGTGGCGGCGGGCCTGCGGCAGATCGCCGGGGCCGGTGCGGCATCCACGCGGCACACCCGCCGGGCACTGCTGGTGGTGGCCGCCGTGGCGATCGTGCTGCCCGCACTGGGCGCGACCGCCTGGGGCGTGCACATCGGCGAATTCCTCGTCACCCGGGTGCCGGGCGCCGGGCTGCTCCGCGACACCCAGAAGTACGTCGCCCTGGCAATGCCCGCCTTCGCGCTGTGCGCGGCCGCCGGGTGCCGGGCGATCGCCACCGCGGGCCGCAAGCACACGGGTTCGACGAGCGGAACACCGTTGACCGCAACGCTTTTCATAGCGCTGCTGATCTGCACGCTGCCCGATCTGGCCTGGGGCGTCGGTGGCGAGCTCCGGCCGGTGCGCTATCCGCCCGCCTGGCAGCGCGTCGCCGTACTGGTCGACGGCCCGGGTGACGTCGCGGTGCTCCCCGGCGGCATGTTCCGCAAGTTTCCCTACAGCGGCCGCGCCGCCGTGCTCGACCCGGCGCCGCGCATGCTCCCCCGCGATGTGCTGCAGACCGGCGAGCTCCCGGTCCGCGGCCGCACGGTCAATGGAGAGGGCGCCCGCGCCCGCGCGGTCGAGCAGCTGTTGCTGCGCGGCGGCACCGCGTCCGATCTCGCGGCGCAGGGGATCGGCTGGGTACTGATCGAGCGCACCACCCCGGGCCCGCTGGGTGATTCGAAAACCACGCTCGCCCAACTGGTTCCGGAGTACACCGACACCGAACTCGCCCTGTACCGCGTGCCCGGCCCGATCGAACCGCGCGCGAATGCTTCGGAGACGCACCGCCTGCTCGCGATCACCGCCCACCTGCTCTGGGCGCTGTTGCTCCTCGCCGGACCGGCGGGCCTGCTCGCCGACCGGGCCCTGCGCCGCCGCGCGCTCGCCGGGCGGGCGGTCCGGTAGTCCGTTCCCCGGCAGTCGCGATACGCCATGATGGGCCCATGGCAGAGAGCTTCCCCACCCTGCGCTCGACGGTCTTCGACGCCACCGATCCGCGCGGTCTGGCCGAGTTCTACCGGCGGCTGCTGGGATACGAATACCGCCCCGGCGACGAGCCCCCGCCCGCGGGCGAGCCCGACGCCTCGGACTGGCTGGTGCTCCTGGCACCGAACGGCCGGGCGCGGCTGGCCTTTCAGGGGGTGCCCGAGCTGCCCCGGCCGACCTGGCCGAAACCGGATGTGCCACAACAGCTGCACCTGGATCTGAGCGTGCCGGACACGGCGGAACTGCTCGCTCAGCACGAGCGGGCGCTCGGCCTGGGCGCCACCATGCTCTACGACCGCTTCGACGACCCCGTGGAGCCGCTGTACGTCTACGCGGACCCGGCAGGGCACCCGTTCTGCATCTTCGTCGTCCCGCCGGACAGCAACGAACTCTGAGGGCGCGGAACCGAAGGAGCACGCCGCGCCCGGGCGAGAGCTGGGCATCCGCGAGATGTAGCCGCGAGCACGCAGCGCGGAACCACCGGGAAAGGCCCCGGGCTATTACTCCCGTTCGGCGGGACCGGCGACCAGGCCCTCGACATACTCCCCGCGCATCGCCGCCGACAGCACCTCGTACACCCCGTTCCCCGTTTGCTCCCAGGAGAATTCGCGGGCCCGGATGCGGGCCTTCTCGCCCATGACGGTGCGGGCCTCGGCCGTCGCGAGCAGCTCCCCGACCACCTCCGACAGCTGGGCGGCGTCGTCGACCAGCATCCCCGTGACCCCGTCGACCACGGAATCGGTGAGGCCGCGGGAACTGCGATAGCCGACGGTGGGGACGCCGTGCTGGGCCGCCTCGATCACCGCCAGCCCCCAGCCCTCCTTACGGGACGGCAGCACGTGTACCCAAGCGCGGGACAGCAATTCGTGTTTGCGGCACTCGTCCACGTGGCCGTGAAAGGTCACCGCGTCGGCGATACCGAGCCCGCGCGCACGGTTTTTCAGATTTTCGGCCCACCAGCCGTCACCGACCACATCCAGCCGCAGTTCCGGAATGCGCGGGCGCAGTTCGGCGGCGACGGCGATCGCATCCTCGATCTGCTTGTGCGGCACCAGGCGAGACAGCACCACGATGCTCGGGTGGGCCGTGCGGGTCTGCGCGGCCCCGGTCGGCGCCTGCCGCGGGATCGGCTCGGCACCGTTGCGCACCACGGCGATTCGGTCACGGTCCACACCGAGCGCGGCGAGCTCCTCGGCGGACGGCAGCGAGACCGTGAGGTACTGATCGCGCCGATGCAGGCGCGGGGACAGCCACGATTCGATCCACCAGCCGATCCGCCCCACCAGGCGCCCGGCGACCGGCCACTGCTCGCGATGCCCGTGATGCACCAGCAGCACCGACGGGGCTCGGCTCACGGCGCGGGCGAAGAAGGGGATGCCGTTCTGGGTATCGATCACGGCGTCCGGCCGCAACCCGCGCAGCGGGCCGAAACCGAGCCGCCCGCACACCATCGCCGCCAGCGCCCGCGGGTACACGGTGTAGCGCCCGCCGCCCCGGCTGATGTCGATGCCATCGATCCGCTCGCGGCGCGGGGCACCGGGATAGTGCGCCGTCCGCAGCGTCACCCGGACTCCGCGGGCGGCCAGCTGCGCCCCGACCTGCTCCAGATACCGCTCACTACCGCCACCCTGCGGATGCCCGGTGTCGCGCCAGCACAGCAGCAGCACCTCCCGCAACTCCCCGGCGGCGGCCTGCGTGACCGTAGAGAGTTCGCGAGGGCCGGTTTCGGGCACAGCAGATCTCCAGGTCGTACTCGGTCGGGCGACTGACAATGCGCTCCACCATATAGGTCACGTCCGCAGACCGCCTGATCGGCAGCCTGTCCGACCGCCCGGCGAACCGCGGCCGATTCCCGGCACGCTCGCCCCTCTACATCCCGGCACGCTCGCCCCCTCCGCATCCCGGCACGCTCGCCCCTCCGCATCCCGGCACGCTTGCCCCTCCGCATCCCGGCACGCTCGCCCCTCCGCATCCCGGCACGCTCGCCCCTCCGCATCCCTGCACGCTCGCCCCTCCACATCCCGGCACACTTGCCCCGCCACATCCCGGCACGCTCGCCCCTCCGATTCCCGGCACGCCCCCTCCACATCCCGGCACTCTCTCGGCCGGGATCGGTGCCCACCGCAGACGGCTGCTCGGCACGGGTTCCCAGGCTCGGAGCGGGCGCGGCGGGTGGCTCCCGTGTTGCTGTGCGAAACTGGGGCGCTGTGCATGAGCGGTCAGGGCCGCGGCGCGAGGACGGGAGCGGAAGCGGCAGCATGCTTAATCACAACCAGGCACTGCTTCGGGCCGGTGGATCCGGGCCGCGGGCCCGCTTCGCCCGGCGGGCCACCCTGCGCCGATCGCTGCGGCTGCTGGGCAGCTTCCGCTTCGAGCAGACCGATCCCGCGGTGTTCTACGGCGGCCTCGCCACCGATACGGCGGAGCTGATCGGCGACTTCTACCGCGACCTCACCGGCCGCGATCTCACCGGCACCACGGTGCTGGACGTGGGCGGCGGGCCGGGCTACTTCGCCGACGAGTTCACCGCCGCCGGCGCCCGCTATCTCCCCGTCGAACCCGACCCGAGCGAAATGCACGCCGCCGGGCTGACCGTCTCGGGCGCGGTCCGGGGCTCCGGGATGGCGTTGCCGTTCCGCGACGGCTCCGTGGATATCTGCCTGTCCTCCAATGTGGCCGAACATGTGCCGCACCCGTGGCTGATGGCCGAGGAGATGCTGCGCGTGACCAGGCCGGGCGGGCTGATGATGCTGTCCTACACGGTGTGGCTGGGCCCGTTCGGCGGGCACGAGACCGGCCCCTGGCACTACCTCGGCGGCGAGTACGCCGCCCGCCGCTACCGGCGCCGGTTCGGCCGCGAGCCGAAGAACCGCTTCGGCAGCTCGCTGTTCGAGGTGCGGGCCGCCGACGGCATGGACTGGGCCGAGCGGGTGCGGGGACGGGCGCGGATCATGGCCGTCTTCCCCCGCTACCACCCGCGCTGGGCGTGGTGGCTGGTCCGGGTGCCCGGCCTGCGGGAACTACTGGTCAGCAATTTGGTCGTGGTGGCGGCAAAGATCTAGCACCGCTGCTAGCGGTCCAGACTGCCGCGACGCCAGAACCTGCCGGTACCGGTGTGGGTCGGTTCGCTCCAGGGTGGCTCCTGCATTGCCAGCCCGACCGTCTCCAGTGGGGTCAGCCCCACCCGATCGGCCAGGGCCCGCACCGTGGTGACCGCCTCGGCGGCCTGTAGCGCCGCGGCCGCTTGCTCGAGCGTGAGGGTGCGACCGGGCAGGAAGGAGACAACCCAGCCCCCTTGGCCTACACACCTCGCCTGATGTGGGGTTTGGTCGCTGGTCATCAACGACCGGCCGACCACTTGCACCGCCATGACTCGGACTCCCCTGCGATTGCATTTGCAAAATCGAACGGGCAAAGCAGATTGCTACAAGCATGCTCCGCCACACGTCGGAATGCAATAGTGCGTTCTCCGAAAAGCGAACCGGCAGGTAGGGTTTCGAGACTCGAGATACCTGGGGATGCCTCGAGTTAACTGACGTGACGCGTGGTACGCCCGTCAGTTCTCCGGCATCCGGACCCGCAACACCGGTTCGAACGGTGCACCCGGCGCCTGGGCGCCGTCGACGACGTCGACCAGCCAACCCGGCGGCAACACGTCCTGCAACCGGCCCGCCTCACGCTGCAGCGGGGTACTCGGCGCCGACAGCCGGACCTCGGCTATCGTCGGGACAACCAGCGCGTCGAACTTCAGATCGGTCATGCCCACCACCCACCTATCCACGTTCGGCCCCAGGTTCGCCGCGGCCGAATTACGTCCACGGGCAACACTGAAGCAATCGGTGCAGTCGATCAGTTAATACCCGGCAATCGAACTGGTCAGTCCTGAGACGTAGAACACATCCCAGGATAGGGCAGAGAGCGGCGAAACCTCGCTCAACGGACGCGGCACGCATGACAACATCGCATAACGAAACCGCCCGCACCATACGAATGACGGTGCGGGCGGCTGCGTTTCGCGGAACGCCGGAAGTTATCCCAGGCGCTGCTTGAGTGCGTCGAATTCGTCGCGCACGCCCGTGGGCAGCTTGTCGCCGATGAACTCGAACCACTCCTCGATGAGCGGGATCTCCCGGCGCCACTCCTCGACGTCGACCTTCAGCGACTCGTCGACGTCGGCCGGGTTGGCATCCAGGCCCTCCAGGTCGAGCTGGGCCGCGGTGGGCACGTTGCCGATCGCGGTCGTCTCGGCGTCGGCCTTGCCCTCGATGCGGTTGACGATCCACGCCAGCACGCGCGAGTTCTCGCCGAAGCCGGGCCACAGGAAGCGGCCGTCCTCGCCGCGACGGAACCAGTTGACGTAGAAGATCTTCGGCAGCTTGGCCGCGTCGGCGTTCTTGCCGACATTGCCCCAGTGGCCCAGGTAGTCGCCGACGTGGTAGCCCATGAACGGCAGCATCGCCATCGGATCGCGGCGCACCGTGCCGACCTTGCCCTCGGCCGCGGCCGTCTGCTCCGAGCCCATCGTGGCACCCATGAACACGCCGTGCTGCCAGTCGAAGGACTCGGTCACCAGCGGCACCGTGGTCTTGCGGCGGCCGCCGAACAGGATCGCCGAGATCGGCACACCCTGGGGATCGTCCCACTCCGGAGCCAGGGTCGGGCACTGCGACATCGGGGTGCAGTAACGCGAATTCGGGTGCGCGGCAAGGGTTTCGGTCTCCCGGAGGAACCAGTCGTTACCCTTCCAGTCGACCAGGTGATCGGGCTCGCCCTCCATGCCCTCCCACCAGACGTCGTTGTCGTCGGTCAGGGCGACATTGGTGAACACGGTGTTGCCCGCGTCGATGGTGGCCATCGCGTTCGGGTTGGACTTGTGGTTGGTACCCGGCGCGACGCCGAAGAAGCCGAACTCCGGGTTCACCGCGTACAGGCGGCCGTCCTCACCGAAGCGCATCCAGGCGATGTCGTCGCCCAGGGTCTCGGCGCGCCAGCCCGGCACCGTCGGCTGGATCATCGCCAGGTTGGTCTTGCCGCAGGCGCTCGGGAAGGCCGCGACGACGTAGTAGTTCTTGTTCTCCGGCGAGATCAGCTTGAGGATCAGCATGTGCTCGGCCAGCCAGCCCTCGTCGTGGGCCATGGCCGACGCGATCCGCAGCGAGTAGCACTTCTTGCCCAGCAGCGCGTTGCCGCCGTAACCCGAACCGTAGGACCAGATCTCGCGGTCCTCGGGGAAGTGGGTGATGTACTTGGTGTCGTTACAGGGCCAGGGGACGTCGGCCTCGCCGTCGGCCAGCGGGGCGCCGACCGAGTGCAGCGCCTTCACGAACGGCTTGTCGGTGCCCAGCTTCTCGAGCGCGGCCTTGCCCATGCGGGTCATCACGCGCATGGAGACGACGACATACTCGGAATCGGTGAGCTCCACGCCCAGCTTCGGGTCGGCGGCGCCGAGCGGGCCCATGCAGAACGGCACCACGTACATGGTGCGGCCCTTCATCGAGCCGCGGTACAGCTCGGTCATGGTCTTGCGCATCTCGGTCGGATCGACCCAGTTGTTGGTCGGGCCGGCGTCGGCCTCGTCGCGCGAGCAGATGTAGGTGCGCGATTCCACGCGCGCCACATCGGAGGGGTCGGAGAGGGCCAGGAAGGAGTTCGGCTTCTTGGCCTCGTTGAGCTTCTTGAAGGTGCCCGCCTCCACCAGCTGGGTGGTCAGCCTGTCCCACTCCTCGTCGGAGCCGTCGGCCCACACGACGCGGTCCGGCTGTGTTAGTTCAGCGACCTCCTGCACCCACGCGAGCAGCCCTGCATGCTCCGTCGGTGCGGTGCCATCGGATCCGTGAAGACCAGGAATGGTCACTGAGGTCATGAAAACTCTCCTGAGACGGGCGGCTCTCGGCGGCTCGCGACACCGGGGGAGCCACCGTTGGCGGTGGGTACCCGCTCCGGCTTGCCGAAAGCACGCCCCGGCTGGGCGGCCTACAAGGACGAAAGCGGATGCCCAGGTTCCTTGATTAAGAGGTTAACGCGATGGGACCCCAGGTACGGAATGGGGTCGCTCACTCGGTACCCGGTCGAGATACCCGGCAATCGTCATGGACCGGAGGCGTTACGAGCCGATACCGATCGGTAACGGGGCCCGGCCGGGAGTCATAGGTGGTGCGGGCCTTATTAATAAGCTACGCGGCATTCGGGCAGCGTGTGACAGGTCACACACCGTTCGGCCCGAAATCCGGTCGAATCGCACACCGGAGCGCCGCCGGAATTTCCGGCCGGAATGATCACGGCACAACCGATTCGTAATGCGGATAGACAAGCGGACGCGACGCTATTCCGGGACGGCCGCGTCGAGTACGGCGAGATCGCGTTCGCAGGCGGCCAATTGGGCAGGCTGCTGCGCGGACAGCTCGCGTAATTGCTTCTCCAATTCCGCGACCCGCCGGTCGGCGTCCACCACGCGGGCGGTGCTGGCCCGCACCACCTGGTCGGTGAGCCGCGATTCGGCCTCCACCAGCGCGGTCGCGACGCGCTGCTCCAGCTGTGCCTTGACGTTCACCAGCGCATCGGACATCCACTGCCGCAGGTGGGCGCGGTCGGCGAGGTGGCCGCGCGCCCGCACCACCCAGTACGCCACGCCCGCGCCGAGCAGCAGGGTCACCGGGACCGTCGCGTAGTCCAGGGCGGGCACCAGCGCCAGCGGCGACACCACCAGGCGGCCCAGACCGAATCCGGCGGAGGTGCCGAGCGCGATCATCAGGTAGTCCTCGACGCCGCGGTGCCGCGGTTCGGGGTCGGGACCCAGCCGCGGCGGCGGATCCGTGTGCAGTTGCCCGGGGCCCGGTCCCGGCGCGGGCCCGGTGACCGCCTCCAGCTGGCGGCCCAGTTCGGCGAGCCGCTGCCCGACCACGACATCGAGTTCGGCGGTCAGCTGATTCACGGCCTGCTGCAACTGTTCCGGGTAGTCGCCGGTGGCGCGGCGATCGAGCCGGTCCAGCTCGGTGCGAGCGGTCGCGTTCAGGGCGCGGATGCGGGCGCCGACCTCGTGCAGCAGATCCACGCGGGCCAGATGCAGCCGGTTGCGCAGCGCGGCCATGGCCTGCGCCCGGCCGCCGTCGCGCCCGGCCAGCAGGGTGGCACGCTCCTCGCGCAGCCGGGCCACCGATTCGCCGGATTGCAGCGTGGCGACCTGGGCGCGAATGCGCCCGCGGGTGTCGGCGAGCACCCGGCCGATGACCGCGGCCGCGCTGCCCGTGCCGCCCGAGGCGCCGATCATTCCGGTCAGGTGCGCGTGCAGGGTGCCCAGACCGGAGCGATCCAGCAGCGACGGATCGCCGTTGGTGCGGGCCGCCACCGCCAGCCGCGCCGAGACGGGCACGATATCCGGATCGGCACCCAGCACCGGACCGAGCAGCGCCCCGTTGCGGTCGAAGACGGTCCGCCAGTCCGGATGCGCGTGGATGCCGTTCATGGCGAAGACGATTCGGGTGCCGCCGGACCGCAGCCGGGCCACCAGGTCCAGCGTGGCCGCGCCGAGCGTGGCGCCCGCATCGAGCAGCAGCAGCGCCAGCGGCGGCGGTGCGACCAGTGTGGATGGATCGGTGAGCGGATCGGAGAGATCGATGTGCGGCTCGAAGCGGGCCAGTTCGGTGCGGAGCAGCGTGGTGTTGGCGTCGCCCGGGCCGATCAGCGCGACGATCACCGGGGGCGTGCCCGGCTCGGCTCGCTTCGCTCCGGCTCCGGGGACCGCCCGCAGCAGCGCGCTGCCCTGCGGATTCCACCGTGCGACAACGGCTTCCGCCTCGGGCGGCAAGCTCGGTACCGCGTCGACACCCGATGCGGATGCCGGGTCCGGCGTACCCCCGCCGGGCACGGCCGCCGCGAAGTCGGCAGGCTGCCCGGGACTCGAACCGGGACCGACCGCCGACGCCGGGTACCCGTCCGGCGGGTGCGCCGGGCGGGCGGGATCGGCGGAGTCAGAATCCGGCACTGCTCATCCGCTCCCAGATCCGGACGTAGCCGTTGTGGACCCGGACCGCGGCGCGGCGGGCCGCGGGAGACATATCGCTGGACACCACGGCGCGCCAGCGTTGCGCGCGGGTCAGTGCGTCGTCGGCGTCCGCCGGCTGCGGGGCCGGATATCCGGTCGCCAGATGCCTGACGTCGGGGCAGGCCAGCCCGGCCTGCAGGCCCAGCCACAGCGCCTCGTCACCGGCCAGATAGTCCTCGAGCAGATCGCGGGCACGGCCGCCGCCGCCCGGCGCCACTCCCGGAACCGAGCGCGCGGCCAGCCGGTCCAGCTCGTCGAGGAAGTGGCCGCCGCGCTGGGCGCCGATCTGCTCGTAGCGCCGGTGCAGCAGCGCGTGCACGGGGTCGATACCGCTGACCGCGTGCAGCAGCTGCAGCAGTTCCCGCGGGCCGAGATTCGGCTCGTAGCGCAGGGCGGTCAGCGCGCACGACACCCCGTAGAGGCCCCAGCGCTCGAGCACCGCCTGCCGCTCCGCGACGTCGGGACCGGCGGCCGGTGCGGTGAACAGCTCCGGCGACAGGGTGAAGGTCGGATCGGCGTTGGTGGCGTGCCGGCGCAGCGTGCGCAGGTCGTCGTCGCTCGGGGTGCCGGCGCGGGTGCGCACGGCCAGCGCGGAGACCAGTGGCAGCACCGGAACGCCCAGCCCGTGCGCGACCTGCTCGGCCGCCGCGACGGCGTCGCCCCACCGGGAACCGATCGCGTCGGCCTTGTTGAGCACCACCATCGTCCGATCCCGCGGCAGTTCGGCCAGCATGCGGCGATCGGCGGCCTGCAGCGAGGCCGGAACGACATAGACCACCAGGTCGCCGTCGAGTACGGGGTCGGGGCGGCCGGGTTGGTCCACCGGCTCGGTCTCCACCGCCGACATCAGCGCCAGGGCCTGCAGCAGGGTGGATTTACCGGCGCCGGACCGGCCCGCGACCTGGATGCGCAGCGGACGCCGCCACACCCCCGCCGCGGTGACGAGCTGGTCGGCTATGCGCGGATCGTTGCCCGCGCCGACGCGCAGGGTGGCGATGAGTTGATCCAGTTCGGGTGCGGGACCGCCGTGATCGTTCATGAGCCCGGACGCGGTGACTGTCGACACGGGTGATACCCCCTTCCGCCGCGCAATTCTGTCAGAAGCACGGCCTGTTGTCGGCACCGACCGCCAGGTTTCCCGAAGACGGGCGCGCACGCCGCGGCGGGCCCGGCCGCCGCCGCGTCACCCGGCGCGGGTGATGACCCGATTCGCCAGGCGCACCGCCCAGTTGGGCCCGTATTTTCCGGCGGCCGCCAGCAGCTTGGCCTGGGTGCCGATCGAATAGTGGACGCGGCGCAGCGGTCCGCGCCGCGGCCTGGTCGCGTCCCATACGCCCGCGGCGACGTCGTCGACCGTGAGCCGCACGCCCAGCGACCGCGTCGAGCCGGTGTCCACACCGGTCAGCATCGCGGTCGCGACGAACAGCGGCCAGACGGCCAGCACCCGGATATCGTGCCGCCGCCATTCCAGATCCAGCGCCTCGGTGAGGTTGCGCACCGCAGCCTTGGAGGCGCCGTAGGACGCCAGCTCGGCCTGTCCGTAGATCGCCGACGCCGAGCACAGATTCACCACCTGCGCTCCCGGTGTGTCGCGGAGATATTCGAAGGCCGCGTGCGTACCGGCGATGACGCCGCCGAGATTCACCTCGACGATGCGGTGATGCGCGGCCGGATCGATGTCCTGGAACGGGCCTGCGCGCAGGATCCCGGCATTGTTGACCAGAATGTCGAGTCGCCCGGCGGCGGAATGGAATTCGGCCAGCCGCGCCCGCCACTGTTCGATCTCGGTGACGTCCAGCGTGCCGGTGTGCGCGGTCCCCCCGGCCGCGGTGATGTCGGCGGCGAGCCGATCCAGGCCGGGCTCGTCGACATCGAACGCACCCACGCGATACCCCCGCGCCGCGAACAACAGCGCGATCGCCCGCCCGATACCGGCCGCCGCACCGGTAATGAAAATCGCCGGTCCATCCATGCGCGCAGCATAAGCGCCCCCACCCCGAATCACCCCCGCCTTGCGGCCGTCCGTGCCCGCACGCACCCCTTGGCCGTTCACGCACCCCCCTCCATCGCTTGGAACGCGTGCGGGGACGAATACGAGGTGCGCGAAAACCAGGCAGCGGCCGATGCGAGGCAGCGCACTGCCAACGGTGCTCCCGCGCATCCACACTCGTGCACACCGTGGACGCTCACGAACTCTCGTGGTGCCTGCACACGGTGCGGCAACGAGCGCGGGGGTGCGCAAAGTCCGCGCGCTCGACCGACCCCGGGGGCAATTGTGTTTGCACCACAGGTGAATTGGGACCGCGAGGGTGAACTCGCACCCCTACGTGCCCCGTATAGCCAAGGGTTACGAGTGTGCGATCGATCACGCCGGGAGCGGACGGCCCGATGGCGGACAGATACCTGAGACGATCTTGTCGGTGCAGGTGGAGCGATCGCGCGGCGGCTCGGGGATCAACTACGCAGTGTCGTGGTTTTTACTGTGGCACAGCACAATTCATGCCAGAGTCGGTGTCGGTACGAAGGCGTGTGACCTAGTCTGAGTCGATCGGCCGACGCCGATGCGCGGCTGCGGTGGGGTGGGATCCCGGGGGAGCGGCCGCGGGAACCTGTGAGGAGGGCAGGATGACCGTCACCGACGTCATCGGGAAAGTCGGCGCCGCCGGGAGATCCGGCGTCACCGGGGCGGCCGGAGTCATCGGCCGGGCCAATGCGGCGCTCGGCCTGGTGGACACCCTCGTCGGCAGCCGACCGCTGCTGCCGTCGCAGGACCCGTTCCTGCGTGCGCCCGCCGGGTTCGCCGCGCACGCCCCCGGCACCGTATTGCGCAGCCGCCCTGTACAACTGGCCCTGCTGGGCGTCGTCCCGCAGGATGTGCGCGCCTGGCAGCTGTTGTATCGGAGCAGCGATCTGCACGGCCGACCGGAGGTTGCGGTCACGACGGTCCTGCTGCCGGCCGATGCGGACCCCGCCACCGAGCGCCCGCTGCTGGCCTTCCAGTCGGCGATCGACGCGGTCTCCGAGCGCTGCGCCCCGTCCTATGCCCTGCGCCGCGGCGCATTCGTGCCGGGTTCGATCACCCAGCTCGAGTATCTCCTGGTCGCCAACGCGCTGCGGCGCGGCTGGGCGGTGAGCATCGCCGACCACGAGGGACCACACGGCCACTTCGGCGCCCCGCGCGAACCCGGATATCGCGCCCTCGACGGCGTCCGCGCCGCGCTGCGATTCCCGCCGCTCGGCCTGCACGCCCGGACCCCGATCGCGGTGTGGGGCTATTCGGGTGGCGGCATGGCCAGTTCCTGGCTGGTGGAAATGGCCCCGACCTACGCCCCCGAGCTCGATATCGTCGGCGCCGCGCTGGGCGCGCCCGTCGGCGATCCCGGCGAGGTCTTCGTGCGGCTCAACGGCAGCCGCTACGCCGGATTTCCCGCCATCGTCATCGCGGCGCTGCGCCCGCTCTATCCGGCACTGCGCCGGGTCCTCGACGAAAACCTCACCCCCGACGGACGGCGCCTGATGGATCGGGCCGCGGCAATGGCGCCGATTCTGGCGCTGCCGGTGCTGGCCCGCCGCAATGTCTCCGACTACCTGACCCGGCCGCTCGAGGAGATCCTCGACAATCCGGACATGCGCGCCATGTTCGACGATCTGCGCCTGGGGACCGCCGCGCCGCAGTGCCCGGTGCTGGTGGTGCAGCCGCTGCACGACCGGATCATCCACACGGAACACGTCGATGCGCAGGTCGACCGGTATCGCCGCACGGGCGCCGACGTCACCTACATCCGCGACCGCTGGAGTGACCATTTCTCGCTGCTACCGCTGTCCACTCCGCTCAGCCTGGACTGGCTCGCCGACCGGATCGCCGGTCGGCCGGTGAGCAAGCCCGCCGGCGCGGCGTCCGTGAGCGACACCACAGCGCGGGATGTGCGGTCTGTGGTGGCGTCTCCGGCACGCTGGCGAAGCCTGCTCGAAATGGCAGGCACCGCAACACGAGTCGTACTCGGCCTGCCGCTGCGTCAGCGGTCCGAACCCGTCCTGAGCCCCGCGCCGACCCTGGCCGCCTGAATCGAGTGCCCGGCGGCGCGCGGTCCGAGTAACGTACCGGGGCGCGAGCCGATGAATCCGTTCGGAAGTACTTCCGGGATCACCGAGGGGATGTGTAGGCGGCATGACTGCAACAGTGCGGCGCCTGGCGGGCGCGTCGATGGTGATCGCGGGCGCGGTGGCCGCAATCGGTTTCACGGCCGGTAACGCGTCGGCCGCTCCGACGGATTGCGTCACCGACCGCTGGACGACCGGCGCCTCCGCGCACTGTGGCGGCGACGGATTCTTCACCGTGGAAGTCGATTGCGTCGGCGTGTACGTGACGCGCACCGCCCCGCACCTCGCGGTCGGGCCCTACATGCAGGCGAGCCAGCGGTTCGCGTATGCGGGGGATCATCCCGAAATGGACCCGACGCAGACCCACCCCAGGGCCGACTGCTTCGAGTTCACCACCGGCCACTTCGGAATCGCCACCGGCACCAGGGTGTACGAAACCTTCCGGTGAGATCCGCGGCCGGACAGCGGATCACGCGGCCGACCACACGCCGGTGGCCGCCGCCCGGCGGGCATAGTCGGCGAAATCACGTGGCTCCCGGCCGGTGGCCCGCAGCACCCCGTCGCTGAGGAAACCGGTGTTCCCGCGGTGCAGCCACTGGAACGGGCCCGCCTGCATCTCCGCCGCGCTGCGGTCGTAGCCCCGGTCCACGAGGTGCTGCACGTACTCGGGCACCTCGACCGGTACGTAACGGATCCGCCGGCCGGTGGCCTCGGCGATCTCGGCCACCGCGTCGGCGAAGGTCATCGCCCGCGGTCCGGACAGCTCGTAGATCTGCTCCTGGTGACCGTCCTCGGTGAGCGCGGCGACGGTCACGGCGGCGATGTCGGCAGCGTCCACGAAGGGCACCGTTCCGGCGCCGACGGGTATCACCACCTCACCGCTACGCACCTCGGACAGCTTCGGATCCTCCTCGAAGGTTTGCGCGAACCAGCACGGCCGCACGATCGTCCACTCCGCGCCGCTCCCGCGCGCGGCGCGCTCACCGTCCGCCACGGCCTGCGCCCATGGCCCGTACGGAGTCTTCAGCAGGTAGTCGTCGCCGCCGTCCCCCCGCCCGGACAGCGCGACGATCCGCCGGACCCCCGACCGCACGGCCAGCGCGGTGAACTCCGCGGGATCCACCACCCCGACCACGCCCCACACATTCAGATACACCGTGTCGACATCGGCCAGGGCGGGCCGCCAGGTGGACCGGTCCGCCCAGTCGAAGCGATCAGGACTGGACCGGGATACCGCGCGCAGCGGGTGCCCCAGCTCACGCAACCGAACGACCACGTGGCGGCCGACCTTGCCGGTCGCGCCCATCACCAGAATGTTGTTCACGCCCAGCAACTTACGCCTCTAACTTTGGTTAGGCTACCCTAATCATCAGTCGAAGTGGCCGCATGCACCGGCGGGCGAGCGCTCGACTAGGGCGATTCGGGGACCGATCGCTGGCCCAGCGCCGGTACGCCGATCCGAATGGGTACGTTCGAAGCGTGATCGACAACGCTGAGGTCCTCGAGTTCCTGAACCCGGAAAATCCCGGTAATGTACCGGTCTCGGGGTCCGACGCGTTCACGTCAGCAGCCTGACCAGGGGTTTATACGATGTCATCGAATACTGGACAATGGACGCCGTGAACGACGCCGCGAACCCCACCGCCGGGAGCGACGGGCCCGAGGGCTCCGCCACGGCCTCCGCGACGGCGCCGGGGCGCTCCAATGGCTCACGGCTCTACCCGCGGGTGACCAGTTTCCGGTCCCGGCGGGGCGCCCTCACTCCCAATCAGCAGCTGTCCTGGGATCGGACGTGGCCGCGCATCGGGCGCGAGGTGTCCGACGATCCGCTCGACACCGCGGCCTGGTTCGGCCGCCGGGCGCCCCTGATCGTCGAGATCGGCTGCGGTACGGGCACGGCCACCGCCGCGATGGCGCTGGCCGAACCGCAGTTCGACCTGATCGGGATCGAGGTCTACCAGCCGGGCCTGGCGCAGCTGGTGCAGCGCATCGAGCGCGAGCACATCGACAACATCCGGCTGCTGCGGGGCGACGCCGTGGATGTCCTCGAAAACATGATTGCCAAAGATTCGCTGTCGGGCGTTCGTGTCTTCTTTCCGGATCCCTGGCCGAAGGCCCGCCACCACAAGCGGCGGTTGCTGCAGCCGGACACGGTGACCCTCATCGCCAGTCGCCTGAAGGTCGGCGGCGTGTTGCACGTGGCCACCGATCATGCCGGTTACGCCGAGCACATTGCGGAGGTGGGAGCGGGAGAACCGCAGCTCATCGGCCTGAACGAGGCCGCCGGCGGAGATTCGGAGCGGTTGCGGACCGCGGCCCCGATCGGCGTCGATCGACCCGTCACCAAGTTCGAAAGCAAGGCGCATCGCGCCGGAAGCGCCATCACCGAGCTCATTTGGGGGAAGATCGAATTATGAGCGAGCGCAGCGAGCGACCCATTAGCTCAGCCGTCCTGACGGTCCTGATTCGACCGAGCGCCAGCGAGGCCCAGCCATGAGGGAGCGGAGCGACCGAACCATCGGCTCAGCCGTCCTGACGGTCATGGGTGGGCCGAGCGTCAGCGAGGCCCAGCCATGAGCGTCAGCGAGATGGCCCACGAGGTCATGGATGTTGCCGAAATAATGCACGGCACCACCTCGGAGTCGAACGACGGCACCGCCGTGTCGGGGAACTCCGGAGTTTCCGCGGTACCGGGCGGCACCACCGACGTGCGCCGGGTGCTGCTGGTCTGGGACGCCCCGAACCTCGACATGGGTCTGGGCGCCATCCTCGGCGGTCGGCCCACCGCCGCGTATCGCCCCCGGTTCGATGCCCTCGGCCGGTGGCTGCTGGCCCGCACCGCCGAACTGTCGGTGGGCAGCGTGCAGCGCGTCGAGGCCGAGGCGACGGTGTTCACCAATATCGCGCCCGGCACCGCCGACGTGGTGCGGCCGTGGGTCGAGGCGCTGCGCAATGTCGGCTACGCGGTCTTCGCCAAGCCCAAGATCGACGAGGACTCCGACGTCGACAGCGACATGCTGGCGCATATCGAGGCGCGGCGCCGGGGCGCCGGACTGGCCGGGATCATGGTGGCCTCCGCCGACGGCCAGGCCTTCCGCGAGCCGCTCGAGGAGCTCGCGGCCGGCGGAATTCCGGTGCAGGTGCTGGGATTCCGTGAGCATGCGAGCTGGGCGGTGACGTCCGATATCCTCGAGTTCATAGACCTCGAGGACATCCCGGGCGTGTTCCGCGAACCGCTGCCCCGGGTCAGCCTCGACTCGCTGCCCGAAGAAGGAGCCTGGCTGCAGCCCTTCCGACCGCTGTCGGCCCTGCTCACCTCCCGCCCCGCTCAAGGAGTCGCTTAGTGTTCACCCGCTGGGGCGACCTGGTCTACAGATTCCGCTACATCGTGCTCGGCCTGGCCGTGGCCGGACTGCTCGGCCTCGGTGCCTACGGGATCGGTGTGGAGAACCATCTCAGCTCCAGCGGTTGGGACGATCCCGGGTCGCAGTCGACGCAGGCAGCCCGGCTGAAGGACGAGGTGTACGGGCGCGATCACAACAGCGACGTGATCGTGCTGTACACCGCGCCGGAGGGTAAGACCATCGACGATCCCGCATGGGGTCGCGAGATCACCGACAGTCTCAACAGCCTGCCCAAGGAACATCCGGAGATCTCCAAGGTCAACGGCGCCTACTGGAAAACCGAGACCGGTGACGTGTCGCCGACGCTGTTCGGCTCCAAGGACAAGAAGTACGCCTTCGCGTCGATCGCCATCAAGGGCGACAACGACACCGAGATGGTGAACAACTTCCGCAAGGTCCGCGACGCCTTCGACATCCCCGGGGTGGACGTCCAGGTCGCGGGCCTGCAAGCGGTCGCCGGAACGTTGAACGACACCATCTCCGCCGACACCAAACGCATGGAGCTGCTGGCCATTCCCGCGGTCGGGGTGCTGCTGTTCTTCATCTTCGGCGGCATCGTCGCCGCGGCGCTGCCGCTGATCGTCGGCGGGCTCACCGTGGTCGGCGCCAACGGCATCGTGCGGGCGCTGACCAACTACACCGAGGTGAACTCGTTCGTCGGGGCGGTCGTCTCGATGATCGGCCTCGGCCTGGCCATCGACTACGGCCTGTTCATAGTCAGCCGATTCCGAGAAGAGTTGGCGGAGGGATACACCACCGGGCAAGCGGTGCGGCGTTCGGTGATGACCGCCGGGCGCACCGTGACCTTCTCCGCCGTCATGATCATCGCGGCGAGTGCGGGCATGCTGCTGTTCCCGCAGGGCTTCCTCAAATCGATCGGCTACGCCACCATCGCCACGGTGCTGCTGGCCGCGCTGGCCTCGATCACGATCCTGCCCGCGCTGCTGGCCATTCTCGGCAAGCGCGTCGATGCGCTGGGCCTCAAGTGGTTCCGCAAGACCAAGACCGCCGAGGAGATCGAGAACGGTTTCTGGGGGCGCAGCACGCAGTGGGTGATGAAGCATCCGCTCAAGATCGCGATTCCCATCGTCATCGTCCTGCTGCTGCTGATCATCCCGGTGAAGAACCTGAAGTTCGGCGGCATCAGCGAGACCTACCTACCACCGGACAATCCGACCCGCGTCGCGCAGCAGAACTTCGACAAGATCTTCCCGCTGCGCAAGACCGACCCGATCCAGCTGGCCATCGTCACCGACAACCCGCGCGAGATCTACGGGGTGCTGAAGCAGGCCAACAGCATCGAGGGATTCACCGCCGACTTCCCCACGCCGAAGGTGCCGCCCAACGGCTCCAACGTGTGGACGTCGGAGGCGACGCTGAACGCCGACGCCGATCCCAACACGGTCATCGACGAGCTACGTGCGTTGGAGATGCCCGACGACGTGGAGTTGCTCGTGGGCGGTCAACCCGCGATGGAGAAGGACAGCGTCGACGCATTGCTCGACCGGATGCCGCTCATGATCGCGCTGGTCCTGTTCGTCACCACGGTGCTGATGTTCCTGACCTTCGGCTCACTGGTGCTGCCGATCAAGGCCGCATTGATGAGCGCGCTCGGTCTCGGTTCGACGCTGGGCATTCTGACCTGGATCTTCGTCGACGGCCACGGCGCGTCACTGCTGAACTTCACACCCCAGCCGATCATGTCGCCGGTGCTGGTGCTGATCATCGCGATCATCTACGGCCTATCCACCGACTACGAGGTATTCCTCATGTCGCGCATGGTGGAGGCGCGCAGTCTGGGGGCCAGTACCACCGAGGCGGTGCGCATCGGCACCGCGCAGACCGGTCGCATCATCACCGCCGCAGCGCTGATCCTGCTGGTGGTCGTCGGTGCGTTCGCATTCTCCGATCTGGTGATGATGCAGTACATCGCCTACGGCATGATGGCGGCGCTGTTCATCGACGCCACCGTGCTCCGCATGCTGCTCGTCCCGGCCACGATGAAACTGCTCGGCGACGACTGCTGGTGGGCGCCGAAGTGGATGAAGAAGATTCAGCAGAAGATCGGCCTCGGCGAGCCCATCCTCGATGACGAGCGCCCGGGCAGCGACAGCGTGGTCGACCTGGTGAAGACCACCCCGGTCACCGATCCGGTGACCCAACAGATCCCGGTCATGCCCGATGGCACGCCCTCCAAGCCCGCCCGCAAGATACTCAAGCGGCCGCGGTTCATCGGTGGCGTGGACGGCGACGCACCCACGCAGCAACTGGGTGTGATCAAGACCGAGCCTCGGCCCTCGGGTGACACCCCCGGGTCCTCCGGCGACTCGGGCACCGAGACCTCCGGCGACGCCGGACAGAGTGGGCCGCAGACGTTTTCGAGCTTCCCGTCCGCGAACCCGGACGCGCCGAGGCTGAACCTGAGTACCTCGGAGCCGAAGCTGGACCTGGGTACGTCACAGCCGAACCCAAATCTCGGCACGTCATCGACGCTGAATCTCGGCACGTCACAGCCGAATCCGTCCGGCTCCACGGGCGCGGCCACGCCGGTGGACAACCCGGGTATGTTCGCGCCGCAGACCACGCCGCAGACCAATCTGCGGCTGCCGCGGTCGATCGAGCCGCAGTCCGGGGTCATCGGCGTGACACCGAGTGCGGATGTGCCACAGGCGGATCCGGAGCCGCACGGGCCCTCGACGCCGCCCGCCGTATCGACGCCGCAGTCGGCGCGGCCCCCGCTCCCGCCGCGCACCGTGCCCCAGCATCCGACCGATTCGACCCAGCCGACGCAACCGCAGGAACCGGCCCGGTCGCAGTACCCGGCCCAACCCGACGATCCGGGCCGGCCGCTGGACTCGGACCGGTCGGAGGACGCCACGGGGTCGCAGGAGCCGGGCCGGCCCACGGGCACGACACCGCGGGTGCTGCCGCCGCAGCCGAGCGCAGCGAAGGTGGCGCCGCATCCGGCCACCCGCGCCCAGCAGTTCCACTCGCACGAGGCGCAGGGTCGGGAATCCGATTCTCCCGCACCGTATCCCACGACGGCACCGGAGCAACAACGGTCCGCGGCACCGGAGCAGCGGCCCTTCTCGGAGCCGGAACGACAGGGTTTCGCGGCACCGGAGCAGCAACGCTTCGGGACGCCGGAACAGCAGAGTTTCGCGGCACCGGAGCACCAGGCTTACCCGGCACAGGGGAGCCAGGCTTACCCGGAGCCCGAACACCAGGCTTACTCAGCGCAGGAGAATCAGGCTTACTCGGCACCTGAACACCAGGCATACTCGGCACCCGAGCAGCCCGCGGAGCCGGACGAGCCGCCCGCCCCGCAGGCCGAGGCCGATCCGCCCGATGATTCCAACCGCAACAGCATCGAGCGGTGGATGGCCGACCTGCGCTCCTCCCGCCGCAAGCCCGAGCAGCCCGATCCCGACGACGAGGGCAAGCACCGCGGCGGCGCGGGCCGCACCGTCAGCGTCAACGAGCTGCTGCGCCGCCAGAACCGCGACTGAGCCACGGCGGGCCATCCGGCGCGGCAATTCCGGCGGAGGCTCGGTCGATCTCAGGTCGTGGCGGCGGACCGGCGGCCGATGCTCGCGCGGATTTCGCTCGCTACCAAACCGGGGGCCTCGAGCATGGGGACGTGGCCGACGCCGGGAAGGATGCGGGACCGCATGGTCGGCGCCTGCGCCGCTGCGGTGTGCAGGCGCGGCGGCAGGACGCGGTCGTGTTCGCAGTACAGGATCGTGAGGGGTGTCGCGATATCGGTGAAGCGGCCGAAACCCGTTGCGAGGGCTGGATCTTCGGCGAGATCATCGACGATGCGGCAGTGCCCGGGAGCCGCGGCGACGGCGGTGGCCAGGCGATGCGGGACCGCCGCGGGGCGGTAGGACAGCAACGGAACCACCAGGCTGCGCGCCATCGTGCGGGTCGCACCCGCACCGACGCCGATGACCGGTGCGAAGGCGCGATACTTGCGGAGCAGCTGCGCGGCGGTCCGAGTCTCCGAATCCCACATGCCGCCCGGGGCGATGGCGGTCACCGTGCGGGCCCGGCCGCGTGCGGCCAGCTCCAGCGCCAGCCAGCCGCCCAGCGAGTTGCCGACCAGATGCGCTGTCTGCCAACCGGTCTCGTCCATCAGCTGCTCGGCGAAATCGGCCAGGGCGGCGAAGGTGGCCGGGCGTCGCACCACCGGCCCGCCCCAGTGCCCGGGCAGGGTGGGCGCCAAAACCGCGTGGTCGCCGGATAATTCGTCGAGCACCCCGCCCCACGACTGCCAGTTCAGCAACAGCCCGTGCAACAGCAGCAGCGGTTCGCCTCGCCCGGCACGGTATTGCGGCTCCGGTTCGGTCGCGCCCACGCCATCGGCCATGCACCGACAGTACCGGCCCGCCGGAGCGGCCGCCGGTCAGAAACCGGACATCAGGCGGCGCCACTGCGCCGCGAAAGGCTGTTTGGCCGTGACGGATCCGAACCGCAGCCTGCCCTGCACCACCACGTGCAGGGGGCCGATAGGCGGGCCGGTGCGCACCTTGTTGTTCGCGCTGGAGCCGATCAGGTCCAGACCGTTGAGATCGACCGTCGCCTCCGCCGGGACGATGAGGGTGAGCGAACTGCCGAGGTCGTCCACGTGCAGCTCCACCACCTGGGTGGACATCGTCGCCTGGGTGAAGTCGAGGGTGACTCCCGACAGCAGGTTGTTCAGATACAGCACCGGCGGCACCTGCCACCGGCCCTTGCGCGTCACACCGGACAGCCGCGCCCGGATGGTGTTCCCGGTGGCCGTGGGGGCGGGCGGCGGGCCGCCGAACGCCGGACGCCTAGGGGGCGGCGGCGCCGACATCGGGTTCGGCTGCCCGGCCAGGCGGATCCCGGGGAGATCGACCAGCACCGCGTTCAGCTCGCCGCGGGTCTTGGCGGCCAGCGCGGTATCCATGCGCTCGGTGAATTCGCCCAGCGACAGCATCCCGAGCCCCACCGCCCGCTGCAGCAGGGTGCCGACATGCTCGCGCTCGGCATCGGTCACCCGGAGATCGCGATCGCCCACCGGGCTCCCGGACTCCGGAACCGGCCGCGTACCAGGAGTGGAAACCGTCTCACCGCCCATGCGATCGAGGGTACCGACGGCGGCGTTCGCGCACATCAGGGCAATCCCTGAGTGACGAGTACGACCCCGCCGCTACTCCAGCCCCTGCTCGATCGCGTACCGGGTCAGCTCGACCCGGTTACCGAGTTGCAGTTTGCGCAGGGTGGCCTGGACGTGATTCTCCACCGTGCGGTGGCTCAGGCTCAGGCGGGTGGCGATCTGCTTGGCGGACAGGCCCTTCGCGACCAGCCGCAAAACCTCGGTCTCGCGCTCGGTGAGGGCCGGGCGGTGCGGTTCGTCGCGATCCGCGGGCGCCTGGGCGATGCGGCGGTATTCGCCGAGGACCAGGCCCGCCAAGCCGGGGGTGAACACCGCCTGCCCGGCCGCGGTGGCGCGGACGGCGGCGATCAGCTCCGCCGCCGATGCGCTCTTGACCAGGTAGCCGGTGGCACCGGCCTTGATCGCATCGAGCACGTCGTCGCGTTCGGCGGAGGCGGACAACACCAGCACCCGGCTCTGCGGCGACACCCGCAGGATCTCCGCAGTGGCCTGGGCGCCGTTGCCGTCGGGCAGCTGCATATCCATCAGGACGACGGCGGGGCGGACCGCGGTCGCGCGGCGGGTGGCCGCGGCGACCCCGTCCGCCGTGGCGGTCACCTGGAAGCCCGCCTCGGCGAGGTCGCGCGAGACGCCGTCCCGCCACATCGGGTGGTCGTCCACCACCATCACCGAGATGGTCTCGGCGGCAACGTCTTCGGTATCCGCAGTTCCCATTCCGTCCCCTCCTCCGTGGTCAGTAGGTC
This sequence comes from Nocardia mexicana NBRC 108244, assembly GCF_001613165.1. Lineage (GTDB taxonomy): Bacteria > Actinomycetota > Actinomycetes > Mycobacteriales > Mycobacteriaceae > Nocardia > Nocardia mexicana. The sequence goes on from NZ_BDBV01000074.1 coordinate 47,879, forward strand.
GGCCACCCCACCCAGCGCCTCGATGCGGCCGATGATCGAGCGCGACACCCCCATCCGTCCCTCCGCGGCGGCGTCCGCCAGGCGGCCGGGCGCGATACCCGGGCCGTCGTCGCGGACGCTGACCACCACAGCATCACCCATATCCTCCAGCAGTACATAGGCTTTTGCGTCCGGCCCGGCGTGCCGTCCGGTGTTCGACAGCGCGGCGGCCGTGGCGGCGGCGATCTCGTGGGCCGTCCACTCCCCGACCGGTACCGCCTCCCCTGGTGTGGAGACGAAGACCGCCGAGGACGCCTGGGCGGTCAGCAGAGGGCGCAGATCGACCTCGGCGCCGGTCTCGGCCCGGCGGCCCTGCTCGGAGATCAGCACCCGCAGCGCCACCTCCTGCTCCCCGGCATGCAGCGCCAATTCCTCTGTCTCACCGCCGATTTCGGTACCTCGACGCTTGATGTAGCTGAGCACCTGCAGCACACCGTCGTGCACCTCGCGCGCGAGCCGCTCTCGTTCCTCGGCGGCGGCGGTCAGGCGCACCGCGGCCTGCAGTTGCCGCTGCGCGCGGCGGGCGGTGTTGGCGGCCAGGCCGATCGCCAGCCCCACCGATACCAGCACCGGTGCGGTGGCATCGCTCCACAGATCCAATTCCCACTGCTCGCGCACGACGATGCTCACCGCGGACACCAGGACCCCCGAGAGCACCCCGCCGATCGGACCCCACAGAATTGCCGCCGACATCACCGCATTCGCCGCCCACAGGGTGGTCGGCAGCGTCTGGTGCCCGTGGTACCAGTCGTAATCGGCGACCAGCCGGGTGCTGGCCATCAGCGCGATCACCACCGCGTGATCGCCGATCACCACGAGGGTGCGCAGCCGGGCCGCGTCGCCACTCCCCCACTGCGACAACAGGATCGCCGAGATCACCGACCAGACCACGAGCACCCCGATCAGCGCCCAGCTGAGCCCCGGCTCGCGATAGTTGTCCACCGAATCGATCTGCTGACCTACCGCGTACAGGACGGTGACCAGCCGGAACACCTGCACCGCGCGCCACAGCGGAGTGGTTGCGGCAGTATCGGATTCGGAGCCGGTCCGCGCCCGCATCACCGGCCTCACCCCGCCGCCGAACTCGGTGCCCGGTCACTCACGCCGCGATCGGGCACCGTCCCCACGGGCGCGCCGGTGCTCGACTCGACAGCGGATGCCGCGGTGGCGCATCGGCCCGCCGCACCTCGCGCGCCATGCTCAGCCGTCGCCTGCATCACTGGACTCTTCTCGGCCGGACCGTCCCGCTCCGGGTGACTCGGAACCTCTTGTTCCCATGCTGATTCCGGGAATCGGATCCCGCCCGGGTTTGTCCGGCTCGGCGTGGTACATCGGATCACCCGGGTCGCCCGTGTTGAGTTCCTGATAGAGCTCCTCGGGATCGTCGGCCAGCAGCGAGCGGATGGCCGTGTTCAGCACCGCCACGAACGGCACCGCGAGCAGGCCCCCGGCGATGCCCGCCAGCACCACGCCGGCGGTGATCGCCAGCACCACCGCCAGCGGATGGATCCGGACCGCCCGGCCGAGCAGCAGCGGTTGCAGCACATGGCTTTCCAGCTGCATCACCGCGATCGTCACGCCGAGCACGATCAGCGCCGTCACCAGGCCCTTGGTCATCAGGGCCAGGAACACCGCGATCGAGCCGGCCAGCAGCGAGCCGATGATCGGGATGAACGCACCGATGAACACCAGCGATGCCAGCGGCAGCGCCAGCGGCACATTGAGAATCGCCAGGCCCGCCCCGATCCCGATGGCGTCGACCGCGGCCACCGCCACCGTCGCGCGCACATAGCCGATCAGGGTTCCGAACCCGAGCTGCCCGGCGGTGCGCACCCGCTCCCGCTGTGCCGTCGGGATGATCCGGGTGACGTACTGCCAGATCTGATCGCCGCTGTAGAGGAAGAAGATGGCGATGAACAGGGTCAGGAACGCGCCGGTGAGGATCTCCCCGACCGCGGCCGCGGTGGTCAGCGCCCCGCTGGTGAGCGAATCCTGGTTGGACTCCAGGGTTTTGATGATGGTGTTGCCCGCATTGCGGATCTGATCGTTGCTCAGATGCAGGGGGCCGTTGATCAGCCAGTCCTGAATCGTATGGATGCTGGTCTTGAACTCGTCGGTCAGCTGCGGCACACCGTTGACGAACTGTTCGATGACGAAGGTGAAGACACCGGCCAGCAGGCCCAGCGACCCGACCAGCGCCACCAGCACCGCGATCCCGCGCGGCAGCCCCATCCGCTGCATCCAGTCCACCGCCGGGGACAGCAGGGCCGCCAGCAGCAGCCCGATCGCCAGCGGAATGACGACGGTGGTCAGGCGCTGCGCGAGATAGGCGACCGACAGCACCGCGACCAGGATCAGCAGCAGCCGCCAGGACCACTCGGCCGCCTCCCGCACCAGCGGATGCACCGCATCGGCCGCGCGGCGAGCGGGGCGCTCCCGCACCGCGGTCCCCCCGCCCGGCTGCGACGCCGGGACGCTCCCGGCGGTGTCGCTGTTGTCGCGGCCGTTCCCCACGTCACTCACGTCGCGAGCCTATCCGCACCACCCGACACGGGCACGTGAGCGCGCGGAACGGCGCCGCGCGACGTGCGGCGGTCACCGCCCGCGGGAGCACCGGCGGTCCGGAACGGCCCGAAACGCTAGATTGGTCCTCGTGTCGGCGCCCTTGGAAGCGGTCAAACAGACCATGCGAACGCGCTGGCCGCTGTACCTCGCATCGACGCTGGCGGCCAACGCCTTCGGTGCGATTCTCGTGTACGCGTTCATTCAGTACGGCCTGCCCTCGCCGGAGGGCAGCCCGACCGGTGTGCGCCGCACCGGACTGCTGGTCCCGGTGACGGTCTTCGTGGTGGGCGGCGCGCTCAGCCTGGCCGCCGCGGCGCTGATGCTGCGGCCGGTGATGCGCTGGCAGCTGCGCGGCGGGCCGCCGAGCCGGCAGGAGCAGATGGCCGCGCTGCACGCGCCGCTGCGGCAGTCGATCGTGCACCTGGCGCTGTGGCTGGTCGGAGGCGCGGTGCTGGCCGCGACGATCATCGTGGACACCCCCGAGCTGGCGGGCGCGGTCATCGTCACCGAATGTATGGCCGCCACCATCGTGTTCGGGTTCACCTACATGCTCGGCGAGCGCATCATGCGCCCGGTCGCCGCGCACGCGCTGTCGACGGGGACCTTCGACCACACCCTCACCCCGGGCGTCGGCACCCGGATGGCGATGACCTGGGGTATGGGCACGTTCGCGCCGACCATCGCGATCGTGCTGCTGTGCGTCACCCAGATCACCTCGCAGGTGCAGTTCTCGGCGCGGTCGCTGGCGGTGTCGATCCTGCTGCTGTGCGGCGTGGTGATCATGCAGGCGCTGGCGCTGTCCATGCTGACCGGCTCCAGCATCTCCGATCCGGTGCGCCAGCTCTCGCGCGCGATCGACCGCGTGCAGGAGGGCGCGCGCGACGTGCAGGTGGAGGTGTTCGACGGCAGCGAGATCGGGCTGCTGCAGGTCGGGTTCAACCGCATGATGGACGAGGCCGCGCAGCGCCGCGAACTGCAGGAACTGTTCGGACAGCACGTCGGCGAGGAGGTCGCGCGGCGGGCGCTGGAATTCGGTACCGAGCTGGGCGGCGAAACGCGGTTCGTGGCCGTGCTGTTCGTGGATATGGTCGGCTCCACCGCCACCGCCGCCGAGCGGCCGCCGACCGAGGTGGTGAGCCTGCTCAACGAGTTCTTCCGGATCGTCGTCGACGTCGTCGACCGCAACAACGGCCTGATCAACAAGTTCGTCGGCGACGCCGCGCTGGCGATCTTCGGAGCGCCCCTGGACCGTCCCGACGCGCCGACCGCCGCGCTCACCGCGGCCCGCGAACTGCGCGAGGCGCTGCGCGAGGTGCCGGGCCTGGATATCGGCATCGGAGTCTCGGCGGGCCTGGCGGTCGCCGGGAATATCGGTGCCGCAAACCGATTCGAATACACCGTGATCGGGGATCCCGTCAACGAGGCTTCCCGGCTCACCGAACTGGCCAAGGAGTATCCGGGCCGAGTGCTCGGCTCGGGCAGTGCGCTGTACTTCGCCGACGACCACGAGCAGCGGCACTGGGAATCGGGCGACGAGGTGCAGCTGCGGGGCCGCCGCCGCAAGACCCGGCTGGCCTGGCCGAAACGCGCCGACGACCGGCCCGCCGAGGAGTCCGCGGAGGAATCCGAACGGCAGCCGGACACGGTGGTGGACTGACCGGCCGAACGACCCCTGGGAAGCGCATCCCCGAAACGGGGGCTGCTCCTGCTATACGCCGTTGGTTAGGCTGACGGGCGTGAGGGCCCATGGTGAACTAGCCGGCGACCCGGGATCGCCTGCCGAACCGGGTCGTCGCGGGCGGTTTTGGTGGTTGAAATGGGTTCTCGGGCTGGCCCTGTCGGCGCTGCTGATCGGCGAGGGCATCTATATGTGGCCCCGACTACACGAGTCGTGGCGCAGTCTCACGGAGATCCACTGGGGATGGGTCGCGGCCTGCATTCTGATGCAGGCGATATCGATGAGCGGCTTCGGCCGCATCCAGAAACAGCTGCTGTACGCCGGGGGCGTGCGCGTCAGTCAGCGCAAGTCCGTGGCGGTGGTGTACGGCGCCACCGCGATGTCGGTGACGCTGCCCGCGGGCCAGGTGTTCTCGACCGCCTTCACCTACCGCCAGACCCGGCGCTGGGGCGCGAGCCCGATCGTGGCGTCCTGGCAGCTGGTGATATCCGGCGTCGTCGCGGCGGCGGGCATGGTGCTGCTGGGCGTGGGCGGCGCGCTGCTGGCCGGTGACCAGGTCGGGCCGTGGAAGCTGGTGCTGCCGATCGCCGGCGTGATCGCGCTGGTGTGGGCGGGCAACTACATCTCCGGCAATCCGGGCTCGCTGGAGTCGCTGGCCCGCCGGATCCTGCACCTGGTCAATCGGATTCGGCGGCACCGGCTCGACGACGGCATGGACAAGGTGCACGAGATCCTGCACCAGCTCGAGTCGGTGGATCTCGGCCGCCGCGACGGCGTGATGGTCACGCTGTTCGCGTTGATGCACCGCCTCGGCGATGTGGCCTGCCTGGGCGCGGCCTGCTACGCCGTCGGCGCCGAACCGCGCTGGGCCGGGCTGCTGATCGCGTTCAGCGTGGGCAAGGCGGTCGCCACCATTCCGTTCGCCCCGGGCGGCATCGTCTATGTCGATGCCACGCTCTTCTACGCGCTCACCGCCGCCGCGGGGCTTCCGGCCTCGCAGGCGGTCGCCGCGGGTGTCATGTACCGGATGGTCAGCTTCATCCTGGTCGCGATCATCGGGTGGATCGTGTTCGCGTTCCTGTTCCGCAAGCCGCAGGCCGAGGACGCCGAGTTCGAGAAGGAGTTCGAGCAGCGCTCGGCGATGCTGGCCGAACAGCGGCTGCTGAACGAGAAGCGGCCGCGGCCCGAGGACGATGGCGAGAGCGAGAGCAAAAGCGACGACACCTAGCCGCCGAGCTGCCCGTTCCCCGGATTACCCTGTCGGCGTGAAGAAACTGGTGCCGTTCGTGATCGACGCCCTGCTGGTGATCGTGTTCTGCGCGATCGGCCGGCGTAGCCACCACGAGGCCGTCATCACCGGCCTATTACTCACCCTGTGGCCGTTCGGCACCGGACTCGTCGTCGGCTGGCTGTTGGCGGCGTGGATCGGGGCACGCGGGGAAATCACCGCCGCGCTGCGGCGCTTCGACGCTTGGGCGCTGTGGCCGACGGGCGTCGTGGTGTGGCTGTCCACCCTGATCATCGGCATGGCTATGCGTGTGGTCAGCGGTCAGGGCACCGCGGGAAGCTTCATCGTGGTCGCCGCCACGGTGCTGGCACTGTTCCTGCTCGGCTGGCGAGCGGCCTGGCGAGCCCTGGTCCCGGCCAAAAGCATGCCGGGATGACGAGGCGTTCATGCCGGGGATGACGAGGCGTTCATGGCGGGGATGACGAGGCGTTCATGGCGCGATGACCCTGGACATCTCATGCCGGGATGACGAGGGACGTTGATACCGGACGACGAGGGAGTTACTGGTCGGGGGCGGCCAGTGACTGGAGCATGCGGGAGGCCATGCGGGAGGTGGCGTCGCCGCTGTCGGCGTTGTCGATGTGGATGGCGAAGGCCAGGTCGCCCATGTTCGCCAGCAGCCAGCCGCTCGTGCCCGCGGTCGCCGCGTAGGCGGTGACCCCGGCGTACCGGCGCAGCGAGGCCAGCTCCGGGCCCCCGGCGGCATCGTCGGTCAGCATGCGGCGCAGCTGCTGGAGCACGTCGTCGGGCAGCGGCGTCAATTCCGCCTCGGTGGTGGACGGGCGGCCGATCTCGATCATCGGCGGCGCCACCCCGCCGCGGGAGATGGCCGCCGCGGCGATGGCCATCCCGAACGGACTGGCCAGGATCGGGTCGGCGCTGCCCTGCCGCACCTGCTCGACCCCGCGCCCGCCGATCGGCAGCCGGCCCGTGGTCTGGTCGAGTCCGGGCACCTTGAAGCCGATGCCGACGCCGAGCATGGCCGCCCCCTCGGCCGCATCCTGCACCGAGACGTCCTGCGGCGCCTTCTTCTTGGTGATGGCCGCGACCTGCTTGAACAGCTCGGTGGTGCCGCCCGCCGGATAGGCGCCGGTGAAGGCGACCGCCCCCTGTTCGGTGGCGTAGGTGTTCTGTGCGGCGGCGACGACCGCGCCGGTGGAGGGCTGAATCGCCACGATCGATGCCGGGGTGCCCGCGCTGACCACCGCGTCCTCCGCGGCGCGCTGCAGTTTCTGATCCAGCGTCGAGGCGACATCCGGACCGGGCGGGCCCTGCTGACCGGCGAGCTGGGTGACGGGCCGGCCGTCGGCCTCGAACAGCTTCACGCCCCAGCCCGCGTGCTGATCCCGGTTCTCCTGCCACACCTTGCGTAAGCCGTCGAGCATCGGGGACCAGATCCGGCGGTCGGTCACGATCAGCCGCGGCTGCTTCTCCAGCACCACGCCGGGGATCGGGGCCATTCGCGGTTCCAGGATCGCGAAATCGTCCTCGCGCAGCTGGACCGCGACGACCGGCTTACCCTGCGAGGTCGACAGCTGCTGCATCAGCGACGGCCCGGTGATCAGCGGCGCGACCGGGGCGATGGCATCGGCCAGGGCATTGGTCGAGGCCACCGGGTCGGGTAGCTTCGCCGGATCCAGCTTCACGACGTTGATCACCTGCTCGGTCATCAGCGTGTTGCCCGCGTTGTCGTTGACCTTCGGCGGCGGCGCGTCGGTGCGCACCAGCTTGACGCCGCGCTGGTTGTTCAGCTGCGGCACCACCACGCTGGGCTCCCAGGAGATTCGCCAGCCGATCGCGAGCTTGCGGATCGAGCCCTGCAGATCGTAGGTCCAGTCCTTGCCGGGGCCGAAGTTCCAGTTGGCCTTCAGGTTGAACATGGCCGAGTTGTCGTCCAGGCCGATGTACTGGGCCAGTTGATAATCGGGTTTGCCGGGATTGAGCCCGTCGAACACCTTCGACAGGGTGGCCTCGGCGCCGTTGGGGTATGAGGTCAGCTGGGCGGCGCCGTTCGCGTCCTTGTCGTCCAGCAGCTGGGTGAACTTCTTGACGACGGCCTCGGGGCTGTTCGGCTTGTCGTTCAAGCCGCACGATCCCGTCACGATCGCCAGGACGATCGCGCCCGCAACCGCCACTGCGCCCCGAACGCGAATGCGGCGGGATCCCCACACATCCATATCGCCCACTCTTCACTCTTGTCACTCCAGCAACAAGACCAACGGTACCCGAAAAGAACTGACCCGGCGCCGGGTTGGCGCCGTCCGCATTCTCCATGCTCAGCACCAGAATAATGCCCAAATCGCGACATCCTATGCAGCACCCGCGAAATCGTTAGCCGTGTTCACTGTGCGGCCGTCCCGGAACCGTTCTCCGAGAGCGGAATTCGATCTCGGCAAATCGGCGTAATCTTGTAATCACTGTTACAGCCCATGGAAAGTAAGCGAGGTAGCACCATGAGGCACGGAATGCGCGGCCGGGGATTCGGCCGCCCGGGCGGTTGGCAGCAGGCCGATCTGCCGGACGCCGCCGAGGCGCCGGACTGGTTCGCCGGGAGGTTGCCGAGCGAATGGTTCAGCGGGACGCCGACGATCGAGATCGACCGGGACGAGATCGTCGTCATCGGCGAGTTGCCGATCCCGAAGGGGGATTCGGCGGCGGAGAGCGAGGCCCCGGCCGACAGCGATCAGCCGACCGAGGAGGTCCCCCGGGCCACCAAGGAGGGGCTCGTCGCCCGCTTCCGCGAGTCCACCCGCCCCGCCCGCATGCAGATCGCGCAGGAGGCGCAGGCCCGGTTCGGCCGCAGCGTCGCCTGGGGCGTGTCGGTGGACGGGGAGCGGATCCTGTTCACCCACTTGGCGGTTCCGGTCATGACCCGGCTGCGTCAGCCGGAGCGCAAGGTCCTGGACACGCTGGTGGACGCCGGGGTGGCGCGGTCCCGCGCCGACGCCCTGGCCTGGACGGTGAAGCTGGCCGGCGAGCACGCCGAGGAATGGCTCGAGGAGCTGCGCACGGCGATGCGCAAGGTCGACGACCTGCGCGCCGAGGGGCCGCGCGGGCTGTAACCGGCCGTCACAGCGATAGGGTGTCCGGCATGGCACCGATCCTCGTGCTCAACGGCCCGAACCTGAACATGCTGGGCACCCGGCAGCCCGAGGTGTACGGCTCGGAGACCCTCGACGACGTCGTCGAGCTGTGCCGCAGCACGGCCGCCCGGTTCGACCGGGAGATCAGCGCGTTCCAGTCCAATTCCGAAGGGGCGCTCATCGATCGGATCCATGCCGCGCGCGGCGCGGTGTCCGGCATCGTGATCAACCCGGGCGGCCTCACCCACACCTCGGTGGCCCTGCGGGATGCGCTGGTCATCCCGGAGGCGCCGCTCGTGGAGGTGCATATCTCGAACGTGCACGCCCGCGAGGAATTCCGGCACCACTCCTACATCTCCCCCATCGCCACCGCCGTGATCGCGGGCATGGGGGTGCGGGGATACGCGGCCGCCGTCGAATTCCTCTGCACGCGAACGTAGTTCGGGCGCCGGGAACGCCCGCCATCCCGGCACGCCCGCCTGTCCCGGCACGCCCTTCCTCACAGTCCCGGCACGCCCGTCACCGTCCCGGCACGCCCGTCACCGTCCCGGCACGCCCCTCACCGTCCCGGCACGCCCCGCGCTGTCCCGGCACGCCCTTCTTTGCATTCCCGGCATGCTTTTGGCCGGGATCCACTGCCGCGGGTGGCTTCCGGCCGAGAGCGTGCCGGAAATGCACATGGTCGCGCCGTAATTCCCTTGTTCGTCCCAAAATGTAGTAGGTATGCTACGGCCCATCCTGGAATTACTACGGAGGGCAGGATGACGGTAGGCGAGGAAGTCGTACTCGACGTCCAAGGACTGCGGATGCGGTACGGCACCCGAGATGTATTGCAGGACGTGACTTTCCAGGCCCGCAGCGGCGAGGTCCTGGTGCTGCTGGGCCCCAACGGCGCGGGCAAGACCACCACCATCGAGATCCTGGAGGGCTTCCGGATGCGCTCGACGGGGGAGGTGTCGGTGCTCGGCACCGATCCCGCGCACGGCGACGAGGCCTGGCGGGCGCGCATGGGGGTGGTACTGCAGTCCTGGCGCGATCACGGCCGCTGGCGGGTGCGGGAGCTGCTGTCCAATCTGGGCTCGTACTACGGCCCGTATTCGACACCGGCGATCCGGCGCCCGTGGGACACCGACGAGCTGATCGCGGCGGTGGGGCTGACGGAGCAGTCCGGCGCCAAGGTCAGCAGCCTGTCCGGCGGCCAGCGCCGCCGCCTGGACGTGGCCATCGGCATCGTGGGGCGGCCGGAGCTGCTGTTCCTCGACGAGCCCACCGCCGGTTTCGATCCGCAGGCGCGCCGCGAATTCCACGATCTGATGCACCGGCTCGCCGACGACGAGCAGACCACGATCATGCTCACCACGCACGATCTCGACGAGGCGGAGAAGCTCGCCGACCGGATCCTCGTGCTGGCGGGCGGGCGCATCATCGCCGACGGCTCGGCCGACGAGCTGTCGCGGCGCATCGCGGGCGAGGCCGAGATCAAGTGGACCCGGGACGGGCAGCGCTTCGTGCACACCACCACCGAGTCGACCAAGTTCGTCTACGAGCTGTTCAAGCAGTACGGCGAGGACATCGGCGAACTCGAGGTGCGGCGCGCCTCGCTGGAGGACACCTACATGACGCTGGTGCAGCGCTTCGAAACCGGCCAGGGCGAGGACGCCGAGATCCACACCCTCGAGGAGGTCACCCGATGACTCCGATACTGGTGGCCGCGCGCGCCGGGGTGTCGCAGGGGCTGATCGAGATACGGCAGATGCTCACCAACGGCCAGGACCTGTTCATGCAGTACTTCTGGCCCGTGCTCATCCTGGTGGCATTGTTCTTCATGCGCGACGGGCAGTTCGGGTCGACCGGCATCGGGCTGGGCGCCCTGGCCCTGCCGGGCGTGCTGGGCATGCTGGTGGCCTCCAGCGGGCTGATGGGCATCTCGCAGTTCCTGAGCGTGGACCGCGAGGACGGAACCCTGTTGCGCGCCAAGGCGACTCCGAACGGCATGGTCGGGTATCTGATCGGCAAGATCATCACCACCGCGGGCACGCTGCTGGTTCAGGTGGTCGTCATGCTGATCGTCGGCGGAATCATCGTCGGCGGGCTGGATCTCGGCAGCGTCGGCGCCTGGGCGACCCTGATCTGGGTCTTCGTGCTGGGCATGCTGGCGACGCTGCCGATGGGCGCGGTGTTCGGCTCGATCTTCGAGAACCCGCGCAATGTGGGATTCGCGATGATGCCGGTCATGGGCCTGATCGCGGTGTCGGGCATCTTCTATCCGATCACGTCCATGCCCGGCTGGGTACAGGGCCTGGCGCAGGTGTTCCCCATCTACTGGCTGGGCCTGGGCATGCGCTCGGCGGTGCTCCCCGACGAGGCGGCGGTCGTCGAGCTGGGCCAGTCCTGGCGGCACTGGGAGACCTTCGGCGTGCTGGGGATCTGGACCGTGGTCGGGCTGGCGCTGGCGCCGATCGTGTTGCGGCGCATGGCTCGCCGCGAATCCGGATCGAGCGTCGCGGCCCGCCGCGAGAAGGCCATGCAGCGTGCCTACTGAGGTCATCTACAACCGCATCGCGATGCTGCGCGCCGAGCGCGGCATCTCGCGGCGGCAGCTGGCCGAGGCGCTGGGCGTGCACTACCAGACGATCGGGTACCTGGAGCGCGGTGAGTACAGCCCGAGCCTGCATCTGGCGCTGCGGATCTCGGAGTACTTCGGGGTGGCGGTGGAGGTGATCTTCTCCACCGCCCCCTTCCCGCGCCTGGGCTCGAACTCCGAATCCGCCTGAGGGGCAGCGTCACACCGCGTCGCCCCGAATCAGGCGCAGGGTCGGCACGGGCTCCCCCGCCGCCTCGGTGGCGGCGAGGGCCTGTCGCCAATAGCCCTGCGCGGTCCGCGTGAGGGCGGCGTCGACCCCGACATCCTCGCTCGCCTCGATGGCGTGCTGGGTGCTCGCGTCCATCATCCGCATGGTGGCGATGTCGCCCCAGCCACCGCTTTTCGCGAGATCGGCGAAGACCGCGAACGAGGTCTCCATGCTGTCGAGGAAACGCTGTGCGTAGGGGAGGAAGCGGTCGATCGGCTGGCCGGAGCGGTCGATCGTCGCCATGGCCTGCTCGTAGGCGAGGATCAGCGGGTGCATCAGGATCAGCAGTCCCTGGTAGAACACCTGGGACAGGCCGGGATCGGTGCCCAGATACTCCGGCGGGCACAGCGGCCGCAGCAGTTCGGCGTGGGCGTCGAAGACCTCCCGCGGGCCGCTGTAGAAGATGTAGGAGGTCGGGCTCGTGATCGTGTTGCCGTCGGAAATCACACCGCCGGAAAGGAATTGAGCGCCACGCTCGAGTACCCATTCCGCGCCACGACGAGCCCGCTCCGGCGAATCCGAGGACAGGTTCACGATCACCTTGCCGCGCAGGTGATCCGCGGCCTGACCCAGCACGTCGTACATCGCGGCATAGTGGGTCAGGCTGAGCACGGTCACCTCGTTGGCGTCGAGTGCCTCGGCAACGGTCGCCGCCCGCTTCGCGCCCAGTTCGACCATGGCGTCGGCCTTTTCGGGGCTCCGGTTCCAGACGGTCACCTCGAAACCGGAGGCCAGGAACTGCTTCACCATCGCCTGGCCCATCGGGCCCAGGCCGATCAGGGATAGCGAACGGCTCACGCCTTGCCTCCGTGCATCAGCTCGAAGACGGAGACCGGCCGCCCGGCCTGCTCGCTGGCCGCAATCGACTTACGCCAGAATCCCTGTGCGGTGTGCGACAACGTCGCGTCGACACCGACCTCCTCGCTGGCATCGATGATGTGTTGCGCACCGGCATCCATCATCTTCGACGACGACAGATCACCCCAGCCGCCCGCCTTGGCCGCCTCGATCCACTCCTCCATGAAGAACGGGTACGCCCCGGCGGATCGCTGCGCGTAGGGCAGGAACTGGTCGAGGTCGTGGCCGGACCGCTGGATCATGGCCATCGCCTGTTCGAACGACAGCAGCCAGGGGTGGAACGTGGTCAGCAGGGCCTGGTAGAAGACCTGCGAGACGCCGTCGTCGGTGCCCAGATACTCCTGCGGGCTGAGCGGGCGCAGGAGTTCGGCGTGCGTGTCGAAGACCTCCCGCGGGCCGCTGTAGAAGATGTAGGACGCAGGGTGGGTGATGTTGTCACCCGCCGACATGACGCCGCCGGAAAGGAACTGCGCCCCGTGCGACCGGACCCAGGCCGCGCCCTCGCGGGCCTTCTCCGGCGAGTCCGACGACAGGTTCACGATCACCTTGCCGCGCAAGCGATCCGCCGCCGGACCCAGCACGTCGTACATCACGCCGTAGTGGGTCAGGCTGAGCACGGTCACCTCGTTGGCATCCAGCGCCTCGGCGACCGTGGCCGCCCGCTTCGCGCCCAGTTCGACCATGGCGTCGGCCTTCTCGGGGCTCCGGTTCCACACCGTCACCTCGACACCCGCCGCCAGGAACTCCTTCACCATCGCCTGACCCATCGGGCCCAGGCCGATCAGGGAAACGGAACGTTGAGACATCGTGCATCCTTCGGTAGTCGCGTACTCGGTATCGGCGCCGGATACCGATGGTGGCGGCTGCCGGTATTCTCGGAAAGACCGCACGTCGAGGGCCGGTTGCTTACCTCGAGGTTCGAAATATGGTCAGGAGGCCACGGTGACAACGAGCAGTGACGCAGCTCACGATGTGTGCGGCATGTCCGTGGCGATCGATGTGGTCGGCGGCAAGTGGAAACTGCACCTGATGTGGGTGCTCGGCGAGGGCCCGCAGCGGTTCGGGCAGATCCGCAAGATGCTGGACGGCGTGAGCGAGAAGGTGCTCGCGGAGAATCTGCGCCACCTGGAGACCGCCGGGGTCGTGCACCGCGAGATCTACCCGGAGGTGCCGCCGCGCGTGGAGTACTCCCTCACCGAACGCGGCGAAGAACTCGCCACCGCACTCCGCCCCCTGGAGGCCTGGGGCGAAAAGCACCGCGACCACCTACTCCAGTGCATGCTCAGCCCCGTATAGAACGTCTCCCGCACCCCCTGTTCGCTCCCGCACCGGCTACAACGCTTGTACGGGGTGCGGGAGTGAGCGCGGGGTGCGGGAATCGTCCGGGCTCGCGGGTCAGTGCTGCAGGTGGCTGAGGGCGAGGCGGGCTCCGAGTTGTTCCAGGAGCGAGGCGGCGTGGGCGATCGAGCGATCCACATCGGGCTCGAGTTCGGCGAGCGTGTACGAGGCAGCGAAACCCGCGGCGCGTAATTCGTCCTCGCTCAGCAGGGACCGGCCCGCCACCGCGACGACGGACACGCCCGCCTGCCGGGCGGCTTCGCACACCCCGATGGGCGCCTTTCCGTGCAGGGTCTGTTCGTCGAGCGAGCCCTCGCCGGTGACGACGAGATCCGCGCCGCGCAACCGCGATCGGAAGTCGATCAGGTCCAGCACGACATCGATGCCGGAACGTTCGACGGCACCGAGGACGGCCATCGCGCCGAATCCGGTGCCGCCCGCCGCGCCCGCACCGGGACGGTCGGCGCTTTCGGGATCGACCAATTTCGCCCAATGGGCCAGTGCCGCCTCGAGTAGCGCGCACTGTTCGGGATCGGCACCCTTCTGCGGGGCGAAAACCGCCACGGCCCCGGCCGATCCGAGCAGCGGATTGTCGACGTCACTGGCGAGGATGAATGCCGTATCTGCCAGCGCCGGATGCAGCGTCGACCGATCGACCCGCACCGCGCCCGCGAGAGCCGCTCCGCCCCTGGCCACTTCGGCACCGGACGCGTCCACGATCCGCAGCCCGAGCGCCTGCAACATCCCCGCGCCACCGTCGCTGGACGCGCTGCCGCCGACCCCGAGCACGATCGAGCGCACGCCGCGATCGAGCGCGTGCCCGATCACCTGCCCCAGCCCATAGGTGCTCGCCGACAACGGATCCGGTTGCCCGCCGGGAAGTTTCACCAGCCCCACCACGGCCGCCAACTCGATCACGGCGGTATCCCCCTGCACCGCATAGGCGGTGGCCACCGGCGCACCGGTCGGCCCCTCCGCCTCGACCGCCACCCGCTCCCACCCCGCCGTCAGAAACGCGTCGACGGTCCCGTCCCCACCATCGGCCACCGGCACCCGCACGACTTCGGCCCCCGGCACCACCCGCCCAATCCCGCCCGCCAACGCCTCGGCAACCTCCGGCGCGGTCAGCGACCCCTTGAACTTGTCCGGCGCCAACACCACCCGCCACGACATCTCGTCCACCATCCAGCCATTCTGCGACCCAAACCGCTCCCCCGCCCATCACAACCCACTACAGCGGCGCTTGATCGGCGTGCTCGATCCCCACCTGCCCCGTCCGCAGATACGTCAGCACCGCATCATCCACCACGGTGTTCCCCCGCCCGAAAGTGCCATGATCACCGCCCTCGACGGTGATCAGCGAGCCCCGCAAGGCCGAGGCCATCGCAGGTCCGCCCTCGTATTTGGTAACCGCATCGTGCCGACTCTGCAGCACCAGCGGCCGAGTGCGCAGCCCCTGATCGGCAATGGCGACCGGCCCGGCCACCGGATTCCAGTCGGAGCACGCCACGCCGGACCGAATCATGTCAGCACGGGCATTCAACGCGCTCCCACCGGAAGCGACGGTGGCCGCCGCGGCCCCGAGCAGTTCCGACCGCCCCGGTATCGCGTTCTCGTTGCAGGTGATGGCGGCGAACACGTTCCGCCCCGTCGGGTCGGTCGCGGTCAGCCCCTCGATGGCCCGCAGCTGCCCGGTGTCGGCGGGGTCGGCGTTGGCGTCGGCCATGGCGCGGGCGAAGGTGGGCCAGAACGAGCGGGTGTAGGTGGCGACCGCGGTGGCCGCCAGCAGCGGCACCTGCGCCGAGGTCCCGCCGGAGGCGAGCGTCCGGACCAGGTTCTGCAGCTGCCCGATCTGGTCTCGTCCGCCGTTGAATCCGTCGCGCGCCACCTGCGCGATGGGCTCGGGCAGTTCGCCCGGCAGGTCGGCGGTCGACGCCGGCGGCGGGGTCAGGTTGGCGTACCAGCCGCCGCCCTGCGCGACCACCAGCCGCACCCAGTTCTCGTAGACCCGAAGCGGTGTCGCGCCGAGGCGGTACTCGCCGTCGTGGTCGGCGATCCAGGTGAACAGGTCGTCGAGCCGCTGCTTACCGGCCAGCTGCTGCTGCGCGAACTGTTCGTTCCACACCCAGTCCGGATGGACGCTGGAGTCGAGCACCATGCGGTCGATCCGCTGCGGGAACAGCGTGGCGTAGACGGCGCCCAGGTAGGTGCCGTAGGAGGTGCCGAAGAAGTCGATGCGCTCCAAGCCGAGCGCGGCCCGGACGGCGTCCATGTCGCGGGCGGTGTTCTCGGTGGTGACGGTCTCGACGTAGCCGGGCTGTGCGCTGTCGCAGGCGGATTTGGTGGCGCTGCGTTCCTTGCGCTCGGCGTTCCCGCAGTCCAGCGGCGTCGCCCAGCGCAGTCCCCGGGGCTGCACGGCGATCCGGTCGTAGTGGGTGTTGAGCTCGGCGGGCAGGTCCGGCGAGCGCCGGGCCCAGTAGTCGAGGGCGTCGGCGCCGGGGCCACCCGGATTGGCGAACAGCGCGCCGCGGCGTTCGCCGGTGGCCCGGATCCGGCTGACCGTCACGTCGATTCGCGGGCCGTCGGGCGCCGAGTAGTCGCGCGGTACCGAGATCACCGCGCATTCGGCGCCGCGTCCGGGTGTCACGGCGCCGTCCGGGCACGCGCCGAATGCGGGCTCGGCGGTGGCCTGCGCGACAGCGGCCGACTGCATCGCCAGGCATGCGGCGAATACCCAGGCCACCGAGCGCGCCGTACGTCGTGTCATCATCCGCGTCATTCTCTCCGGTCAGGCGCGGCCGCACATCCGGCCGCGCTCGCATTCGACCACAAGCATTCTCGGCGGCCGGGGACGCGGTCACAACTCGGGGGCCGTCGTGTCCTCCGCCGCAATCGAACATATTGCGCGCGAGAAACAGTAGCGTCGAGCCATGTCGACAGAGGTTCGCAACAACAGGGAGCTCGATCGTTTCGAGATCTATGTGGACGGCGGTCTCGCCGGCATCGCGGAATATCAGGACACCGCCGCCGAGCGCGCCTTCGTCCACACCGAGATCTACCCCCGCTACAGCGGTCAGGGCTACGCCGGCACGCTGGTGCAGGCCGCGCTGGACACCAGCCGCGACGAGGGCTTCGGCATCCTGCCGCTGTGCCCGATGGTGCGCCATTTCGTGGAGTCGCGGCCGGAGTACCTGGCGTTGGTGCCGCACTGGGCGCGCGAGCGGTTCGGTCTGCCGCAGTGAGGGATCAGTAGGCGGCCACGGCGCCGTCGAGAGCCAGCTGCAGCTGGTCGCGTACGACCCGGGCGATCTCGGCGGGCCGCGCCGGTAGTTCGGGCACCGGCGGCCCGAAGTAGAAGCTGGCCGACTTCGCCTCCTCGAAGGTCGGCTCCACGGTCGGATCGGCCCGCGGCCCGTAGCTGAGGCCCATACTGACCAGGGCGGGCCGCGCGCCGAGCTTCATCGCGCGGAACGCGATGTGCCCGATCCCGCTGCCGACCGCCTGCACCTGGGTCGGGTCGACGTCGTTGCAGGTGCCCTCGGGAAAGACCGCGACGGCATCGCCGCGCGCCATCCGCTCGGCGCAGATATCGATCATGCGCTGCCCCGCCGCGTTCACCGCGCGCAGCCCGTGATCCTTGCCTCGGAACACCGGGATGCCGCCCATCATGTCGACCTTGCGGCGCTGCTCCGGGTCGATGAACAGCTCGTCCTTGGCCAGCACCCGGGCCCGCCCGATCACCGGCCGCAGTCCGCTGCGCCAGGCCGCCGCCGCCACGGTGTAGGGATCCTGCTGGGAAAGATGGTTGATCGAGATCAGCAGCGGCCGCCCCTGGGAGATCAACTCCCGCAGCCCTTCCCGAGCCCCCGCCGCGTAGCCGATCCGCGGCCGGTAGCGCCGCGCGAGCACGGCGTACGCGCCCCACGCCTTCAGGCGATTCTGCCGATGATCCCGATAGAAGTCGTAGACGGCATCACAGTTGTCGAGGACCACCTCGGGGTGCTGCATGCGGCCACACTAACGATCCGGAACCACCCCGCCCAACGGAACTGTGATTTGACTTACATTTCGGACTCCGAACACGAGCAACCCCCGTCAGCAATGCGACGTAGGAGCGAGCCGAGCAGGAGCCGCGTCGTGCAGAGCGTCTCCGTACCTTGCCAACTCGACCACCCTCCCGACCCCGGCCGCGAAGCGATAGCCAAGCAACAACACCTGGGAGGTTTTCGGCGCGTCTCGATTTTCAGAGGTCGCTGCGTCCGCGACGAAGGAGCCAGCAGCGGCCTCTGAAAATCGAGACTCCGGGCGCCGAAAACCCGCCGGAGCGAAGCGGAGGCCACATACACAGTGCGATGATGGCGTGGTGTCACGCGCAGACGAACACGGTGATCGCTCCAGACGGGAATCCCGGCACGAGGAACAGGCGGTCCGGCCCGGCACGCTGCTGGTCTCGGCCACCGATCTGACCGAGCCGTCGTTCCGGCGCACCGTCGTGTACATCGTGGAGCACAACGATGCCGGCAGTCTCGGCGTGGTCATCAATCGTCCCAGCGAGACGCCGGTGCAGGAGGTGCTGCCGCGGTGGGCCGAACTGGCCGCGCAGCCGCGCGCGCTGTACATCGGCGGCCCGGTGAAGCGGGATGCGGCGCTGTGCCTGGCGACGGTGAAGGTGGGCACCGCGATCGACCGGGCCGCGGGTCTGCGCCGGGTGGACGGCCGGGTGGCGCTGCTGGATCTGGATTCCGATCCGGAGGTGGTCGGGCCGATGGTGGAGGGCATCCGCATCTTCGCCGGCTATGCGGGCTGGACGTTCGGGCAGTTGGAGGGCGAGCTGGAGCGTGGCGACTGGATCGTGCTGTCGGCGTTGCCGTCGGATCCGATCGCGGGCCGCACCGACCTGTGGGCGCAGGTGCTGCGCCGCCAGCCGCTGCCACTGTCGCTGCTGGCCACGCACCCGATCGAACTAGAACGCAATTGAGTACGTATCTGCTTAGTGTGGGCACTACATCCGGATCTCTGATCCGACGATCTGTTCGGTGAGCGCATGGCACGCTCACCCCGCCTCCCCAGCGATGGGGCCGATACCCAGCCGTCTCGGAGCGCGGTCCCCGAGCTCCCGACCGGCGACCCGGCCCAGGCGGAATTGCTGCGGGCGCTCTACGACCAGCACGCACCGGCGCTGTGGCGCTACACCTACAGCCTCGTCGGTGACTCGGGACGAGCCGAGGACATAGTGCAGGAAACGCTGCTGCGGGCCTGGCAACGCCCGCAGGTCCTCGATCAGTCGACGGCGTCGGCGCGGGCCTGGCTGTTCACGGTGGCACGCAACATGGTGGTCGACGAGTACCGCAGCGCCCGTCATCGGCGGGAGTTCCGCACCGATTCGCCGCCCGAGCAGCCCACCCCCGACCAGG
Source organism: Nocardia mexicana NBRC 108244 (assembly GCF_001613165.1). GTDB lineage: Bacteria > Actinomycetota > Actinomycetes > Mycobacteriales > Mycobacteriaceae > Nocardia > Nocardia mexicana. The sequence continues at coordinate 66,994 of NZ_BDBV01000074.1, forward strand.
CGGACCGGACCCTCGACGGCTGGCTGATCGCCGACGCGCTGGCCCGGTTGAGCGTCGATCACCGGGAGGTGATCGTGCGCTCCTACTACCGTGGTCTGTCGACGCACCAGATCGCGGCGGAGCTGGCCATCCCCGAGGGCACCGTGAAGTCCCGGATGCACTACGGCATGCGCGCGCTGCGCACGGCACTGCGGGATATGGGGGTGACGAAGTGACGGAGACCGCGCCTGCGGCGGCGCCCGAGGGCGGCGACGACTACGCGACGTGGGACGCCCCGTATGTGCTCGGTGCCCTGGACCGCGCCGAACGCCTGGAATACGAGGCGCATCTGGCGCAGTGCCCGGGCTGCCGGGAGGCGGTGGCGGAGCTCTCCGGAATGCCCGGGTTGCTCGGGCAGGTGGATGCCGAGGTGGCGCTGGCATTGATCGACCCCCCACTGGAATCGGTGGGTGGCAACGGGTTTCGGGCCACGGATAGGACATTGCCCGAGGTTGGGTCCCGGGCCGCCGATGGGTCGCTGCCCGGGGGCTCCGCGCAGGCCGGGACTGGAGCCGCGACCGAGGGCGCAGGCCGGTCAGGGGGCGCAGCGCAGTCCGGGAGCGCAGCGCGATCCGAGAGCGCAGCCCAGTCCGGAGCTCCCGATTCCGAGGGCCGAGTACCGGGTGTCGAGGAGCCTCCCTTTCCGCTGGCCGAGTTGGCAAGGCGGGCTCGCCGGGAGCGGCGGCGCGGGCGATTACTCGCGGTCACCGGTGCGGTGGCGGCGGCCGCGGCGGCCGTGGCGATCGCCATTCCGGTGACCGCCTCGCTCACCGAACCCACCGCGCCCCCGACGGCCGATCAGGTGGTGGCCGAGCGCAGTATGAACCCGGTGGTGCCCTCGCCGATCACGGCGAGTTTCCGGCTGGTCGCGGTGAACGACGGCACCCGGGTCGAAATGTCGTGCAGCTACGCGCCGTCCAGCACCGACTACAGCTGGCAGGGCTCGCTGTGGGTGGTGCATTCCGACGGCACGCAGTCGATGGTCGCCCAGTGGACGGCCCGGCCGGGCGAGACGGTGACGCCCGACGGCACCACCGCGGTGCCGCCGGACCAGGTGCGCATGGTCGAGATACGTTCGGCCACAACGAATCAGGTGATGCTCACCAGCTCGCTGCAGTAGGGCCACCGGTTACAGCAGGATCAGGGTGATGCCCAGAGCCGCGACCGCGGTGGCCTGCAGGCCGATTCGGAACCCGAGGATGCTGTCCCACTTCTCCTGCAGCGCACGGGCATCGGACGGAATGACACCCGACTGCGCGGCCGCGGTCTGCGCCGTGTTGATCGGTTTGGCGACCCGGACGTAGAACGCGAGCCAGATCAGCAGTGCCGCCAGCGCGACCCCGGCCGCGATACTCGCCGCGGCGTGACCCGCGACGGCGGCCGCGACCACCGCCAGCGCCGCGGTGACCACCCCGCCCACGCCGGCGAACGGCATCCGGCGGTCGCCGTAGTAGTGCCCCCAGCCCGCGACCTTGGTCATGGTGGCGTCGTCGAGGCGCCGATAGACCGAGCGCATGATCAGGGCGGCGGTTGCGTCGGCCCCGTAGACGATGCCGTTGCCGAGCACGGCGAGGACGGCCAGGACCTGGGCGATGGTGGTGAACATCCGGTACTCCTTCTCCAAACCTAGCAACGCTAGATGCTGGAGCGAGCTTAACAAGGCGAGGCTAGATTGTCTAGCAGCGCTATATTTGGCTCTCGGGTGCGGCCGGCGCGGTGGTCGAGTACAGCCCGCTGTCCTCGCGGCGGAATCGATGGCGGTGCCCCTCCTGCGACGCCCGCTCGCCGAGCGCCCACCGGACGGCGATATCCGCGGCCGGGTCGCCGACGGCGATCCGGGCGCTGCCGTCGGGATAGGTCTTGGCGGCGATACCCGCGCGGGACAGCCGCGCGGCGATATCCGCCCCCGGCAGATAGAGGAAGTTCGCACGGCTGCGCGGAACTCGGATCCCGCTGCGGCGCAAAGTTGTTCGCAGCAGCTCCCGTTCGGTGGTGATGCGCAGCACCCGCTCGCTCAGCTCCGCCTGGGCGGCATAGGACGCCGCCACCGCGGTGGCCGCGGACGCGGGCATCCCGAACGGCAGCTGCAGGCGGCGCACCCGGCGCACCAGATCCTCGTGCCCGAACGCGTATCCGATGCGCAGCCCGGCCAGCCCGTAGGCCTTCGAGAAGGTGCGCAGCACCAGCAGATTCGGATACCGCGATACGAGCTGCAGTGGGTCGAGAGTGTCTGCGGCACCGAGGAATTCGGCGTACGCCTCGTCCAGGATCACCGGGATGTCGCGCGGAACGCCGAACAGGAACGCCTTGAGCTCGCTGGCCGGGACCACCGTCCCGGTCGGGTTGTGCGGGCGGCACACCACGACCAGGCCGGTATCTCCGTCGACGGCGCGCGCCAGCGACCACAGATCCTGACGGCCCGACGAATCCAGCGGCACCGCCGCGTTTTTCAGCCCCGTCATGCCCGCGAGGATCGGGTAGCCGTCGAAGGTCGGCGTCGCGAACACCATCCGGTCGCCCGGCGTCGTCAGCGCCTGCATGATCTGCAGGGCCACCCCGGTCGCACCCGAACCGACCACGACCTGATCCGCGCGGATCCCCACATGCTCGGCGATCAGCCGCGGCAGCCGGTGCGGCAGGAACTCGGGGTACCGGTTCGCCTGCTCCAGTGTGTGATTCAGGGCTGCGAGCACCGAGGGCAATGGCGGGAACGGATTTTCGCTCAGTGTCAGGTCGAAGCGGACCGAATCCGCCGTCCGCCCGGCAGTTACGTGCCGGATCGGCCGCGTCGACCGGTCCGTGCGCCGCACCGATATCGATCGGCTGCCGCTCATCGGGCAGCACCCCAGCGCACCGCGGCCGCGGCGGCGAAGTCACCGGCGTGCGCGAACGCCGACAGCAGCACGATCGAGCCGTTGCGCAGCCGCCCCGCCCGGTTCTCCGCGTCGAGCGTGACGGGAATGCCTGCGGCGAACAGATTTCCGCAGCGATCGAAGGTGTCGGGGTGGCGTTCGGCGGGCAATTCCAGTGCGTCGTGCCAGTTGCGCAGGAACAGCCGGTTCGGCTGGTTGGTGACGAAGGTGTCGATATCGCACCCCTTCACCCCGATCCGCTCGCACACCGCCAGCGCCACCTCGGGCACCAGCCGATTGCCCCGCGCGAACACCTTGGTCAGCTTGGACTCGGTGAAACTCACGCAGCCCTGCCCCTCCCCCGGCTCCCAGTACTTGCGATCGGAGCCGGTGCTGAAATCCATATCTCCCGCGAATTCGGGGTAGGTGCGGGATTCGATGTCCAGGATCGGCGCCTGATTGTTCTTCAGCAGCAGCCCGACACCGCAGCCGTCGCCCGGGACCGGAGCCTGGGCCAGGCCGCGAATCTCGGACTGGGTGAACACCGGGCCCGCCGTGTTCTGGACCGTCGCGATCAGCGCGCTGCGGGCGGCGGTGGTCTGCAGGATCATCCGGGCCAGCGACATCATGTGGACGAAGGCCGCACAGCCGCCGTTGTGCACATCGAACACCCAGCCGGGGCGCATGCCGAGCCGCCGCGCCACCTCGGGGCCCGCGCCCATCACCGGGTTGGTCGGCAACTGGGTATGGGTGATCAGCACGTCGATATTCGAGATCAATTCCGCCCCATGACGTTCCCGCAGCGGTACGACGGCCTGTTCGACCATGTCCACCGCCGTCTCGTCACGGTCGACGTGATGACGTCCCTTGGGCGCCCGGAACATCACGTTCTTCGCCATGCGCTCGGACCGGGAGAACTGCGTGAAATATTCGGTGCCGACCGGTTCTCCGGGCAGATAGCTCGCGACGTCGGCCAGGCTGACCGGCGGCAGCGACAGCGAGGGTTCGGTGAAATCCATTGGCGCGCCTCACTTCATCCAGTCGGGTTTGACGGGCAGGTCGTGCGCGGCCCGGTACTCGCAGATCGCCCGCAGGTTGTCCATCTCCAATTGATGTCCGGCCGAGAACATCTCCCAGAAGTCACCGACCCAGACCGGCCGCTTCGGCGGCGCGGTCTCCGGATAGGGGTTCTCGTCGTAGAAGGGGTGGTGACAGTTCACCCAGAGCACCACCGAGCCCGGTTTGTCGAACACCACCTGTGCGTCGATCACCCGCAGCAGGTAGATCATCCACAGGTGCTCACCCTGATCCCAGGCGCAGTGATAGTCGACGGTCATGGCGTCGGGATTGGCGACCGTGCGGGTGAAGATCTTGGTTTCCGGGCCCAGCCGGTCGTAGGCCAGCCACAGTCCGGGCTCATCGGTTTCGACGAATCCGCGCAGGCTGTAGGTCCATTCCTCCAGGCTCCGGGTGTCGGCCAGATACTCGTACACCGCGCGCGGCGGTGCGGCGATATACGACTGGACCGGGCAGAACTCGCCGAAGATCTGGTCGTGCGGGTACACCGACCGCAGCATGTCCATGATGATGGGCGTGGTGGCCTCGCGATCGGAATTCTCGATGCGCAGGACCGCGGGTATCTCGTGCTGTGGGATATCGCTGAGCGCGGGCAGGGCACTGGTGGTCACGGGTTCCTCCTCGGTACCGACAGAAACGGGGTGAACGGCGGGATCTCGTCCGGGTCGCATTCGATCGAAATGAACGACGGCCCAGCGGTTTCGAAGCATCGGTCCAGCACGGCGGCCAGTTCGCCGGTGCCGGTGGGCGAGTACGACGGCAGCTCCGGGAACATCGCGGCCAGGCCGTCGCCCAAATGCGCGGGACGAAACCTGTTGAAGCTGTAGCGATCTCCGTAGTAGAGCTGCTCGCGCGTGATGCACATGGCATGTGCGTTGTTGTTGAGCACGACGAAGGTCACGGGGAGCCGGTGTTCGATGGCGGTGTGAATTTCCATGCCGTGCATGAAGAACGCGCCGTCACCGGCCACCACGACGGTGCGGCGCACACCGCCGCCGTGCCGGTGCCGCCGGGCGAAGGCCGAGCCGATACCGGCGCCGAAGGCATACCCCATCCCGCCCATACCCAGAGCGACCACGAACCTGCCCCCGGGCGGGAGCCTCAGGTGGTGCACCACCGACGCGCCGGTATTACCCGCGTCGGCAAAGACATCGGTACCGGGTTCCAGTGCGGCATTGAGCGTTTCTACGATGTCGCGGTACCGCAGTCCGGGACCGGTGGATGGGGGGACCTCGAGTGCCGTGAGCGACCTCACCCCACCCGTGGCTGTAGCACCCAACTCACCCGTAGTTCCGGCGGACGCCGGAATCGATACGGGGCCTTTGTGCACAGCCTCGCCTCTCGGTCCCGGCGTTCGCCGGGAATAGTGTGATGCGGGAGCTGACAACGGTGACGCGGATTCGGACAGCGGCGCGACAGGCCCGGAGGACGGCGAAGCAGGTTCAACCGGCGCCAGCTCGTCGAACACCAAGCCGCCCAGCAGCTCTGCGAGGACGGAACGCAGGTCGCTCGCGGTGGCGTGGACCGATTCCACGTGCGGCGGCTCGGCGCCCACGCTCGCCACGGCCGGATAGGACAGTGCCTCGTCCAGCCCGGCCCGTGCGGTCACCGGCATCCGGGTCCCGATCAGCAGGCACAGGGCGGCATGCCGTACGGCATCGATGAGTTCGGGGTGGCCCATACTGCCGGCCACCCCGCAGAATCCGGGTTCGTCCTGGGCGTAGACGTCCTTGGCGTCCGGGGCCACCCCGACCGCGGCGTCGAGAACGACTGCCAGGCGCTGCAATTCGTCCCGCGCGTCGTTGCGGGCCACCTGGTCCCCGGCGATTATCACGATCTTGCCGGTGGCGCGGGCGGCCCGCAGCGCCGCCCGCACCCTGTCCAGACCGGCCTGGTCGCGCGTGTGCATCGGCCGGGGCGGGCGGAACGGCGGCAGGTCTCCGACGTCGGCCTGCTGCACGTCCTTGGGCAGCAACAGCACCGCCGGACCGCCGCGCCGCGCGGCCGCGACCGCCCGCGCCAGGTGCCACGGCAGCGCCTCGATCGCGTCCACCCGCGCGCAGTAGCGCGAGATCTGCTCGAAAAGCCGTGCGGCATCGAATGTTCCCGCCAGGCCGCTGGAGTCCTGGAAGGCGCCCCGGCCCTCCAGCGTCGTCGGCGCCTGTCCGACCAGCGCCAGCACCGGCACCCGGGAGGCGAACGACTCCGTCAGTCCCGCAACCAGATTCATGGCCCCGCCGCCGGACGTCGCGCAGACCACGCCCAGCCGCCCGGTGCTGCGGGCATAACCGTCGGCCATGGTGGCGGCGGAGAACTCGTGCTTGGCGACCACCCCGGTGATGTCGTGCGGGCTGTCGAAGATAGCGTCGTAGAGGTCCTCGATGTTGGCCCCGTCCACACCGAAGATGTGGCGGACCCCCAGGGTCGCGACGGCCTGCACCAGATAGTCCACCGCTCGTGTCGGCATCGGCGCTCCTTCCTGCCGGGCCTCGAGCGCACACCGGCCGTCCGCTCTCACCCGGGATACGAGGCACGCCGCGGCGCGGTTCAGCCCGCCCGCGCACGATCTGTGATCGACCCACCCTTGTGTGTATGTATACGTCTACGTATAGTGGAGTCATGCCCAACAAGACCGTTTACGTATCCGACGACGATCTGCCCCTGTTCCAGCGCGCACAGGAGCTGGTCGGAGGCAATCTGTCAGGCGCGATCGTGACGGCGCTGCGCCGGTATATCGAACTGGAAGAGGGCCGCCTGGAGGGGTTCGAGGAGGTCGTCCTCGGCGTCGGCCACAACGGCGTCCGACAGGTCCGCTTCTCCGGCGCCCTGCTGGGTGAGGTGCGCGACGTCAACGACGAGCACCAGCAGCACATCCGCGTCTACCGCAGCCGCAAGGGCAAGTTCGTCCTGCACATCCAGACCTCCGCCTGGTCCGACTACCCCGTCTACGGCGGCGAGGGCACCAAGTGGATCAAGGATCTGACCAACTGGCGCAAGCTCCTCGGCGTCAGCGATCCGGACTGGGGCGATTTCACCATGGACATCTACGACTCGGTGACCGATCTGAAGGGGAGGATTCCGGCCAAGCTCTATCAGCGGGTCAGCGACATCGTCGAGCATCCACAGATCGAGGATCTCGACATCTGATCCCGGCGGGCCCGGTCCCGCACAACTGAACACCACACAGCCCCCGTCTTGACCGCGCAACCCAGCGGTCACGACTCAGCACACGCATGCATAAATGCCTATTCATTGATGAGAGGAACACCATGACCACCGGGTATCCCCTGCCGGCCATATCGGTCGGCGGCCTGCGGAAATCCTTCGGCGACCAGGTCGTGCTCGACGGTATCGATATCACCGTCGAGGAGGGCACGATCTTCTCGCTGCTCGGGCCCAACGGCGCGGGCAAGACCACCACCGTGCAGATCCTGACCACGCTGCTGCGGGCCGACGACGGCGTCATCCGCGTGGGCGGGTTCGACCGCAACGCCGATCCCGACTCGGTGCGCTCGATCATCGGTGTGACGGGTCAGTTCTCGGCGATCGACGAACTGCTCACCGCGCGCGAGAACCTGCTGCTGATGGGCGATCTGCACCATCTGCCGCGCGGCGACAGCCGTCGGCTGGCCGGGGAACTGCTGGAGCGGTTCGATCTCGTGGACGCCGCCGACAAGGTCACCAGCACCTTCTCCGGCGGTATGAAGCGCCGCCTCGACCTGGCCATGACCCTGGTGGGCGATCCGCGCATCATCTTCCTGGACGAGCCCACGGTCGGGCTCGATCCGCGCAGCCGCCGCGACGTCTGGGATATCGTCCGCGAACTCGTCGCCGACGGCGTCACCATCTTCCTCACCACCCAGTACCTGGAGGAGGCCGACGAGCTGGCGCATCAGATCGCGGTGCTGAACAAGGGCAGCATCGTCGCCCAGGGCACCGCGGATCAGCTGAAACGGCTGGTGCCGGGCGGGCACATCCGGCTCACCTTCGCCGATCGCGACGCGCTGGCCACCGCCGGGGATCTGTTCGGCGGCGTCCCGGACTACGAGGACCGCACCCTCGCCGTGGCCAGCGACGGCTCGGTCAAGTCGCTGCGCTCGATGCTGGATCGTCTCGACGACGCCCGCATCGAACCCGAAGGCCTGTCGGTGCACACGCCCGACCTCGACGACGTCTTCCTCACCCTGACCGGCCACACCGTTCCCGAGGGCGAAACCGTGCCCGCGGAGGAGATCGCACGATGAGCACCGCTACCTTTACCTTTGCCGATTCGAAGACCATGCTGCGCCGGAATCTGGTGCACGCCAAGCGATATCCGGGCCTGACCTTCGCCGTGGTGGTCATGCCCGTCGTCCTGCTGCTGCTGTTCAAGTTCGTCTTCGGCGGCGCGCTCGGCCAGTCCACCGGCGGCGACTACATCGACTATCTGACCCCGGGCATGATGCTGATGATCCCGGCCTATCTGGTCGCCGGAATCGCGGTGTCGGTGGCGACGGATATGACCAAGGGCATCATCAACCGGTTCCGGACCATGCCGATGAATCCCTCGTCGATCCTGACCGGCCATGTCATCGGCAATACGATCCAGGGCCTGCTCGGTGTGACCCTGATGGTCGGCGTCGCCGCCCTGGTCGGGTTCCGGCCGGACGCCAACGCGCTCGAGTGGGTGGCCGCCTTCGGCCTGATCGGCCTGATCCTGTTCGCATTCCTCTGGCTCGGCGCCGGATTCGGCATGTCCGCCTCCAGCCCCGAGGCCGCGAGCAACACACCGACGGTGATCCTGTTCCTGCCCTTCCTGGGCAGCGGCCTGGTCCCCACCGACACCATGCCCACCGCCGTCCGCAAGTTCGCCGAATACCAGCCCTTCACCCCCATGACCGAAACCCTCCGCGGCCTCCTCATGGGCGACCGAATCGGCGGCAACGCCCTCGGCGCCATCGCCTGGTGCCTCGGCATCCTGGTAGTCGGCTACCTCTGGTCCAGCATCCTCATGCGCCGCAAGGCCAACGCCTGACCGGCCCGAAAAGCGAACGCCCCGAGGCACTTCCGGTGCCTCGGGGCGTTGTGCTGCGCCTTGCGAACTCACCGACGGATCTACCGCACGACCGATACGTCAGCGGGCGTGGTACTCCGCCAGCCACGCGGGGAATTCGGTGAGGTCGGAGAGTACCACGTCGGCGCCCGCAGCGCGCAGTTCCTCCTCGTCGCACGGGCCGGTGGCCACCGCGACCGAGTAGGCGTCCGCCGTGCGGGCACCGAGGATGTCGCCTATGTGGTCGCCGACGTAGACCCCGGCGCCGTGCTCGCGCAGGGCAAGGCCCTTCTTCTCCGCCCACAGGTCGCCGATTACCGCGTCGGCGGGCAGGCCGAGGTGCTCGAGGTGGAGTTTGGCGTTCGGCTCGAACTTGGCGGTGACCACGACGGCCTGGCCGCCGAGGCTCTGGACGGCCTCGATCGCCTCGCGCGCCCCGGGCATCGCCACGGTGCCGGTGACGGCGTGGCCGGGATACATCTCCCGGTAGAGGGCGGTCATCGCGTCGACGTCCTCCGCCGGGAACCAGTTCGCGAGTTCGTCCTCGAGCGGCGGGCCGAGCCGGGTGACGACCAGGTCGCAGTCGATGTAGGTGCCGGTGCGCTCGGACAGCGCCCGGTAGCAGGCGGCGATGCCGGGGCGGGAGTCGATCAGGGTCATGTCCAGGTCGAAGCCGACCGTGAGCGGACCCATCAGTTGGCGGGCTGGCAGGCGTCGCGCAGCGAGCAGGCGCCGCAGGCCTGACCGCAGCCGCCGACCTCGGGGGCGATCCCGGCGATGGCGCCCGCGGCGGCGTTGACACCCGCGCCGAGCACGAACACCGCGATCAGGGCGGCCAGCAGCGCGCCGACGATCCCGACGACGGGGCCCGCGAACAGCGCGATCACGCCACCGGCGACCAGCAGCACGCCGGCGCCGAAGGAGGTCGGCGCCGCCACCCGGTTGGCGATGCGGAAGGTCTCGTCGGTCCGCAGCGCCTCCTCGGTGTGTACACCGACGAAGGGATTGCGGGGGAGGGAACCGGTCAGCCCGAGCACCCCGGTGACAACGGCCACCGCCGCCAGCACGAACAGGATCAAAGCCACCACGAACACTCCGAAGACGGTACTCGCGTGCCGGTTTACCGTGTCCACCGGGCCTCGAGCGAATGTGGTGCATCCGCCGCGAACCGGCGTCACCGGCCTGAGCGGACACAAATCGGCGATGCACAGCGGATAATGCCGCGTACACGCGAATCGTGACTACGGAGGCCGGTTAAGGACCCTTTTGGCCCCGACGTGCGCACCCGTATAGGGCTTGCACGAGGTGCGGTAGCCGCCACGGGGGTTGCGAGAACCACCGGAGGACACCAGGGAAACGCGGACTCGCCGCGGCACTGTCCCGCGGGATCGCAGGTGCGCCCGCCGATGGGCCGCAGTACCCTTTTTGGGCCCTGACGTGCGCACGCTTTACCCTGATGAGCAACGTTCACCCGGGGACATCGGCGACAAGAAGGCAGGACAGTGCAGGACACTCGTGTAACCGACCCAGTCGGCGCGGCGACGACCGGCGACAGCGACGTGCCCGCACACCGCTACGGCGCCGAGCAGGCCGGTCGGATCGAACGCAAATGGCAGCAGCAGTGGGAGCGGCGCGGCACGTTCTTCGCGCCCAACCCCGTGGGCCCGCTGGCGGGCGACACCCCCGCCGACAAGCTGTTCATCCAGGACATGTTCCCGTACCCGTCGGGCGCCGGGCTGCACGTCGGCCATCCGCTGGGTTATATCGCCACCGACGTGTTCGCGCGCTATCACCGTATGAACGGCCGGAATGTGCTGCACGCCTTGGGGTATGACGCCTTCGGCCTGCCCGCCGAGCAGTACGCGGTGCAGACCGGCGCGCACCCCCGGGTGACCACCGAGGCCAATATCAAGAACATGCGGCGCCAACTGGACCGGCTGGGCCTGGGCCACGACCGCCGCCGGTCGTTCGCGACCACCGACCCCGAGTTCTACAAGTGGACGCAATGGATCTTCCTGCGCATCTACAACGCCTGGTACGACACGGAATCGAACCGGGCCCGGCCGATCGCCGAGCTGGAGGCCGAATTCGATTCGGGCGCACGGGAAACCCCCCAGGGCCGTGCCTGGTCGGAGCTGAACGCGGACGAGCGCGCCGAGGCGCTGGACTCGTATCGCCTCGTGTACCTGTCGGATTCGGTGGTCAACTGGTGCCCCGGGCTGGGCACGGTGCTGTCCAACGAGGAGGTCACCGCCGAGGGCCGCAGCGAGCGCGGCAATTTCCCGGTCTTCCGGAAGCGGTTGCGGCAGTGGATGATGCGCATCACCGCCTACTCCGATCGGCTGGTCGACGACCTGGAGCTGCTGGACTGGCCGGACAATGTGAAGGCCATGCAGCGCAACTGGATCGGGCGCTCACGGGGCGCGCAGGTCACCTTCCCCGCCGACGGGGAGACCGTCGAGGTCTTCACCACGCGGCCCGACACCCTGTTCGGCGCAACGTATGTCGTGCTGGCGCCGGAACACGAGCTGGTCGACCGCCTGACCGCCGCGCAGTGGCCGGAGGGCGTGGACCCGCGCTGGACCTTCGGCGCCGATACGCCCGCGGAAGCCGTTGCGGCCTACCGCCGGACGATCGCGGCGAAGTCGGAGCTGGAGCGGCAGGAGAACAAGGAGAAGACCGGGGTCTTCCTGGGCACGTACGCGACCAACCCGGTCGACGGCGCGCAGGTGCCGGTCTTCGCCGCCGACTACGTCCTGAGCGGCTACGGCACCGGCGCCATCATGGCGGTTCCGGGGCACGACCAGCGGGACTGGGAATTCGCGACCGCGTTCGGGCTGCCGATCGTGGAAGTCATCGCGGGCGGCGATCCCGGCCAAAAGCATGCCGGGACAGGCATTTCGGACGGGGCCCACACCGGTGACGGCACCCTGGTGAACTCCGGCTACCTGAACGGGCTCGACGTCGAGGCCGCCAAGGCGAAGGTGATCGAGCACCTGGAGGCCGACGGCCACGGCACCGGCCGGGTGCAGTACAAGCTGCGCGACTGGCTGTTCGCGCGGCAGCGGTACTGGGGGGAGCCGTTCCCGGTCGTCTACGACGAGGACGGTCGCCCGCACGGGCTGCCGGAATCCATGCTGCCGGTGGAACTTCCGGATGTGCAGGACTTCGCGCCGGTCACCTTCGATCCCGACGACGCCGACTCCGAGCCGTCGCCGCCGCTGGCCAAGGCGACCGACTGGGTGACCGTCGAACTGGATCTGGGCGACGGCCCGAAGACCTACCGCCGCGACACCAACGTGATGCCGAACTGGGCGGGCAGCTCGTGGTACCAGCTGCGCTACGCCGATCCGACCAATGCCGAGACCTTCTGCGCCCCGGAGAACGAGCGCTACTGGCTGGGCCCCCGGCCCGAGGAGCACGGCGCCGACGATCCGGGCGGCGTGGATCTGTACGTCGGCGGCGTCGAGCACGCGGTGCTGCACCTGCTGTACTCGCGCTTCTGGCAGAAGGTGCTGTTCGACCTGGGGGACGTGTCGAGTTCGGAGCCCTATCGCCGACTGTTCAACCAGGGCTACATCCAGGCGTACGCCTACACCGACAAGCGCGGGGCCTACGTCCCTGCGGCGGAGGTCGAGGAGCGGCTGGGCAAGTTCTACTGGACCGACGAGTCGGGCGCCGAGCACGAGGTGTTCCAGGAGTACGGCAAGATCGGCAAGTCGCTGCGCAACGCCGTCTCCCCGGACGAGATGTACGACCTGTTCGGGGCGGACACCTTCCGCTTCTACGAGATGTCGATGGGCCCGCTGGACACCTCGCGGCCGTGGGCGACAAAGGATGTCGTCGGCGCGCACCGCTTCCTGCAGCGGGTGTGGCGCCTGGTCGTGGACGAGGAGACCGGCGGCCTGCGCGCCACCGACGGCGAGGCGACGGACACCACGCTGCGCCTGCTGCACAAGACGATCGACGGCGTCCGCGCCGACTATGCCGCGCTGCGCGACAACACCGCGGGCGCCAAGCTGATCGAGCTGACCAACCACTTGACCAAGGAGTACCCGCAGGGTGCCCCGCGCGCGGTGGTGGAGCCGCTGGTGCTGATGCTGGCCCCGATGTCCCCGCACATCGCCGAGGAGCTGTGGGAACGGCTGGGCCACACCACCGCACTGGCGCACGGCCCGTTCCCGGTCGCGGATCCCGCTCTGCTGGTGGAGGATTCGGTCGAATACCCGATCCAGGTCAACGGCAAGGTCCGCAGCCGGATCAGCGTCCCGGCCGACGCCGACCAGCAGTCCATCGAATCCGCCGCCCTGGCCGACGAGAAGCTGCTGGAGTTCCTGAACGGCAAGCAGCCCCGCAAGGTGATCGTCGTCCCCGGCCGCCTGGTCAACGTGGTCGCCTGACACAGGCATCCACAGTCGCCACGCTGTGCACGCAGGAGCGCCTGTGCGTGCAGGAGGGAGCGGCGGGCTTCACAGGCTCGTCGCACCCGCCGCATATTCACGCACCCCCTACAGGCAGCGCTACGGGTGCGCGAACGTGCGAGGGGTGCGGGTGCGATCGTGACGAGGGTCTGCGGCCGACAATGCACAGATGCACTACACCCTGACGGCGGGCGCACCGGAATCTCCCGTACTGCTCCACGCGCCGCACGATTCTCGGACGATTCCCGCCGAGGTGCGGCGGCGCATCCTGCTGGACGATGCCGGGCTGACTGCCGAGTTGGACCGGATGACCGATGCGCATACGGCGCTGATCGCGGAGCGAGCGGCCGGGCGGGCGGCGGCGCGGCCGTGGGTGTTCGCCAATCGGCTGTCTCGCCTGGTAGTGGATCCGGAGCGTTTTCCCGACGACCGGGAGGAGATGCGTGCGGTGGGCATGGGCGCGGTGTATACCCGAACATCGTCGGGGGAGCGGTTGCGCACCGACGATGCCGACCATGAAAAATCGCTTCTGACAAGCTATTTCGAGCCGTATGCGGAAGCGATGGCGGATGCTGTGGATGCGCGTCTGGCCGCGGCTGGACGGGTCGTGATCATCGACGTGCACTCGTATCCCACCGTGCGACTGCCGTACGAACTCCATACGGGCCCACGCCCCGAGGTATGCCTGGGCACCGACGCGAGACACACCCCACCGTGGTTGTCGGCGGTCGCGCAGCAGGCACTCTCCGCCTTCGAAATCGGCCTGAACTCGCCGTTCGCCGGAACCTATGTGCCGCTCCGGCATTACGGCACCGTCCCCGCCGTCGCCGCCCTCATGGTGGAGATACGCCGCGACCGATACATGCGCGAACACGGCGGGCCGACGCACGAAGGGTTGGGCACACTGGTACAGGCATTGACGGCGCTGATCGATGAAACCAGCACCGCCACATGGTGATCCGGTGCCAACACGCTCAGCATCACCAGGGACAGCCTTATACAACCCGCAAGGCCGAGCGCGGGTCTGCGCCCCCGACAGCGAAATGCGGGTCACCGCAACGGAATTCGGACAACAGCGCTAGCGGTGGTGCTCCGGTGGGCTCCCGGGACCGAGTCCAGAACGCATCCGGCGCGAACACGGCGAGGCGTCGGGACGCCGATGTCAGCGCGCGATCGGCCGCAGCACGATTTCGGTCGGATGGGCGTCACGCGGCGTCTCGATCGCATTGCGCACCGTGCGCGCGACCGTCTCCGGAGCGAGGAATTCGTTCGGGTCGAACTCGCGCTGCTCGCTGGCGACGATGGCGCGCTGCATATCCGTGGCGATACGGCCCGGATGCAGCGAGGTCACCCGTAGCTCGGGTTCCTCGAGCCGCAGCGCATCGCCGAAGGCGCGCAGGCCGAACTTGCTCGCCGCATAGACTCCCCAGTTCGCGTTCGCCCTCAAGCCCGCCCCCGAATTGATCAGCACCACATGCCCATTGGCGGAACGCAGCGCCGGGAGCAGCAACCGCGTCAGCTCGGCGACGGCGATCAGGTTGGCCTCCAGCGTCTCCCGCCACTGCTTCACCGAAGACTCTGCGACGGTACTCAATTCGGCGACGCCGGCGTTGTGCACGAGCACGTCCAGCCGGTCGATGGCGGCGGTGGCGTGCGCGACCTCGTCGTAGTCGGTGAGTTCCACCGGCCACGCCGTCGCGTCGGGCAGCTCGGCGAGCACGCCGGTCAACGACTCCGCCGAGCGGGCGCCCAGCAGCAACTTGTGCGAAGGCGCCAGTTCCCGTGCAATGGCGGCGCCGAGCCCGCGGCTCGCCCCGGTGATCAGCGCGGTCGGCCGCGCTGTGTCGGACGTGGATTCGGCCATGCAACCCACGGTAACGGTGCTCCCGTCGCACCGGGACGCAGACCTCGCGAAATCACGCCCGGGCGCGCTCGCCCAACCGGCCCGACACGTGTGGCCGCCCGACAGGTCGTCTCGAGTCAACCGGTCGTCGCGAGGCACAGGGGACCGTCACCTGTCGCGCACGCGCGTCCCCGCGGGTCTGAACCCGCGCGGACGGTAACCCTCCGGCAGTCGCCGCCGATGCACGGGATGGCCCTCCGTCAGCGCTCGGTCACCGCCGGGTGGCGATCACGGTGCGGCCGGGTGTATCAATCTCGGCAACCGATTCACGAACCGAGGCGAAGAGTGTGAGAACTGCCGAACAGCAGCCGGCACCGCACCGGCCCGAGGGTGGGGAACCCGCGCAGCGCGCGTACCTGAAGGTGACGTCGCAGAATAGGGGGATGAACGGGCCCGGATTCACTCCGACACAACTGGCGGCCCGGGCCGCGTACCTGCTGCGGGGAAACGACCTGGGCACGATGACCAGCGCCGCCCCCAAGCTGTACCCGCACATGTGGAGCTGGGACGCCGCATTCGTCGCGGTGGGCCTGGCGCCGCTGAGTGTGGAACGCGCGGTGGTCGAGCTCGACACCCTGCTGTCGGCGCAGTGGAAGAACGGGATGATCCCGCACATCGTGTTCGCCAACGGTGTGGACGGTTACTTCCCGGGCCCGGCCCGCTGGGAATGCCGCCGCCTGGCCGCCAACGCGCCGGACGGTCCGGATACCTCCGGGATCACCCAGCCGCCCGTGCACGCCATCGCGGTGCAGCGCATCCTGGATCACTCCCGGCGGCACGGCCGCACCACCCGCGGGGTCGCCGAGGAGTTCCTCAACCGCCGCTGGGCGGACCTGATGCGCTGGCATCGCTGGCTGGCGCACGCCCGCGACCCGAAGCAGAACGGCCGCATCACGCTGTACCACGGCTGGGAATCGGGGATGGACAACTCGCCGCGCTGGGATCGCGCCTACGACAACGTGATTCCCGGCGATCTGACGCCTTACGAACGCGCCGACATCACGCTGGTGGATCCCGCGCAGCGACCCACCGATCGCGAATACGACCGCTACCTGTGGCTGGTCGAGCAGATGCGCAGATGTGGATACGACGATTTCCAACTGGCCGCGACGATGAGCTTCGCGGTCGAGGACGTCTTCGTCACCTCGATCTTCGCGCTGGCCTGCGAGGTGCTGGCCAATATCGGCGAGGACTATCGTCTCCCGCACGCCGACGTGCGGGAACTGTACGAATGGGCGGACTACTTCCGCGCGGGGGTCATCGCCACCACCGATCCGCGCACCGGCGTGGCCCGGGATTTCGATATCCGGCTGGGGCGGCCGATCAACACCGAGACCGTGTCCATGTTCGCGCCGCTGCTGTGCGGCGGCCTGCCGCGCGACGCCGAGCGCAGCCTGCTGCGATTGTTCGAGGGGCCGAGATTCTGCGGCCATCCGGACCTGCGCTACGCCCTGCCGCCGTCGACCTCGCCGGTGTCGAAGGACTTCCGGGCGCGCGAGTACTGGCGCGGACCGGTGTGGCCGGTGATGAGCTGGCTGTTCTCCTGGGTGTTCGCCCGGCGCGGCTGGGCCGAGCGGTCGTTCATGCTCCGCGCGGAGGGCCTGCGCCAGGCCAGCGACGGCAGCTTCGCGGAGTACTACGACCCGTTCACCGGCGAGCCGCTGGGCAGCATGCAGCAGTCGTGGACGGCGGCATCGGTGCTCGACTGGCTGGGCTGACCGGCCGCGATTTGGGACCGAGGCCCGAATCCGCACATCTCGAGCAATCACCGGTCACAGATCACAGCGATGACTGTGGTCACATCCGCTTCCGCTGCTTACCCTCGTAGCCATGTATCGACGCACCGTGGCCCGCCCGAATGTTCGTCGCACGCTCTTGGCCCTGCCCGCCCTCGCGGCCGTGGGCATCCTTTCGGCAACTACCGTCGCAACGGCTCAGCCGACGGGCCCGGACGTCTCGTCCTGGCAACATGTCGACGGCCGGATGATCAACTGGTTCGAGGTGAAGGCCTCGGGCAACAACTTCGCGATGGTGAAGGCCACCGAGGGACTCAACTACGTCAATCCCTACTTCGTCCCCGACAGCGTGCTGATGCGCGCGGCCGGGGTGGCCCGCGGCACCTACCACTACGCCCATCCCGAACTGCCGCCGGAACCGCAGGCCGCGCTGTATTCGACCCTGGTACTGGGCCAGAACGGCCCGCTGGACCTGCCGCCGGTGCTGGACCTGGAGAACTCCGGCGGCCTGCCGCCCGCCGCGCTGATCGACTGGACGCACCGCTACCTCAACACCGTGCAGGCGCTCACCGGCCGGGTGCCGATCGTCTACACCTATCCGACGTTCTGGAAGACGGCGATGGCCGATACGAACGAGTTCACCCGCTACCCGCTGTGGATCGCCGACTACCGCGGCAACGACCAGCCCGAGGTCCCGGGCGGCTGGCCCGCGTGGACGTTCTGGCAGCAGACCGATTCCGGCCGCATCCCGGGCATCGCGGGCAACACCGACATCAACGTCTACAGCGGGGCCCAGGGCGATTTCGCCCGCTTCGCCAACATGCCCCCCACGGGGAGCAGCTAGCGGCCGTGTCCCGGCAGCGCGTTCCCGAGGATCGCGCGAATATGTTCCGGGTCGGCCTCGTGGTCGTCGAGGAGGATGGCCGCGCACAGACCGTCGGCCAGCGCGACGAAGGCTTCGATCCCGGCCGGGTCACGGGTCCGGGTTCGGGCGAGTTCCGCGACGTTGTCGCGCCAGCGTCGCGCCACCGGTCGTAGGGCGGGCCGGCGAGCGGCCAGGGTCGACAGCTCCCGTTCGGCCAGTGCGCGCTCGCGGCCCGGCCCACCGGATTCGGCGATCAGCAGAGCGAGCCCGCCGACCGGATCGTCCTCGGAGTCGATGAGACGGCGGATGCGATCGGTGTATTCGTCCGCGACGCTGGTCAGCGCGGCCACCAGCAGATCGTCGAGGGTGGCGAAGTAGTAGAGGGTGAGGCTCGTGGTGATACCGGCCTCTCTGGCGACGGTGCGATGGGTGACGCCGGTGGCGCCGTCGCGGTGGACGACCGCGAGCGTCGCCTCGATGATCTGGGCCCGGCGACGATGCCCGCGCGCGGTGCGCCCGTCGACCGAACCTTCCTCGGCTGCCATGGTTTCACCCGTCATCGACCCTCCTGGGAGTCGAGGCTAACGGCTCCCGAGAGCGGCTCGGGATCGCCGAGCGGGCGGAGGTGCCGCAGTGTCGCGAAGCAGACCGCCGCAGCGACCGCCACGGCAATACCGGCCACCGCGGCGGAGATATTGAGTCCGCTGGTGAAAGCCTGTCGCGCGCTATCGAGAGCCCCGGGCAGCCGGTCCGCGACGGACGCGGCCCCGGAGAGGCTGTCGCCGTAGGCCTCCGCCGCGGGGCCGGGCAGCCCGGGCGGCGGCTCGACCCTGCTCCGATAGATCGCGGTGGTGAGGCTGCCCAGCAGCGCCACCCCCGCCGCGATGCCGAGTTCTTGCACGGTCTCCGACAGCGCTGCCGCCGAGCCGGATTTCTCCGGCGGCGCCGCTCCCACGACGATATCGGTGCCGAGTGCTGCGATGACCCCGAGTCCGAGGTAGACGAACGCGAATCCGGCGACCACGCCCGGCCTGCCGCCGGTGTCCGCGACGGCGAGCAGCATGTAACCGGCCAGCGACAACGCCAACGTGGCCGACATGACGAGACCGGGTGACAGGCGGCGGGAAAGCAGCGGCGCACCGATGGCCCCGACGAGCATGGCCAGCGCGGGCGGCCCCATCCACAGCCCGGCCGCCGTCGGCGAGAGGTCCTCGACGAGCTGCAGATACTGGGTGACCAGGTACATCACCCCGCCGAATCCGACCAGGCCGATCAACAGGACGGTCAGCGCCGCCGAGAAGGCCCGGCTGGTGAAGAGCTTCATGTCCAGCAGCGGTTCGCTCAGACGCAGCTGACGACGGACGAAGACGACGGCGGCGCCACCGCCGACGAGCCCGGCGGCCAGCGCCTGCATGTCGATGCCGTCGGCGGCGGCATGCTTGATCGCATAGATGGTCGGCAGCACCGCCGCCAGGGATAAGCCGACACTCGACAGGTCGAGCCGACCGGCGCCGGTCCGGTACTCCGGCAGCAGCACCCGCGCCCCGGCGAGCGTCGGCACGGCCACCGGCAGCGCGACGAGAAAGACGGCGCCCCACCAGAATTCGGCCACCAGCGCGCCGCCGACGACCGGACCCGCCACCATACCGAGGGCGAACATCGTGGCCCACACGCCGATCGCCAGCGCCCGCTGCCGGACGTCGGCGAACATCGTGCTGATCAGCGACAGCGTCGAGGGCATCAGCGTTGCCCCGGCCACGCCGAGCAGAGCCCGCGCCACGATCAACCACGCGGCACCCGGGGCGAACGCCGCGAAGACCGAGGCGACGCCGAACGCGACCATCCCGATCATCAGCAACCGGCGCCGGCCGATGCGGTCGCCCAGCGTGCCCATCGTGATCAGGAAACCCGCGATGAAGAAGCCGTAGGCGTCCATGATCCACAGCGTCTCCGTCGCCGTGGGATTCAGATCCGCGGCCAGACTCGGAACGACGAGGTACAGCGCCGTCACGTCGAGCCCCAGCAGCATGGTCGGCAGCGCCAGCAGCGCGAGCCCACTCCACTCGCGCCACCCGGCACGCACCGTCGGCTGCTTCACGCTCGTCACATCACACCGCCCAAAGTTGAACTATCGTACTATTTGTACCATAGTTCAATAATCTTGCGGTGCAATGACTACTTGCAAAGCTCTCATCCCTGCGCGGAAGCGTTCCTTGGCGCCCGGACGGGGAGTTCGCCTGTGGATCATCGCCTCGAGCTGTGGATTAATGCGCACCTGTTAATGTGTGGTTATCATCACAGCGCTCTGCTGACACGGAAAATCCACACGAAAAGAGGGAAGTTCGATGACCACAGCGCATGCTCCGCATACCGATCACACCCATGTGCACGGTGCGGGTTGTGGACACGTCTCGGTGCCGCACGGCGATCACGTCGACTACGTGCACGACGGCCACCTGCATCGCGAGCACGAAGGTCATTTCGACGAATGCGAACCGGCCGGGCACGCCGAACACGCGAGCCACGACCACGTGCACGGCGAGGGCTGCGGACACGTCTCGGTGCCACACGGCGATCACGTCGACTACATCCACGACGGGCACCGGCACGCGGCCCACGACGGGCACTATGACGAGCACTAGGTCCCGGCCGGGTGGCGGCCCGCGCGGCCCCTCATCTCGCCGCGCGGCCGCCCCCGAATCGGGCCCGCCTCCTAGACGCCGATGCTGCCGCCCTGGGCCTTCCACACCGCGACCACGGCCGGGCGGGGCTGTGCGGTGCCGCCCTCCGGCCAGTGCGAGGCAGGCTTGTCCGCCGAGGCCCCGTCGACCTCGCCCGGGTGCTGAACGCACACCAGCACACGCTTCTCGGTGACGACCGGGCCGCACGTCTCCGCGCCCTTCGGCACGGTGAGGAACTGCTTGGTCTCACCGCGCCGCTCACCCTCGAGCACCACCGAGAACAGGCCGTCGTTGGACTTCAGCGCATTGCCGTCGGTGGAGATCCACAGGTTCCCGTACGGGTCGAAGGCCAGATTGTCCGGGCAGGAGATCGGGCTGACCTTCGTCTTGTCGAATCCGCCGAAGTAGGTGTCGGCGGCCTTGGGGTCGCCGCAGACCAGCAGCAGCGACCAGGTGAACGCCGTGCCCTTGTGATCGTCGACGATCTCCAGCACCTGGCCGTTCTTGTTCTGATTGCGCGGATTCGCCTCGTCCACACCGGCCTTGCCCTCGGTGCCGCGGTTGCTGTTGTTGGTCAGCGCCACATAGACCTTGCCGGTCTTCGGGTTCGGCTCGAAATCCTCCGGGCGGTCCATCTTGGTGGCGCCCACCTTGTCGCCCGCCACGCGCGTGAACACCGCGACCTCTTCCGCGGTCATCCCCTCGACCAGCGACGTGCCCTTGCCGTCGGCACCGGTCTGCAGAATCGGAATCCATTGGCCCTTACCGGTGAATCCCTGATCGGAGGGGGCCTTGCCGCTGCCGTCGATCTTGTCCGGATGGTCGCCGGTCAGCTTCGCGACGTAGAGCGTGCCCTCGTCGAGGATGGTCATGTTCTGCTTGCGGCTCGCCGCGGTATCGCCCTGCTGAATCTTCTTGGCGGAGACGAACTTGTACATGTATTCGAAGCGCTCGTCGTCGCCCGAATACGCCACGACCGTCCCGTCCTGGGTGACGTAGATATTGGCGGACTCGTGCTTGAACCGGCCCAGCGCGCTGTGCTTGATCGGCGCCGAGGCCGGATCCCACGGATCCACCTCGACGATGTAGCCGAAGCGGTTGGCTTCGTTCGGCTCCTGAATCACGTCGAAACGCTTGTCGAAACGCTCCCAGTGCCTTGGCATTTCACCCTGCCCCGCACCGGGGTGGCCGAGTCCGTAGCGCTTGCCGCGATCCTGGGCGACCGGCTCGGCCAGCACACCGGCGAAGTACTGGTTGAAGTTCTCCTCGCCGGACAGCACCGTGCCCCACGGCGTGAGACCGCCCGAGCAGTTGTTCAGCGTCCCCAGCACCTTGGTGCCGGACGGATCGGCCGAGGTCTTGGTGAGGGCGCTGCCCGCCGCCGGTCCGGTGAGGGTGAATTCGGTGGTGCCGGTGATGCGGCGGTTGTAGCGGCCGATGACCGGCGTCAGCTTGCCGGTCCCGGACTCGGCCTTCACCTCGACGACCGAGAGTCCGTGCGCGGCAAGGCAGATCTCGAACTGCTCCCGGACCGGGGCGTCCGGGTTGTAGCCGGTGAACATGTGCGGTTCGGTGGTGTACTCGTGGTTCACCACCAGCAGGTAGGCGTCCTGCCGGCCCTCGATCGGCAGCAGGCCCGCGAAGTCGTTGTTGTATCCGAACTGCTTGGCCTGCGCGGCGGCGGACTGCTTGCCGAAGTCGAAGGCGGGCGCGTCCGGCAGCACCGGGTCGCCCCAGCGGATGACCACCGACTGCTCGTAGCCGCCGGGGACGACGACGGCGTCCTCCGAATTGGGCGCCACGGCGGCGAAGTCGGTACCGGTTCCGGGGCTGGCGGAGGTATTCGTCGTCGCCTCGTCGTCGCCGCACGCGGCCAGGACGGAGCCCGCGCCCGTCGCGAGCACGACGGCGGCACCGCCCTTCAACAGGCCGCGCCGCGAGATCGACGCGACGATATCGCCGAAGTATTCACCGGCCGAGGTGTTGGGAACCTCGTGGAAGCACGCGTTTCCACATTTGTAGGTGCACGTTGTCGAGGAGCGCGACGAGCGGCCGTCGTGCGTCACGAACAGAGACAGGGGCTTCAAATTCACAATCGCTCCTCGAATGGGCTGGCGTGCGCACCGTAAACGGATCGTGCGATCCGAAGGAGACGAAAAAGTGAACATCCGACCAATTAGGCGACCCTCAGTCGGCCGGAGCGCCTGGCTAGAGCACCTGCGAGAGGAACTGCCGCAGCCGGTCGGTCTCGGCATCGTCGAAGATCCGATCCGGCGCACCGGACTCGACGATCCTGCCCTGATCCATGAAGACGACGCTGTCGGACACCGACCGCGCGAAGCCCATCTCGTGCGTCACGACGATCATGGTCATGCCGCCGGAGGCCAGATCGGCCATCAGCGCCAGCACGCCCTTCACCAGCTCCGGGTCCAGCGCCGAGGTCGCCTCGTCGAACAGCATCAGCTCGGGCTTCATCGCCAGCGCCCGCGCGATCGCGACGCGCTGCTGCTGGCCGCCGGACAGATTGCCCGGGCGAGCGTCGGCGCGGTGCGCCAGGCCCACGGTCTCCAACTGTTCGAGGGCCACCGCCCGCGCCGCCTCCTTGGACAGGCCGCGCAGTTTGCGTGGCCCCAGCGCCACATTGTCGGCGACGGTCCGGTGCGGGAAGAGGTTGAAGTGCTGGAACACCATGCCGATGCGCTGGCGCAGCTTGTCCGGATCCTCGGACAGCACCGAGACGCCATCGATCAGCACATCGCCGGAGTCCGGTTCGTGCAGGCGGTTCAGCACGCGCAGCAGGGTGGACTTGCCGGAACCGGAGGGGCCGATGACGGTAGTGGTCTTGCCCGCGTCGACGTGGACGTCGACACCGCGCAGGACGTGGTTGCTCCCCAGCGTCAGGTGCAGATCGGTACCGGTGAGCGAGGAACTGCGGGCCTGAACGTCGCTGCCCGGCTTCGGATCATCGCTCACGCGAGGTTCGGAATTGTCGCTCACGCGAGGTTCGGAATTGTCGCTCACGCTCCGCGTCCTTCCGTGATGACGGCCTGTTCGACGGGGTCGATCGGCTCCTCGGCGCGCCCGGTCCGCAACCGGCGGTCGATGTAGTTCACCAGGTGCGTGAGCGGGATGGTCAGTACCAGGTAGACCAGACCGGCGGCGACCAGCGGGGACAGGTTGCCGGTCTGCGCGTTGAGGTCGCGCCCGACGGCGAACAGCTCCCGCTGCGAGGCGAGCAGCCCCAGGAAGTAGATCAGCGAGGAATCCTTGATCAGCGCGATGAACTGATTCATCAGCGCCGGGAGCACCCGCCGCACGCCCTGCGGGATCACCACCAGCGTCATCGCCTGGCGATACCCGAAGCCGATGGCGCGCGCGGCCTCCAGTTGCCCGGCCTCCACCGACTGGATGCCGGATCGGAAGATCTCGCCGATATAGGCGGCGGCCAGCAGCGCCAGCGCGACCGCGCCCAGCCAGTACGGGTTGTTCCCGGTGACGTTCTTGACCACCGGCCCGATGCCCAGGCCGATCAACAGGATGATGACGACCGCGGGCAGGCCCCGGAAGATATCGGTGTAAATCCTTGCGGGCCAACGCAGCCAGCGCGTCCGCGAAATCCCGGCGACCGCCAGGAGCATGCCGATCAGCGTGCCCAGCACGCCCGAAACCAGCGCCAGGATCAGGGTATTCGGCAGGCCGGTCTTGATCAGGTCCGGAAACGCCTTGCGGTACAGCGACCAATCGAAGAACGTGTCACGCAACTGTTCCAGCGTCGACTTCGGCGCGGACTGCTCGGCAGCGCCGCTCTGCTGGTGCTCGGCGGCGATCTTGTCGAAGTCCGGCAGCTGCGGCAGCGGCGCCGCCTTGGAGCCCGGCTTCCATCCCGGCGGGAAGGGCCTCGGCTCCCATTCGGAATAGAGCTTCGCGTAGGTGCCGTCGGCGATGACCGCGTCGAGTCCCGCGTTGAGGGCATCGGTCAGCGGCTGATTGTCCTTGCGCACCGCCCAGGCGGTGAAATTGTCCAGGCTGAAGGTGTTCTGGACGATCGAGGTCGAATCGCCGGGCTTGACCGCGCCGGTGGCCTGGGCCGACGGCGCCACCCACGCGTCGATCTGGCCGGACTTCAGGTTCGCGTAGGCGGTGTTGTAGTCCGGGAACTTCACCGCATCCAGATGCAGGGTATTGGCGACGTACTCGTCCTGCACGGTGCCCTGCACCACGCCGATCCGGACGCCCGGTCCGAGATCCGAAAAGCCTTTGAGAGCACTGCCGTTCGGCACCACGAGCGAGAAGTAGCCGAAGTCGTAGCCGTTGGTGAACCCGACCAGCTGCCGTCGCGCATCGGTGGTGGTGATGCTCGACGAGCCCGCATCGAAGCGCCCGTTGGCCACCTGCGCCAGCAGGCCCGCGAACTCGGTGCCCGAAAACTCCACCTGCAGACCGAGTTTCGCGCCGATCGCCCGCAGCAGCTCGTTGTCGAACCCGGTGAAGGCGCCCTGGGAGTTCACGCAGATGCTCGGCGGGGCGTCCGACAGCGTGCCGATGCTCAGCTTGCCCGGGGAGAGCAGGCCGAGTTTGCTGGTGTCGATCCGATCCAGCGGGACGGTGTTCGGGGTGGTGAACCGGTCCGCGCCCGCCTCGGCGCCGGACGCCAGGTTGGTCGGCGCGGCCGACGCGGATTCGACGCCGGGCGGCGCACACAACCCGCTGCTTGCGGACGAATTGCTGCTATCCGATCCGCAGGCGGCGAGGAACAGCACACTCAGGGCCGACACCACCGCTATCAGCGCACGGGATCGTGATACGGGCAAACGGGCCATAGGCGGAAACATTAGCCGGAAACGTTACCGATCAGTCCACCACGCCCCAGTGCAGCACCCGCGAGGTGAGCAGCACCAGGCCCAGCGAGACCGTCGCCACCACGACCAGCCCGACCACGGCCACCGCCAGCGGCCGCCAGCCGGTGCGGCCGAGTTCGCGGAAGTCGGTGTTGAGCCCGACCCCGGCGAAGGTCAGCAGGAACGCCCACTTCGACACGTTGCCCAGGCTGGTCAGCTCGGGTTTGTCGATCCAGTGCGCCGTCGCCAGCGCCGACACCGCCAGGAATCCGAGCACGAATTTGGGGAACTTGGCCCAGACGAACGCCGCCTTGGCGCGCAGGCCGGGCGCGAGCGCGTCGGCCTCGCCGCGCGCGGCCCAGTACAGGGCGAAGCCCAGCACCACGAACCCGATGAGCGCGTTGCGGGTCGACTTCACCAGCACCGCCAGCTTTCCGGCGGCATCGGAGTAGGCGTAGCCGGTGGCGGTGGTCTCGGCGGTGTTGTCCA
The DNA here is from genome assembly GCF_001613165.1 of Nocardia mexicana NBRC 108244. Lineage (GTDB taxonomy): Bacteria > Actinomycetota > Actinomycetes > Mycobacteriales > Mycobacteriaceae > Nocardia > Nocardia mexicana. The sequence goes on from NZ_BDBV01000074.1 coordinate 92,927, forward strand.
CCGCGAGCCCCGCCCACAGGCCGAATTCGTGATCGGTCAGGCCGAGGCCGTGCCCGATCGCGGGCAGGGTGAACAGCGCGACCGCGCCCAGCGCGAGAATGGCGGCGATCGCGTAACTCACGTCGGAGTTGCGGGCACGGATCGCGCCGCGCGCGGCCACGATCGCCGACACACCGCAGATCGAGGTGCCCACGGCCAGCAGCGAGCCGAGCTTGCCGGACAGGCCGAGCAGCCGCGCGACGGTGAGGATGATCGCGCCCGCCACGGTCATGTCGACCAGGATCAGCACGAAACTGGTGCCGCCCAGCTTCGCGACGTCACCGAGCACGAACCGGGAGCCCAGCGCGACGATCCCGACCTTCAGCCAGAATTCGTACGTGCCGATGCCGGGCTTGAAGATCCGGGGTACGCCAACGGTATTCGCGATGACGAGCCCGAAGATGATGGCCCACAGCACGTATTCGATATCGGGAAAGCGCCACCCCCGGTCGTGGGTCAGGTCGTTCACCCAGACCTGGGTGTACTTGCCGAGCAGGCCGACGGCGATCAGCAGCACGATGCCCGGCAGGTAGGCGAGCGGACCGCGCGCCACTCCGGATTCCGCTTCGGGAGCGGACGTTTCGGCGGTCACCACGGAATCTTCGGCAGCACACCGGCGACGGCGAGCAGCACGAACGCGCCCGCGACGATCACCGCCCACCAATCGACGCCGATGCGCTCCCACGCCGATCGCCGCGAGCCCGGTTCACTCATCGCCTACTCCCTCATCGCCGATCGCGGCAGTGCCCGCGCGATCAGGAGCAATAGTGCGGGGCGACGTCGAGACAGGGAAGTGATCGAATCAGCCGGATTCGAGCCCGGGATCCGTCAGGCGATGCCCGTGACCGACTCCGGGTTGAACTCGTCGCGCCAGCGGATCGCCTCGACGACCTCGTTCAGCTTGTAGTCGGGGCCGCCGGTGCCCACGGTGAAGGTGGTGGCTCCCGCCGCCACCAGCGCCGGCGCCTTGTCCGCACCCGGCCAGTCCACCGAACGCTCGATATTCGCCGGATCGGTGCCGACGTCCGCGCAGTGCTCGGCGAGAATCTTCGACTTGCGTTCCAGCACTTCCAGATCCGCGAAGGTATGCCAGATGTCGCCGTACTCGGCCACCAGCCGCAGCGTCTTCTTCTCGCCGCCACCACCGATGAGGATCGGGATATCGCGCACCGGCAGCGGGTTGAGCTTCTTCAGGCGCTCGTCGATGCGCGCCATGTATTCCTTCAGCAGCGCCAGACGCGTTCCGGCCGTACCGAATTCGTAGCCGTACTCGTCGTAGTCCTTCTCGAACCAGCCGGCACCGATGCCGAGGATCAGACGGCCGCCGGAGATGTGGTCCACGGTGCGGGCCATATCGGCGAGCAGGTCCGGGTTGCGGTAGCCGCCGCCGGTGACCAGCGCGCCCAGCTCCACCCGCTCGGTCTGCTCGGCGATCGCGCCGAGCATCGTCCAGCATTCGAAATGCGCGCCGTCGGGATCGCCGTACAGGGGATAGAAATGATCCCAGTTGAACACGATGTCCACGCCCGCGTCCTCGGCGCGCAGCACGGCATCGCGGATCAGTCCGTAGTCGGGGGCGTGCTGCGGCTGCAGCTGAACTCCGATGCGAACCGGTCGGGTCATGGCTCCTCCTCGCTGTGGTCGGCCGTTCCCGAGGCTACTCGCCGCGCGCCCGCCGCGTCCGGAACGAACGGATCGGCCACCCGCGCGGCATACGACCAGTAGGATTCCTGCCTGCGGCCTGCCGCACCCACCCTCTACTCGGATCGTCCGGCACGTTCCTGCCGGTGAAGGGATTGATTCACCATGGCCACGGTCACCTTCGACCGCGCGACCCGGCTCTACCCGGGCGCCACCAAACCCGCCGTCGATCAGCTGAATCTGGAGATCGCCGACGGTGAGTTCCTGGTTCTCGTCGGTCCGTCCGGCTGCGGCAAGTCCACCTCGCTGCGCATGCTCGCCGGGCTCGAGGACGTCGACGGCGGCCGCATCCTCATCGGCGACAACGACGTCACGAGCGCCGAGCCCAAGGAACGCGATATCGCGATGGTGTTCCAGAACTACGCGCTCTACCCGCACATGACCGTCGCGGAGAACATGGGCTTCGCGCTGAAGATGGCGAAGGTGCCGAAGGCCGAGAAGGAGCAGCGGGTGCGCGAGGCGGCCAAGCTGCTGGACCTCGAGCAGTTCCTGGACCGCAAGCCCAAGCAGCTGTCCGGCGGCCAGCGCCAGCGCGTGGCGATGGGCCGGGCGATCGTGCGGCAGCCGCAGGTGTTCCTGATGGACGAGCCGCTGTCGAACCTGGACGCCAAGCTGCGCGTGCAGACCCGCACCCAGATCGCGCAGCTGCAGCGCCGCCTCGGCACCACCACGGTGTACGTCACCCACGACCAGGTGGAGGCGATGACCATGGGCGACCGGGTGGCGGTGCTGAAAGACGGTGTGCTGCAACAGTGTGCGACCCCGCGTGACCTGTACCGCGATCCGGCGAACCTGTTCGTCGCCGGGTTCATGGGTTCGCCCGCGATGAATCTGTTCACGCTGCCGGTGCGCAACGAGGGCGTCGTGCTGGGCGGCCACACCCTGCCGCTGCCGCGCACGGTCGCCGACGCCATCGAGGGCACGGTCGTGGTCGGCATCCGGCCCGAGCACTTCGACATCGCCGATACCGGTGCGGGCATCGCCATGGAGGTGGACGTGGTGGAGGAGCTGGGCTCCGATGCCTATATCTACGGCCGCACCCTGGGTGAGAACGGCGCCTCGGGGACGGGGGAGACCATCGTGGCCCGCGCCGACTGGCGCAAACCCCCGGCCAAGGGCGAAAAGCTCTCCCTCACGGCCACATCCGAGCACATCTACTTCTTCGCCCCGGCCGACGGGCGCCGCCTCAACTGATTCCGGCCAAAAGCACGCCGGAAATACGAGGGTGGCGCACGCCCAGGGAGTAGGGGGCTGGCGCACGCCCCAGGTCAGGGTTTGGGGCGGCGCCAGTTCTTGTTGAGGCGGATGCGGAGGTTCTCCAAGGGGACCTCGTTGCCCGCGGCGCTGCGGATCTCGACGCGGACCGGCTCGCCGGTGGAGTCCTCGACGCGCTCCAGGGGAGCCTCGCTCCCCTGGAGGTACTTGTCGCCCCACTGCCACAGGGCGAAGATCACCGGGAGCAGGTCGCGGCCCTTGTCGGTGAGCACGTATTCGTGCCGGGTGCGCTTGCCCTCCTCCTGATACGGCTCCTTGCGCAGCAGCCCGGCCTCGGTCAGCTTGCGCAGCGCGGCCGCCGCGGCGGCATCGGTGATGCCCACGCGCGCGGCGAATCCGTCGAAACGCGTGGTGCCGTAGATGGTCTCGCGCAGGATCAGCAGCGCGGACCGGGTACCGACGACATCGAGCGCCTTGACGATCGAGCAGTGGTCGGGCTTCCACGACCGCAGATCACGCAGCGGTCCTTCCAGCACAGCGGACATGACGCCGATCATAGCAATTCTGACTTGTGACAACTATTGTCAGCTCCTATTCTGGCTATAGAAAACCTTAGCTAGAGCCGCGACGCAGCGGCGTTCGGAAGGAACCGCCATGAGAGACGCAGTGATCGTCGAGGCCGTGCGCACCCCGATCGGCAAGGGCAAGGCGAACGGAGCCCTGCACCCGGTCCACCCGGTCGACCTGCTGGCACACAGCCTGCGCGAGGTGGTGCGGCGGACCGGCATCGATCCGGAACTGATCGACGACGTGATCGGCGGGGTGGTCACCCAGGTTGGCGAGCAGGCCGCCAACGTGACGCGCCGCGCGGCCCTGGCCGCGGGATATCCCGAATCGGTGCCCGCGACCACGGTGGACCGCCAGTGCGGCAGCAGCCAGCAGGCCATTCATTTCGCGGCGCAGGGCGTGATCGCGGGCGCGTACGACGTGGTCGTCGCGACCGGCCTGGAGTCCATGAGCCGAATTCCGATGGGCGCCAACCTGGTCGGCGCCACCGACCTCGAGGGTGTCGCCTTTCGCGAGCGGTACCCGGAAGATCTTGTCCCGCAGGGCATCAGCGCCGAGCTGATCGCGGCGCGCTGGGGCATCGGGCGCACCGCCATGGACGAGTTCTCCCTCGGCAGCCACGAAAGGCCGCGCGGGCAACCAAGAACGGCTCGTTCGAATCGCAGCTCGCACCGATCGGCGGCCTGACCGTCGACGAGGGCATCCGGGTCGGCAGCACGCTGGACACCTTGGCCGGACTGCGCCCGGCCTATTACAGCGAGGAGTACGCCGCCCGATTCCCGGAGATCGGCTGGAATGTGACCGCCGCCAACGCCAGCCAGATCAACGACGGCAGCGCCGCCGTGCTGATCATGACCAGCGAGAAGGCCCGGCAGCTCGGTCTCACCCCGCTCGCCCGGCTGCACAGCTTCGCCGTCGCGGGGGACGATCCGCTGCTGATGCTGACGGCGGTGCTTCCCGCGACACGGAAAGTGTTGCAGCGCGCGGGTTTACAGCTGGACGACATCGACCTGATCGAGATCAACGAGGCCTTCGCCTCGGTGGTGCTGGCATGGCAGCGCGAGACCGGCGCCGATCTGTCGCGGGTCAATGTCCACGGCGGGGCGATCGCGCTGGGCCATCCACTGGGTGCCTCCGGTGCGCGGCTGGCCACCACCCTGGTGCACGCCATGGCCGAACGCGGTGCCCGCTACGGCCTGCAAACCATGTGTGAAGCAGGCGGTCTGGCCAATGCCACCATCTACGAGCGGCTGTGAACCAGGACGTTCCCGCAGTGCCCGCCGGGGCTCCGGCCCCGGCGGCACAGAACATGCGCCGGTTGCGTCAATACGAGATCGCGACCATCGCAACGACGAAACCGGCCAACCATGCCTCGGCGATCAAGGCGAAGGCGAACAGCGCGTACGGCAAGGCAGGTCGGCGATCCAGGATCGCCTCGACAACCCGGTAACCGGAAAATACCAGTGCCCCGGCGATTCCCACCCACGCCACGATGTAGGCGAGGGGCAGGTACCGCGCCGACCCGCGCGTGCGCTGCGCGGCCATCAGATCGTAGGGCAGGCCGTAACGCGCTACCGCCCAACCCAATCCGCACATGATGGCGTAGACGAACAGGGTCGGACCGAAGTCCCGGCCGCGCGGCAGCGGCTTAGATTCCGGCCAAAGCGCCATACTCCAGTGAACCACCGATCAGGGTACGACCTGCCCGGCCAGCGTGAGACCCACGGCGAAGGTGAGCGGAATCAGCAGCAGCGCGAGCCCGGGCCAGATCCACATCTGCCACCGCTTGACCGCCGCCACGATCATCATCGCCAGCCCGCCGCCGAGCGCCACCGCGGTCCCGCCCCAGGAGACGAAGATCCCCCACATGGCGAGCTCCTCGCGACACCCCGACTGGTACCCGCACGGGTCGGTGGCCATGGCGAAGAACGGGGTGATCGATGCCGCGAACATGCCCGCGACGGCCGCGAGCAGGTACAGCACGATGGCCAGCACCAGATCCCAGGTCGGGACGGGTCGGCGACCGAGCTGCCCGGTCGTCACCGGAGCGGCACTCAGCGGATCGAGGTAGGTCATGCCTCCAGCCTGGCCCGCCTCGCCCGCACCCGAATCCGCAGAACTACTCACGCCGTGGGAATCGGGCCGCGATCGTTAGGCTGGCGGCGTGAGCGAGCTTGCGAGCGAACCGAGGACACAGCGCGCCTCGCGCACGACGAAGCCGAGCGCCGGCGAGGCGGAGTCGTGAGCGAGCTGCTGAAGCCGGAATCCGCCTTCGTCTACGCGATACCGCTGCGCACGCGCTTCCGCGGCATCACCGTCCGCGAGGGAGTGCTGCTCGAGGGCCCGCTCGGCTGGGGCGAGTTCTGCCCGTTTCCCGAATACGACGATCGCGAGGCCGTCGGCTGGCTGGCCACCGCGGTCGAGCAGATCACCGCCGGGTGGCCGGAGCCGGTTCGCGAGCGCATCCCGGTCAATTGCACCGTCCCCGCGGTCGGCGCGGAGCGGGCGTACGAGATCGTGTCCGGATCCGGTTGTGGCACCGCGAAAGTGAAGATCGCCGACCATCCGGAGTCGCTTGCGGAGGATCTGGAGCGGGTGGCCGCGGTGCGCGATGCCCTCGGCCCCGGAGGCGCGATCCGGGTGGACGCCAATGCCGTATGGGATGTCGATACCGCGGTGGCGAGCATCGGGCGGATCGACCGTGCCGCAGGCGGTCTGGAGTATGTCGAGCAGCCCTGCCGCACCATCGAGGAATTGGCCGCCGTCCGCCGTCGGGTCGACGTCCGCATCGCCGCCGACGAATCCATCCGCCGCGCCGAGGATCCCCTGCGCGTAGCCGTAGCCGGCGCCGCCGATGTGGCCGTCCTGAAATGCACGCCGCTCGGCGGCGTGCGCCGAGCCCTGCGGGTGGCCGAGGCCGCCGATCTGCCCTGCGTGGTCTCCTCGGCGCTGGAAACCAGCATCGGCCTGTCCGCCCAGCTCGCCCTCGCGGGCGCACTGCCCGACCTCGAATTCGCCTGCGGGCTGGGCACCGTGCGGCTGTTCGAGGGCGACGTGGTCGCCGACTCCCTCGTTCCCGTCGACGGATACCTCCCCGTACCCCGCACGCCGCCGCGGCCGGATCCCGAACTGCTGCACCGATTCCGGCACCCGGATCCCGAACGGACCCGCTGGTGGCGCGGCCGCCTCGCGCGCGTGCTCGAGCTGCTCGACTGACGCCCCGCCCGAGTCGGCGTACCTCCGCATTCGCTCCGGCCGTGCGTCGGCCGGCGACGGCCCATCAGGCGGGATCGTTCGGCTCCCGGTCGTCGCCGATCTCCTCCGCGGCCCGCTGGAACGCCTCGCCCGCGCGGGCGAAGTAGTCGAACAGCAATTCGCGCTGTTCCGGCGTGTAGCCCTGGACTATCTCGCCGATTCGACCCCGGGCCGGGGCGAGGACCCTGTCCAGATCGGCGGGCCTACCCACCGGCTCGACGATCACCTTGCGCCGATCGCCGGGATCCGCGGCCCGCCGCACGTACCCCGCATCCTCCAGGCGATCGATGAGCCGCGTGGTCGGGCCGGTCGTCAGGCCCGTGCGGGTGCCGAGTTCCCCCGGTGTCATGGCGCCGCTCAACTCCAGGATGTTCAGCGCATACAGGTCGGTGGCGCCGAGCCCGACCGCCTTCGCACCCGCTTGAGCGTGCAGCACAACGGAACTCAGATACCGCCGAAAGATCCGACCGGGGTCGTCGTCATGCCGAGGTGTTGACACGGGGCATCCTCTCTCGTAATCTCTTCTCAAACGAAGAGATTGCATAGCGCAGATTAATCTTCTAAGCAGAGAATAACACGAGAGGCCCTCGCCATGACCACCACCGTCCCCGCCAGCGATCTCGAAGCAACCCCCCGCAGATCGCGGCGCCGCACCATCGCCAAGGTGACCGGCGCGACCGTGCTCGCGCTCGGCCTGGCCGCCGGAGGCGGCTACCTGTGGCTCGACACCATGTCCGAGGTCCGCAACACCGGCGTCGCCGAGTGCACGAGCGTGACCCCCGACGGCGGCAGCGCCGCGGACCTGAACGCGGTATGCGCGACGCTGTCCGACATGACCGCGGCGTGGGATCGCAACGACGCCGCGGGTTTCGGGGCGACCTTCACCGAAAACGCCACGTACACCACCTATGTCGGCACCCACTACCAGGGCCGCCGCGATCTGACCACGGCACATCAGGCCCTCTTCGGTGGATTCCTGAAGGGCACCAAGCTCGCCGACTCCTACCTCGGTGTCCGGTTCTACGGTCCCGGCGCCGCCGTCGTCACGAGCCGTGGCGACACCTATGAGGACGATCGACCGACCGACCTGCCGAAGACCCAGACCTACACCGTGGTTCGCGAACAGGACGGAGCGTGGCGCATCGCCAGCTTCCACAACACCAAGCGGCAGTCGGTGATGGAACGCATCTCCTTCCTGTTCGCGCCGGATACCCGGCCGGAGGCGGAGCGGTGAGGGCGCTGGTTACCGGGGCGAGCGCGGGTATCGGCCGGGAGTTCGCGACAGCCCTTGCGGGAGCCGGATATTCGGTGACCGCGGTGGCACGGGGCAGGCGGGACCTCGAAACGCTGGTCGACGAACTGGGCGGCGACCACGACTATCTCGCCGCCGACCTCGCTACCGAGGACGGAATGCGCGCGGTGACGGAGCGACTGCGCGATGGCGGGTACACGCTGCTGGTGAACAATGCCGGCACCGCCGACCACGGTGACTTCGGGACGCTGCCGCTCGAATCCGCGCTCACCACACTGGATCTCAACTGTCGCGCGGTGGTCGTGCTGGCCCACGCCTTCCTCGGCGCGGCAGGCCCCGGCAGCGCGCTCGTGAACGTGTCGTCCACCCTCGGCCTCGCCCCGAAACCCGGGATGGCCCTGTACAGCGCGTCGAAGTCCTTCGTCACGACGTTCTCCGAAACGCTGTGGCACGAGCAGAAACGACGGAACGTCCACGTCATGGCCCTGTGCCCCGGCGTCACCACCACCGCATCGCAGACCGCGGCGGATGTCCCGTCCTGGCTGGTCCAATCACCGCGAGAGGTAGTCGAGCGCGCCCGGAAGGCCCTGTCCGACAAGGCCGGTCCCGTGATCCTCACCAGCCCGGCCAATCGACTGTTCAGCACCGCGGCGCGGCTGCTTCCCCGCCGCCTCGCCCTCGCACTGCTGGCCGACTGAAACCACCACCCATCGAATCGAAAAGACACAGCCATGAACGACATCGACACCACCGCAATCCGCGCCCTGATCGAGCTCAGCCGAGACGCCTGGAATCGCGGCGACGGCACCGCCTACGGCGCGTGCTTCACCGCCGACGCCACCGACGTCACCTACATGGGCACCGTGTACCACGGGGGCGAGGAGATCGGCCGTGCGCACCAAACGCTGTTCGACAGCTTCCTGAAGGGCACCCGGCTCACCGTCGACATCATCGAAATCCGCCGCTACGGAAACGATATCGCCGTGGTCGTCACCCGCGGGGAATCCTCGAAAGGTGAGCCGAAGAAGCTCGGCAAGCTCGCCACCTACACGGTGATCCGAGACGCCGACGACGAATGGCGCATCGCGGCCGTCCAGAAGACCCAGCGCAAGCCGCTGCTGGAGGCCGCGACCTTCAAGTTCCAGCCCACCTCCCGACCGGCCACCCGCTGATGTCCGCCATCGCAGTGGTCGGGGCCACCGGACGCACCGGGCGCCTGGTGGTGGCCCAGGCCCTGGCCCGCGGACATCGCGTCACCGCGATCGTCCGGCGGGCCGGGAGCCTCACCCCCGCACCGGGATTGACGATCGTCGCGGCGGACCCCACCGCCCCGGGCGCCCTCGCCGGAACCCTCGACCAGCAGGACGCGGTGATCTCGGCACTCGGCGCCACCGGCCGCGGACCCACCACCCTGTACTCGACGGCGGCCACCGAACTCATCGCCGCCCTGCGCCCCGGCGCCCGCCTGCTGGTCATCTCGTCCGCGGGCCTGGACGTCCCGGACGACGCCGGTCGGACAACGCGCCTCTTCGCCCATATCCTGCACCGCATCATGCGCCACATCTACACCGACATGAAACGCATGGAATCCCAACTCACACAAAGCAACCTGCGCTGGACGTCGGTGCGCCCGACCCGACTCACCGACACCCCACCGACCGGCAGCCCACAAATCTCCTTGGGAGCCAACGAGAAAGTCGCCGCCCGAACCTCCCGAGCCGACCTCGCCGCCTACCTACTCGACGCCGTCACCGACCCCCATACCGAACACACCGTCGTCGCCCTCTCATCCTGACCCGACAATCTCGGAGGCCGAGTTACCGGCTCGACGCGATGACATACGAGAAACGTCCGATCCTCGGTAGACATGTCTGAAGATCCGAAAGGTCGTAGAACGTCACGACGGTCGACATTCTCATCAGGCTGCGGTAGAGCCGCCCGCCGCAGACTCTTTCGGGGTGGCGGGCGGGTGGTGAATCAGCGTAGGAGTTTTGTTCGCCACTGCTCCGCCGAGCGGATCATGTCGCGGCCGACCTCGTCCAGGTATTCGCCCATACCCAGGAGGCGGGCGGCCGCCGGGGTGCCGGGGCCGAGGGCCGCGGCGCCGTCGCGGGCCTGCGCGGACAACAGTTCGTTGAAGCGGGCGCCCGCCAATGTGGCTCGGTACCAGGCGCTTTCATCGAGGATGTAGCGCTCGCGGCGGCTGTTCGCGTCGCGGTCGCGGCGGATGAGTTCCTGGTTTTCCAGATAGCCGATGGCGGCGGAGACAGTGGCGGGGCTGACGCCCAGATGCCGCACCAGCTCGGTGGCGGTGAGACTGCCGGAGTCGACGGCGTAGAGCCGGGCCAGCACGGCGGACGCCGTTCTGGGCATCCCGGTCTGCACGAACAGCTCGGCGAGACCGGCGCTGAAGGCGTCCAGCGTTTCCGGGTCGCGCCCGTATTCATCGGTGCCCGAGTACTTCTCGGTCGCGTCCGGGCGCGGCGTACGGCGCCGGGACCGCACCGCCGCGGCGGCCTGCGCCAGCTCCGGGCGGTAGCGTCCCGGGCCACCGTTGCGCGTCACCTCGCGGCTGACCGTGGAGGTGGGGCGGCCGAGGCGCCGTGCGATCTCGGCGTACCCGAGCCTCTCGGCGAGTCCGGCGGCGATCAGCCTGCGGTCGTCCTGTGACAGTCTGCCTCCCGGCACCCCGGCCTCCTGTGCACCAGCGCGACTACAACCCCCAGACATTGCAACATAGCGCGAACCGGCATCAGCACCAGGACGCCTGCGGGCGGCAGACGGCCCACCCCGTCCCGTCGGCGTTGGGCACACTCGTCCAGGTCGAGGCGCCCGGCTCGCTGCCGGGCGCGCGCTGCGGGACCTCGGGCGCGGTACGGCGCTGCTGCCGGTATTCGCGCCGGTTGTCCCGAATCTCGGCCTGACGCAACGGATTCGATTCCTTGTGGTGGTAGCCGCGCGGATCGATGTGCCGCCAGCCGGTGGTGTCTCGATTGGTGGCCGCGCCGCGATCGGAGGAATGGTTCGCGCGGCCCCCGGGGTCCGCACCGGCCGCCCCGGAAGCGAGCACGGCGCCCGCCGCCGTGGCCCCCGTGACCAGAACCAGCACGGCCGCCCGCGACATCCACCGTCCGGCAGCTGTCGGTGACCGGCGGACCCCGCGACCCGTCGCGCCCTCGACCGCCCCGATGGACGCAGTCGGCGTAGCCGTCATCGGCCCGCGCACGGCCGGAGCGAATGCGGTGGTCCGCCGAACCGGTGCGTAGCGATCACCGGAGTCTCGCCGTGACGACGGAGGGGAGGTTCGCCGTTCTGGAAGTACACGTCGCATTTCGGCTCCTTTGCCTGACTGCTCTCGTGCGCTCTGGTCACCGATTCGACAGAGCCCATCTACGTAGATGAATAGTACGTAACAAAATAGTACGTACTTAGACAGTAGATAGCCGGTAGATGTGGCCGAGGCCATAGGGCCGGGCGAACCTCAGCCGAAGCGGACGCCGCAGCCCGACATGGTGCTGCGCAGCAACAGCGCGGCCTCCGGGCCGATCACGCCGTCAACGAGTTCCACATAGCGGGAACAGAATTCGGGACCGTGCGGGGCCAGCTCGGCGCCCACCGGCTCGAGGTGATGGGCGATCTCGTGCAGGATCACCAATTCCCGCAGGGCCCAAGCGGTTCCGCCGCGGTGCAGCGGAACGGCGAGCACGGCACTCTCGGATTCGTAATGGGCTGCCGTGGTTCCGGTACGAGCGCGGACGATGAGCGGAGTGGCCGCCCGGTCCCACTGCGCGCGGACCCAGTTCAGGGCCAGCACACGATCGGCATACGTCTGAACCGAATCCACCGAGGCGAACCGCCGCTCGACCGGAAGCGTGATCTGCGAGCCGTGCAGCTCGACGGTCCGCATCCCGTGCTCGTCGGCCCGCTCGAACATCCGCCGCACCAGCCCCTCGGCGTCGTACACCCGCGCCCGCTGCCCATCCCGCACGCTCATCGCACAACCCCTACCCGCCGGAAACCGCTACGCGGCCCGCATCCCCGGACTCCTTGCACGACCCCGCACCCCCTGCAGGCCTTTGCAGCGGGTGCGTGAACGAGTAAGGGGTGCGGGAAGCTGGCGTGCTCGGCAGCAGGCGCACTGCGGCGGTGTGTCCCGGCGCGGAATCGGCGGTGCGTTTTCTGGGTCACGTGTCGCGAGGGTTGAGTTGCCCACGTGCTGCGCCGAGTTCGGGCGAGTTGCCGAGGCGCGCCGCACGCCCCGCACGATCGCCCGCGCGGCGCGCCGCGGCCGAATAGCCGGCCGACTCCTGCGGTCCGCGCCAGGTGCCGCGCGCCTCCGAGGTCCGGGTGTAGAAGTCGTGCAACTCGAGTTCCTTGTCGCGCAGGGCGAGTGCGGTGCCGGTGGCGGCCGGTTCGGCCCGCACCTCCGCCTCCACGTCGGCCCGCACCTCGGCGAGGCGCTTGCCGACCCGGGCGGCGAAGGCCATCTGGAAGTTCAGCCGGGCCGTCACCGCTGCGACAGGGGCCTGAACGCGCCGCTGCACCGTTCGGCCCCAGCGCTTCTCGACGACGATCTTCTCCACCATGGCCGACTTGTACCGGCCGGACTTGATGTACTGATCCGACGCCCGCACCATCTGCACCAGCAGGCTCGTATAGAGCGCCTCGCAGGTCGCGATGTCGGTGTCGAAGCCGTAGGCGTAAACCTGGGTCGACGACCGCGCCACATCGCAGCGCACATCGTTGGCGGCCGCGATCGCCACGAACAGCTGGACGTAGGTGCGCAGACCGCGCTTGCCGGCCTCGCCGATCGGAATGACCTTCTGCGTCGGCGTCTTCCGGGCCTCACGCCCGGCGACGTGGGCGCGCGCCACCGTGAGATCGATGGACGAACGCGTCGCCAGGCGCTGCGCGGCGGCGAGAAATGCCTCGGCCTCGTGCTCGTTGTCGGTCGACTCGGCCTGGCGCAGCAGGCCGCCGATGCGGGTGAGCAGTTTGTCCTGAGTCAGCTGGGTCGACATCGGAGCCCAGGATAGGAGAACCGACCGACACATTCCCCCGCGAACAATGTATCTTGCCTTGTGCAACCGGCTGAGTGTGCTGGCGCTCACGAGTACGCGTCGCTGGCGCTCGGCGTCTCGTGCGTCGGAGCGCGCGGCGTCGATGGTTCGCTCGCGAGCTCGCTCACGTCTCGACCCTGGAGTATCGATGGCTTTGAACAAGGTGTCGTCACGACGCTCGTCCCTGGTGTCCCGCGCCGCGTTGGCCGCACTGTCGGCGGCGCTGCTGACCGCGGGCTTCACCAGCGCGTGTTCGAGCGGCGACGGAAACGACGCCACCTCCCAGAACCTGAGCGGGCGCGGCCCCATCACGTATGTGGAGGGTAAGGACACCACCGAATCCGGTGCGGTCAAGCAGCTCATAGAGCGCTGGAACGCCGCCCACCCGGACGAGAAGGTGACCTTCAAGGAGCAGTCCAACGACGCCTCCCAGCAGTACGACGACCTGGCCCAGCACATGCGGGCCAAGCAGTCCGACTACGACGTGATGGCGCTGGACGTCCCGTGGACCGCGGAGTTCGCGGCCAAGGGCTGGATCCAGCCGCTGAAGGACTCCTTCGCCGTCGACACCTCCACGCTGCTGTCGCCGACCGTCGCCAGCGCCACCTACAAGGGCACCCTGTACGCGGCGCCGCGCAACACCAACGGCGGCCTGCTGTACTACCGCAAGGACCTGGTCCCCAACCCGCCGCGGACGTGGTCGGAGCTGCTGTCGCAGTGCGGCGCCGCGCGCGATCCCCAGATCGGCTGCTACGCCGGGCAATTCGCGCCCTACGAGGGCCTGACCGTGAACACCGCCGAGGTGATCAACGGCTTCGGCGGCACCTTCGTCGGCCCCGACGGCAAGACGCCGACCGTCAACAGCCCGCAGTCGCGCGCCGGGCTGCAGGTGCTCGTGGACGCGTACAAGAACGGTGAGATCCCGAAGGAGGCCATCTCCTTCAAGGAGCCCGAGAGCCAGAACGCCTTCGCCCAGGGCAAGCTGATGTTCCTGCGCACCTGGCCGAACTTCTACGGCGTGGCCAACGCCGACTCCTCGGCGGTGAAGGGCAACGTCGGCGTCGCCCCGCTGCCCGGCAAGGACGGCATCGGCGCCTCCACTCTCGGTGGTTACAACGCCGCCATCAGCTCCTTCTCGAAGAACAAGGCCACCGCGCTGGACTTCCTGCGGTTCATGATCAGCGAGGACGCCCAGCGCATCGTCGCCGAGGGCGCCTTCCCTCCGGTGCGGCAGTCGATGTACGACGACCCGGCCCTGATCGCCAAGTTTCCGTACCTGCCCGCGCTGAAGGATTCGATCGCCAGCGCGGTACCGCGCCCGGTCACTCCCTACTATCCTGCGGTGTCGAAAGCCATCCAGGACAACGCTTATGCTGCGCTGACCGGAACGAAATCCGTCGATGACGCGATTACCGGCATGCAGAAGGGCATCCAAGCCGCCGGCTCGTAAGCGGCGGTGAACACACACCGAGTCAGTCCCGTAGGAGAGAAGAACGTGTCAGATCCTTCGGGAGCGACCGACCTCGCGCCGCCCGCCGCACCGGCGGATCCACCCCCGGTCCGGGCGGCCCGGTCCCGAAGCATCCTGCAGGGTCCGGCCCGCGCCTGGTTGTTCGTCGCACCCGTGCTTGTGGCCTTGGCCGTCATCATCGGCTATCCCGTGGTGCGGGCGCTGTGGATGTCGTTCCAGAAGGACTCCGGGCTCAACGAGGCCACCGGCATGTTCGAAGAGGGCGGCTTCGCCGGCTTCGACAACTACACGCACTGGCTGCTGCAGCAGTGCACGATCCCGGGCGGCGCCATGGAGGCGTGCCCGACCGGCAACCTGGGCTCGCAGTTCTGGGCGGCCATCGGCATCACGCTGCTGTTCACCGTCGTGACCGTCACGCTCGAGGCGACCATCGGGCTCGGGATGGCCGTGGTGATGGGCAAGACGTTCCGCGGCCGCGCGCTGCTGCGGGCGGCGGTGCTGATCCCGTGGGCGATCCCCACCGCCGTCACCGCCCGGCTGTGGGAGTTCATGTTCCAGTACGACGGCGTGGTGAACCGGGTGCTGGGCACCCACATCCTGTGGCAGACCGACCCGATGTGGTCGCGGTTCGCGGTGATCATCGCCGACGTCTGGAAGACCACGCCGTTCATGGCGCTGCTGATTCTGGCCGGGCTGCAGGTGATTCCGACCGATGTGTACGAGGCGGCCCGCGTCGACGGGGCCTCGGCCTGGCAGCGGTTCGTCCACATCACGCTGCCGCTGCTGAAGCCGGCGCTGCTGGTGGCGGTGCTGTTCCGGACCATGGACGCGCTGCGCCTGTACGACCTGCCCGCGATCATGACGCAGGGCAACCCGGCGACGCGGACCATTTCCATCCTGGTGGTCGACCAGGTGCGGCAGGGCCAGAACAGTGCCGCGGCGCTGTCGGTGATCACCTTCCTGCTGATATTCGCCGTCGCCTTCGTCCTGGTGAAGGTGCTGGGCGCCAACGCCGTCGCGACCCAGGAAGAGCAGCGGAGGGCGCACTGATGACCACGACCCTGACCGAGCCCACCACCACCCCCGTGACCGCGCGCGTGCCGTGGCAGAAGCGATTCGGCTCCGCGCGCGTCTACATCGGCGCGCTCATCGTGCTGGTGTGGGGCCTGGGACCGTTCTACTGGATGGTGGTCACCGCCTTCCGCGACCCGGCCTACACCTTCGACAACACCCCCTGGCCGACCCATCTCACGCTGGAGAACTTCCACAACGCCTTCGACACCACCCGCGGCAACGACTTCGGGCGGGCGGTGACCAACAGCGTCATCATCGGCCTCGCCACCGCGGTCATCGCGTTGCTGATCGGCATGTTCGCCGCCTACGCGCTGGCCCGTCTCACCTTCAAGGGCAAGACGCTGGTCGCCGGGCTGGTGCTGAGCGCATCCATGTTCCCGGTGGTGGTGCTGGTGACGCCGCTGTTCCAGCTGTTCACCAATATCGGCTGGATCGGGCAGTACCAGGCGATGATCATCCCGAACATCTCGTTCGTGCTGCCGCTGACCGTCTACATCCTGGCCTCGTTCTTCGCCGACCTGCCGTGGGAACTCGAGGAGGCCGCGCGCATCGACGGCGCGACCCGCTTCCAGGCGTTCCGGCTGGTGATGCTGCCGCTGGCCGCCCCGGCCGTGTTCACCACCGCCATCCTGGCCTTCATCGCCGCGGTCAACGAATACCTGCTGGCCCGGCTGCTGTCCGCCGACGCCACCGAGCCGGTGACCGTCGCGATCGCCCGCTTCTCCGGCAACGACCCGCTGGTCCAGCCGTACGCGGCGATCATGGCCGCGGGCACCATCGTCACGGTCCCGCTGGTCATCATGGTGCTGATCTTCCAGCGCCGGATTATTTCGGGCCTGACCGCGGGCGGCGTGAAGAGCTAGATTCGGCGTCGCAAGTCTTCCCGAACGCGTCGAACAACCCAGTAGTGTGGGGTTTCGATTCCTGATCTGGTGGTAGTTCGATCTTTGTTCGTGCAGGTGTTCGTGCAGTTCGACATCTCGGGAGATGATCGTGAGCTCGATCCGCAAGCGGCGGCACGACAGCAGTAACGCCGCGCCGTATTCGTCGGTCGCCGGATGGAACGAGCCTCCCAGTGTCTCCGCGCGGCGCCAGCGCATACAGCACGGCGGGCGCCCGCACCGGCGAGTGCGGCCGCCGAATCGCACGGGGCCGCAGTCTCGTCCGCCGCGTACCCGGGCGCAGCGCGTGCGGCGGCTGCTGCTGGCGCTGTTCCTGATCTTCGTGATGCTGCCGTCGCTGCTGGTGACGCTGGCCTACTGGAGTGCCGAGATCCCCGATCCGACGGCGGTGCAGAGCAAGCAGATCGCGACCATCACCGCCTCCGACGGCTCCACGGTGCTGTCGAAAGTGGTTCCGCCGGAAGGTAATCGAACTCCGGTACCGTTGTCGGACGTACCCGTCGGGGTGCGCGATGCGATGCTGTCCGCCGAGGACCGCAACTTCTACACCAATCCCGGCTATTCGACCTCGGCGTTCCTGCGCGCTGCCCGCGACAACGTACTGAGCCGCGACGACGCCGGTGGCGGCTCCACCATCACCCAGCAGTACGTCAAGAACGCCTTCCTCAGCTCCGAGCGCACCCTGTCGCGCAAGATGCGCGAGCTGATCATCTCCGCGAAGATGGCGCGGCAGTGGAGCAAGGACGACATCCTGGCGGCCTACTTCAACACCATCTACTACGGCCGCGGCGCCTACGGGATCGCCGCGGCGGCGAAGGCCTACTTCGACAAGCCGGTCCCGCAGCTGACCCTGGCCGAGGGCGCGGTGCTCGCCTCGGTGGTCCGCACGCCGTCGATCCTGGATCCGGAAACCCATCTGGAACAGCTGAAAACGCGCTGGAACTACGTTCTCGACGGCATGGTCGAGATGGGGGTGCTGCCGAGCACGCAGCGCGCCGGTATCCAGTTCCCGGTCATCGCGCCGATCACGGTGGCGGCCGACGACTCCGCGCGCGGCGCATCGGGCCTGATCCGCGCCCAGGTGCTGCGCGAGCTCCGCGCGGCCGGGGTGAGCGAGCAGGAGATCAACACCGGGGCCCTGCAGGTCGTGACGACCATCGACGCGCGGGCCCAGCAGGCCGCGCTGGACGCGGTACACAACCGCCTCGGACCGCAGCCGCCCGAGCTGCGGGGCGCGGTGGTGTCCATCGACCCCCGCTCGGGCGCGGTGCGGGCCTACTACGGCGGCGAGGACGGCGCCGGTTTCGATTTCGCGCAGGCCCCCCTGCAGACCGGGTCCGCGTTCAAGACGTTCGCGGTGATCGCCGCGTTGCAGCAGGGGATGCCGCTGACCTATCCGCTCGACAGCTCACCGCTGACGGTGAACGGGCAGAAGGTCACCAACGTCGAGGGCGAATCCTGCGGAACCTGTTCCCTCGCAGAGGCATACAAGCGCTCGCTGAACACCAGCTTCTACCGGCTCACCAACACGGTCGGGCCCAAGGCCGTCGCCGACGCCGCCCACATGGCCGGAATCCCCGAGCAGATTCCCGGCGTCCCCGGCAAGACGCTCACCGAGAACGGCGACCTGCCGACGCCGTCGATCGTCCTGGGCGTGTACTCGGTGCGCCCGATCGATATGGCCTCCGCCTACGCCACCATCGCCGCATCGGGCGTGTACCACCAGCCGTACTTCGTGCAGCGCGTCGTCACCGGCGACGGCCGCGTGCTGCTCGACCGCGGCGCCCCGGACGGCGGCCAGCTGCCGCCCGGGCAGCAGCGCATCGCGCGACACGTCGCCGACGGAACCATGCAGGCGATGCTGCCGATCGCCGCGTATTCGAACGGGCACGGCCTGGCGGGCCGCCCGTCGGCCGCCAAGACGGGCACCACCCAGCTCGGCGAGACCGGAGAGAACAAGGACGCGTGGATGATCGGCTTCACCCCGTCGCTGTCGACGGCGGTGTGGATCGGCACCGAACAGTCCCAGCCGATTCACACCGCGCGGGGCGGGCCCATCTACGGGGCGGGCCTCCCGGCGGACATCTGGAAGCAGACCATGGACGGCGCGCTGGCCGACACCCCGGTCGAGCAGTTCCCGGCGCCCGAGCCGGCCGCCCCGACGGGGCCGTTGTTCGGCGGTCCGCCACCGGCACAGGGGCAGGGCGGCCCGTTCGATGTGCTCGCCCCGCCCTCGAACTCGCCGCCGGAGCAGGTGGTCATCATCCCGCCCGCGCCGCCGGAACCGCCGAAACAGGTCGAGATCTTCCCCGGGCTGAGCATCCCCGTACCGGGCTGAGCAACAAGGGAGTCGGGCAATCGGTTGTGACAAAACGAATCCTCGTTGTGCGGCCATCACTCTGCCGCCGCCGATAGGGTGGAGCAGGGCGAAATGCCCGGTGCGCCGAAATCGATGACATGGCACGGATCGGCCCGGATGATCATGGATGGATCGGAACGGTTCCGAATGGGCCGATACCGGAGACGGGTGGCAGGATGCGGGAGGATGTGCGCACACGAGGAACCGGCGAGGGGTTCCGTCACACAGCACGAGACATAGGGGCGACACCGGTGGATTTCAATGTCGTTGACCGCCACGAAACGCTCGTGGCGGGGACGGTGCTACGCAGCCCGGCACTGGCGGTCGAGGGACCGCGCCGGTTGAAGGTGGAGGAGGCCTGGAAGCGCAATCTCGCGCGCAAACTCCCCGGGCCTCCGGCGACCGCGTACGTGGACCACGCACCGGAGATCGGGTCGTATCTGACCCATATCGTCGGATATCGCTGCGAGAGCCTGGACGATCTGCAGCCCGGCGATGTGCTGGCGCGGGTGCCCGGGGGCCGGTTCGCACGATTCATCCGCACCGGGGAGAACCTCGGCGACACCATCGTGTCGGTCTGGCGCGCGGTCTGGGATCTCGAGGCGGCCGGCGCCCTGGTCCGCGCCTATACCGGCGATTTCGAGCACTATCCGGATTCCCAGACGGTCGAGGTGTTCGTCGCCCTGACCGAAGACGCCACCCTCGGCGAGGGCAACAGGTAGGGGGCACAACCGTGGACTTCGAGATTGTCACGCTGGACGAGAGCCTGGTCGCGGGCCTGACGGTGCCGCTGGCGGGTCGCGAGGTGACCGCCCGCGACCTGGACCTGGTGAACTTCACCTGGGACCGGTACCTCTCCCGGGAGAAGAACGTGCCCCGGGTGGCGGCCTACATCGGGCAGAACGACCACGCCGTGGCGGTGCTCGGCTACGCGCTCGACACGCTGGACCAGTTGGACGTCGGCGACGTGACGACCCGTATCCCGTCCGGGCGCTACGCCCGCTTCGTCGTCTCCGACAAGCCCTACGACCTGCTGCGCACGGCCTGGGCGAAGGTCTCCAAGGCCGAGGCCGCGGGCACCATCACCCGCTCCCACCGCGCGGAGGTCGAGCGCTACACGGGCCCGACATCCGTAGAGGTCTACGTCTCCCTGGACTGATCTCCCGCCTCTCCGCGATTCTTGGCCAGACCAAGGTGCGACGCACGTGACGTCGGCGACCGGCGGCTACGAGATGGTCGGGTTCGCCCGTACCCGACAAGTTACCCATGTTCTTGCGAAATCAGTTGGTGCCTCTGCAATCTCGATGCGGGCCGAGATTGCAGAGGACCAGAACGCGGCGCGGGGGAGCCTATTCCGCCCCGACGATGAACGCCTCCAGCTGCGACCGCGCGACATCGTCGGCCAGCTGCTTCGGCGGGGACTTCATCAGGTAGGCCGAGGCCGGCAGGACCGGCCCGCCGACGCCGCGGTCCTTGGCGATCTTGGCCGCGCGGATCGCGTCGATGATGATGCCGGCCGAGTTCGGCGAGTCCCACACCTCGAGCTTGTACTCCAGATTCAGCGGCACGTCACCGAAGGCGCGACCCTCCAGCCGCACATAGGCCCACTTGCGGTCGTCGAGCCAGCCGACGTGGTCGGACGGGCCGATGTGCACATCGTTGGCGCCCAGCTCCTTCTTCAGGTTGCTGGTGACGGCCTGGGTCTTGGAGATCTTCTTGGACTCCAGCCGCTCGCGCTCGAGCATGTTCTTGAAGTCCATGTTGCCGCCGACGTTGAGCTGCATGGTGCGGTCCAGCTGCACCCCGCGGTCCTCGAACAGCTTGGCCATCACGCGGTGGGTGATGGTGGCGCCCACCTGGCTCTTGATGTCGTCGCCGACGATCGGGACACCGGCGTCGGCGAACTTCTTCGCCCACTCCGGATCCGACGCGATGAAGACCGGCAGCGCGTTCACAAATGCGACACCGGCGTCGATGGCGCACTGCGCGTAGAACTTGTCGGCATCCTCGGAGCCCACCGGCAGGTAGGACACCAGCACGTCGACCTTCGCGTCCTTCAGCGCCTGCACGACGTCGACCGGTTCGGCATCGGACAGTTCGATGGTTTCCGCGTAGTACTTGCCGATGCCGTCCAGCGTCGGGCCGCGCTTGACGATGACTCCGCTCGGCGGCACGTCGGAGATCTTGATGGTGTTGTTCTCGCTGGCGAAGATCGCGTCCGACAGTTCGAAACCGACCTTCTTGGCGTCGACGTCGAACGCGGCGACGAATTTCACATCGCGAACGTGGTAGGGACCGAACTTGACGTGCATGAGGCCGGGTACGGTCGCGTTCTCGTCCGCGTCCTTGTAGTACTGCACGCCCTGGACCAGCGAGGAAGCGCAGTTGCCCACACCTACGATGGCCACGCGAATCTCGCCGCCGTGCTCAGCCTTGTTGACATCACTCATGGCCGGTTTTTCCCTCTTTCTGTGGTGCCGCCTTCATTGACTGCTCCGCTGCAATCAACTCGTTGAGCCAGCGCACTTCGCGCTCGCTTGATTCCAGACCGAGCTGGTGGAGCTGGCGGGTGTAGCGATCCAGGGTCCCGCTGGCCCGTTTGATCGCCTCCCGCAGTCCCTCTCGGCGCTCCTCGACCTGCCGCCGCCTGCCCTCGAGAATCCGCATCCGCGCCTCGGCGGGAGTGCGGCTGAAGAAGGCGAGATGAACGCCGAAGCCGTCGTCGGTGTAGTTCTGCGGGCCGGTGTCGGCGAGCAGTTCACCGAACCGCTCCCACCCGGCCTCGGTCAGCTGATAAACCCGTCGCGCCCGCCGCGTGACCGCGCCCGCCGGACTCTCCTCCGCGATCAACCCGTCGGCCTGCATGCGTCGCAGGGTCGGGTAGAGCGATCCGTAGGAGAAGGCGCGGAACGGTCCCAGCAGACCCGTCAGCCGCTTACGCAGCTCGTAGCCGTGCATGGGCGCCTCCAGGAGCAGCCCGAGAATCGCCAGCTCGAGCACGGGCCTCACCTCCTGACTGTTATGTGCAGACCTAACCGCTTGATGCGATGACAAACTATATCGCGCCGATACATCCGACAACACCCGTCCGGATCCTCGAATTTGTGGGGGGCGCGGGGTCGGTGGGGACCGCTACTCTGGTTGGCGTGCGAATTCAGCGGCAGGTGGTCGACTATGCGCTCCGGCGCAGGTCGCTGCTGGCCGACGTCTATGCGGGCCGAGTGGACGTCGCCGAGGTGTGCGATGCGAACCCGTACCTGCTGCGGGCGGCGAAGTTCCACGGGCGGGGGAGCGAGGTCACATGCCCCATCTGCAGGAAAGAGCAGTTGACTCTCGTATCGTGGGTCTACGGAGATGGGCTGGGGCCCGTCGCGGGCTCGGCCCGGACACCCGAGGAGCTGGCCCGGCTGGCCGAGACTCGCGAGGAGTTCACGGTGCACGTCGTCGAGGTGTGCCGGAGCTGCAGCTGGAACCATCTGGTGCAGTCCTACGTGCTCGGTCACGCACCGGCGCCCACGCGTCGCCGCACAGGGACCCGCCGGACCGCCGCAGAGTGATGGGCACACCAGACTGATATGCGGAGCACAGGCGTGCCCGCCGCGGTCGAGAACGTCAGGAATCGGAGGCAGCGTGCGTAACCCCGTAGGCTCGCGCACCGATCGCCAGAGGAACGACGTAACGACCGCAACGAGCTACCCGGACCGTTTCGAGTTATGGAGATCCACGCTGTGACTTCGCCCTACGACGATGGACCCAA
The DNA here is from genome assembly GCF_001613165.1 of Nocardia mexicana NBRC 108244. GTDB lineage: Bacteria > Actinomycetota > Actinomycetes > Mycobacteriales > Mycobacteriaceae > Nocardia > Nocardia mexicana. Next base: position 115,579 of record NZ_BDBV01000074.1, read on the forward strand.
CGGCGGGCGCGCCCCGCGCGGCTCGCAACCGCGGCCCGGCGGATACCCGCC
>NZ_BDBV01000075.1 GCF_001613165.1 Nocardia mexicana NBRC 108244
CCCCGCCACCGACAAGCTTCCGGTTCCGGAATCGGAGTCCCCGGCGGAGCCGCCGGTCGATCGGTCCGCCGCCGCGGCCCGGCCGAAATCCGTCGGCGCCCAGCCGCTGTCCCGGTTGGCCATGAGCAAGCGGCGCCGCCAGCAGCGGCTGCGGCTCGCGGCCCGCGCGTCGACCGCGTTCGCCGCCGTGCTCGCGCTGGTGATGACCGGTGTGGGCTGGAACTACCTGCGCGCCACCGACAACGGCTTCACCCAGGTCTCCGCGCTCGACGAGAAGTCCGACGACATCGTCGATCCGGGCGGCCAGCTGGGCGACGAGAACTTCCTCATCGTCGGCACCGACACCCGCGCCGGTGTGGACGGCAATGTCGGCGCCGGCACCACCGAGGACGCCGAGGGCTCCCGCGCCGACACGGTCATGCTGGTGCACATTCCCGAGAACCGGCAGCGCGTCGTCGCGGTGTCGTTCCCGCGCGACCTCGACGTCACCCGGCCCGCCTGCGAGGGCTGGGACAACGAGAAGGCGAAGGGCACGGGCGTCCAGTTCCCGGCGGCCAACGGCGACAAGCTCAACGCGACCTACGCGCTCGGCGGGCCGCAGTGCCTGACCAAGGTGATCCAGAAGCTGGTCGGCCTGCGCATCGGCCACTTCGTCGGCATCGACTTCAACGGCTTCTCCTCCATGGTCGACACCATCGGCGGTGTCGAGGTCTGCACCAAGAAGCCCCTGGTCGACGACGAGCTCGGCACCATCCTGCCGAATGCGGGCAAACAGGTGCTCAACGGTCCGACCGCGCTGGACTACGTGCGCGCCCGCCACGTCACCGGCGAAGAGCGCAGCGACTACGACCGCATCCACCGCCAGCAGCTGTTCCTGTCCTCGCTGCTGCGCGGCGCGCTGTCGAGCAAGGTGCTGTTCGACGTCGGCAAGCTGAACGGCTTCATCAACGCGTTCTCCAGCAGCGCCTTCATGGACGGCGTCGGCACCAAGGACCTGCTGATGCTGGGCCGCTCGCTGCAGAAGGTGGACGCCGGGGCGATCACCTTCCTGACGGTGCCCACCGCGGGGACCACCTCCTACGGCAACGAGATCCCCCGCGAATCCGACATCAAGGAGATGTTCCAGGCGGTCATCGACGACCAGCCGCTGCCGGGCGAGAAGAAGGCGCCCGAGCCGAGCAAGGCCGCCGCTCCGGCCCCCGCGCCCAAGCAGCTGACCGCGACCGATCCGAGCACGATGTCGGTGCAGGTCTCCAACGGCTCGGGCAGTTCGGGCCTCGCGAACACCACCGCGACCAAGCTGTCCAACCAGGGCTTCCAGATCTACAGCACCGGAAACTACGCGGGCGGCACGATCCCGACCACCCGGGTGCGCTACTCGGCCGGGCACGAGGCCGAGGCCGCGACGGTCGCGTCCGCGATCCCCGGCGCGACGATGGAGGCCGCCTCCGGACTGGGCAGCATCGTGGAGGTCGCGCTGGGCTCCGATTTCTCCGGCACGGTGAAGGCGCCGACACCATTCGGCAATCCGCTGCCGGAGGTTCCGACCGCCCCGAGCACGGGCGCCTCGGGCGAGACCCCGGCCACACTCCCGTCCGATCTCGAGCACGTCAACGCCGCCGACGACACCTGCAAGTGAGCGCCTGCCCACCTGCGCGATTCCGCTAGCTCCGGGCAACACCGACGGTTCACCCACCGTTCGTGACTTGGTCAGCGCTGGGAACTAATGTTTGGTTTCATGCGTGTCATCTACAACGAACAAATGGCCGATCTCGCCAACATGCTGGGCAAGATGGCCGGTCTCGCGGGCTCCGCGATGGAGCGGGCGACGCAGTCGCTGCTGCAGGCCGATCTGCCGCTCGCGGAGCAGGTGATCTCCGAGCACGACCAGATCGCCGAGATGATCACGCAGGCCGAGGAGAAGGCGTTCGCGCTGCTGGCGCTGCAGGCGCCGGTCGCGGGCGACCTCCGGCAGGTGATCAGCGCCATCCAGATCGTCGCGGACGTGAATCGGATGGGCGCGCTGGCGCTGCACGTCGCCAAGGTGACCCGGCGCCGCCACCCGAACCACGCCCTGCCGGAGGCCGTCAACGGCTACTTCGCCGAGATGGGCCGGATCGCGGTGAATATGGGCGCCGCGGCCAAGGAGGTCCTGGAGACGCGCGACCCGGAGCGGGCCGCGCAGCTCAACCAGGACGACGAGGCGATGGACGACCTGCACCGCCACCTGTTCACGCTGCTGATGGACCGGGAGTGGAAGTACGGGGTGGCCGCCGCGGTCGACGTCACGCTGCTGGGCCGCTACTACGAGCGCTTCGCCGACCACGCCGTGGAGATCGGCCGCCGGGTCGTCTTCCTGGTGACAGGCGAGCTGCCGCCCGACCCGGACGCCGAGAACCTCTAGGAGCGGATGCGGAGGTCCGCCTGGGACTCCGTATCGCCGCCCTTCCGCCAGGCGAGCAGCGGTGAGACGCCGCGCTCGGGCTTCCAGGGCAGCAGCACCGCGACCAGGATCGCGCACACCACCAGCGCTCCCACCGCCAGATGGGAGGCCGCCTGGGAGCCCTCCAGCGCCGCGACCTTCATGGCGTGCACCAGGTCGGCCTTCGGCTTGGCGAAGAACGGGCTGATCGGCGCCTTGACGATCTCGATCACGCTGATCGGGGTGTCGCGGGCGATGCTCTTCTGATCGGAGTTCATGATCGCGGCCGGAATCGCATCGATGCGGGCCCCGACCCGTTCGGAATAGATCGAGGTCATGATGGAGCCCAGCACGGCGACGCCCAGGGTGCCGCCGACCTCGCGCGTGGTGTCGTTGACCGCCGATCCCGCACCGGCCTCCGCTTCCGGAACCGATCCCATGATCGAGGCGGTCGCCGGTCCCTGCACCACGCCGAAGCCGATCCCCATCAGCACCATCGACACGAGAACCGGTCCCAGGTAAGGGGTTTCGACCTTCACCTCGCCCGCGATGTACATGCCCGCCGCCAGCAGCACCAGGCCGAACAGGATCGTCGCGGTGGTGCCGATGCGCTGCGCCACCAGGGTCGCGGCCGGTGCGCCCAGCCCGACCGCCGCGGCGAAGGGCAGCGAGTGGATCCCGAACTCCAGTGCGCTGAACTCCCGCACACCCTGGAAGTACTGGGTGATCAGGAACAGGAAGCCGAAGGCGCAGAAGTAGGACACGGTGATCGCCAGCGCGGGCACCGAGAACCGTCGAATTCGGAACAGCCGCACGTCCAATACCGGCGATTCCACCCGCAGTTCCCAGGCGATATAGGCCACCAGCAGCAGTAGCGAGATCGCGTAGCCGGTCATGCTGCGCCCCGCCAGCCAGCCGTATTTCGGCGCCTCGATGATCGTCCACACCAGCGTCGTGACCGCCACCAGCGACAGCACGATGCCGACGACATCCAGGCGCCCGGTGTGCTCGGCCCGCGACTCCGGCACCACGACGAGCACGGCCACGATGGCGATCAGCGCGATCGGCACGTTGATCCAGAACACCGAATGCCAGCTGAAGTACTGCAGCAGCCAACCTCCGGTTACCGGCCCGATCGCGACCGCGACGCCTGCCATGGCCGTCCACAGCGCGATGGCCCCGGCGCGGGCCCGGGCCTCGGGGAACAGATTGATGATCAACGCGAGCGTCGCCGGGAACACCGCGGCCGCGAAAACACCCATCCCGGCCCGCGCCGCGATCACCTGCCCGAGCGTCGCCGACAGCGCGCCCACGGTCGACATGACGGCCACGCCCACCAGGCCGATGATCATGATCCGGCGCCGCCCGAACCGGTCGCCGAGATGTCCGAGAGCCAGCAGCAGGCCCGAGAACGCCAAGGTGAAAGCGTCGACGATCCACTGCAGCCCGCTCATGCGCGCCTGCAGCTGCACCGCCATCGACGGCAGCGCCACATTGACCAGGGTGTTGTCGAGCACCACGAGCAGTTCCGCGAGACAGATCGCGAGCAGGGCCAGCACCCGTACCCGCACCCCCGGTGCCGCGCGGAGCCCGGGGTGCGGGCTCGCCGTTGATACCGCCATCCGACGCCTCCTACCTATAACGATCGGTTTAGTTGGCTCGAACGGTATCCGTTACGCCAAGTTGCATACAACCGACCGTGGTAGGAGACGACCCAGCTAACACCAGGCACAGGAATGTGGCCTGGAGCACAGGCGAGTCGGTGCACACGAAACGACCCCGGCCCAATCGGACCGGGGTCGTGAGAGTTGTTGCCTGGATGGCCTATCCGAAGCGCCCCGAGATGTAGTCCTCGGTCTCCTTGCGGGCCGGATTGGAGAAGATCTTCTCCGTCTCATCGATCTCGATCAACTTGCCCGGCTTGCCCTGGGCCTCCAGGTTGAAGAACGCGGTCTGATCGCTCACGCGCGCGGCCTGCTGCATGTTGTGCGTGACGATGACGATCGTGAATTCCTTCTTCAGCTCGGCGATCAGGTCCTCGATCGCGAGCGTGGAGATCGGGTCCAGGGCCGAACACGGCTCGTCCATCAGCAGCACGTCGGGCGACACCGCGATGGCCCGCGCGATGCACAGACGCTGCTGCTGACCGCCGGACAGGCCGCCGCCCGGCTTGTCGAGGCGGTCCTTCACCTCGTTCCACAGGTTGGCGCCCTTGAGGGACTGCTCGGCGACCTCGTCGAGTTCCTTCTTGTTGCGCACGCCCTGCAGCTTCAGCCCGGCCACCACATTGTCGCGAATCGACATGGTGGGGAACGGGTTCGGACGCTGGAACACCATGCCGATGGTGCGGCGCACCCCCACCGGGTCGATCTGCGAGCCGTAGATGTCCTCGCCGTCGAGCAGCACCGCGCCCTCGACGCGCGCATTCGGAGTCACCTCGTGCATGCGGTTGAGCGAGCGCAGCACGGTGGACTTACCGCAACCCGACGGACCGATGAAGGCGGTGACGCTGCGGGGCAGCACGGTCAGCTGTACATCGCCGACGGCATGGAACTTGCCGTAGTAGATGTTGAGATCTTTGACGTCGATCCGCTTGGCCATGTCGTATTCCGTTCGCTTCTATCGGTTCCGGGTGAGCAGCTTGTTGACGACCGCCGCCCCGAGATACAGCAGCGCGATGATCAGGATCAGGGTCAGGGCCGCGCCCCACACCCGCCAGCGACCGGCGGGCTCCGGGTTGGCCAGCTCCTGGTAGATCAGCAGCGGCAGCGACGCCATGTTTCCGTCGAACAGGTTGGAGTTGATCGACTTCGAATAGCCGACCAGCACCAGCACCGGAGCGGTCTCGCCCATCACGCGGGCGACCGCCAGCAGCATGCCGCTGATCATGCCGGGCAGCGCGGTCGGCACGACGATCCGAATGATCGTCTTCCACTTCGGGATTCCCAGGGCGTAGGACGCCTCGCGCAACTCGTCCGGCACCAGCTTGAGCATTTCCTCGGTGCTGCGCACGACCACCGGCAGCATCAGCAGCACCAGCGCCAGCGCGACCGCGAAGGCGCTCTGCGGCGCGCCGAAGGTGGCGATCCAGAGCGCGAAGACGAACAGCGCGGCGACGATCGAGGGCACACCGGCGAGGATGTCGACCATGAACGTGGTGGTCCGGGCCAGCCAGCCCCGCCCGTATTCGACCAGGTAGATGGCGGCCATGATGCCCAGCGGCACCGCGATGATCGCGGCCACGGCCGACTGCACGATGGTGCCGTAGATGGCGTGGTACACGCCGCCGCCGTACTGGTCGGGCAGCACGCCCTTCTGCGAATTACCCCACCAGTTGCTGCTGGTGACGGCGTCGAAGCCCTTGCTGAGCACCAGGATCAGCACCCAGCACAGCGGAATCAGCGCGATCGCGAAGCACAGCCACATGACCGCGGTGGCGACGTGGTTGCGGACGCGACGACCGGTGCTGATCTGCCGGAACGCCGGGGCCTTGACCGGGCGGTCGAGAGTCGTTGTCGCCATTACCCGTTCACCTTCCCGCCGGCCGCGATGCGCGCCAGCGCGTTGACCACGAAGGTCAGCGCGAACAGCACGAAGCCGGCGGCGATGTAGGCGCCGGTGGGCAGCGCCTGACTGAATTCCGAAGCGGCCGAGGCGATCTTGGAGGCGAAGGTGTATCCGCCGTCGAACAGCGACCAGTGCCCCGCCGTCGCCGCGGTGCGCAGCACCACCAGCACCGCGATCGTCTCACCGAGCGCGCGGCCCAGTCCGAGCATCGAACCGGCGATCACACCGCTGCGGCCGTAGGGCAGCACGGTCATCCGCACCACCTCCCACTTGGTGGCGCCGAGCGCCTGCGCGGCCTCGATATGCGCCCGCGGGGTCAGGTTGAACACCTCGCGGCTCACCGAGGTGATGATCGGCAGGATCATCACGGCCAGCACCACACCGGCGGTGAAGATGGTGCCGCCGCCGCTGATGGACACGTTGCCGGTCTTGAACAGGAAGAACCAGCCGAGATTGTCGTTGAGGAATTCCTCGAACGGCGCCAGCTGCTGCGCCAGCACCAGAAAACCCCAGAGACCGAACACGATCGAAGGCACCGCCGCCAGCAGATCCACGACGATGGCGAACGGGCGAGCCAGCACCTTCGGCGCGTACTGCGTCAGGAACAGCGCGATACCGACGCCTAACGGCACGGCGATCACCAGCGCCAGCAGCGAACTCAGCACCGTGACCATGAACAGGTCGCGGATGCCGAAATGCATGTCGTTGGCGTTGGTGACGTTGAACTCGGCGCTGGTGAAGAAGTTGGCCTTGTTCGCCGCCACCGACGGCACCGCCCGGATCAACAGGAACAGCGCGATCAGTGCGATGGCCGCGACGATGGTCGCGCCGGCGGCCGTGGCCAGCGAACGGAAGATGAATTCCGCCCGGGCGCTGTGGGCGCCGCGTCCGCGTTGCGCCGGTTCGGTGCTGGGTTCACTCGGCATAGTGGCAGTATCTCCGCCGGTCCGCGGGCCGGTCGAGTCCGACCGGTCCGCGGCGGTGACTTCGTCGTGCACGGTCATTGGGGGCTACGCAATCAGGAGATGGCGTTGATGGCGGTGGTCAGCTTGGTCTTGAACGCATCCGGGATCGGCACGTAGCCGGACTCGTCGAGCCCCTTCTGGCCGTTGTCGGTCGCGGAGGTCAGGAACGCCTTGACGGCCTTGCCGGTCTCCGGGTCGCTGTACTTCGAGCAGACGACCTCGTAGGTCGGCATCAGGATCGGGTACGCGGCCGGGTCGGTCGGCTTGTAGAACGAGGTGGTGTCGATGACCAGGTCGTTGCCCTGACCGCTGATCTTCGCCGCCGAGATGGCGGCGCCCGCGGACTGCACGTTCAGCTCGACCGGCTTGACCGCCGCATCGGTGATGATCTGCGAGACCGACAGGTTCTGCGACTTGGCGAACGACCACTCGTTGTAGGTGATCGAGTTCTTGGTGTTCTTGATCGCCGCCGAGGTGCCCTCGTTGCCCTTGGCGCCCTCGCCGACGCCGCCGGTGAACGCCTTGCCCGCACCCTTGCCCCAGGCTCCGTTGGAGGCCGAGTCCAGGTACTTCTGGAAGTTGTCGGTGGTGCCCGACTCGTCGCTGCGGAAGATGACGCGGATCGGCTCGGCCGGCAGGTTGGCCTTCTGGTTCAGTGCCTTGATCGCCACGTCGTCCCAGCGGGTGATGGTGCCGTTGAAGATCTTGGCCGCGGTCGGACCGTCCAGCACCAGGTCGCCCACGCCGTCGATGTTGTAGGTGATGGCAATGGGACCGAACACGGTGGGCAGGTTCCACGCCGGGGAACCGCAGCGGGCCGCGGCCTTGTTGGGCTCGTCCTTCTTGGCATCCAGCGGCGAGTCGGTGCCGCCGAAATCGGTCTGACCGCCGATGAATTCGTTCACACCGGCGCCGGAACCGCTCGACGTGTAGTCGAGGGTGTAGCCGTCGCAGTTGGTCTCGTAAGCGGCGACGAACCGGTCCATCGCGTTCTTCTGGGCCGACGAGCCGCTGGCCTTCAGAGCCTTCTTGCCACCACAGGCAACGTCGACCTTGGCCGCGCCCGCGGTTTGAGCGGTGTTGTCGTCACTGCCACAGGCCGTCAGGGTCAGCGCTCCGGCTGCGGCAAGCACACCGAGCAGAGCGCCATTGCGCTTGAGATTCACCTATTCCTCCGGGAATCGCTTAGTACACGCCCGGTCCCTCAACAACCGGACGGGTGCCGTGTGGTGGCCGTTCGCAGCGAACTTGCGCACCAGGCAGCGAATGCTGCCCATAAGTAACGTAGGTTCGGCCGGTTGACAGTTGGACCTGGCCAAGTGAACGGCGGGTGAACAACCCGGCGCGATTGGACCCAGCGGATGTGACATTTGCCGCAGTGTTACTCGCGTCATCCCGGCCAAGAGCACGCCGGGAAATCTGAGGGTGGCCGACGTGCCGGGAAATCTGAGGGTGGCCGACGTGCCGGGAAATCTGAGGGTGGCCGACATGCCGAGAAATCCGTGAGGGTGGCCGCCGCGCCGAGAAATCCGTGAGGTGGTCGACGCGCCGGGAAATGTGTGAGGCCGTCGAAATGCTCAGCGCGCGGCGTAGGCGGCGTCGACGTGCGAGGTCTCGAAGCCCAGACGCGTGTAGGTGTGCACGGCGGCGGTGTTGTCGGCCTCGGTGTACAACAACACTTCTCGCAGGCCCCGGTCGCGCAGGTAGTGCAGTCCGGCCAGGGTCAGGAGTCGGCCCAGCCCGCGGCCCTGCGCGGCGGGATCGATGGCCACCACGTAGACCTCGCCCGCCGGGGGTTCCTCGTCGGTGTGCACCTTGGTCCAGTGAAAGCCCAGCATTCGACTCGGATCGGCGGGGTCGACCGCGATGAACAGGCCTTTCGGATCGAACCAGGACGATTCCCGGCGCACGGCGATATCGGATTCGCCCCATCCGCCCTGTTCGGGGTGCCAGTCGAATGCGGCGTTGTTGACCCGCAGTAGCTCGGCGTCGTCCTCGGGTCCGGCATAGGTGCGCAGCACGACGTTCTCGGGCACCGCCAACTCAGGTAGCTCGGGAGTTGCCAGCGGCCTGCGCATCTGCCACAGCTCGCGAGCCACGGTCAGTCCGAGCCGCCCGGCCACCGCCTTGGCGGGCGCCAGGTTGCCGTGCGCCCATACCCGCGCACCGGTTCCGCCGCCGGACAGCACGGTCGATACCAGCGTGGCGCCGATGCCGCGCCCGCGCTGCCGCGGGTCCACCACCGCCTCGGCCATCGCCGGGTGTTCACCGTGGGCCGGAACGAGATTCGCGTATCCGAGCACCTCGCCGTCCAGCGCCGCCACGAGATGGCGCGCCGGCGACGGAGTGGTCAGCGACAGCACGGCCTGTTCGGACACGGGCGCGACGCCGTCGGCGGCTGTCGCCCGCTCGAGGACCTCACCGATCTGCCGCGCGGTATCGGCCGGGATTTCGTCCACCCAGCCCGTCAGCGCCTGCCCGTCGTGCGTATCCGCGCGGTCACTCACCGCGGCCACCTCCTGCTCGTCGCGATCACGCGACCGGACCGTTGGCCCCCGTGTCCTCCTCGGGGCCGTCCGAGTCGTCGGGGAAATTGGTCGGCTCGCCCTTGCCGCTGGTGCGCGACGGGCGCACCGCCTTGTAGCCGACATTGCGGACCGTGCCGATCAGCGACTCGTATTCGCTGCCGAGCTTGGCGCGCAGCCGCCGCACGTGCACGTCGACCGTGCGGGTGCCGCCGAAGAAGTCGTAACCCCACACCTCCTGCAGCAGCTGGGCCCGGGTGAACACCCGTCCGGCGTGCTGGGCGAGGTATTTGAGCAGCTCGAATTCCTTGTAGGTGAGGTCGAGCGGGCGGCCGCGCAGGCGCGCGGTGTAGGTGCCCTCGTCGATCACCAGCTCACCGAGGGTGATCTTGCCGGTGTTCTCGGGGCTGGCGGCGCCGCCGTTGCGCGCCACCAGCAGTCGCAACCGCGCATCCAGTTCGGCGGGACCGGTGCCGGGCAGAAGGATGTCGTCCAGTCCCCAATCCGCGTTCACCGCCACCAGACCGCCCTCGGTCAGCACCGCGACCACCGGCACCGAGGACCCGGTGCTGCCGAGCAAACGGCACAGTCCGCGGGCGGCGGCCAGATCGGTCCGGGCATCCACCAACGCCACATCCGCGGTGCCCGCCTCCAGCAGCGAAGCCACCTCGGTCGGCGCGGGCCGAACGTTGTGAGGCAGTAACGCAAGCGACGGCAACACCGACTCCGGATTCGGGTCGGAGGTCAGCAGGAGCAGCTCCACCAGCTCTCCTCCCAATCTGGCATGTCCGCGGCAACCTCGGTGTCATTCGCGAATTCATGCTCGTCCGCACAGGTAATTCGTGCCTACATTAGCGTGTCCATGCCAATGACCACGCATTCCAGGCAACCGACGCACCCCGCCTGCGCCGACGACCGCTCGACCGGCGTGGCTTTCGGAATCCTCCGCGGCACACCGTGCGGCCGTGTCCGGCGCCAACCGATATCGTGCGTACATGGGTAACTCACCGGGCACGCCCGACGCTCGGGCAGCGCGAGACCGCCGGCCCGGCGAGGAATTCTCCACGCACCCCGCGATCGGCGAAAGGTCGTGGCGCGGCGGGGCCGCGCGCAAGGTCGTCGTGGGTGTGCTGCTCGTGGTCGCGCTCGCCGTGGTCGTCGACTTCACCGCCGCGGCGTACTCCGAGTACCGCGTCTCGCGATCGCTGCGCGCGGGCGGCGACCTCCGGGCCGATCCCGAGGTCACCATTCACGGTTTCCCCTACCTGGCGCAGGCGCTGGGCGGCGAGTATCACAACGTCGACATCCGGGCGCGCGCCGATCGGCCGGACATCCCCGGCGAGATCCTGGTGGAGACCACGCTCAACGGGGTGCACCTGCCGATGGGCGACCTGATCGACGGGAATATGCGGTCGGTTCCGGTGGATCGGGTGGCCGGTCGCATGCGCATCGAACCGGTCGAGCTCGGCCGCCTGTTCAACATCCCCGACCTGCAGCTGACCGGCCCTCCGGCGGACAAGTCCGACGGCACCGGCGGCTCCGGCGGCACGGGGTCGACCACGCAGGGCGCCTACATCCTCACCGGCACCATCCCCCTCGGCACCGATTCGACCGCCAGCGACAACACCACCACCGACTCCGACAAGGTCAGCGTCGCCGTCAAGGTCAATCTGCTGCTCGACGGCGACCAGGTCCGCATCGTCGCCACGGACCTGTACCGCGACAAGAGCGACACCACCATCAGCACCACTACGACGCGTCCCGACCTGGACAAGGCCGCGGTCCTGGCCCGGTTCACCCGCACCATCGACACCAGGGACCTGCCGTTCGGCGTGCATCCGACGAAGGTCGAGGCCCTCGGCGGCAACATCATCGTCGAAGGCGAGGGCGAGAATATGACGATCGATATGGACAGGTTTGCCCGCCCATGACGGAAATCACGATCCTGGTGCTGGTGCTGGCGGCCGCGCTCGCCGTCGGACTGCTGCTGCGCTACCGCGCGGGCCGCGTGCGCACCTCTACCGCGCCGATCGACGGCGCCGCCGCATCGGATCGCGACAAGCTGCTGGCCGCCGTCGGAGTGACCGGCGCGGCGCCCGCGGTGCTGCACTTCTCCGCCGATTGGTGCGGGCCCTGCGAGGCGGTGCGCCGGGTCGTCGCCGGGGTCGTGGCCGATCTCTCCGATACGCCGCAGCCGCCGTTGGACATCGAGGTCGACATCGACGCGGAGCCCGCGCTGGCCAAGGAACTGAATGTGCTGTCGCTGCCGACCACATTCATCTTCGATGCGCGCGGCCGCGAGCGATTCCGCATCTCCGGCGTCCCGAAGGCGACCGACCTGCACAGCGCCATCACCCCGCTGACCGCGGCGGCCTGACGCTCCCGGGGGGGCGTACGCGTGCGCAACGCCGTTTAGTGACTCGAGTTACGGGCCCCGGGTCCAATTCCCGCGCCGAAGCGGGTAAAGTGTTACCCGTGCAAACCCGCCGAGAGCTGATGCTCACCCGACGCCGCACAGTAGATCTGTGCCGCCTCGGCGGTTGTTGCTGCCTGTGCATGTAGCCGGTCGGCCCTTCGTTCTCTTCTGACGCCGGCCGGTTTTCCCACCGCGTGAGTGATCTCCCGATCCCCCGGTGATCTGACACATCCCTGACAGATAAGCCCATGCAGCGCAGGAGTTCCTCCGATGTCCCACAACAGTCCTACCCCTGATACCCAGACCGGGCATTTACCGGCGGGCCGCGTGGACGTCCGCGGCCCGCGCTTCGCCGCCTGGATCACCACCGGTGTCCTCGTACTGGTGCTGATCGCCTCGGCCTTCTCCGTTCCGCTCGCAGCACTGCTGATCGCGTTGCAGGCGGTGGTCTTCGGCCTCGGCGCGTACTACGGTCCGCGCCGCAGCCCTTATGGCTGGGTGTACGCGACATTCGTCGCCCCACGAATCGGCCCCGCACCGGAGACCGAGCCCGTCCCGCCGCTGCGCTTCGCGCAGTTGGTCGGCGGCGTGTTCGCGGTGCTGAGCTTCGTCGGCTTCATCGCCGGCAGTACCGTCGTCGGCGCGATCTTCGCCGGCTTCGCGCTGTTCGCAGCGTTTCTGAACGCGGCCTTCGGCATTTGCCTGGGTTGCCTGCTGTACCCGTTCGCCCAGCGGTTGATCCCCAAGTCGGCCGCACCGACCAACTCCCCCACCTAGCCCCGGCAAAGTAACACCGAAAGGAACAACATGGCTCGCTCCGATGTCCTGGTCTCCGCAGACTGGGTCGAAGAGAACCTCAACGCCCCCGGCGTGGTCGTCGTCGAGGTCGACGAGGACACCTCCGCCTACGACACGGGCCACATCGAAGGTGCCGTGAAGCTCGACTGGAAGTCGGATCTGCAGGATCCGGTTCGGCGTGACTTCGTCAACCGCGAGCAGTTCTCCGACCTGCTGTCGGCGCGCGGTATCGGCAACGACGACACCGTGGTTCTCTACGGCGGCAACAACAACTGGTTCGCCGCGTACGCGTACTGGTACTTCCGGTTGTACGGCCACCAGAACGTCAAGCTGCTCGACGGCGGCCGCAAGAAGTGGGAGCTCGACGGCCGCCCGCTGTCGCGCGACGCCGTGACCCGCGAGGCCACCACCTACAAGGCCGGTGAGCAGGACCTGTCGATCCGGGCCTTCCGCGACGACGCCATCGCGGCCATCGGCACCAAGAACCTGGTCGACGTGCGCTCGCCCGACGAGTTCTCCGGCAAGATCCTGGCCCCGGCCCACCTGCCGCAGGAGCAGTCGCAGCGTCCGGGCCACATCCCCGGCGCCATCAACGTCCCGTGGTCCAAGGCCGCGAACGAGGACGGCACCTTCAAGTCCGACGAGGAACTGGCCGCCCTGTACAAGGAGGCGGGCCTCGACGGCGAGAAGGAGACCATCGCCTACTGCCGCATCGGCGAGCGTTCCTCGCACACCTGGTTCGTGCTGCAGGAGCTGCTGGGCCACAAGAACGTCAAGAACTACGACGGGAGCTGGACCGAGTACGGCTCCCTCGTCGGTGCACCGATCGAGTTGGGAGCATAAATATGTGCGCAGCACCTACCCAGGGCCAGGCCCTGCCCGCCAATGTCGACACCGAGAAGGAGACCGTCCTGACCGGTCGCGTTCTCGACGCCGACGGCAACCCCGTCGGCGGCGCGTTCGTGCGGCTGCTGGATTCCAGTGACGAGTTCACCGCCGAGGTCGTCGCCTCGGGCACCGGTGACTTCCGGTTCTTCGCCGCGCCGGGCGACTGGACCATCCGGGCGCTGTCGTCGGCCGGCAACGGCTCGGCGGCCGTGCAGCCGCAGGGCGCGGGCATCCACAACGTGGACGTCGCGGTCGCCAAGTAGATCGCATCCGAAACGGCCCGGGGATCGCCCCTGGCGACATGGCCCCGGGATTCGAGTCATCGAATCCCGGGGCCGTTTTCGTATCGATGGCCGCGGGTCGATAGACTTCGAAACGTGGTCCTTGCCTTCGAGATTCTGCTTGTTCTCGTCTCCGTGCTGATCGCATGGTTCGGTCTGTACGTCCTCTACCGGCTGTTCACCGAGTCGTGACAGAGTCGGCGCACGAGAACGTCGACAAAGAAACCGCGAACGGGGCGCCCGAGACGCCGACCGGTCGCAAAGACGGCGACGCCCGCCGGGGCGGTGCCGACGATGACGCGCGCCGCAGCGGCGATCAGGCCGTCACCGACGCCGCCGAGCGGGCGAAGTCCAGGGGTGCCCGCAATATCGAGCAGCTGCCCGGCCTGCCGCTGCCCGAGGACACCGCCAATCTGCGGCAGGGTCCCGATCTGAGTTCGTCCATGCTGGCGCTGCTGCCGCTGGTGGGTGTCTGGCGCGGCGAGGGCGAGGGCAACGATCCCGAACGCGGCGATTACCACTTCGGCCAGCAGATCATCGTCTCCCACGACGGCGGCGACTATTTGGCCTGGGAGTCACGCTCCTGGGTCATCGACTCCGACGGCAAGTACGTCGGCCCCGATCTGCGCGAGAGCGGCTTCTGGCGGGTCGGTATCGACGGCGACGACGAGGTCATCGAGCTGCTGCTCACGCACAGCTCGGGTGTCGTCGAGCTGTTCTACGGCCAGGCCCTCACGCAATCGTCCTGGGAGCTGGCGACCGACGTGGTGATCCGCAGCCAGTCCGGCGCGGTCGTCGGCGGCGCCAAGCGCCTGTATGGCATCGTCGACAACGGCGATCTGGGCTACGTGGAGGAGCGCGTGGAGGCCGACGGCGCCCTGAAGCCCCGGCTCTCGGCACGGCTGCAGCGCTACATCGGCTGAGATCGGCCCGCGTGCCACGCTCCTTGGCAGTTTCGAAACCGCAGCCACTGATTTCGCGAGTACATGGGTAACTCGCCGGGTACGCCCAGAACTCGGCCACCCACAGACGCAGGACCTGTGACCAGGCCGAGTGGCACACGACTTGTATGCAAAAACGCGGAGAGGCGGAAAGGAACGACCCCCGAGCCTTATCGCGGAAGTGTGAACCTCTCGCGATCCCGGTCGGACAAACCGGGGGCTCGGGGGCCGGGTGGCTGCCTTGGATTCAGCTCGGCACTCGCGCGAACGAGAATCCGTTTGCAGCGGTGGCGCCTAGCTTGCAGCCACCTCACGTGTCCTTTGAATATCCATTCGTCGAACCACCTCCTTTCCCGTGTACTGATCAATCTAGTGCGCGGCCGAACGGTCGGCAACGCATTTTCGCGGGCGGCAGAACAGCAGGTCAGAGGGAATTTCCAGGACCTCCGAGGAGTTCGCGACACTCGGCCGGATTCGACCGCCGAGCCGAAAGGTCGTGCGGCCCGGACCGTCCCGCGGCTCAGGCCGGGCCTGTGGCGGCCGAGGACCGCACCGCCGCCCGGCCCTCGGAATCGACCTCGACAACGGTGTCGGCGCGATGGTCGGGCGGGAGCTGGTGGGTGACGACCACGACCGTCCGGTCCGGCGCCACGAGCCCGCTGTGCCCGTCGAGCAGGGCCCGCAGCAGCTCGGCGCCCGACTCGGCATCCATGTGCTCGGTGGGCTCGTCGAGCAGGAGCACGCGAGCGGGCGAAACCAGCGCACGAGCGAGCAGGATTCGGCGGCGCTGTCCGCCCGAGACCGCGGCGGCGCCGCCCACCAGTTCGGTGTGCAGGCCGTCCGGCAGGCCTGCCAGCCATTCCCCCGAACCCACTGTGCGCAGGGCTTTTTCGGCCTCCGGCTCGGTGAGGTCGCCGCGGGCCACGCGCAGGTTCTCCAGCACGGTGGTGCCGAAGATGTGCGCGTCCTCGGCGAAGAAGGTGATCCCGGGCCGCGGGGTGTCGAACAGGCCCGCCCACCGCATCAGCAGCGTGGTCTTGCCCGCTCCGCTAGGACCCGTGACCGCAATGCGCCGCCCCGAGGGTAGTTCGGGATACCCCGATTGCCGCACATCGTCGGTGCCGGGTCCGCGTTCCGGAACGGGATCGGCGTGGGCGATGCCGGATACCGGACCGCCGGCCGACCTGTCCACGTGCACCGTCGAATCCGAAACCGGTAGCGCCCGACTCCGCGCCCGCCGGGGGCCGTCGATATCGGATCGCCGCTCTCGCGCACGGAGTTTCGCCGTCTGCCCGATCTCGTCGATCCGGCGCAGGGCAGCACGACCGTTGCTCAGCGCCTGCACCGCGGCAGGAAGGACCGCAACCGCCTCGAACGCCGAAAGCGGCAGCAGCACAAGCACGCTCAGTGCCATCGGGGTGATGCCGCCGGGCGGGGCGGGCTGCAGCGGGTCGGACGGGGCGCCGGTTCCGCTGCCGTACAACAGAATTCCGATGAGCAGCGCGCCGAGGACGCTGACGCCGATCGACAGTGGTGTCGCCGCGGCCGCCCAGGCGCTGTGCGAGGCCGCGCGGTCCTCCGCCGCGACGGCTCGCTGCCCGGCGCGGGACGCGTCGGCGAGCGCGCCGTCGAGGCGTCCGGCCACCCGCAACTCGGGGGCGTGATCGAGCACCGTGACCGCGGCCGCGGTGAACTCCCTGCGGTCGTCCCGCACCGCCTGCTCGGCCTCTCGCGCCGCCCGCGCGGACAGCCACGGGGCGAAGATCCCGGCGACGGCCAGAGCCAGGGCCAGCACGGCGGCGGCGGGGAGCGAGATGGTGCCCAGCAGCCCCACCGCGGCGAGCGACAGCACCAGTGCCACCGCGATGGGCACGAATGCCCGCACCACCACGGCACCGAGATCATCGATATCGCTGCCTATCCGAGTGAGCAGGTCACCGCGCCGCAGCAGCGCCGGGTCCGCCTCGCGAACTCGCCCACCCATCGAATCGGGGGTCCGGTCGCCGCGACGCCGCAGGGTCCAGATATCGGCCCTGGCCAGCGCCGAATACACGGTCGTCCGCGCGGTCGTCATGGCTCGCAGCGCCACATCGTGGGTGGCCAGGCGCTCCAGGTATCGGCACAGCCCGCGCGAAATGCCCAGTGCCCGCACCGCGACCACCGCCACGCTCAGATCCAGCACCGGCGGCATCTGCCAGGCCCGCGCGATCAACCACGCCGCCAGTGCCGCCAGCCCCAGCCCGCTCCCGAGCGCCAGCGTCCCCCACCCCACCGACACCGCGATCCGCCACCGCGACAGCTCCAGTAACTCCCGCATCCGCCGAAAGTCGTTCAGCGCCTCTCTCATCGCCGCACCGCCCGCATCATGCACGCGGCATCACGTGGCTCGACGGCCGACACCAACGCCATACGGTCGAAACCGTTCGGCCCCTGTCGCAACGGACCACCCTGCCCGTTGCCTACGCGACCGCGCGGTGACACCCGCTCGGCACGACCCGCACGCGGCCGAAGTCGTTCAACGCTCGTCATCGCACCACCTCTCGGATGCCTTCGGTGCTGTGGCGCCCCGTGGCAGACGACGTCTCTCGGTCGCACGGAAGACCGGCGAGCGGCCTCGGACGGTCGCCTTCGCCGCCGTCTTGCGCAGCGTCCGAACCGGTCTCATTCCCGCTGCCCACCCGCGGCGACTCGTCTGCGTCCCGTCGCCCGGCTTTGCCGTCGGTGGTCGACGGGGTATTCGGCGAGCCACCCCACGCGGCACGGAGCCGCCGCGGACCCGGATTCGCATCGGCCGAATCGTGACGCGGAGCGGCGGTACCGGCGTCGGAGCCATAGTCCGCGTGCTGATCCGGCATGTCACCCGAATCGGCGACGCGGGCACCGGAGCCGCTGTCCCCGTGCCGGTCCGGCGTCATATCCGAATCGGTGGCGTCGGCGTGCACCTCGACGACATGGTCGGCCACGGCGAGGATGGTCGGGCGGTGGGCCACCACGACGACCGTCGCACCGGCGCGGGCGCGGGCGGTCAGGGCGGCGAGGACGGCGGCCTCGGCGACATCGTCGAGGTGGGCGGTGGGCTCGTCGAGGAGCAGCACGGGGCGATCGGCGGCGAGCACGCGGGTGAGGGCCAGGCGCTGGCGCTGCCCCAGCGAGAGCCCTACGCCGCCGGTGCCGACGAGGGTGTCCCAGCCGTCGGGCAGCTCGTCGAGTACGGCGTCGAAACCGGTTGCGGCGCAGGCGGCCTCCAGGTCACCGACGACCCGCGCGGGGCCGGACGCGGGAGCCTCTGGGCGCGCCCCGAACAGTTCCAGGTTCTCGCGCAGCGTGCCGGGCAGCAGCACCGGCCGCTGCGGCAGCCATGCCACCCGGGCCCACCAGCGTTCGAGACCCAGCTCGGGCACCGGAACTCCACCCACGGTCACCTCGCCGCGGTCGGGCGCGATCAGACCCAGGATCGCTTGCAGGGCAGTGGATTTGCCACAACCGTTGGGCCCGGCGAGCACGGTGAACGACCCCGGCCGCAGCACCGCCGAAAGGTCGCCGGGCGCGCTGCCGTCGCGACCGCGCACGGTCAGATTGCGAATCTCGATGACCCCCGGGGCCTCTCCGATGTCGCGACCGCCCGCACCGGCCGGACGCGACGCCCCCGCACACTCCGACGGCTCGCCTGCTTTCCCCGCAGGCTCCAGCACGGCGAAAGCCCGTGCGGCGGCTGCCATCCCGTCCTGTGCCGCATGGAACCGCTCACCGACCGCCCGCAGCGGCAGATACACCTCGGGCGCCAGAATCAGCCCCAGCAGACCGGCGTACAACCCCATGTTGCCGAACACCAGCCGCATACCGATAGACACCGCGACCAGCGCAACGCATAGCGTGGCCAGCATTTCCAGCACCATCGACGACAGGAATGCCACCCGCAGCGCCGACATTGTGCGGGCATGCAGCGATTCCCCCAGCGCCCGCACCCGGTCCCGTTGAGTCCATTGCCCGACCGGCGGCGCTACCCGATCGGACAGGCCACTCGCTCCGGACGCCGACCACTCGAGCGACGCCCGCCGCGCGGCAGAGGCCGCTGCATGGCCGGAATCACCCGTGCCCGTTGCCGATTCGCGGCCCAGGGCGCGCAGCGTCGGCATGCCCGCGAACAGGTCCAGTAGTTGATCGGAGAGGCGGGTGGTGGCGGCCAGGGTGGCGGCGGCCCGTCCCTGCGTCATCAGGCCGATGAGAATCATGAACACCGGGATCAGCGGCAGTGTCACCAGGATGATCGCGCCCGCCGTCAGGTCATGGGCCGCGATGACCGCCAGCACGATCGGCGGCACCAGCACCGCCAGCAGCAGGGCCGGGAGGTATCCGGCCAGATACGCCCGCAGCCCGCTCAGCCCGTTGCCGACCACCACCGCCAGTTCCGTTCGGCGCGCGTCCAATTCGCGTGGCGGCAGGTCGGCCCCGGCGGCCAGCACCGCCTGCTCCAGCTCCGCGACCACCCGGGCGCCCGCCCGGTGCGCCAGACGCGACTGCCACCAGGTCGCCGCCGCGCGACAGCCCACCGCGACCGCGAACACCGCCAACTCGACAGCCCAGGCGCCGAGGGTCCGGCGCCCCGGATCGGTGATCACCCCCGCGAGGACCCGCGCCAGCGCCACCGCCGCCACCACGATGCAACCGGTGGTCAGCAGCGAAAGCAGAACGCTGACAACGAGGTACGGTCGCGCCGAGCGGGCGTACCGCCACAGGCGCGGGTCCACGGGCCGAGCCACGGTTCAGCTCCTCGATGCGGCCGATGTGCGCCCTTCGAAGGGCAGTCCGATCGACGGGGGAATCTGGTCGGTGGTGAGCCGCTTGCGGAACACCCAGTACGTCCAGCCCTGGTAGACCAGCACCATCGGCGTCAGGATGACCGCACACCAGCTCATGATCTTCAGCGTGTAGTGCGTCGACGAGGCGTTGTCGATGGTGAGGTTGTAGGCCGCATCGATGCTCGACGGCAGCACGTTCGGATACAGCGAGCCGAACAGCAGCACCACCGCGCCGATGATGGTCAGCGCGGTGCCGAAGAACGCCCAGCCGTCGGCCTTCGTGCCGTGCTCCTTCCCGTCACCCAGGAAGAGCGCGGCACCGACCAGCACCAGCCCGACCACCGCCAGCGCCACCATCGCCCAGGTCCAGCCCTTGCCGTGCGCGAACTGGGTCCACAGGCCGAACGCCGCGACGGCGACCGTGGTCGGAATCCACAGCAGCCGTTCCAGTTTCACGGCGTCGGTGCGGATGTCACCGCTGGTCTTGAGGCTGACGAACACCGTGCCGTGGAGCAGGAACAGCAGCAGGGTGGTCAGGCCGCCCAGCAGGCCGTAGCCGGTGATCATGCCCCAGAGCCCGCCCTCGATCCGCTTGTCGGCGTTGAGCTGAACCCCGTGCACGATATCGGCGAACGCCAGGCCCCACGCGAAAGCCGGTATCCACGAACCCAATCCGATGCCGATGTCGGCCCAGAACCGCCACTTCGGATCGTTGATCTTGCCCCGCCACTCGATGGCGCAGGCCCTGGTGATCAGGCCGACCAGGATCAGGAACAGCGCCAGGTAGAACCCGGAGAACAGGCTGGCGTACCACTCGGGAAACGCCGCGAACATCGCGCCACCGCCGACCAGCAGCCACACCTCGTTGCCGTCCCAGACCGGACCGATCGTGTTGAGCAGCACGCGCTTTCGGGTCTCGTCGCCCTTGCCGAGGATCGGCATCAGCATGCCGACCCCGAAGTCGAAGCCCTCCAGCACGAAATAGCCGGTGAACAACACGCCGATCAGTAAGAACCAGAATTCGGGCAGACTCATCATCGGCTCCTAGTAGGCGAAGGAGAGCTTCTCGACGGGTTCGGCGCCGGCGGCCGTGGCCGGCGTCGAGACGTGTTCCTCGGGCCCCGCGACCACGTAGCGGCGCATCAGGTAGAACCATGCCACCGCCAGCAGGCCGTAGATCACCGTGAACCCGATGAGGGTGAACAGCACCATGGCCGCCGAGTTCCCGGATACGCCGTCCTGCACGATCATTCGCAGGTTCAGGTCACCGGTGGGGTTGGGCACGACCACCCAGGGCTGGCGGCCCATCTCGGTGAACACCCACCCGGAACTGTTGGCCAGGAACGGCGTCGGGATGGCGATCAGGCTCAGCCAGGAGAACCAGCGCTGGTTCGGCACGCGGCCGCGCCGGGTCACCCAGAACCCGACCAGCGCGATGGCCGCCGAGCCGATCACCCACCCGATCATGGCGCGGAACGACCAGTAGGTGACGAACAGATTGGGCCGATAGTCACCGGGGCCGTACTTCTCGTTGTAGCTGGCCTGCAGATCCTTGACGCCGTCCAGCCGCACGTCGCTGAACTTGCCCTCGGCCAGGAACGGCAGCACGCCCGGCACCTCGATGAGGTGCGTGACGCTGTCGCAGTTGTTGTGGGTACCGACGGTGAGGACGGAGAAGTCGGGATCGGTTTCGGTGTGGCACAACGATTCCGCCGACGCCATCTTCATCGGCTGCTGCTTGAACATCAGCTTGCCCTGGGTGTCGCCGGTGATCAGCAGCGCCACGCCCGCGACGATGATCACCCACATGCCCACCAGACCGGCGGGCCGCCACAGGTAGCGCGCCTCCGCCATCTTGTGCTCGTCGCCCGAGCGGGCGTTGCGCACCATCCACCACCCGGCGATACCGGCCATGAACGTGCCCGCGGTGATGAAGGCCCCGGCCACCACGTGCGGGAACGCCGCCACCGTGGTGTTGTTGGTGAGTACCGCCATGATGCTGTTCAGTTCGGCGCGACCGGATTCGGGGTTGTAGCGCGCGCCGACCGGGTGCTGCATGAACGAGTTGGCGGCGATGATGAAGTACGCCGAGGCGTTCACGCCGATCGCGACCATCCAGATGGTCGCCAGGTGCACCCATTTCGGCAGCCGCGTCCAGCCGAAGATCCACAGCCCGAGGAACGTCGACTCCATGAAGAAGGCGACCAGCCCCTCCAGAGCCAGTGGCGCGCCGAAGATGTCGCCGACGAAGCGGGAGTACTCGCTCCAGTTCATCCCGAACTGGAACTCCTGCACGATGCCGGTGGCGACGCCGAGGGCGAAGTTGATCAGGAACAACTTGCCGAAGAATTTCGTCAGCCGATACCAGCGGTCCTTGCCGGTGACCACCCATGCCGTCTGCAGCCCGGCGACCAGCGGCGCCAGCCCGATGGTGAGCGGCACGAAGATGAAGTGATAGACGGTGGTGATTCCGAACTGCCACCGCGATACGTCGACTACGTCCATGACCGCACCCCGCTGCCGCTAGGCACGATCGTCGCCGTCCGCGCACAGCGCTGAACGGTTCGGTCGCTGCACCTGATCATCGGACCTCCTGCCGTACTACGACATGTCGTAGTAAAGGCTACGCCAGGTCGACCAGAGATCAATGAGTCCTACGCCACGACACTCCGAGCTATTTTGCTGCGCAGTAACGACTTCCGACCCTGTTCCCGGTTCATCCGCCCGATTCGAACCTCCCCCGTGGAAATGACGCCGGTTTCCTACGTCCAATCAGCGATGTTCCAGGCGCGCGAAACGCCCCGATCCACCATTTCCGCGATCTCCGGCGCGCAGTCGGGCGGCGACATGCGCAGCCCGTCCAGCGTGGCGACCCGCGCCGCCAGCGTGACGCTCCCCAGTAACCAGATGCTGTCCGCGGTAATGAGATCGGCGGTGAAGAAGGATTCGTAGCGGCAGTCCCACCCGGCCTTCTCCGCCTCGGCGTACAGCGCGCGCTGGGTGATGCCGGGCAGCACGCCGTTGCGCGCCGGCGGGGTGATGAGTTGTTTGTCGCGCTGGATGACCACGGTCGACCGCGGCCCCTCCAGGACGCGGTGCTCGGTGCTGGTGTAGATGACGTCGTCGGCGTCCATGCGTGCGGCGAATCGCAGCGCCGCCATATTGGTGGCATACGACAGCGTCTTCGCGCCCATCAGCAGCCACGGCGCGTTCGGAGCCAGGTCCACGGAGATGCCGCGGGAGAGGGTGATGACCGAGATGCCTTCCGCGCGAGCCTTGTCGACGCGCTCGGGTACCGGCACCACGAGGATGTAGGCGGTGGGCGACGCGGCCTGCCCGGACGGCTTGCGGGAGGCGGCGGGGGCGGTGGATGCGATGCTGTCGCGGCCGCGGGTCAGGATCATGCGCAGCTGACCCTCGCGCTCGGTGCCCCACTCCTTGGCCGCGGTCTCCACGGCGGTGCGCCACTGCCCCAGGTCGGGCTCCGGCAGGTCCAGTGCCTCCGCCGAACGCCGCAGGCGCGCCAGGTGCAGTTCGATCGCGCACGGCTTGCCGTCGCGCACCAGCACCGTCTCGAAAATGCCGTCACCGCGCAGCGCGCCGATGTCGTCCGCACAGAGCAACGGCTCGTCCGGATCCCGGACGGTGCCGTCTAGAGTCACCAGAACTCGATCCACCATGCGCAGCAGCCTAGGCGAACGGGCGGTTCTACGAGGGGGTACCGAACCTCCGGTAGGTAACCGTTCACCCAATCCTGAGATCAGATAGGTCCAACTGACCAGCTTGGTGATCGACGCCACCCTGTCCGGACGCCGTCATCGGCCCGGCCGCCCCGCGCCCCGATCAAGCAGGGCATACAGTGGGTGTGTGTCCGTGGTTTCTCCGCCCAGCCCGTTGCTCACCGCTCCGGGGGCCGTCCCGGGCCTGCCGGAATCTCCCGACGCCGCGGTCGCGTGGCATTACGGAGACCCGTTCGGCGAGCAACGCGCCGCGTCCCAGCGCGCGGCGGTGGTGGATCGTTCGCACCGGTTCGTGCTCACCAGCACCGGCGCCGAGCGGCTGACCTGGCTGCACACCATCTCCAGCCAGCACGTCGCCGAGCTGGGCGACCGTCGCTCGGCGGAGAATCTGGACCTGGATCTCAACGGCCGCGTCCTGAATCATTTCGTGCTCACCGATGTCGACGGCACGCTGTGGATCGATACCGAGGGTGAGCGCGGCCCGGCGCTGCTGGATTTCCTGCAGAAGATGGTCTTCTGGGCCGACGCCAAACCGGAGGCGGCGCCCGATTACGCGGTGCTGAGCCTGCTCGGGCCGAAGGCGCAGGAGGTGGCCGACGCGCTGGACCTCGGCCCGCTGCCGCCGACCTACGCCGCGATCTCGCTGCCCGAGGGCGGCTTCCTGCGCCGCATGCCGTGGCCGACGGACGACTCCTTCGACCTGGTGATCCCGCGCGATCGCCTGACCGACTGGTGGTCGCGCCTGACCGGCGCGGGTGCGGCGCCCGCGGGGCTGTGGGCCTTCGAGGCGCTGCGGGTGGCGGCCCTGCGCCCGCGGATCGGTATCGACACCGACGACCGGACCATCCCGCACGAGGCCCGCTGGATCGGCGGCGTCACCGAGCACGGCGCGGTTCATCTCGACAAGGGCTGCTATCGCGGCCAGGAGACGGTGGCGCGGGTGCACAACCTGGGTAAGCCGCCTCGGCACCTGGTGTTGCTGCACCTGGACGGCTCGGCCGATTCCCGCCCCGCGACCGGCGATCCGGTGACCGCCGGTGGTCGCTCGGTGGGACGCCTGGGCACCGTCGTCGACCACTACGAATTCGGGCCGATCGCGCTGGCCTTGATCAAGCGCTCGATACCGGCGGATGCGCGGCTGGAGGCGGGCGAGACGGCGGCGGCCATCGACCCGGATTCGATGCCCTCCGGCGACGAGCCGCAGGCGGGCCGGATGGCCATCGAGCGGTTGCGCGGGCGATGAGCGACCTACCCGCGGTGCCCTCGCCCACCGGGTCGTCGCACGCGGCGCCGTCGAGCAGGCCCGGGGCGACGGGGACCGTGCTGGCCGTCTGCGTCGTGCACGCCGAACTCGAGCTGTCGCCGAAGGTCAGCCGGGTGGGCCGGACGGCCATCGATAAGCGCCCGGTCTCGCACCGGGTGGGGGTGCGGCCGCTGGGTCTCGAGGGCGATCACGTGTGCGACACCAGGAATCACGGCGGCGCGCACCAGGCCGTCTACGCCTACGCCGAGGAAGACGCCCGCCGCTGGGGCGGCGAGCTGGATCGCACGCTGCCCGCAGGCTGGTTCGGCGAGAATCTGCGCATCTCCGGGCTGCCGGTGAGCGATGCGGTGCTCGGCGAGCGCTGGTCGGTCGGCGACACCCTGCTCGAGGTGAGCGCGCCGCGGGTGCCGTGCGCGACCTTCCAGCACTGGTCCGGTGAGCAGTATTGGGTCAAGCGATTCACCCTGCGGTCGGACACCGGCGCATATCTGCGGGTGCTGTCCGAGGGCACCGTCGGCGCGGGCGACGAGGTCCGCGTCGAGCACGTCCCCGACCACGGCGTGACGGTCCGCGACCTGTTCACCGGAGCCGACCCGAACCGGCTGGACCTGCTCCTGGCCGCCGAACCGACCATCTCCGACGATGTGCGCATGCAGATCGACCGCCACCGCCGCCGAGCCGCGGGCCGGGCACGATCGAGCGCGACTGCCGTCAGCGAGGGCCGGTCGTGAGCGTGGAGTTGGTCGAGGTGGTGCGGTCCGGATTCCGGGAGTGTGTGCATCGCGGCTCGCTGGTGATTCTGGCCCCGGACGGGGAGCCGGTGGTCGCGCTGGGCGAGGTGCACCTGCCGATCTTCCCCCGTTCGACCAATAAGCCGATGCAGGCGATCGCGCTGCTGCGCAACGGTTTCGAGCCGGCCGACGATGCCGAGCTGGCCATCGCCACCGCCTCCCATTTCGGCGAGCCCGATCACGTGGCGCTGGTGCAGCGCCTGCTGGACCGCTTCGGCTTCGCCGAGAAGCAGCTCGAATGCCCGCCCGATCTGCCCGTCGACGAGATGGCCCGGGCCGCGGCGCTGGCGGGCCGCGAGCGCGCGGAGGCCGCCCGCCGCATCTACATGAACTGTTCGGGCAAACATGCCGCGATGCTGGCCACCTGCGCGATCAACGGCTGGCCGACCGAGGGGTACCTGGACGCGGCGCATCCGCTGCAGCGCGCGGTGGCGGCCACCATCGCCGACATCACCGGCGAACCCGAGACCGACCTGGGGATCGACGGCTGTGGCCTGCCGATCGTGCCGGTGTCGCTGGTGAATCTGGCGCGCGCCTACGGATCGTTCGCGACGGCCGCCCCGGGCTCCCCGCAACGCCGGGTCGCCGACGCGATTCGCACCCATCCCCGAGTGATTTCGGGCACGGACGGGCCGGATCTGCTCACCATCCGATCGACCCCCGGCCTGGTGTGCAAGATCGGCGCCGACGGGGTGCACGCGGGCGCGCTGCCGGACGGCCGCGCGTTCGCCTACAAGATCGATGACGGTCACGACCGCGCCCGGATCCCCCTGACGCAGGCAATTCTGCAGCGGATGGGTGCCGAGCGGACGGACGAGCACGCCGCCCTCGCCGCGTCGGCGGTGCTCGGGGGCGGCGCCCGGGTGGGCATCATCCGGGCAATCCCGGGAGTGCTCTGACTGCGGCCCGAAAGACGCGACAACCCGGCAAACCCGGGCAGATCGGGAGTCTTCCCCCACTCCTGGAAGCGAGACCGGCAGACACACGCTAAAGTGTCTGTCAGGAAGAGTATTAATTCGAACGGGGCCGCCAAACCACCCCAGGCCGCCCCGCAGTGACGCGAGGGGGTCAGCCATGGGCCGTGGCCGGGCTAAGGCAAAGCAGACCAAGGTCGCACGCGAGCTCAAGTACAGCTCGCCGTCGACCGACTTCGCGAGCCTTCAGCGCGAGCTCTCGGGGGGACAACACTCCCGTGACTCGCAGCGGAGCGGCGTGCTTTCCGATGAGCACGACGCGGACGACTCGCTGCCGCGCTGGGAGGACGACGAGGACCACGACGACTGGCGCCGCTGATTCGGATCGACGTACGAAGGGGGAGGCCTGAGGGGCCTCCCCCTTCGTACGTCGCAACGGTCTCAGTGCCCGGTTGTCCGCGTTCTCGCGCCACCCGTTGAGGCTCGTCGGTCACGCACCGCGAGCCGAGGTTCGCTGTACGCCGGTTACTCCCGACCACAGGTCGGGAGACCGGTACGTATTTGCTCACGCCGACACCTAGCGCGATGCCGCATAGGCGAATTCGCCGCCGAGCGAATCAACCCCCGGCAACCCGACCGCGCCCAGGCAATGCGACGCAGGCGCGAGCCGAACAGGAGCCGCCCCGGCAGAGCGTCTCCGTCCCCTGCCAACTCCCCCCTTTGCCAACCCCGGCCGCGAAGCGATAGCCAGGCAACTACACCTGGGAGGTTTTCGGCGCGTCTCGAGTTTCAGGCGCC
>NZ_BDBV01000076.1 GCF_001613165.1 Nocardia mexicana NBRC 108244
AAACCCGCCGGAGCGAAGCGGAGGCCAAAAACTCAGAACCGCGGATGCTCCCCCACCAGCGAGACCCGCTCCGCCCCACTCTCCTTGGCCTTCTTCACGGTCCCCAGCGTCCAGCACTCGATGTGCCGCGCGGTGAGCACCGCCAGCGCCCGCTCCGCATCCTCCGGCGCGACGATGGCCACCATGCCGACGCCCATGTTGAACGTCTTCTCCATCTCGACCCGCTCGACCCGTCCGCGCTGCGCGATCATCTTGAACACCGGCGCGGGATTCCAGGTGCCGCGGTCGATTTCGGCGACGAGTCCGGCGGGCAGCACCCGGGCCAGGTTGTTGGCGAGCCCACCGCCGGTGATGTGCGAGAAGGTGCGCACATCGGTCTCGGCGACCAGGGCCAGGCAGTCCTTGGCGTAGATGCGGGTCGGCTCGAGCAGTTCTTCGCCGAGGGTGCGGCCGAACTCCTCGACCTGTCCGGCCAGTGACATCCGGTCGATCTCGAGCAGGACGTGGCGGGCGAGGCTGTAGCCGTTGGAGTGCAGGCCCGAGGAGCCCATCGCGATCACGACGTCGCCGGGGCGCACCCGGTCCGGCCCGAGCACGGCGTCGGCCTCGACCACGCCGACGCCGGTGGCGGAGATGTCGTAGTCGTCGGCGCCCATCAGGCCCGGGTGTTCGGCCGTCTCGCCGCCCAGCAGCGCACAGCCGGCCTTCACGCATCCCTCCGCGATGCCGGACACGATCTGCGCCATCCGTTCCGGAACGACCTTGCCGACGGCGATGTAGTCCTGCAGGAACAGCGGTTCGGCGCCGCAGACCACCAGGTCGTCGACGACCATGGCGACCAGGTCCAGGCCCACGGTGTCGTGCTTGTCCATCGCCTGCGCGATCGCGATCTTGGTGCCGACCCCGTCGGTGGAGGAGGCGAGCAGGGGCTCGCGGTAGTCGCCCTTGAGCGCGAACAGTCCGGCGAAGCCGCCGAGTCCACCCTGCACCTCTGGCCTGGTGGCCTTCTTGGCCAGCGGCGCGTACAGCTCGACTGCGCGGTCACCGGCCTCGATGTCCACGCCGGCCGCGGCGTACGAAGCACCGGCGTCACGGCCGTCCACACCGGCACCAGTCGGGGTCTGCTCAGTCATTTTCGGGGAAAGCTCCAAACCGAATCGGCGGATAGATGCCTGATCACGCTACCGGAGCCGGATAACGGGACTGCACCGGTATTGGCTTGACCACTTGACAATCCGGGCAATTTCGAAGGCCAACCATTGACGTACATACTGTATGTATGTAAATCTGTGCGGACCTTGACAGCACGCATCCGGGAGGCACTCCATGGGAATCAGCAGCACACTCGGCCCGATCCACGAGCTGGACCTGCCGGGCGGCCGAATCCGCTATCACGACACCGGCTCCGGGGCACCGGTCGTCTTCGTGCACGGATTGCTGGTCAATGCGGATCTGTGGCGCGATGTGGTGCCCGGCGTCGCCGCGGCCGGTCATCGGTGCATCACCCCCGATCTGCCCTTCGGGGCGCATTCGATCCCGGTGCCCGATGCCGACCTCTCGCCGACCGGTGCCGCCGATATGATCGCGGCCTTCCTGGAACGGATGGACCTCGAGGACGTCACGCTGGTGGCGAACGACACCGGCGGCGCGATCACGCAGATCATGCTGACCCGCGACCGGTCCCGCGTCGGCCGCGTGGTGCTGACGAACTGCGATGCCTACGACAAGTTCCTGCCGCAGCCGTTCACGGCGCTGCCGCGGCTGGCCGCGATTCCCGGCCCCTTCCGGAGCCTGCTGGAACTGATGCGGTTCCGACCGGCGCAGCGGCTGCCGATCGCCTTCGGGCTGGTGACCAAGCGGCCGGTGCCGCCGGAGTTCGCCGACTCCTATCTCCTGCCCAGTCGGGGATCCGCGGCCATCCGGGCGGATCTGTACCGGTTCGTCCGGGGCATCCACAAGCGCTACACGCTGGCGGCCGCCGAGCGGTTCCCCACCCTCGACCTGCCGGTGCTGCTGGCCTGGGCGCCGGAGGACAAGGTGTTCAAGGTGTCGTTCGCGGAGCGGTTGGCCCGCGACCTGCCCGACGCCACGCTGCGGCTGATCGATGACTCGTACACCTTCAGCGCCGAGGACCGGCCGGAGTTGCTCACCGAGTTGATACTGGAGTTCACTCGGCTGCATGCCACGCCGTAGCCAGGAGGATCGTTCGCGCACCACCAGGGCCGCGCTCGAGGACGCCGGCCGCCGGTTGTTCGCCGAGCGCGGCTACGCGGGTGTCTCGGCCGAGGAGATCGTCTCCGCGGCCGGGGTCACCCGCGGCGCGCTGCACCACCACTACGGCGACAAGCGCGGGCTGTTCCTGGCCGTCCTCGAGCTGGTCGAGTCGGAGGCCACCGCGGAGGTGACCAGGGCCATCGAATCACTGTCCGAGACAACCGATCCGACCGATCCGGCCGCCAACCTCGCGGCCATGGCCGTCGGCCTCAACACCTTCCTGGAGGTGTGCCAGCGCCCCGAGGTCGCCCGGATCTCGATGTCGGACGCCCCCGCGGTGCTGGGCTGGCCCGCCTGGCGCGAGATGGAGGCGCGATACGGGCTGGGTTTGATCACCGACCAGCTCGAGCAGGCCCGCGAGGCCGGACTGATCGCCGACGTCCCGGTGCGGATACTCGCCCAACTCATCCTCAGCGCGGTAACGGAGGCAGGCATGATCGTCTCCCACGCCACCGACCCGGACTCCGCCCGCGCCGAGGCCCAGCAGTCCCTCATGCTCCTCATCAGCGGCCTACTCCGCCTCCCCCAGACCCCCTGAGAGACAAGCGGCGAGCACCCGGTCATATCGTCCGGCACCGACCGGCCGGGTGCTCGCCTAGGGTTGTGCCGTCAGTTCGTCGGCTCGCCCCCGACACGGCGCGACGACACAACCCGGCTCCGGATTACCCGCTGTGGTCCGTGGCGAAAAGTGCCGCCGTGGCCGCGCGGCGCCGGCGTTGTTCCACCGGGTCGGGGACCGGGACCGCGGCGACCAGACGCTGCGTGTATTCCTGGGTGGGATGGCGCAGGATTTCGTCACGGGTGCCCTGTTCGACCACGGAACCGTTGCACAGCACCGCGATTCGGTCCGCCAGCTGGTCCACCACGGCGAGGTCGTGGCTGACGAACAGGCAGGCCCAGCCGAATTCCCGCTGCAGCGCGGCGAACAGCTCGAGCACCCGCGCCTGCACCGAGACGTCCAGCGCACTGGTCGGCTCGTCGGCGATCAGCAGGTCCGGGTTGAGCACCAGCGCGCGGGCCAGGCTCGCCCGCTGCCGCTGGCCGCCCGACAGCTCGTGCGGGTAGCGCTGTTCGGTGCCGCCGGGCAGTTGCACGTCGTCGAGGAGCTTGCGCACCCGGGTCCGCAGCGCCTCACCGTTGGCGGCGCGGTGCACCACCAGCGGCTCGGCCACGCACTGTCCGACCGTCAGCCGGGGATTCAACGACGTTGCGGGATCCTGGAATACGAACCCCAGCCGTTTGCGCAGCGGCCGGAGCTGCCGCTCCGACAGCCCCGTCACCCGGGTGCCGAGCATGGTGATCGTCCCCGACGACGGCCGCTGCAGCGCCGCGACGCACCGCCCGATGGTGGTCTTGCCGGAGCCGGATTCGCCTACCAGCCCGAGGGTTTCGCCGCGGCCGATGCGCAGGCTCACGCCGTCCACCGCCCGGAAGGCCGAGCGGCCCAGGGCCCCGGGGAATTCCACCACCAGATCGGTCACCTCGAGCAACGAATCCTCGGCCGACTCCGGTCGTTCGGCCGTCTCCCCGGCGGGTCGTTCGGCCACCACCGTGGAGGCTTCCGAATCCACCTGTGGCGCAATGGGTGACACCGGTCCGGACGTCGGCCGCAGACCGGCGCCCAGATGCGGTACCGCGGCGAGCAGGTCCCGGGTGTACTGCTGCTGGGGATCGGCGAAGAGCTCGTCGACCGGCGCGGTTTCGACGACGCGCCCGGCGCGCATCACCACCACCCGGTCGGCGAGGTCGGCGACCACACCCATGTTGTGCGTGATGAGCACGATCGCGCTGCCGATGCGATCGCGCAGATCCCGCAGCAGTTCCAGGATCTCGGCCTGCACGGTGACGTCCAGGGCCGTCGTCGGTTCGTCGGCGATGATCACCTTCGGCTCGCAGGCGATGGCGATGGCGATCATCACGCGCTGTTTCTGCCCGCCGGACAGCTGATGCGGGTAGTAGTCGACGCGGTGCTCCGGATCGGGCAGCCCCACCGTGCGCAGCAGCTCGATCGCGCGGGCCCTGGCCTGTTTGCGGCCCGAACCATTGTGTGCGCGAAGGGCTTCGGTGAGCTGATAGCCGACGGTGAACAGTGGGTCCAGGGCGGCGCCCGGCTCCTGGAAGATCATCGAGATCTCGCCGCCGCGCAGCGCGGTCAGCTGCTTCTCGGTCATCGACGTGATCTTGTTGCTGCCCATCGTGACCAGGCCGGTGACCCGGGCGGTCGAGGGCAGCAGGCCGATCGCGGTGCGGGAGCTCACCGATTTGCCCGATCCGGACTCCCCGACGATGGCCAGCACCTCGCCGGGACATACCTCGTAGGACACATCGCACACCGCGTTCACCGGGCCCGCGTCGGTGGCGAAGGTGACCGACAGCGACTCGATGGCCAGGGCGGCCGCGCGGTCCAGGGTCTCAGTCACCGGTGGTCTCCTTCGGTGCGGCGGCGGTGGCCGCGCGGCGGGTGCGCAGCAGCGGATTGAGCACCTCGTTGAGGCTCTCCCCCACCAGCGTCATGCCGAGCACCACCAGAACGATTGCGACACCGGGGAATACGCCGGTCCACCAGATTCCGTTGGACACGTCGGCCAGCGCCTTGTTGAGGTCGTAGCCCCATTCGGCGGCCTGGGTGGGCTCGATGCCGTAACCCAGGAAGCCCAGGGCGGCCAGGGTGAGGATGGCCTCGGAACCGTTGAGCGTGATGATCACCGGCAGCGACTGGGTGACGTTGGGGAAGATGTGCCGGAACAGAATGCGCCCGACCGGCGCCCCGGTCACCCGGGCGGCGTCGACGTAGGGTTCGGTCTTCACCGCGAGCGTCGCGTTGCGCACCACCCGGAAGTACTGCGGCACGAAGATCACCGTGATCGCCACCGCGGCCGACAGCACGCCGCCGAAGCTCGACGAATTGCCCCCGGCCACCACGATCGACACCACGATCGCCAGCAGCAGCGTCGGAAACGCGTACATGGCGTCCATGAACAGCGTCAGCACCCGGTCGACCCAGCGCCCGACGTACCCGGACACCAAACCCAAGGGGACGCCGACGAACAGCGACAGCACCAGCGACACCGCGATGACCCACAGCGCGGTGCGCGCGCCGAACAGTACGCGGGAGAACACGTCCTCCCCGCGCACCGAGGTGCCGAACCAATGCTCCGCCGACGGGGCCTGCTGTCGCACGAAATCGACACCGTCCGAGGAGATCTGGGCGAATCCGTAGGGTGCGATCAGGGGTGCGAACAGCGCCACGATCACGAACATCGCGATGAGCGCGAGACCGAAGATCAGCGTCACCCGCTGCAGCCCCGACGTCATCGAGAACAACCGCAGGCCGGGGATGCCCCGGCGCGGCCCGGGCGGCACCACGACCGGGTCCGCCAGCAGTTCAGGTGCAGTCATCTAGAACCTCACCCTCGGATCGATCAGCGCCACGACGACGTCGACGAGGAAGCTCATCACCGCCACCACCAGCGCCAGGAAGGCCACGATCCCTTGCACCGCAACGAAATCGCGGGCCTGCAGATAACTCGCGAGCTGGTAGCCCAGGCCCTTCCACTCGAAGGTGATCTCGGTGAGCACGGCCCCGCCCAGCATCATGGCGATCTGCATGCCCATCACCGTGACGATCGGAATCATGGCGTTGCGGAAGGCATGTCGGCCGACCACCACCCGTTCGGTCAGCCCGCGCGCCCGTGCCGCGTCGACGAAATCGCTGTGCAGGGTCTGGATCAGGTTGATCCGCACCAACCGGAGGAAGATTCCCGCGGTGAGCAGGCCCAGCGCGATCGCGGGCAGGATGGCGTGTTCCAGCACGTCGGCCAGATAGCCCATGTCGCCGTACAGGATTGCGTCGATGGTGAGGATATTCGTCTTCGGCGAGACATGCTGCAGCGCCAGTTCGACATTGGTGCTGGCTCGACCCGCCACCGGCAGCCAGCCCAGCTGCACGGCGAAGATCAGCTTCAACAGCAGGCCGACGAAGAACACCGGGGCCGCGTAGACCAGGATGCCGAACAGCCGCAGCCCGACATCGGAGGCCTTGTCGCGGCGGCGGGCCGCGTAGCGCCCCAGGGGAACTCCGACCAGGAAGGCCACCAGCAGCGCCCAGAACACCAGCTCCAGCGTCGCCGCGCCGTAGCTGGCGACGATATCGCTGATGGCCCGATTGTCGGTGGAACGGCCGAAATCACCGCGCACCAGCCCGGTGAGGTAGTCCCAATACTGGCTCAGCACAGGCCGATTGAGCCCGGCGGCCTCCTTGCGGGCCTCGATCTGGTCCGGTGGTAGCCGCCCGCCCAGCGCGGCGCTGATC
Source organism: Nocardia mexicana NBRC 108244 (assembly GCF_001613165.1). GTDB lineage: Bacteria > Actinomycetota > Actinomycetes > Mycobacteriales > Mycobacteriaceae > Nocardia > Nocardia mexicana. Next base: position 6,587 of record NZ_BDBV01000076.1, read on the forward strand.
GGATCGCCCACGACCCGCATCAGGAAGAATACGACCGTCACCAGAATCCATGCCGTCGGCACGATCAGCAACAGCCGGACGGCCAGGTAGCGCAGCAGTACGCCGTAGCGAGATCGGCTGCGGCCCGGTGCATTCCGGGGAGCAGGAGCCGGGGCGGGCGGCTCCTGCTCGGTCACCACGGCTGTCACTTGCTCAGCACGCTGTAGCGGAACTTGGTGGACGGATCGAGCGTCGTCTCCGTGCCCTGGACGCCCTTGGTGGTGATCGCGATCTGCTTACCGGACAGCAGCGGCAGCGTCGAGATGTGCTTCTGCGCCAGGTCGCGCTGCACCTGCTCGAGGATCTTCACCCGCTTGGCCTCGTCGGGCTCGGTCACCTCCGCGGTCAGCTGTGCGGTGATGGCCGGATCCTCGAAGTGGTTCTGCAGGAAGTTGTTCGGCGCGAAGAACGGGGTCAGGTAGTCGTCCGGATCCGGATAGTCCGGGAACCAGCCCAGCTGGTACACCGGGTAGCCGTCGCGCGCCCGCTCGTGCTGGTAGGTCACCCACTCGGTGGACTGCAGGTTGATCTTGAACAGGCCGGTGGCATCCAGCTGGCTCTTGATGGCCGCGTACTCCTCGGAACTGGAGCCGCCGTAGTGGTCCGGGTTGTACTGGAGGTTGATCTCGACCGGCGCCGCGACGCCCGCGTCGGCGAGGAACTTCGCCGCCTGCTCCTTGTTCGGCTTGGCGCCGTAGATGTCCTTGAACGGCTCGGTCGCGCCGGTGAAACCCTGCGGGATAGGCGAATACGCGGGCGTGAAGGTGCCCTTGTACACATCTTTCGACAGCGCGTCGCGGTCGACGCTGGAGGCCATGGCCTTGCGGATCGCGAGCTTCTGCTCGGGGGTGCCGCCGGGCATGGTGTTCATGTTGAACACGATGTAGCGCAGCTCGCCGCCGAGCCCCTCGTGCACCGCCACCTTGTCGCTGCCGCGCAGCGACTCCATATCGGTGGGGCTCAGGCTGCGGTAGGCGACGTCGATATTGCCGTTCTGGATGTCGAGCTTCAGGTTCTCGCTGCTGGCGTAGTACTTCGTCGACACCGAACTGGTCTTCGGCTTGCCGAGGATGCCGTTGTAGTCCGGATTCGCCTGGTACTCGACGAGTTTGTTCTTGTCGTAGCTGGTGATCGTGTAGGGCCCGGAGTAGCCCTTGGCCTTGACGACCGAATCGTCGTCCACGAGCTTGTCGGGCGAGAACACCGTCTCGTCGACGATCGGACCGGCCTGCGTCGCCAGGATCGACGGGAAGGTCTGGTCGTTGGCGTTCTTCAGGGTGAACGTCACCGTGTAGTCGTCGACCACCTCGGTGCGGTCCAGGTGAGTCAGCAGCGCGGCGGGCCCGTTCGGATCGTTGATCTTGACCATTCGATCGAAGGAGAACTTGACGCTCTTGGCGGTCAACGGATTTCCGTTGGCGAACTTCAGCCCCTTCTTCAGCGTGCAGGTGTACACGGTGGGCTGGGTGAAGTCGCACTTCTCCGCGGCATCGGGCTCCGGCTTGGTCTGGCCGGGCGCGAAGTTCATGACGTGCTGGAAGATCTGCGTCTCCGGAACATAGGAGCCCTGGTCGTAGGCCGCCACCGGGTCCAGGGAGAAAATCTTGTCGGTGGTGCCGATCACCAATCCGCCGCCGTCGCCGCCGCCCCCGGTTCGCCCAGACCCGCACCCCGCCACCGCGAGTAGCGCTAGGCCCGCCATCCCCACTGCCGCAACACTTTTCACCCTGCCGCCGGGGCCGCGGCTCCTCCGAGCCGCCGACACCGCTGAAGCCGAAAACCGCATGAACTGTCCTCATCTCGCAACGCGGGCGCGCCCGGGGCCTGGATCACAGGCCGGGCGCGTACGCGGTGAACTTCGGTATGGCGGGGACAGTACCGCCGGGCCGTTGCAAATATGTTGCGTTTCGCAACAATTAATGGTCGCAAGTCCAAAAAGCGTCGGCGCAGGGGCATCCGCACCGGAACTATTGCAAGCTGCGCAATCCCGTGGCCTACCGCCTGCCGGGACAGCGCGCAACTATGTTGCAGGCAGGATCGGCGACCGAACCGTCAGGGCCGGCTGAGCGCGCTCGCATTCGCGTTGTCGCCCAACAGTTCCGACTCCCGCTTGCCGCCGAGGATGCCCTCCAGCACATTCTTGCCGATCGCCGCCTCGGTGGGCAGCGGAATCGGGTAGTTGCCGTCGAAGCAGGCGCTGCACAGCCGGGACCGGGGCTGCTCGGTCGCCGCGATCATGCCCTCCAGCGAGATGTAGCCGAGCGAATCGGCACCGATGGAACGCCGGACGTTCTCCACCATCTCGTCCACCGATTCGGTGTCGTCGGGGCCCGCGCCGTTCGCGATCAGCTCCGCCCGCGAGGCGAAGTCGATGCCGTAGAAGCAGGGCCACTTCACCGGCGGCGAGGCGATGCGGACGTGGATCTCCAGCGCGCCCGCCTCCCGCAGCATCCGGATCAGCGCGCGCTGGGTGTTGCCGCGCACGATCGAATCGTCGACCACGATCAGCCGCTTGCCGCGGATCACCTCGCGCAGCGGATTGAGCTTGAGCCGGATGCCGAGTTGGCGGATGGTCTGGCTGGGCTGTATGAAGGTGCGCCCCACATAGGCGTTCTTCATCAGGCCCTGGCCGTAGGGGATGTCCGAACCCTGCGCGTACCCGACCGCGGCGGGGGTACCCGACTCCGGCACCGGGATCACCAGATCGGCGTCGACCGGATGCTCCTTGGCGAGGCGGCGGCCGATCTCCACGCGGGTGCCGTGCACCGAGCGGCCCGCGATGGTGCTGTCGGGCCTGGCCAGATAGACGTATTCGAAGACACAGCCCTTGGGCTCTGGATTGGCGAAGCGCAGCGAGCGGACGCCGTCGGCATCGATCGCCAGGAGTTCGCCCGGTTCGATATCGCGCACGAACGAGGCGCCCACGATGTCGAGCGCCGCGGTCTCGCTGGCAACCACCCAGCCGCGGTCGAGGCGGCCCAGGCACAGCGGGCGCACCCCGTGCGGGTCGCGCGCGGCGTAGAGCGTGTGCTCGTCCATGAAGGTCAGGCAGAAGGCGCCGCGCAGCGTCGGCAGCAGCTCCATGGCCGCCTGCTCGATGCTCTTGTCGGCGGCGGTGTGCGCCAGCAGCGCGGTCATCACGTCGGAGTCGGAGGTGGCCGACATCGAGCCGTCGGATAGTCGGCCGCCGACCAGTCCGAGTTCGCGCACCCGGGTTGCGAGTTCGGCGGTGTTGACCAGATTTCCGTTGTGCCCCAGGGCAAGTCCGGTGCCGACGGCATTGGTGCGGAAGATCGGCTGGGCATTTTCCCAGGTGACCGAGCCGGTGGTGGAGTAGCGGCAGTGGCCGATGGCGACGTGGCCGGGCATGGCGGCCAGGGTCTGCTCATCGAATACCTGACTGACCAGGCCGAGGTCCTTGAACACCAGCACCTGCGAGCCGTCGGCGACGGCGATGCCCGCGGCCTCCTGGCCGCGGTGCTGCAAGGCATACAGCCCGTAGTAAGTGAGCTTGGATACATCCTCGCCCGGGGCCCAGACTCCGAAGACGCCGCACTCCTCGCGCGGCTCGTTCTCGGGCTGGTCCGCGGAGGGCGTATGTAGGGTCACCGTTTGCTCCCTGTTCGGCGGGCGGGGGGCACTGATCAGTCTACGGGTCATTCCGGCGAAACCTCGCGCGGGATCACCCGGTTGGCGGGCCGGTTGCTGCTACCGTTCGACCGTGGCGACGACCGACGGTTCGGAAGTGAGTCCTCCCCGGCGACACCTGACCCCGCTCAGGTGGGCATTCCCGGTGATCGTGATGACCCTGCTGGCCTCGCTGCTGGGCGTCATGTATCTCGACTACGTCGTCGATCCGGAAGAGAATCTGCACAACTTTCCGGTGGCGCTGGTCAATCAGGACGTCGGTGACAAGCTCGGCGCGCCGGGCCAGGAGAAGGTGGTCAACTTCGGCGACGAGGTCGCCCAGGGACTGCAGCAGGCGGTCCCGGCCGACAAGATCGATCTGCAGGTGCTGGGGCCGAGCGAGGCCCAGCTCGCGATGCAGTCGGCGCAGGTGTACGGCACCATCTACATCCCCAGCGACTTCTCCAAGCGGCTCGGCATCCTCGGCGTCGGCAGCATCGTGCCCGGGGATATCGAGCAACCGGTCATCACGCTGCAGACCAACCCCCGGACCGGCGCCTTCGCGACCGCCATTCTGGAGCGGTTCGGCGAGGAGGCGCTGACCCAGGTGCAGGCGCAGGTCGGCAAGCAGCTGACCGAACAGGTCCAGGCCCAGCTGCAGCCGCCGCCCGGCGGGCCGCCCGCGCCGGAGCTGTCCGGCGCCGCCCGGATCACGCTGGAACGTCCGCTGAACATCGTGGTCGAACAGTTCCGGCCGCTGCCGGGCGGCTCGGGCGAGGGCCTCACCGCCTTCTTCTACAGCCTGCTGCTCCTGCTGGTCGGGATGGTCGGCGCCATGATCATCCACCAGTTGATCGATGCGTCCCTGGGCTTCCTGCCGACCGAATGGGGCCCGTGGTACCTGCACTATCCGCGCGCCTCGATCTCCCGCACGACGACGCTGCTGATCAAATGGTCGGCCGTGGCGGCGATGGCGGTGATCGTCTCCGCGGCGCTGCTGGGCATCGGCAAGGCGCTGGGCATGCCGATCGACAAGCCGCTGGCGCTGTACCTCTACGGCGCCTTCGTCATGATCGCCGTGGGTTTCACCTGCACCTCGGTGCTGGCGGCCATCGGCACGTCGGGTCTGATCGTCAACCTGATCATCTTCGTCATCCTCGGCCTGCCCTCCTCCGGCGGCACCGTGCCGATCGAGGCGACGCCGAAGTATTTCGCCTGGCTGGCCGAATTCGAACCGATGCACCAGGTGTTCCTGGGCGTCCGCTCGCTGCTGTACTTCAACGGCAACGGCGCCGCCGGGATGACGCGCGGTGTCTGGATGGCGGTGCTGGGCCTGGCCATCGGCGTAGTACTCGGCCTGGTGATCACCCGCTTCTACGACCGCAAGGGTTTGGAGCGCAAGCCGGTGAACCAGGTGTCGGCATAACGCCGGGAACCTACAGCGGCACCAGCGGTAACCAGCGCGCCAGCTCCCCGGCCCGCAGGCCCGAGACGCTGAGCGCCCCCGACTCCACGGCGTCGTCGAAGTTCAACAGCCCGGTGGCCAGCAACAGCCAGGTGCGCGCATCGGTCTCCACCACATTCGGCGGCGTCCCCCGCGTATGCCGCGGCCCCTCGATGCACTGCACCGCCACGAACGGCGGCACCCGCACCTCCACCGAATGCCCGGGTGCGGCGGCGGCAAGGGTCCGCGCACTCCCCTTGACCGCCGCCGCGAGTTCGCTCCGCGCGGGTGCGGGCAACGAGTCGTCGCGCAGCCAGTCGCCCAGCGCCACCAGCGATTTGCGCAGTTCCTCCGGGTCTATCGCCGCCTGTCGTGCCACAAACCGAGCTTACTCAGCCATCGAAGGCGCGGTCGGTCCAGATCTCGAGCTGATTCGTGTCGGTGCACCGCATCATCCCGCAGGCGACCCGCTGGTCGGTCGACATGCACGGGCCAGGTGTGGGGCTACGGCGCCGCCTGCGTTGAGGGCCAGGTGGAGTAGGGCGGGGGCGGTGGCGCTGTCGGTGTGGCGGCGGAGCCATGACAGGAGTAGGCCGCCGGTTGCGGTTGCGGCTACCGATGCGGGGACGTTGTCGCCCGCGGCTCGGGCGGGGTGGACGTGCCAGAGGCCGAAAGTTGCTGCGCTCAGCCATTTTCCGGCTGGCCCGAGGGTGGTGCCGAGCAGCGGGTCGAGAGTGGCGCGGAAGACGAGTTCCTCGCTGTAGACGGTGCCCAGGGGGATGTGGATCGCGGCCCATTCGGCGAGCGGGACCTCCGGTGCGCGGTCGGCGAATTCGGCGAGGCGGCGGCGCAGCGGCGGAATCGCCAGGGCCGCGGCATAACCCGATGTGATCGTCGCCGCGGCGGCCGCGCCCCAACGCAATCCGCGGCGCGAGCACCAGTTCGGGCGCGCACCGAAAGCGGTGGCGTAGGCCGCCGCGAAGGCGACATTCGCGACGGTGCGGCCGCGCAGTCCCACGCCGAGGCGGGGCAGCACCACGTTGCTCCAGGCCAGCGGAACACTCACGGCAGCAACCGAAACCGTGGCCGCAGCCACCGGATCGCGTGCGGTGGAAGGAATTACCGTCACATCACCACCTGCACTCATTTCACCGCGCGTTCGAATTCCTCGGACAGGTCCAGCTGGGTGCGGATGCGGTCCAGCTCCTCCGGCGTCCAGTCCGGCGGCGGCAGCACCGCGACCCAGCCGTCCAGCACCATATTGCCGTAGTTGTGACCGTGCCCGTCGCTGACGCCCTGGGCGTTGGTCAGGTCGACCGCGACCTGCCAGAAGGTGACGAACGGCCACCATCGCATCTGCGAGGACACGTCCGCCCCGCGCGGCTCCGACAGCCAATCCGGTTGCGAGAAGATCAGATCCGTGGACCACCACACGATCGGATCGGAGGGGTGCTGCAGGTAGGCGATGCGCGGCCGGCGCCAGTCCGGCGACGGCTTGCTCAGATCGGGTGCGGCCGTGGCGAATCGCACCACCAGCCCGTCGGCGTACACCGGGTCCACCGCACGGGTACCCGGGTCGCGGCGCTCGGTGAACTGGCTCCACAGGCGATTCGAGTTCGGCGGGCCCACCCACAACGCCCCGTCCACCTTCGCGCGCAGGTCCGCCAGCCCGTCGAACGCCGCCTCCGACCCCTGCGAACCCAGGCTCTCCCCGTACACCAGCAGCTTCGGCCGCGACTCCGGCGGACGCTTCGACCAGGCCGCGTAGATCGCGTCGAACATCTTCTTGCCGGCCACCGCCACCTTCTGGCGGTCGGCCAGGAACGACAGCACGCTCGGCAGGTACGAATACTGCGAGGCGGCGATCGCGGTGTCGCCGTGATACAGGTACTCGATCGCCTCGGCCGTCTCGGAGTTCACCCAGCCGGTGCCGGTCGTGGTGACGACCACCAGCACCTTGCGATCGAACGCGCCCGTGCGCTCCAGCTCGTCGACCGCCAGCTGCTCCTGCGTCACACCGGCTTTCGCCGAATCCAGGCCGACGTAGACCCGAATCGGTTCGCGCGCGGGCGCTTTCGTCACCGCACCGATGCGGAAGGCGTCCGGTCCGTGCGAGACGAACCAGCGGCCCTCCGAACCCAGCGTCTCCCATTTCGCCAGCGAGGCCGGGCTGCCCGACCGTTCCGGCAGCTGCGGCTGCACCGCATAGTCCGACATCTTGTCGTTGCGCACGCTGAAGGCCGAGTTGGCGACCGCGAAGAACGCCCGGGTGGCGACGCCGTTGAACAGCGTCACCGCCAGCACGGTCAGCACGATCACGCCGACGGTCGGGGCGAACCGCGGCGGCACCCGCACCCACCGGCTCAGCAGCCGCGCGAAGAACCGCACGATCTCGCGCAGCGTGCGATACACCGCCACCGCGATGACCCCGACCGCCAGGCTCAGCGCGCCCGTGCGCAGGTACGCCGCGCGGGTGGTGCCCTCCATATCCATCAGCGCCGAGATCTGCCGCTGCCAGTCCGCCGACAGCACCAGCATCCAGATCGCGATCAGCACGCACGCGGTCAGCACGGCGAACTTCACCGCGTACTGCACGCCCAGCGACGGGCTCCGCACCGGCAGCTTGGGCCGAATCCACTTGCGGAACAACCACTCGAGCACGCAGCCGACGCCGTATCCGATCGCGGCGTTGAGGCCGCTGATGAGACCCTGGAACAGCCAGTCGCGCGGCAGCAGCGAGGGCGTCACCGACCACCCGAAGAACACCGTGGCCACCACCAGGCCGACGTAGTTCAGGTCGATGACGTCGTCCTCTAGGCGGCGCAGCAGATGCTTACCCTGCCGGACAGCAACAACGCCGCGCGTGCGCAGCGTTGTGAGAGTCTCGGCGGTATCGAGCACCCGTCAAGTATGGCGGCAGCCGCTCCGAAATCGGGGATCTGGTCGCGTGAGCATAATGACCTGCGGCGCGGGAATTACCCGTGTCGCTCGAGTAGTTCTACCGGCGATCGCGGGCGCCGCACGCCGCACTCTATACCCATGAGCAATGCCAACGCACCGCAGAAGAGCACTCCGGCTTTTCTCGCGCAGGCCGCGATCGCCTTCGGCATCAGCTTCTTCGCGGCCTGTGCGGGGATCCTCTACCTGCCCCTGGACATCTGGCAGCGCGGCTTCCTCCTGATGGCCGTGCTGTTCCTGGTCAGCAGCAGCTTCAGCCTGGCCAAGGTGGTCCGGGACCAGTTCGAGTCGACCAGGGTCACCCACCGCATCGACGAGGCGCGGATGGAAAAGCTGATGGCCGAACACGATCCGTTCAAGGTGATGGGCTGAGGATCACCGGCCCACCCCGCTCGTTTCAGTTCACATGCCCGAACAGCGTGGGGAGCGTCGCCTCGAAGGTCTCCCGCAGCTCGGCCATCGGCACCGTGAACTGACCCTGCACCTCAACGGAATCCGAACCCTGGTCGACCACGCCGATGCGCACCCACGGCAGCTGCCGTGCGGTGCACATCTTGGTGAACCGCGTCTCCTCCGAGCGCGGGACCGCCACCAGCACGCGGCCCGCCGATTCGGAGAACAGCATCACGAACGGGTCGGCGTCCTCCGGAAGCAGGATGCGGCAGCCGGTCTCGCCGGCCAGCGCCGCCTCGACGACCGCCTGAATCAGCCCGCCCTCGCTGAGATCGTGGGCGGCGCTGATCATTCCGTCGCGCGAACCCGCGGTGAGCACCTCGGCCAGCAACTGTTCGCGAGCGAGGTCGACCCGCGGCGGCACACCACCCAGGTGGTCGTGTTCGACCTGCGCCCAGATGGAGCCGCCGAATTCGTCACGCGTGTCGCCGAGCAGGATCAGCGTCTCGCCGGGCTCGGTGCCCAGGCCGGTCGGGATGCGCCGGTGCACATCGTCGATGACGCCCAGCACACCCACCACCGGGGTGGGCAGGATCGCGGTCTGCCCGGTCTGGTTGTAGAAGCTGACGTTGCCGCCGGTGACCGGAATGCCCAGGGCCGCACAGCCGTCCGCGAGCCCGCGCACGGCCTGCTGGAACTGCCACATCACGCCCGGATCCTCCGGGGAGCCGAAGTTGAGGCAGTTCGTCACGGCCTTCGGGGTGGCGCCGGTGGCGGCGACGTTGCGGAAGGCCTCGGCCAGCGCCAGCTGCGCACCGGTGTAGGGGTCGAGCTTGGTGTAGCGGCCGGAGGCGTCGGTGGCCAGCGCGATGCCGCGGCCGGACTCCTCATCGATGCGGATCACACCCGCGTCGGCGTGCTCGGCCAGCACGGTGTTGCCGCGCACGTAGCGGTCGTACTGCTCGACGATCCAGCGGCGGCTGCACAGCTGCGGGCTGGCGAGCAGCGTCAGCAGCGTCGCCCGCAGTTCGTCGCCGGTCTTGGGGCGCGCCAGCGCATCCGGGACGTCGGCGATCAGCGCGTCCTGGTCGGCGGGACGCTGCACCGGCCGCTCGTAGACCGGCCCCTCGTGGGCGACGGTGCGCGGCGGCACGTCCACCACGGTCTCGCCGTGCCAGGTGACCTGCAGCCGGTCGCCGTCGGTGACCTCGCCGATCACCGTGGCCAGCACGTCCCACTTCTTGCAGACCGCCATGAACGCGTCGACATTGTCGGGGGTCACGACCGCGCACATGCGCTCCTGCGACTCGCTCGAAAGAATCTCCGCGGGAGTCATATTCGCCGCCCGCAGCGGCACCCGGTCCAGCTTCACGTGCATGCCGCCGTCACCGGCCGCGGCCAGTTCGGAGGTGGCGCACGACAATCCGGCGCCGCCGAGGTCCTGGATACCGACCACCAGTCCGGCGTGGTAGAGCTCGAGACAGCACTCGATGAGCACCTTCTCCGCGAACGGGTCGCCCACCTGCACGCTCGGCAGCTTCTTCCGGCCGGTACCGGATTCGTCGCCGGAGAAGGTGTCCGAGGCCAGCACGGAGACGCCGCCGATGCCGTCGAGCCCGGTGCGCGCACCGAACAGGATGATCTTGTTGCCCTGCCCGGAGGCGAAGGCCAGATGCAGATCCTCCACCCGCATCACGCCCGCGCACAGCGCATTCACCAGCGGATTGCCCTGATAGGACGGGTCGAAGACGGTCTCGCCGCCCACATTCGGCAGACCCAGCGAATTGCCGTAGCCGCCGACGCCGCGCACCACACCGTCGACCACGCGCCGGGTGTCGGGATGATCGGCCGCGCCGAACCGCAGCTGGTCCATCACCGCGATCGGCCGCGCACCCATCGCCATGATGTCGCGCACGATGCCGCCGACGCCCGTCGCGGCGCCCTGGTAGGGCTCCACGTAGGAGGGGTGATTGTGGCTCTCCACCTTGAAGGTGACCGCCCAGCCGTCGCCGATGTCGACCACGCCGGCGTTCTCGCCGATACCGGCCAGCATGGACGCGCGCATCTCGTCGGTGGTGGTCTGGCCGAAGTAGCGCAGGTGCACCTTCGAGGACTTGTAGGAGCAGTGCTCGCTCCACATCACCGAGTACATCGCCAGTTCGGCGTCGGTGGGGCGACGGCCGAGAATCTCCCTGATGCGGGCGTATTCGTCGTCCTTCAGGCCCAATTCCTTATAGGGCTGCGGGGTATCCGGGGTGGCTGCGGCGGCGCTGACGGTGTCGACGTGGACAGTCACTGTGGGTACCGGGGTCCTTTCGGCCGGGCATACGACGGGCAACCGGCAGGCTCACCGGATGTGGCGCAACGCTCGAGCGGGTGGGGAGACGAGCCCAGTCTAGTGTGTGGCAAACCCCACCCGACCAGGCAGGCGTACTGCTATTGGATACGCTGCTCGAGTGACAGATCGATCCAGGGTCGCGGATCCGGACGAAGCGCCCGTGGCCACCTCCGTGGCGTCGTCCATTACCGGTCTGACAACCCGCCAGCTACGCCTGTTGTCGATCGCAATTGGCCTGTTCGCCGTCTCGGCGATCGCATCCTTGGTGTTCAAGCTATGGCACGGCTACATCGATCTCGAGGTGTACCGCAACGGCGCCCGGGTCTGGCTCGACGGCGGCGACCTCTACGGCCCGATGCCGAAGTCGGGCGGCATCGGCCTGCCGTTCACCTATCCCCCGCTGGCCGCGCTGTTCTTCACGCCCCTGGCTCTGCTGCCGCTGGGGGCCGCGCAGGGACTGGTGCTGGCCATCTCCATTGCGAGCCTGGGCATCACGCTGTGGCTGGTGCTGGACCGGATGCGGCCGTCGCTGGACCTGCCGACCCGGGTGGCGCTGATCATCGGCGCGGTCGCTGTGCTCGGTGTGACCGAACCCGTGCGCCAGACCTACAACTTCGGGCAGATCAACCTGGTGCTGATGGCCGCGATCGCGCTCGACGTGCTGGTGCGCAAGCCGCGCTGGCCCCGCGGCATGCTGATCGGAATCGCGGTGTCGATCAAGCTGATTCCGGCGGCATACCTGCTGTACTTCCTGCTGCGCAAGGACTGGCGCACGTCGATCACGCTGGTGCTGTCCGCGTTCGGCGCGATCGCGCTCGGATTCCTGCTGTTCCCTGGGGATTCGGCCGAATACTGGTTCGAAACGCTGTGGGACACCGATCGGATCGGACCGGCCGCCTACGCGGGTAACCAGTCGCTGAAGGGCTTCGCCTTCCGGCTCGGGTTCTCCGAGGACGTGGGCACGCTGATCTGGATCGCGCTGTCGGCCGTCGCCCTCGGGCTGGCGGCGCTGTGGATGAAACGGCTGCTCGACGCCGGTGCCGACGTGGCCGCGCTGCTGGTCAATGCCGCTGCGGTGCTGCTGATCTCGCCGATCTCGTGGTCGCACCACTGGGTGTGGGTGGCTCCGGCGATGCTGACCGTCGCCGCCGCCAACCCGCTGTCCGCGCAACCGAATCGCCTCCGCCGCAACCTGGTTACCGGCGCCCTGGCCGTGATCACCGTGATGTTCTTCATCGGACCGTTCTGGCTGCTGCCGCACCAGAACGACCAGGAGGCGGGCTGGTCGCTATGGCAACAGGTGATCGGCAGCAGCTACGCGCTGGTGACGTTCGCGGTATTGGCCCTGGGCGCGTGGACATCCCGGCCGAAAGCGTGCCGGGAAAACGAGGGGGAAGCGTGCCGGGAAAGTGAAGGGGCGGGTCATTCCGCGGAAAGCGAAGGGCGCGCCATTCCGTAGGTGCGAGCAGGCGGGTCATTCCGTCGGTGTCAGGAATGTCTCCAAAGCGGCGGAGTAGGAGCGCACGTCGGCCGCGCCCATCAGTTCCCGCGCCGAATGCATCGCCAGTTGCGGTGCGCCCACGTCGACGGTGGGCATGCCCGTGCGGGCCGCGGTCATCGGGCCGATGGTGGACCCGCAGGGCAGGTCGGCGCGGTGTACGTAGCGCTGCAGCGGCACCCCCGCCTGCGCGCAGGCCAGCGCGAACGCCCCGGCGCCGACCGCATCGGTGGCGTAGCGCAGATTCTGGTTCACCTTCAGCACCGGACCGCCGTTGATCGCGATGCGGTGCGCGGGCTCGTGCCGCTCCGGGTAGTTGGGGTGCGTGGCATGCGCCATATCGCCCGAGGCGCAGACCGAACCGGCAAGCGCCGCAAGGTATTCCGAACGCCCGCCGCCCCGGGCCAGCACGATCCGCTCCAGCACCGCCGGGAGCAGATCGGACTGCGCGCCGCGCTCGGACTGACTGCCGACCTCCTCGTGATCGAACATCGCCAGCACCGGCGCGGCCAGCCCCGGCCGGTCCGCGGCGGCCAGGAACGCGTGCAGGCCCGCGTAGCAGGTGCCCTGGTTGTCCAGCCGGGGCGCGCTCACCAGATCGCGGTCCCGCCCGACCAACCGGCTCGGCGACAGGTCGTGGGTCATCAGCTCCCAGCCGAGCACCGCGCCGGGATCGGCGCCGGCCTGCTCGGCCACATAGTCCAGGAACGACCGGGGCTCGCCGCCCACACCCCAGACCGCGTTGACATGGCGCTGCGGATCCAGCGTCACTCCGCGCCGGTCCTCGGACAGGTGGATGGCCAGCTGCGGCACCCGCAGCAGCGGCTCGTCGATGCGAACGAGCCGTTCCACCACGGTATTTCCGTCCCGCACGGTGAGCCGCCCGGAGATGCCCAGCTCGCGATCCAGCCAGGAGTTCAGCCAGGCGCCGCCGTAGGGCTCCAGCCCGACCAGCTGCCATCCCGCGGCCGCCAGATCCGGATGCTGTTTGACCCGCAGATTCGGGCTGTCGGTATGCGCGCCGACCACCCGGAAGGGATGGGCGGCGGAATCGTCGGCGGATCCGGCCCACGCCACCAGGGAGCCGCCGCGCACCACGAAATACCGGCCCGCGTCCCCGGCGGTCCACGGCCGCGATTCGGGCAGCTCGGTGAAGCCCTGGGCCGCCAGTTCGGTGGCGACGGTGTGGACGACGTGGAAGGGAGACGGCGAGGCGTCGACGAAGGCGCACAACCCGGACGCCGTCGCGGTGGTCGAGACGGACATAGCAGCGATCCTAGACATCGCTGATCTCGTGCACCTTCTCCTGCGCTTTGATCGCATCGGTCACCCAGGTGCGGTAGAAGTCCAGCGGGCACTCGGCCAGCCCGCGCACCCCGACCCCCACCTTGCCCAGTCCGGCCTCGCCCCGATGCAGCAGGTTGTACAGCGGATTGCGGGCGCGCTCGTAGCGCCGCGCGTCACGCAGCGTGCCGATCGACAGGTGCGCGAAGGACAGCCCACCCTGTTCGGCGCCGCATTCGCCGAGCAGCCGCCCGTCCCAGCCGACCAGCGCCGAGCGGCCGGAGTAGGCGTGCAGGCCGTCGAAACCGGTGGCACCGGCCGCGGCCACGTAGACGTTGTTGGCCCAGGCCATCGTCTTGGCCATGCCGATCTGCTGTTCGGCGTCGCAGCTGCGCAGCGCCATGCACCGCACCACGAGTTCCGCCCCGCGCATCGCGCAGTCGCGCCACAGTTCGGGAAAATTGCCGTCCTCGCCGAGCAGGAGGGAGATCTGCAGGCCCTTCGGGCCGGCGCTCACGTATGTGGCCTCGCCCGGCCAGGACAGCTCGCCCGCGGCCGCGGGCGCGATCTTGCGGTAGCGCTGCACGATCTCGCCGTCGTCGTTGATCAGCACCGCGGTGTTGTACGGGGGCCTGAGCGGATGCCCTTCGTGTCGCTCGCCGCCCAGGGCGAACGCCCCCCACACCCGGTTGCGGCGACAGGCGGCGGCGAATACTTCGGTTTCCTCCCCGGGAATCACCATCGCGGTCGAGTACAACTCGGTCTCGTCGTACATCACACCGGTTGTCGAATATTCCGGCATGACAATCAGGTCCAGCTCCGGATGGCCGGTTTTCAGGCCGTCTACGAGGTGTCCGATCCGATAGCAGTTGGCGAGCACTTCGGCCCGCGAGTGCAGGCGAGTCATAGGATGATTGACAACGGCAACGGAAACCGTGTCCGGATTCGATGCAACCGTTTCAAGGCTCATATCCGCTCCTCGCAATCGAATCGGTTTCTTCCATTCGGAAACATAAACCAGATTCGCGCAAGCCGCGCGGCGAGCCGAGAGCAAACCCTGTCGGTCGACAGGATTCAGTCGGCGACCGGAACCTCGGTGACGAGTTCCAGCAGCCGCAGCAGGTCGGCGTGGCTGCGGGCGCCGATCCGCTTGCGTAGCTCCTCCTCGGCCCGCAGTTCCTCGGACCGCACGGACTCGACCAGCTCCGAACCGCGCTTGGTCAGCCCGATCAGGATGCGCCGGCGATCGTCCTCGGCGGCGATCCGGAAGATCAGGCCGCGCTCGGCGAGCGCATCGGCATGCCGGGTGGCCGAGGAGGGCGGCAACTGCGAGCGGGCGGCCAGCTCGCTCATCGTGACGCCCACCTGGTCGGACAATTTCGACAACATCGCCCATTGATCGGCCGAAAGTTGCCTGGCACACAATGCGGCGTCCAGGTGACGTAACCAACTGCGTTCGGCAGCACGCAGCGCCCCATGCAGCGTGGAAAATCCGCTTACAATGGTCGACATATTTTCCCGCCCATTCATTTTCGCTCGGACGAGAAGAAGGGTACCGAATGTTCGCGTTGCGCGAGAGTCCGGATGATGTGATCGAGGTTCTCAACATCGTCCCGCTGCAGGGGTCCGGAGGAATTGTGGCCCCCTCGTGTGATGCTGCAATTTCGCTGGCCGTCGACGAGATCAACAGCGGCGCAGGAATTCTCGGGCGTGAGGTGCGGGTCACCACCATCGACGGCGGCCGGTCGCCGCACGAGGTGGCGCAGGAGGTGTCGGCGCTGCTGGCCACCGATATGGTGCATGCGATCACGGGTTGGCATATTTCTGCGGTTCGGCGCGCCGTGGCGCGCGCCGCCGGTGGGCGCGTCCCCTATCTCTATGCGACGACGCACGAGGGCCTGCCGGACGAGATGCCGGGCGTGCTGATGATCGGCGAGGATCCGGAGGGCCACATCCTGGCCGCCATGGGCTGGCTCCGCCGCGAGCTCGACGTGCGGCGGTGGGCGATCATCGGCAACGACTACATCTGGCCGCGGGTGACGGCCGCGGCCATCCGCTCCGCGCTCGGTACCCCCGAGACGATCGTGCTCGAGCAGTTCGTCCCGCTGGGCACCACGGATTTCGGCGCCTTCCTCGCCGATCCGCGCCTGGACAAGGTCGACGGCGTGGTCATGCTGCTGGTCGGGACGGACGCCGCCCGTTTCAACAGACAGTTCGCCCGCACCGGCAGAGCGGGCAGACAGGTGCGGGTGAGCCCCGCGGTCGACGAGACGGTGCTGCTCACGGCGGGCGCCGCGGCCAACGAGAACCTCTACGTATCCTCCTCCTTCTTTCCCGACCCGGATCGCCTGGACCGGTACCGAGCCATGCACGGCGAATTCGCGCCGCAGCTCACCTTCTTCGGCAATACCAGCTACGAGGCCATGCACACGCTGCGCGCGGTCGCCGAATCGGTCGGCGGCCTGGAGGTGCCGCGCATGCACGCCGCACTGACCGGCGGCGCGGTGCTCACCACCCCGTCCGGCGAGCGCAGCTTCCGCGGCAACCAGGCGGTTCAGTCGGCCCGGATCGCCCGCGCCGACGGTGTGGACCTACAGATCCTCGGCCGGATCGCCTGATTCACGTACCGTTCGGTACCTTCCGCAACACCCGCGATCCCCCCTCGAGCCACTGGCGATTTGTGAGTAAACTCTCGGTGAGCCAGGCATCGAGCAGTATCCGCCATCACCAGCGCAGCTGACGGAGAGTGCGATATGAGAACGCCGGGGGGTGAACACGACACCTTCGAAATCCTGAACGTGGTGCCCCTGCGTGGACCGGGCGGGATGATCGGGCCGTCCTGTGAGGCCGCCGCCGGGTTAGCGGAGCTCGAAATCAACAGCGGCAGCGGCATTCTCGGCCGCGAGGTGCGTATCACCACCGTCGACGGCGGTGCCCCGCCGCGCGAGATCGCCCGGGAGGTCTCGGCATTCCTCGCCACCGGCATGGTCGGTGCCGTCACCGGAATCCCGATGCCCGATGCCCGCGCCGCCGTCGTGCAGGCCGTGGACGGGCGGGTGCCCGCGCTGTTCGGCATCGGCGACGACGGCCAGTTCGGTTCCCGGCGCGGGGTGTTCATGATCGGCGAGAATCCGGGCGCCCAGACGGTGGACGCGCTGAACTGGCTGCACCGGGAGTTCGGGGCGCATCGATGGGCGCTGGTGGCCAGCGATTACATCTGGTCGCGCATGATGATTCCGGCCCTGCACCAGATGCTCGACCGGCCGCACTCCATCGTGGCCGAATACGTCCTCCCCCAGGGCTGTGCGGATTACGACGAGGTACTGACCGATCCGCGGCTGGATCTCGCCGACGGCGTCGTGGTGCTGCTGGTCGGGGCCGACGCGGCGCGCTTCAATCGGGCCTTCGCGGCGGCCGGGCGGGCCGAGCGGCAGTTCCGCACCGGACCGACCGCCGACGAGAATCTGTTGGCCGCGGGCGGTTTCCGGGCCAACGCCAATATCTATGTGCCCTCCAGCGTGATCCCCGATTCGCGCCTGCGACCCGACCGCGAGCGAATCGAGCGCTATCACCGGCTGCACGGCAGTTTCGCGCCGTCGTTCAGCCGCTTCGCCACCTGTATCTACCAGTCGCTGCACACCCTGCGGTCGATGCTGGCGGCCGCCGGGTCCAACGACGTGGAGCGCATTCACACGCGAGTCGGCTCGGGCACGGTCTTCGAGCACAATGCCGGGGAGTTCCGGCTGCAGGGCGACCAGCTGCAACAGCCGGTCCGGATCTTCCGGGCCAACGGCGCCGAATTCGAGGTACTTCTCCGGGTCTGATTCCGGCCGCGAGCGCGCCGGAATGACGAGGGATTCGCTCTAGGCCGAGACCAGGCTGTCGAGCACCGACAGGAAGATGCCCAGCCCGTCGTCGCTCGGACCGGTGAGGGGCTCGGTGGCGTGCTCCGGGTGCGGCATCAGGCCGACGATGCGGCCGTCGGCGGAGGCGATACCGGCGATATTGCGCTGCGAGCCGTTCGGGTTCTCCCCCGCGTAGCGGAACACCACGCGGCCCTCGCCCTCCAGCTCGTCGAGCACCGACGGCGCGGCCTGGTAGCGGCCCTCCGCGTTCTTGACCGGGACGAGGATCTGCGCGCCCGGCTCGTATCGGGAGGTCCAGGCCGTATTCGTCTGCTCCACCCGCAGCCATTCGTCGCGACAGACGAAGTGCAGGCCCTCGTTGCGGGTCAGCGCGCCGGGCAGCAGCCCCGCCTCGCACAGCACCTGGAAACCGTTGCAGATGCCCAGCACCGGCATGCCCTTACCGGCCGCCTCGACCACCTTGCCCATCACCGGGGCGAAGCGGGCGATGGCACCGGCACGCAGGTAGTCGCCGTAGGAGAAGCCGCCGGGGACGACGACCGCGTCGACACCCTTCAGGTCGGCGTCGGCGTGCCACAGGCTGACCGCCTCGGCGCCCGCCAACCGCACCGCGCGGGCGGCGTCGACGTCGTCGAGGGTGCCCGGAAAGGTGATGACCCCGATGCGGCTGCTCACGAGACCCGAACCACTTTCCAGTCCTCGATCACGGTGTTGGCCAGCAGCGCCTCGGCGATCTTCTCGAGCTCCGCGTCGTCCACGCTGTCGTCCACGTCGAGTTCGAATCGCTTGCCCTGCCGCACATCCGAGACGCCGGGAAAACCCAGGCGCCCGAGTGCACCGACGATGGCCTGGCCCTGCGGATCCAGGATCTCGGTCTTCGGCATGACCTCGACCACGACTCGTGCCACGCGCTGCTCCTCACGCTGGTGGGGGTTACCTGAACAGCCTAATGGGGGTGGTGGGTCGCGGGCCCGCCGGGGCACACGGAGTTACGGTGAACACATGCGCATAGCCCACTTCGGTCATTCCTGCGTTCTCGTCGAGATCGACGGCACCAAGATCCTGTTCGATCCGGGTACGTTCTCGCACGGCTTCGAGGGCATCACCGGGCTCGACGCGATCGCGATCACCCACCAGCATCCCGATCACATCGATCCGAACCGGATCGAGGCGCTGCTCGAGCAGAATCCGGGCGCGCGGCTGCTCAGCGACCCCCAGACCGCGCGGCTGCGCGGCGAGCCCTGGGAGGAGGTGCCCGCGGGCCGGGTGCTGACCGTCGGCGGCGTGCAGATCACCGGCGGCGGCGGACGGCACGCGGTGATCCACCCCGAACTCCCGGTCATCGACAACACCGTCTTCCAGCTGGGCACACCCGACGATCCGGCGCGGTTCGTCCATCCCGGCGACTCGCTGTGGGTGCCGCCGGTGCGGGTCGGGGTGCTCGCCATGCCGGCGGTGGCGCCGTGGATGAAGATCAGCGAGGCCGTCGACTACCTGCGCGCCGTCGGGCCGCGCGCCGCCTTCCCCATCCACTACGGGATCATCGCGCCCGAGGCGCAGGGCATCTACTTCGGCCGACTGTCGGAGATGCGGCCCCCGGACACCGACTTCACGGTGATCCAGGCCGAGGACCACGCCGATCTGTGACGGTACGCCCGCACCCGAGCCGGACGGTCAGCCGGAGTAGGTGGCGAGGAACAGGGCTTCGGTGAGGGCCATGTGCTCGATTTCTGTCGGGTCCACGCTCTCGTTGGGGGCGTGGATGAGGCATTTGGGTTCCTCCACGCCGATCAGCATGATCTCCGCATTCGGGTAGGTGTCGGCGAAGACGTTGCACAGCGGGATGGAACCGCCCTGGCCCTCGGTGGTCGCCTCGCGACCGTAGGAGGCCTGGAAGGCGGCCTCCATGGCCCTGCGGGCCGGGCCGCTGGTGCCGGAGCGGAACGGGGAGCCGACGGACTCGCAGTCCACCGTCACCTTCGCATGCCACGGTGTATTCGATTCCAGGTGTGCGGTAAGGGCTTTCAGCGCCTTGTCCGCCTCGACCCCCGGCGGTATCCGGAGATTCAGCCGGGCACGGGATTTGGGCTGGATGGCGGCCGACGAACCGACCACCGGCGGCACGTCTATGCCCAGCACCGTGATCGCCGGGCGCGCCCAGACCATATCGGACACGGTGCCGTCACCGAGCAGGTCGACACCGTCGAGCACGCCCGCGTCGGCACGGAACTGCTCGACGGGGTATTGCGCGCCGTCCCAGACCTGATCGCCGGGCAGTCCGGCGATCGTGGTGTTGCCCTTGGCATCTCGCAATGTGGCGAGGATATGGATCAGCGCGGCCAGCGCATCGGGCGCGGGACCGCCGAACATGCCGGAATGCATGGGGCCCGCCAGGGTTTCGACGGTCACGACGACATCGATGGCACCGCGCAGGGTCTGGGTGAACGTCGGCACGCCGACCGCGAAATTGCCGCAGTCGGCGATCACCAGTGCGTCGGCGCGCAACAGGTCGGCATTCTTCGGGACGAACGCCTCCAGTCCGCCGGTGCCCTGCTCCTCCGAGCCCTCGGCGACCAGCGTGATGCCGACCGGATAGTCGCTGCCGCCCAACGTTTCCCGCAGTGCGCGCAGCGCCGTCAGGTGCGTGACGATATTGCCCTTGCAGTCGGCGGCGCCGCGGCCGTACCAGCGACCGTCCTTCTCCGTCAGCTGCCAGACCGGGGTGTGCCAGGCCGCGTCGTCGAGCGGCGGCTGCACGTCGTAGTGGCAGTACAGCAGCACGGTCGGCGCACCGGCCGGAGCGGGACGCCGGGCGACGACGGCCTTACTGCCGTCGGGTGTCTCGTGCAGTCCGGCATCCGACAGGCCCACGGCGGCAAAGGCATCGGCCACCCACTCGGCGGTCCGGTGGCATTCCTCCGCCGGGAACTGCCGCGGATCGGCCACCGATCGGTACGAAACCAGTTCGGTCAGATCGGCTTTCGCCTGCGGCATCAGCGAGTGCACCTGCGTGCGCAGGGCGGACGTACGGGAATCGTCGGTCATATCAGCTCATTTCGTCGTCTCGCCGAGCTTCAGATCGCTCATCTGCTCGAGGTAGGCACGCAGCTTGTCCGGGCAGTAGGTATCGATGGCCAGTTCGGTCGCCGCGATCGTGTCGACGTCGGCGATCACCGGCCGGTTCCCGGGTCCGCTGGCGCCGTTGGTGATCGCCGCCTGGTACCGCGCCTTGATCAGCGGCGAGGACGGATCCTGGCAGATCAGGCCGCCGTCACGTCCCAGCGAATCCCGGATCACGTCCGTCTCCGGAGCCGGCAGTCCCGCGGCGACCAGCCGTCCGTGGAGCTCTCGCGCCCGCTCTGTGGCAACCGAATCGCGCTTGTTCTGCTCGAACAGCACCAGTCCGATCACCACGATCAGTATCAGCACGACCGCGACCACGGCGTTGACGATACGCCGGCGCCGAGTCTGCTCCGAGGTCTCCAGATGCTCGCTCATGGCTGCACCTCCCCCGGCACCTCGGTCTTCCAGCTCGGTTTCCGGAACCGGAAGAACAGGTAGGGAATCAGCAGTCCGACGATGCCCATGCCGAGGCCGATCAGCAGCACATAGCTCAGCGCATTGCCGCTGCCGTACTGCGAGGGCGGCACGAACCCGATCAGGAAGGCGGCGACCGAGGACACCGTTCCCAGCCCGCACAGCGCGATCAGGGCGGGCGCGCGGTAGCCGCGCGGATGGTCGGGTTGCTTGCGCCGCAACCGGATCGCGGCCACGAACATCAGCACGTACATGATCAGATAGACCTGGGTCGTGATCACCGACAGGATCCAGTAGGCGCTGGACACGTCGGGGATGAATGCGTAGAGCAGCGCCAGGATCGTGGTCACGACCCCCTGCGCCATCAGCATGTTCTGCTGCACGCCGTGCCTGTTCACCCGGGTGAGGATCGGCGGCAGGTAGCCCTCGGTACGACCGATCAGCAGCAGGCCCTTCGACGGACCGGCCAGCCAGGTCAGCATGCCGCCCAGCGCCGCGGCCACCAGCATGACGCCGAGAACCGGTGTGAGGAAACCGATTCCGAAGTGATTGAAGAAACCGTCGAAGGCCTGCATGACACCGGCGGTGAGGCTGAGGTTCTTCGAGGGCACCACCCAGCTGATCACCACCGCGGGGATGATGAAGATCGCCAGCACCAGCGCCACGGCCAGCGCCATCGCCTTCGGATACTCCCTGCCCGGATCCTTCAGCGACGACACGTGCACGGCATTCATCTCCATGCCCGCGTAGCTGAGGAAGTTGTTGACGATCAGCACGAGGCTGGCCAGGCCGGTCCAGGCGGGCAGCAGATGCGACGAGTCCATCGGGGCGGCCGACGAATTGCCCTGCGCGAGAAAGACGATACCGAGCACGACGAGGAGCACGCCGGGGATCAGGGTGCCGATGATCAGACCCATACTCGACAGTCCCGCAACGGTTTTCGTGCCCTGAGAGGATACGTACACCCCGGCCCAGTAGATGACGATGATGACGATCGCGACGTAGAGGCCGTTCGTCGCCAGCGACGGATGGATGATGTAGGCGAAGGTGCTCGCCACATACGCCAGCAGGCTCGGATAGTAGAAGATCGTCATCGCGAACTGGCACCACACCGCGAGGAAGCCCAGCGGCTGCGACAGTCCCTCCCCCACCCACTTGTAGACGCCACCGGCCCAGCCCGACGCCAGCTCGGCCGCGACGAACGCCGTCGGCAGCAGGAACAGGAGCGCGGGCAGCAGATACAGGAATACGCACGCCAGCCCGTACACCGCCATGGTCGGCGCGGCGCGCAGGCTGGCCACGGAACTGGTGGTCATCAGCGCCAGCGTCACCCAGGAGATGTACTTGGTGACCACGGCCGTCTTGGCCGCCTTCGCCGTCGGCACCGCTGTCGCCATCACCGCTCCTTCTTCTGCCCGCTACCCACTGGGATCCAGAGATCGAGCAAACGGTCGAAACGGCACCGTTCCAGCTCACTGTGCCATCCGGGATCGCGGATCGGCCATACTTCGCGACCGTTCGGCGACACTTCGTTAACAATCCGCAATCGCCGGGATCAGAACACCGAGAACCGGCCCGACCGCGCGAAGGCCTCCAGTGCCGTGGCGCCCGACACCGAATTCCCCTGCTCGTCCAGTCCGGGCCCCAGGCGGCCACCGCGCACTTGTCCGGGACGATCGCCAGAATCCCGCCGCCCACGCCGCTCTTGCACGGCAGGCCGATCCGATAGGCGAATTCGCCTGCCGCATCGTAGGTTCCGCAGGTCGTCATCAGCGCCATGATGTGCCTGGCATCGGACCGCGACAGCAGCCGCGTGCCGTCGGCGCGCAGCCCGTGGCGGGCGATGAGCAGGCCCGCCCGGGCCAGCTCCGCGCACGTGATGCTGAACGAGCACTGCCGGAAATAGTGGTCGAGGGCGAGATCGACGGGATTGACCATATTGCCGAAGCTCGCCATCAGATACGCGATGGCCCGGTTGCGGTCGCCGGTGCGCAGCTCGGATTCGGCGATCACGCTGTCGACGTCGAGCTGCGGATTCCCGGTCTCCGCGCGCAGCAGGTCGCGCAGCGCGGAGACGCCGTCGCCGGTATCGGCCAGCAATTGGTCGGCGACCACGATCGCCCCCGGATTGATGTACGGATTGCGGGGGATCCCCTGCTCCACCTCCAGCTCGATGAGGTCGTTGAACGGGGTGCCCGAGGGCTCCCGGCGCACCCGCTTCCAGATCTGGCAGTCCTTGCGCCCGAGCACCAGGGCGAGGGCGAAGACCTTGGAGATGCTCTCGATGGCGAACGGAACATGCACATCACCGTCGCCGTGGACGGCACCGTCGACCGTGGCGACGCTGACGCCGAACTGGTTCGGGTCGACCTGCGCCAGGCCCGGGATGTAGTCGGCGACCTTTCCGGCGCCGATCTGCGAGCTCGTGGCGGACATCGCCTGCGCTAGCACACGCTGATAGTCCATTCCGGCAGTGTAAACTGTCAGCAACTTCGATTGAGTGACGAATAGACCGGTACAACAACCAGTTTCGCGCTCGATGAAACTGGCTCTAGTCGCGCGGCAACCCTCGAGCGAGCGTCTGCCCAGGAGGCCAGGATGTCCGACCGTCCCAGCGATTCCGAAGACCTGTTCGCGCTGCCGCAATTGGAGTCGGGCGCGCCGAAGTCCGGATTCCCGCATCCCGAGATGTTCCCGCTGGCCGCCTACCAGATCGTCCACGACGAGCTGCTGCTCGACGGCGTCTCCCGGATGAATCTGGCCACCTTCTGCACCACCTGGGTCGACGACCAGGCCCGCCGCCTGATGAACGAATCCATCGACAAGAACATCGTCGACAAGGACGAATACCCGCAGACCGCCGAGCTCGAGCGGCGCTGCGTGCGCATGCTCGCCGACCTGTGGCACTCCCCCGATCCGGCGACGACGATGGGCACCTCCACGACCGGCTCCAGCGAGGCCGCCATGCTCGGCGGGCTCGCTGCCAAGTTCCGCTGGCGCAAGCGCGGCGGCAAGGGCATTCCGAATTTCGTGTGCGGTCCGGTGCAGGTCTGCTGGGAGAAGTTCGCGCGCTACTTCGATGTCGACATCCGCCAGATCCCGCTGCGCGGCGACCGGTTGACGATGCACCCCGACGATGTCGCGGCGCACTGCGACGAGAACACCATGATGGTGATGCCCACGTTCGGGCAGACCTTCACCGGCCTGTTCGAGGACGTCGCGGGCATCAGCCAGGCCCTCGACGACCTGCAGGACAAGACGGGCCTCGACATACCCATCCACGTCGACGCGGCCAGCGGCGGCTTCCTCGCGGCGTTCACGGCGCCGGAGCTGGTGTGGGACTTCCGGCTACCGCGGGTGAAGTCGATCAACGCCTCCGGCCACAAGACCGGTCTCGCGCCGCTCGGGGCGGGCTGGGCGATCTGGCGGGAGGCCGAGGATCTGCCCGAGGAGCTGGTGTTCAACGTCGACTATCTCGGCGGCAACATGGGCACGTTCAACCTCAACTTCTCCCGGCCCGGTGGGCAGGTCGTCACCTCCTACTACGAGTTCATCCGGCTCGGCCGGGTCGGCTACAACCGGGTGCAGTCGGCGACGTACTCGGTGGCCCGGCATCTGGCCTCGGGGATCGATGATCTCGGGCCGTTCGAACTGATTCACGACGGAGATCCGCTGCGCGGCATCGCGGCGGTGTCGTGGAAGCTGCGCGCGGACCAGACGTTCAACCTCTACGACCTGTCCGATCGGCTGCGCACCCGTGGCTGGCTGGTCGCCGCGTACCCGCTGCCCGCCGACCGCAACGACGAGACCATCATGCGCGTGCTGGTCCGGCACGGGTTCAGCCGCGATATGGCCGATCTGCTGCTGGCCGATATGCGCCGGTCGCTGGGGCAGTTGGACAAGCATCCGCCCACGGTCCCGCTCACGCGCGAGGAGGCCGGTGGGTTCACCCACAGCGCCACGGCCGTGGTCAGCACCGAGACCCTGCGGCACGCGGCCGGACTCGACAGGTGACCGCCACCGAGCAGACCGCGAAACCCGCCACCACCAGGTACCTGTCCACGGTCGCACTCGGCTTCACCACCGCCGCGGCCATCGTGACCAGCCTGCGCGGTCTTCCGGCGATGGCCAAGGAAGAGCTGACGATGTTCTTCTACATCGCCTTCTCGGTGGTGCTGTTCCTGATTCCGGCCGGGCTGGTGGCCGCCGAGCTGGGCAGCGCGTTCGGGCGGCAGGCCGGCGGCTTGTACGCGTGGATCAGCGGGGCCTTCGGCAAGCGGGTCGGATTCTGGGCGATCTTTCTGTCCTGGCTGCAGGCCATGGTGTTCTATCCGACCGGCCTGAGTTTCGCCGCCGCCGGTGTCGCCTTCGCCATCGATAAGCCGCATCTGGCCCAGGACCACATCTATGTCGGCATCTTCTCGGTCGTCGCGTACTGGGCCTGCACGGCGGTCGCGCTGGTGGGTAATCAGTTCGCGGCCAAGGTGACTCAGGCGGGTTTCCTGCTCGGCACCGCCGTTCCGGGACTGATCCTGGTGGCGCTGTTCGTCTGGTGGCTGGCGAGCGGGCATTCGATCGGCTGGGAGCACACGACCGATCCGGCGGTGACCGTGGAGCACGACGGTCACGATGCGCCGCGGTATATGCCCTATATCGCCGGGCTGTCGGCCCTGGCCTTCCTCGGCAATATCCTGGAGAACTTCACCGGCGTCGAATCGCAGGCGGTGCACGCCACCGAGCTGCGCAATCCGGGCCGCCAGTATCCGATCGCGATCATGATCGCGGCCGTCGCCTCGGCGGCGATCTTCACCCTCGGCGCGCTGGCGGTCGCGGGCATCCTGCCCTATGACCGGATCAACCTGAACTCCGGCGTATTCGACGCGCTCCGTTCGGGTTTCGACTCCCTCATGCACGTCGGCTGGCCGGTGTTGATCCTGGCCGCGATGATCGCGTACGGCGCGCTGGCCGGAACCCTGGCCTGGATCACGGGCCCGAGCCGCGGCGTGCTGGCCACCGCGCACGACGGGATGCTGCCGCCGGTGCTGCAGAAGGTGAATCCCCGTGGCGTGCAGGTGAACATCCTGCTCACCCAGGGCGTGGTGGTCACGCTGCTGTGCCTGCCGTACTTCCTCATGTCCGATGTCAGCAGCGCCTTCTTCCTGATCACGGCGATGGCGGTCGGCATCTACATCATCATCTACCTGTTCATGTACGCCGCCGCGATCCGGCTGCGCTACACCCGGCCGGATCTCCCGCGCAGTTTCAAGGTGCCCGGCGGCCCGGCCGGGATGTGGATCATCGCCGGAATCGGCTTCGCCGCCATGGCTTTCGCTCTGGTGACGGCCTTCGTGCCGCCCTCTCAGCTGCCGATCGGGAATCCGGCGACCTACGTCATCCTCGTCGCGGGCGGAACGGTGCTGTTCTGCGTGATCCCCCTCGTCGTCGAGCGATTGAAGAAGCCCGGCTGGGCGGCGCCGGACGAGGAGAAGGTGAAATCGCATGGGCCCAGCAGCGAACTGCGGCAACGCCTTCAGCGCTAGTTCCCCGCATTCGGCACATCCGTGCGGAATCGCCGCCCGTCTTTTCCGGCATGCCGGGAATGACAAGAGGTGGCGCCAAGGGCAGTGTCAGCGGAGGGATTGCGCTGCGGCGGCGGCTATCACGGCGGCAACGGCGCTCAGGGCCGGGGAGTCCAGGCGCCACTGCTGCCAGTAGAGCGGGACATCGATGTGCAGGCCCCGGCCGAGAGCGACTATGCGGCCGGACTTTTCGTCGGCGGGAGTCTGCAGGTCCGGCAGCAGGCCCCAGCCGAGGCCGAGGCGGACCGCCTCGTAGAAGCCAGACGAAGACGGGATGTAGTGGCGGGGCGGGTCGAGCGGCCGCCGGGCGCGGCGGCGCATCAAGCGGTCCTGCAGGTCGTCCTTGCGGTCGAACAGGACCACCGGCGCGGCCGCGAACGCGCGGGCGGTGGCCCCGTCGGGGAACCAGGTGCGCACGAAATCCGGTGTGGCCATGGCCCGGTAGCGCATCGCGCCGAGCCGCTCGGCCCGGCAGCCCTGCACCGGCTGCGCGGTGGCGGTGATGGCCGCCATGACGGTGCCGTCGCGCAGCAGCCGGGTGGTGTGCTCCTCGTCCTCGCGGTGGATCTCGAAGCAGATCCCGGCGGGCGCCCGGCCGAAGGCGGGCATCACCCAGGTCTCGAGCGAATCGGCATTGACCGCGACGGGAATGCGAACCGGCCCGGCCGTGCTCTCGGATTCCGTTGCGGCAGCACCGAGTTCACGAGCCGTGTCACCGGTGAGCAGTTCGATCTGGCGGGAAAGCCGGAGCACGGCGAGCCCGGATTCGGTGGGCCGCACCGGTTTCGATCGCTGTAGCAGAATCCGCCCGACGGTCCCCTCCAGGGCCTTGATGCGCTGGCTCACCGCGGACGGCGTGACCCGCAGGCGGCGGGCGGCGGCCTCGAGGGTGCCCTCGGCGACCGTCGCGTCGAGGGCGCGGAGCTGGTCCAGCTGCAGATCCATGCTTAGAAATTCTAATGGTCCCTGAAAATCTTTAGCTTGTCTGACTACTGACGGCTTCTTAACGTCGAAAGGTGTGAATACCTCCTCCGCGCTGACGGCGACCCTGTCGGGCCTGGGCTTCGGGCTGTCCCTGATCGTGGCGATCGGGGCACAGAACGCGTTCGTGCTGCGGCAGGGTATTCGCGGCGAGCACATCCTCGCGGTGGTCGCGGTGTGCTCGATCTCGGACATCGTGCTGATCGCGGCCGGTGTCGGCGGCCTCGGCGCCCTCGTCGCCTCAGCCCCGGCCCTACTCATGGTCGCGCGCTACGCGGGCGCCGCCTTCCTCCTCGGCTACGCGGCCCTCGCCGCCCGCCGCGTCCTGTCCCCCAGCGCCCTCATCCCGGACGCGACAACACCCACAACGGAAACAGCGCAGGCAACGACGGCCTCGGGTGTGGCCCACTCCGGGTCTGTACCCCCGGCGGCTACACAAGGGACCGCAACCATTTCGACAAAGCCAGCGAGCGCAATTACAGCGGTGCCGCGCCGGGTAGCCGGGACCTCCCTGGCGCTCGGGGCCACGGTGCTCACGTGCCTGGCGCTGACCTGGCTCAACCCGCATGTCTACCTGGACACCGTGGTGCTGCTGGGCTCCTTCGCGAATACCTATGCGGGGCCGGACCGCTGGTTCCTCGCGGCCGGAGCGATGCTCGCCAGCGTCCTCTGGTTCACGGCTCTCGGGTACGGCGGTCGCCTCCTCGCTCCGCTCTTCGCCCGCCCCACCGCCTGGCGCGTCCTGGACTCCGCCATAGCCCTCATCATGCTCACCCTCGCCCTGGGCCTACTCCTCACCTGACCCCCGCCGCACCCCGCGCATGCTCACGCACCCCGTACAAGCTTTGCAGGGGGTGCGAGAACGAATGCGGGGTGCGGGGGTTCAGGCGGCGCGGGCGGGGGCCAGGGGTTCCCAGCGGTAGGTGTCGGGGGTGGCCTCGTGGAAGAGGGCCAGGTCGATGGCGTCGAGCATGGCCTGGCGGGGGCCGGAGCGGTCGAGCTGGGCGGCCGAGATCGCCAGGCGCAGCACGGCGCGGCGGCGGGCGGTGCGCGCGGCGCTCATCACCAGCGCGTGGCACCACCACGGCTCGGTGCGGAAGCCCTCGCCGATGCCGTGCACCCAGGCCCGCTGTGCCGCTTGACGTTCCAGGTCGTGGACCGCGCTCAGGCTCAGCGCGAGCCGGAAGCCGACTTCCGGCAGCGCGGCCATGGCGCCGTCGGAGGCGTTCCAGCGCGGCGCCGCGAACAGCCGGGTTCGCAGGCCGACCCCCTCCATCACCCGGTCGGCCGCCATCAACCGCAGCCGCGCCTCGTGGGCGGGCAGCGCCGCGAACTCCGCCCGGCGCCGCTTGGTGGCGGCCTGGTCGTAGCCGTGCAGCACGATCGCATCACCGGACTCCCGGCGCGAGCGCAGCCAATCCTGGGTCCGTGGATCGTCGGCGAGCCGGTACTTGCCCTTCAGTCGCGGTGCCACCAGCAACGACAACGGAACGTCGCGGCGGTCCATCTCCTCGGCGAATGCCATCGCCGTCTCCCGTGTGGTGTCACGGATGCCCGACACCGAGACGATCAGCTGTGCACGCATATTCGCGCGTACCCCCTTTCGGTGCTGCCAACCACACCCACTGTGGGTGCGGCAGGTGTCGGCACCGTGCTGCGCGGGTGACGCTGCGGCGAATTCGCGCTACCGAATCAGCTGATCATCGGACGACAAGGTCAACGCCCGGTTTCATTCGGGCCGGACATCGGCGAGGCCGACGGTGTCCAGCACCCAGGCGTACTCGAACGCCACTTCCTTCCACTTCTCGTAGCGCCCGCTGACGCCGCCGTGGCCCGCGCTCATCTCGGTCTTCAGCAGCAGCTGCGCATCGCCGGTCTTGGTGGCGCGCAACTTCGCCACCCACTTGGCCGGTTCCACGTACAGCACGCGGGTGTCGTTGAGGCTGGTGATCGCCAGGATCGCCGGATAGTCCTTGGCCTCGACGTTCTCGTACGGCGAATAGGACTTCATGTAGTCGTAGACCTGCTTGTCCGCCAGCGGATTTCCCCACTCGTCCCATTCGATGACGGTCAGCGGCAGCGACGGATCGAGGATCGAGGTGAGCGGATCCACGAACGGCACGTTGGCGAGGATGCCGGTGAACAGCTCGGGCGCCAGGTTGGCGACCGCGCCCACCAGCAGGCCGCCCGCGCTGCCCCCGTCGGCGATCATCCGGTCCGGCGCAGTGGCCCCGGTGTCGACGAGATGCCTTGCGCAGGAGACAAAGTCGGTGAAGGTGTTCTTCTTGGTGAGCGTCTTGCCGTGCTCGTACCAGAGCCGGCCCATCTCACCGCCGCCGCGCACGTGCGCGACCGCGAACACCATGCCCCGGTCCAGCAGCGACAGCCGCGAGACCGAGAAGGCCGGGTCGATGCTGGCCTCGTAGGAGCCGTACCCGTACAGCAGCAACGGTTTCGGCCCCGGACCGTCGAAGCCCTTCCGCCACACGAGCGAGATCGGAATCCGGGTCCCGTCCTCGGCCACCGCCCAATCCCGGTGCTGCTCATAGTCGTTCGCGTCGTAGCCGCCCAGCACCGTCTGCTGTTTGCGCAGCAGCAGCTCGCCGGTCGCGGGCACGTAGTCGAAGACCTGCACCGGGGTGATGAAGGAGGTCAGCCCGACCCGCAGTGTCGGCTGGTCCCATTCCGGGTTGGAGCCGACACCGGCCGCGAACAGCTCCAGCCCGAAGTCCAGTTCCTCCGGCTCGCCGTACCCCTCGGAGGTCAACGGCCACACAGCGACTCGCGACAGCGCCTCGCGCCGGTAGGACAGCACCAGATGGTCGGCGAAGCAGTCGATGTCCTCGAGCCGCACGTCGTCGCGATGCGGGATGAGCGTCGTCATATCAGCCGGATCGTCGACGGGCGCGTCGGCGAGCACGAAGTTCTCCGCCTTCACACCGTCGACAACGTCGTTGTGCAGGATGAGGAATCGATCCCGGCCACCGACCACCGCGTGTTCGGCCGAATACTCGACGCCCTCGCGCCGCGGCAGCAGCACGCGGAATTCGCCCTCGGGATCGTCGGATTCGAGAATCCAGCCCTCGCTGGTGATCTTCGAGCCCACCCAGATCATCAGGTACTTCTCGGAGCGGGTGGCGCCGATGCTCACCCAGTAGCGCTCATCCGCCTCGTGGAAGACCTTGACGTCCTGCTCTTTCGGCGTGCCCAGCCGATGCCGCCAGACGGTGTCGGGCCGCCAGGATTCGTCGACGGTCTGGTAGAAGACGTGGGTTCCGTCCAGCGACCAGGTCGCGCCGGGCGCGGTGCCGGGGATCTCGTCGCCGAGCAGTTCGCCGGTGCGCAAGTCCTTGAACCGCAGCACATATCGCTCGTCGCCGACGGTGTCCATCGAGTACGCCAGCAGCGTGCCGTCGTGGCTGATCGAGAAGGCGCCCAGCGCGAAGAAGTCGTGCCCCTCGGCGAGGACGTTGCTGTCCAGCAGGATCTGCTCGCCGGGGATTTCGGCGCCCACCTCCAGCTGCGGCGGCGTCCAGTCGTCGGGGTCGGCGATCGGGCAGCGGCAGTGCACGCCGTACTGCTTGCCCTCGAAGCTGCGGGAGTAGTACCAGTACTCGCCCATCCGCGCCGGAACCGACAGATCGGTTTCCTGAGTCCGGGCCTTGATCTCGTCGAAGATCTTGTCCTGCAACGGTCGCAGCTGCGCGGTCTGCGCGTCCGTGTAGGCGTTCTCCGCCTCGAGATGGGCGATGACGTCCGGATTGTCCTTGTCGCGCAGCCATTCGTACTCGTCGACGACCGTATCGCCGTGATGCACGCGCTCGGTCGGTACTCGCTGCGCGGTCGGCGGTGTCACCTCGCCGGGCCGCGACGGAGACCCGGCGGACGCTGTGCCGCCGACGTTCGGGGTCGTTCCGGTACCACTGTCGAGAGCCATGCGCTCCACCGTAGTGCGCGGCTCGTGGCGACCAGCGCCAACCCCGGCCCGCGGGTCAGCTCAGCCCGGGCGTGCGCGGCGCCGGTCGACGCAGGTCGCGACCGCTGTCGCGGGCCGTGCGGCGGGAGTCCATGAGGAAGTACAGGGCGGCCTTGCGGCGGGGGCATTGATCGGTGGGGCAGCTGCGGTGGATGTGCAAGATGTTGTGCGCTTGCTCGACGGTGAGGTGCCGGGGCACCACCGCGCAACTGTCGAAGACGGGTGCCATGCGGTGCTCCATCCTTATCGTGCCTGGGGTGTGGCGCGGCGCACACTTTCCGGCTTCTCGGTCCAGTCGACGCCGTATATCCGCCACAGTGAGCTGGGTTTCCGATTCACTTGCCGGGTAAACCACGAGAATGCCGCGACCCGCCGACAAATGCCGCCACTCGCCGGTACTCGGAGATCATTTGCCAGCGGCGGCTATGACCAGCGGTTTTCCCGAACCCCGGAAGCCGCGAGGCGCAGCGCGAGCAGACCCTGTCGACCGGGCTGGATCCGAACATCCGCCCCTCCCGCCCCAAGCGCACCACCAGTCACAGGAAATTCAATTCCCTCGTGCTCGGAATGCCTTTTCCCATCCGCGCACCGGCATTTCTGCGAAGGATCTGCGGCATTGGAGAAGAATGTCGTATCACGGATTTCGGCCGCGGCGGAACCGGCTACTGTGGCTGCGATACCGCACGGCGAACGGACACCCACCCGCACAGGAGCAGATGTGGAAGCGAAGAACCGCGAGATCGAGCCCGACGCCGTATGGCACCGCAGCAGCGAATCCGGCGGTGTCGAGGTGGCCTTCCTCGCCAGCGGCAATATCGGCCTGCGCGATGCGAAGAACCCCGACGGTCCGACGCTCATCTTCACCCCCGGCGAATGGTCGGCCTTCGTCGCGGGGGCCAAGGACGGCGAATTCAACCGTCCGGGGCGATAACCCGCGTCACGCCCCGATAGCGGCGGCGATCGTGGGCCACGAGGCGTGCAGGGTGTCCTGCCAGTAGGACCACGAATGCGTGCCCACCGGGCTGCGATCGATGCGGGCGGGGATGTTCAGCGCGCGCAGTCGCTGCTCGAACGAGGTCACGCAGCCGTCCACTCCGGCCTCGATCGGCGCGCCGAAGAAGATGTTCTCCGGGAGCTGGGGCTTGATCTCGGTCTCGTGCGGGCCGGGGATGCCGGTGCCGGTCGACAGGTAGATCGTCGTGCCGCGCAGGCGATCCGCCAGCAGCGCCGGATCGTGTTCGCCCCAGGCCGGGCCGCCGGGCGCGCCCCACATATTGCCCGGACTGCCGCCGCGATTGGCGATGGAGAACAGGATCGGTCCCTGCGCCATGCCCAGATCCGGGCAGGCGCTGTAGCCGGCGACCGCGCGGTACATGCCCGGGTTGCGCACGGCCAGCACGAACGCTGCGATGCCGCCCATCGAGAGCCCGCCGATCGCGTTCACGCCGTTGCCCGCGAAGTGGGAATCGATGATCGGGGGCAGCTCCCGGGTCAGGAACGTCTCCCACCGGTAGCGGCCGAACCGGGGATCGTCCTGCTGCCAGTCGGTGTAGTAGCTGGCCTGGCCGCCCATCGGCAGCACCACGTTGACATCGCGACCGGCGAAGAACGGCTCGGCGTCGGTGGCATTGGTCCAGGTGCTCTGCTTCTCCCCCGGGTCCAGGCCGTCGAGCAGGTAGTAGGACGGGCGCGAGCCGCCGCCCGCGGGATGCAGCACCTGCACCTGGATCGTGCGGCCCATGGCGGCGGACTCCACGAATACCGCGGACCTGGTCGGACTCAGCTCATCGATGCCCACGACCCGGGCCGCGGACGCGCGCGGCGCCTGCCCCACCCAGGGCGCGAGGGCGCCCAGCATCCCAGCGAGCACAACAGCAGCAACGGCTCTGCGCCGCATAGCCCACCTCCATCAGCCCACCACACGTACCCTCAAAAGTAGCTCACGCCTTGACAAGACGAGGCGCATTGGCAGTCTGGCGTTTCCTTGGCAAACCAAATGGTTCGTGTCACAGCACGTGGGTCACCGCCGCGGGACGGCTCGCTCCAGCGCGCCGCGGATGGATGTCGCCAGATAGTCCAGATCGGCCCGGGCCGGGCTGGTCGGGCGGCCGCGCAGCCCGAACCCGTCGCCGGGGGTGCGCGGAATGACATGCAGGTGCACATGGAACACCTCCTGGCCCGCCGTCACCCCGTCGGCGAGAAAGAAGTTCACTCCGTCGCAATGCACCTCGGAATCGCGCAGCGCCGCCGCCAGCCGCTGCCCGACCCGGAACAGCTTGCCCCCCATCTCCGGATCCAGTTCGGCGAGACTACGCGCCGGGACCTTCGGTATCACCAGTAGATGTCCGGGCGTCATCGGCCGAATGTCCATGAACGCCAGCACATCCGCGTCCTCGTACACCTTCGACGCGGGGGCGCGACCGGCAACGATATCGGCGAAGATCGTGTAGGGGTCCATGGACGACCAGCCTACGTCCCGGCGACCGGCCGCACGACGCGACAGGAACCGCCGGTGGCGCTAGAGGATCGGCGACGGCGTGTAGCGGGCCGCCTCCGGGTCGGCGTCGGCCAGCTTCTGCACCTGCGCGACGACGTCGGCGACCTGGGCCTCCGCGGCGCCGATGAATGCGGACCTGTCGGCCAGCGCCTCGTCCAGGGCGGCCCGGTCCAGCGGCATGCGCTCGTCGGCGGCCAGGCGGTCCAGCAGATCCGGCTCGCGGCCCTGCTCCCGCATGGCCAGCGCCACGGCGACGGCGTGCTCCTTGATGACCTCGTGCGCGGTCTCCCGCCCGACTCCGGCGCGGACCGCGGCCATCAGAATGCGGGTGGTGGCCAGGAACGGCAGGTAGCGGTTGAGCTCGCGCTCGATGACCGCCGGATAGGCGCCGAATTCGGCCAGCACCGTCAGGAACGTCTCGATCATGCCGTCGACGGCGAAGAAGGCGTCGGGCAGCGCGACGCGGCGCACGACGGAGCAGAACACGTCGCCCTCGTTCCATTGCGCCCCAGCCAATTCCGCGGCCATCGACGCGTATCCGCGCAACACCACCTGCAGGCCGTTGACGCGCTCGCAGGAGCGGGTGTTCATCTTGTGCGGCATCGCCGAGGAGCCCACCTGCCCCGGCTGGAAACCCTCGGTGACCAGCTCGTGCCCGGCCATCAGCCGCACCGTGTGCGCGAAAGACGAAGGGCCCGCGCCCAATTGGACCAGCGCGGAGAGCACGTCGTGGTCCAGCGAGCGCGGGTACACCTGCCCGACGCTGGTGAGCACGGTGGCAAAACCCAAGTGCCGCGCCACTTTCTGCTCCAGCTGGGCCAGCTTCGCCGGATCGCCGCCGAGCAGGTCGAGCATGTCCTGCGCGGTGCCCATCGGACCCTTGATGCCGCGCAACGGATATCGCTCGATCAGCTCCCGCAGCCGGGTCAGCGCGATCAGCACTTCGTCTGCGGCACTGGCGAATCGCTTGCCGAGCGTGGTGGCTTGCGCGGCCACATTGTGCGAACGGCCCGCCATCACCAGCGCCTGGTACTCCGCCGCCCGCTCGGCCAGTCGCGCCGCGACCGCGACACCGTGCCCGTAGACGTGCTCCAGCGACAGCCGGACCTGCAGCTGCTCCACGTTCTCGGTGAGATCGCGGCTGGTCATGCCCTTGTGGATGTGCTCGTGCCCCGCCAGCGCGTTGAACTCCTCGATGCGCGCCTTCACGTCGTGCCGGGTCACGCGCTCGCGCTCGGCGATCGAGGCCAGGTCGACCCGGTCGATGACGCGCTCGTAGTCCTCCACCACGCCGGGCGGGACGTCCACGCCGAGCTCCGCCTGGGCCCGCAGCACCTCCAGCCAGAGGCGGCGCTCGAGCACGATCTTGTTCTCGGGTGACCACAGCCGCACCAGTTCGGGGCTGGCGTATCGGGTGGCGAGGACGTTCGGAACAAGGCTCACACGAGGAAGTCTAGAGCGGCGCGGAGCGTCCCCGTTGAGGGTGGTGGGGGGGACGCGGCGGGCTTAATGTTCGGTCGCTGATCGATTGCCGGTGGCTCAGGCCGTGGTGTGCTGCGGGAGCGTGTGCGGAGTCGCGGGATGCGGCGGGGCCGGATGGGTGGGATGCGACGGCGAGTGCTGGGATGCGGGGTGCTGGGGCGTGGGCGGGGCGATCACGTCGATCACCTCGAGTAGGGCGCCGCGGGCCACCCGTCGCGGCTGCGGATCCAACTCCGTCAGGGCCGTCACCACCGCGCCGTCGACCACCGCGACCAGCCGCCGCAACTGCTCGATCCGCACCACCCGATCGGACCGGCGCAGCACATCGGCCAGCAGCTCGTCGAGCTGAGCGCGTAGTCGTAGCTGCACCTCCCGTAGTTCGGGGTGGCGGGCCGAGGCCACCGACCGCTCGTAGCGCGCGATCAGCTGGCCGCGCTCGAACTCGTCGTGGCCGTCCACCCCGACCAGTAGGTCCAGGAGTAGGTCGACGGTCGCCTCGGCGCCGCGGCGGCGGTGGGTCACCTCGCCGACGCGGCGGCGCATGGCCTCGAGTTCGGCGTTGCCGCTGAACTCGACCGCGCGAGCGATCAGGTCCTCGAGGGACTCGAAGTAGTAGGTCGTCGACGCCAGGGGCAGGTCCGCGCGGGTGGCCACCGAACGGTGGCGCACGGCGTCGAATCCGCCCTCCAGCAGCAACTCGGCCGCAGCCGCAACCAACGCTTGGCGACGCCGTTCGCCTTTCGGTGTCGTCGCGGTGATCACCGTGTCATCGTGCCAGTCATCATCGGTTCATCCGTGCCAAATCGGTGCGATCTATGACAAATCCGGTTCCGCGTGGGCAAATGTCCAGGCGGCATTGAAAAAACAACCAACGCTTTTCTACCCCATCCGGGCACCCCCGGTGGGCCAGAACGAAAAGTCTTTGCGCGTCGGTGCTGCTCAGGCGTGTCGACTGTTCAGTTGTCCAGATACGCCCGCAGCCGCGCCAGTGCCTCTTCGATATCGGCGGTCGCGCCCGCGAACGAGAAACGGACCGTATGGTTTCCGTTGTTGGTATCGAAATCGATGCCCGGTGCGATCGCAATGCCGGTGTGCGCCAACAGGTCCGCGCACCAGCGGATCGAATCATCGGTCAGGTGCCCGATATCGGCGTAGGCGTAGAACGCGCCGTCGGCCGGTGCCAGCTCGGTGATGCCCAGCTTGGGCAGGCCCTGCAGCAGCAGGTCGCGATTCTGCGCGTAGCGCCGGACGTGGCCGTCCAATTCCGCCTCGGCCTCGGGGCCGAACGCGTGCACCGCGGCGTACTGCGAGATGGCGGGCGGGCAGACGGTCATATTGGAGGCCAGCCGCTGCAGCGCCGGGCGCAGGCCCGGCGGCACCAGCATCCAGCCCAGCCGCCAGCCCGTCATCGAGAAGTACTTCGAGACCGAGCCGACCACCACGGACTCGCGCGAGGTCTCCCAGGCCGAGGCCGTCGGCTCGGTCTCGGCGTAGACGATGCCGTGATAGATCTCGTCGGAGATCAGCAGCGTGCCGTGGTCATCGCACCAGCGCGCGAGGGCGGCCAGTTCGTCGGGCGCGATCATGGTGCCGGTCGGGTTGGCGGGGCTGGCCACGATCAGTCCGGCGGGCGGTTCCGGCAGCGCCTCCAGCATGGCGACCGTCGGCTGGAATCGGGTCTGCGGGCCGCAGTCCAGCTCGACCACCCGGCAGCCCAGGGCGGCCAGGGTGTTCCGGTAGGCGGGATAGCCGGGGCGGGCCACCACCACGGTGTCGCCGATATCGAAGGCGGCCAGGAAGATCAGCGTGAAGGCGCCGGACGAACCGGTCGTGACCACGACGTCGTCGGGATCCACCGCGATGCCGTAGGTGCGGGTGTGGTGCTCGGCGATCGCCTCGCGCAGCGGGAGAATGCCGAAAGTCTCGGTGTAGCCGAGCAGTTCGCCGTCCAGCGCCGCCCGCGTGGCCCGCAGCACCGGCGCGGGCGCGGGGGTGGACGGCTGCCCGGCCGCCAGCACCAGCACGTCACCGTGGGTGCGGGCCCGCTCGGCGGCAGCCTTCCAGACATCCATGACGTAGAACGGCGGGACACTCGACCGGCGGGATTCATTGCGCACCCGACGACGGTAGAACACGCGGGGGCGACGCAGCGCAGGTATTCCCGGCCCTGCCCCCACGGCGACCGATCGCGCGGGATCCGGCCCGGGCGGACACGATCGGCCCTCAGGTGGCGATTTCTGCCGCGGCGATCGGATTTGTGTCCGACCAGGCCGCATCGGCGCGCATACCGCCTTGCCCCGCTGCGGTGTGGACTAACGCCCTGTTATCGTCGGCAGAATGCCTGACCAGGCACGCAGTGCGAAGGTTGTACCAGGGGGTGGGACGGCGCTCCGGCCCGACTGGCGTTCCGCGCTGCGACGGGAACGGGGTGCGCGGCGGCGTCACCTGCGACGAGCGGCCGTGCGGGCGCGGCATACGGACAGGCTGATTCGAGGGCGGGCGCGGAGTCTGTGGCAGGCGCTCGTGAACTTCGACTGGCGGGAATTCCTCCGTCGAGACTGGCGGGCCTACGCCCGGGAACAGTGGCCGCGATTGCGCGGCTGGCTGATTCGGCACCGCGTCCTGGTGGCCGGAGTGGTCGTCGTGGCGCTGTTCGCCGCGGCGGATGCCACCGCGCCGCGCCCCGTCGAGACGGCCGTGGCACAGGGCAGTGAGCAGCGCATCCCGGTCGCGTACCCGCTGCAGGTGAAGTCGGCGCCGGAGTCGAGCAAGCGCTATCTGAATGCCATCAACAACGGCGAGCGCATCCGCGAATCGCAGGTGGTGGCCGCGGCGGCCCGCGCCACCCTGGAACGCGCCAAGGCCGAGGCGGCGGCGGCCGTCTCCGGGCAGCCGGCGCCCTGGCTGGGCGGCACGGTCACCTCCATCCCCGGCGGAATCCTGCCCGGGATCGGCGGTTTCGTGCTACCCGCGCGCGGGCTGTTCACCTCCGGATTCGGGCAGCGCTGGGGTACCTTCCACGCCGGAATCGATATCGCCGCGCCGATCGGCTCGCCGATCTACGCGATCACCGACGGCACGGTCGTCGACGCCGGGCCCGCCCAGGGCTTCGGGCTGTGGGTGCGCGTGCGCCACGACGACGGCACCATCTCCGTCTACGGCCACATGTACGACTTCTCGGTCTCGGTCGGCGAACGCGTCCGGACCGGCCAGCAGATCGCCCGCGTCGGCAATCGCGGCGACTCCACCGGCCCCCACCTACATTTCGAGATCCTGATCAACGGCCAACACGTAGACCCCCAGCCCTGGCTGGCCCTACACGGCCTGCAACTGGGCTGAGCGCGGGCATTCCGCCTACTCCACCGCTGTTGTTTCCGGGGTGCTCTCGGCCGGAATCGCTATGGCGCCCTCGACGGCGGACAGGGCTATGTCGGTGCGGTAGTGGCTGCCGGGGAGCTTGATCTTGGCTATGCGGGTGTAGGCGCGCTCGCGGGCCTCGGTGAGGTCGGCGCCGGTGGCGACGACGTTGAGGACGCGGCCGCCCGCGGACAGCAGCGCGCCGTCGTCGCGCAGGGACGTACCCGCATGCAGCACTTCGGTATTCGGGTCGGAGCCGTCGGTACCGGCGATCACGTCGCCGGTGCGGGGGCGGCCCGGATAGTTCTCGGCGGCCAGCACCACGGTCACCGCCGAACCGGACTTCCACCGCGGCGGCTCCGACTGGGCGAGGGCGCCGGTGGCGGTGGCGTGCAGCAGCGCGCCGAGCGGGCTGTCCAGCAGCGCCAGCACCGCCTGGGTCTCGGG
The DNA here is from genome assembly GCF_001613165.1 of Nocardia mexicana NBRC 108244. Lineage (GTDB taxonomy): Bacteria > Actinomycetota > Actinomycetes > Mycobacteriales > Mycobacteriaceae > Nocardia > Nocardia mexicana. The sequence goes on from NZ_BDBV01000076.1 coordinate 45,890, forward strand.
ATCGCCGAAGCGGCAGTTGAATTCGACCACGGCGGGCCCGGTCTGGCCGATCGCCAGCCCGGCGTAGAGCAGCCCGGAGAATGGAACGCCACGCCGGACCATCTCCGCCGCAACGGGTTTCACGACGCCGTCGACGATCTCGGCAACCGTCTCGGCGGGCAGCCAGGGCAGCGGTGTGTAAGCGCCCATGCCGCCGGTGTTGGGTCCGGTATCGCCGTTACCGACGCGCTTGTGGTCCTGCGCGGGCAGCAGCGGCACCACCGTATCGCCGTCCACCAGGCAGAACAGCGAGACCTCGGGGCCGTCGAGGAAGGATTCCAGCAGCACCGGATGTCCCTGCTCGAGCAGTTCGGCGCCGTGGTCGCGGGCGGCCGACCGGTCGGCGGTGACCACCACGCCCTTGCCTGCCGCGAGGCCGTCGTCCTTCACCACCCAGGTCGGGCCGAAGCGGTCGAGGGCGGCATCCAGCTCACCCGGGTGGTCGACGATCTCGCTGTGCGCGGTGCGGACCCCGGCCGCGACCATCACATCCTTGGCGAACGCCTTCGAGCCCTCGATCCGGGCCGCGGCGGCCGACGGGCCGAAACAGGCGATCCCGGCCGCGCGGACCGCATCCGCGATGCCCAGCACCAGCGGGACCTCCGGCCCGATCACCACCAGGTCGATCGCCAGCTCGCGGGCCAGCGCGACCACCGCCTCGGCGCTGCACGGATCCACCGGGCGAATCTCGGCATGCTGCGACATTCCGGGGTTGCCGGGCGCGGCGACGACGGCGCTCACCCCCGGATCCCGCCGCAGGGCCAGCACTAGGGCGTGTTCACGGGCTCCGGCACCGATGACGAGTACGCGCACGGAGGACAGCTTAGGCGACGCGTTTGCGGGCCTCAGCAGGTATCGACCGGACAACCACCTGCCCCGCCGCGTCCCCGACCCGTCGCCCATAGACTCGGCTCATGGCTTCTGTTTTCAGCGCGATCATCGACGGCCAGTTGCCCGGGCGGTTCGTGTGGGAGGACGACGAGTTCGTCGCATTCCTCACCATCGCCCCGATCACCCAGGGGCACACGCTCGTCGTGCCCCGCAAGGAGATCGACCAGTGGCAGGACATCGACCCCGACACGTTCGCGCGGCTGAACGGCGTCGCCCAGAAGATCGGCCGGGCGGTGCGGGCGGCCTGGGAGGCGCCGCGCGCGGGCCTGCTGGTCGCCGGACTGGAGGTGCCGCACCTGCACGTGCACGTGTTCCCGGCCTTCGAGCTCGGCGACTTCAACATCTCCCAGGCCGATCCCGAGCCCAGCAAGGAATCCCTGGACGAGGCCCAAGCCAAGATCAAACAGGCCCTCCGCGACCTCGGCTACGGCGCCAACGTCCCCGCCTGACCCACTTCGCGCACCCCTTGCGTGTTCCCGCACCCCTTCCAGGGCCCTGTAGACGGTGCGGGAACATGCAAGGGGTGCGCGAATCCTCGCCGGGGTTATGGGGGGCGGGGGAGGCGGACGGTGAAGGTGGTGCCGGTGGTGGGGGTGGGGTGGGCCGAGACGGTGCCGCCGTGGGCGGCCACCAGTGCCTCGACGATGGACAGGCCCAGGCCGGTGCCGCCGCTGTCGCGGCTGCGGGAGCTGTCGGCGCGGTAGAAGCGTTCGAAGATGCGGTCGGCGTGCTCGGGCGGTAGTCCGGGACCGGTATCGGCGACCTCCAGCAGCACCTCGTCGGGCGCGGGGGTGAGCCGCACGGTCACCGCGGCCTCCGGCGGCGTGTGCACGAGGGCGTTGCCGACCAGGTTGGACAGCACCTGACGCAGCCGCGCCTCGTCGCCGCTGATCTCCAAAGTTCCTTTACCGGAACGTATTTCGAGGTCGATCCGACGACCGGGCCCGTCCGGACGCTGCGCGGTGTCGATCGCGCGGGCATTGTGCACGGCATCGCTGGCCAGCGCCAGCAGGTCGACCGGGCGGCGCTCCAGCGGGCGCTGCGCGTCCAGCCGGGCCAGCATCAGCAGGTCCTCCACCAGCAGGCCCATGCGGTGGGATTCGCGTTCGATCCGGTCCATGAACAGTGCCGGATCGGCCAGTGCCCCTTGCCGATACAGCTCGGCGAAGCCCTGCACGGTGGTGAGCGGCGTGCGCAGCTCGTGACTGGCGTCCGCGACGAACCGCCGCATCTTCGCCTCGGAGCGACGCGCGGCCTCCTCCGACGCCTCGGTGGCGGCGAAGGCCTGCTGAATCTGCGACAGCATGCCGTTCAGTGATTGCGACAGCCGGTCGACCTCGGTATCGGTGCCCCGCACGGGAACTCGCCGATGCAGGTCGCCGCCCGCGATCGCGGCGGCCGTGCGTTCCACCTCGCCCAGCGGCCGCAGGCTGCGCCGGATCACGATCCGCGCGACCAGCGCCAGCACGGCGAGCACGATCGCACCGACCACCAGCTGCAGTCCGATCAGCCGGTCGACGATGGTCTCGGTTCCGCTCAGGGGTATCGCCACCACGCTGGTTCCGGCGGGGCTCTCGTATCGCACTGCGCGCCAGTGCTCGTCGGGGTCGCCGACCGAGCCCACGGTGCGCGGACGGCGGCCCAGGTCGGCCGGTATGTCGGGGACGGCGTCCTTGGCGTCCAGCTTGGTCAGGAGCGTGCCCGACGAGTCCTGCACGCGCACATAGAACGGCTCCAGCGTCCGACGCGGCTGGAACGGCGGGGGTGGATCCGGCGGCGGGGTCCCGGGTCGCGCGAAACCGTGTACGGCATCGGAGATTTCGCGATCGACGCGGTCGATCAGGGTGCGCTGCATCACCGATGTCACCACGATCCCGGAGGCCAGCAGACCGAGCCCGGCCAGCACCACCAGCGCCAGCACCAGCGTCACCCGCAGCGGCACCCGCGCCGTCCGATGCGAAATCGCCTGGCGCGCAGCATGAATACGTGGGGCGGACGGCACGGCCGCGACCTCGGAGCCGCCGCCCTGCCGGGTGGTCATTTCACCGACGACCGGGGGCGGCTCGGGACGCGCATGACGTAGCCGACCCCGCGCAGCGTGTGGATCAGCCGGTCGGGTCCGGTGTCCACCTTCTTGCGCAGATAGGAGACATAGGTCTCGACCACGCCGACCTCGCCGCCGAAGTCGTAGCGCCACACGTGATCCAGGATCTTCGGCTTGCTGAGCACCGTGCCCGCATTGACCATGAAGTACCGCAGCAGCGTGAACTCGGTGGGCGACAGCGCCACCGGCTCCCCCGCCTTCCACACCTCGTGCGTGTCGTCGTCGAGTTCGATGTCCTCGAACCGGATCCGCGAGGACTTGCGCTCCTCCACCGTGTGACCGGAGCGGCGCAGGATGACCCGCAGCCGCGCCACCACCTCCTCCAGGCTGAAGGGCTTGGTGACGTAGTCGTCGGCGCCGAGCGTGAGCCCGGTGACCTTGTCCTCCACCTCGTCGCGGGCGGTGAGGAACAGGACCGGGGCGTCGATACCGTCGGCCCGCAGCCGCCGCAGCAGCCCGAACCCGTCCATCCCGGGCATCATGACGTCGATGATCAGCGCATCCGGCCGGAAGGTCCGGGCGCGGTCCAGCCCCTCGGCCCCGTTCGCCGCGACAGCGACCTCGAATCCCTGGTAGCGCAGGCTGACCGACAGCAACTCGACGATCATCGGCTCGTCGTCCACCACCAGCACACGCGCCTCGGGCGCCGGTTCCGCAGGCTTACCACTCATGAAGCCCATGGTCCCCCCGCACTGTCCCGAGGACGCTGTGGACCGGCTGGGAGTTTCCTGGGAACGTCGACCGGCGATCGCGGTCGCGTCAGCGCACGAAAACGGCTCCGACCGGGTCGGAGCCGTAGTCTCGTACCGAGCCCCCTGTCAGGATTGAACTGACGACCTTCGCTTTACAAGAGCGGTGCTCTACCACTGAGCTAAGGAGGCGGAAAGCGGTGCCATCATAACCGGGTCACCCGGCCGCACCGAAAATCGACGGAAGCCGGCCCGAGCGACGGCGGCTGCGCAACCCCCGGAAAAGGGCATCACGCAGCCACCGGTCGTGACCGTTGCCGCGCAGTATCGGGTACCGCGGGTCAGGACTGGGCGGCCTGCCGGGCCGCGTCGTCGGCGGCCATCGCGTCGCGCAGGCTCTTGGGCCGCATATCGGTCCAGTTCTTCTCGACGTATTCGACGCAGGCAGCGCGGCTGTCCTCGCCGAACACCACTCGCCAGCCGGCCGGAACCTCGGCGAAGGCGGGCCACAGGGAGTGCTGCTCCTCGTCGTTCACCAGAACGAAGAAGCGGCCGTCCTCGTCGTCGAACGGGTTGGTGCTCATTTCACCTCACTGGATACGTGCGCTGTGTACGGGGAACACGGCGGGACCGGAAATCCCCCGTGCGTTGTGTCGACCCTAGCAAGGCCGACGTTACGGTTGGGCAGTTACCTCGAGCCCCCGAAGAAGTCGAGCAGAACCTTGTTGACCGCCTCGGGCCGCTCCAGGTAACCGTAATGCCCGGCATCGGGAATCTCCTGGTAGCGCGCGCCAGGAATCACGTCCGCGACCTCGCGTGTGAGGTATGCCGGAATCATCCGATCGTCGGCGAAACCCATGGCCAGGCAGGGCACCTTGATGCCCCGGTACGCCTGCAGCCGGTCGAAGTCGTGGTCCATGCGGCGCTGCGCGCGAATGCCCGGGGTGACCGGGCCGCCGGTGAATTCGAACAGGTCCAGCCAGTCCCGCGCGGAGTTCGGATCGGCCAGGGTGGCCGGGGAGAGGTTCATCACGGCCGTGGTCGCGGCCTCGTACTTGGCCGGCAGCTGCACACCGGAGGCGTCCAACTCGTGCTCGCCCAGCGACAGCGTCTTCTGGAACTGGTCCAGGCGGCCGTGCCCGGCCATGAACACCGCCTTGCGCACCAGATCCGGGCGGGCCAGCGCCAGCTCCTGCGCCACCCGCGCACCCATCGATGTACCGGCCAGCAGCGCCGGGCCCTCGTCGAGGAATTCGATCAGCGCCGCGGTGTCGCGCACCAGATCATCGATGTGCATGCCCTGGGCGGCCTCGTAGGTCGGGGCGATGCCGCGATTGTCGAAGGTGCACACCCGATATCCGGCGGCCAGCAGCGCGGGCACCTGGTGCAGCTCCCACACCCGGCCCGGGCTGCCCGTGCCCATGATCAGCACGACGAGCGGCGCGGCGCCCTTGGTATCGGTGCCCTTGGCCTTGTCCCCCTTCACCTGGTAGTTCAGCGAGATTCCGTTCACCGTGGCCAACGGCATAGTGCTGGGACCCTTCTTTCCATAACGATTTCTCTGCTCCCACGGTATAGATGGGGGAGGCAACGATTGCTCTCCCGCGGTGTGGATCGGGAGGCAACGATTGCTCTTCCCACGGTATAGACCAGGGAGGCGACGATTGCTCTCTCCCCACGGTATAGGTATCGGGGAGGGCAACGTTTCGGTGCGTCGGATCGGGGGCCGAGCGAACTGCGCGGATTCCCCCGCCCGATACCATTGACTTCTCACAACGAGTAACGACCCCGAGCCGAGAGGATACGAAGATGGCCGCGAAGGGCGCCAACGACATCGCGGACGACGATCTGGAGCCGCTCGCCGACGAGACCGCACGACAGGCCCAGCGCGTGGTGGCCGCCTACGCCTCCGACGCCGACGAGTGCCGCATGCTGCTGTCCATGCTCGGGATCGGGCCCAGCACTCGGAGCGAGTAGCCGCCGATCTTCCCCGATACAACTTCACGGGCTCGACAACCGGAGGATCCAGCAGTGGACCAGAAGAGCGATTCCCAGGCCGATCTATCGACGCGCGCTCTACCGGATGCCGACCCCACCCCATCGAGCTACCTGAGCGGCGACGCGGGCTCCGGCTTCGTCGTCGTCGCCAATCGGCTGCCGGTGGATCTGGAGCGATTGCCCGACGGTTCCACGCGTTGGAAGCGCAGCCCCGGCGGGCTGGTGACGGCGCTGGAGCCGGTGCTCCGCAACAACAACGGCGCCTGGGTGGGCTGGGCCGGGGTGCCCGACGTCGATGTCGATCCGATCATCGAGGACGGCCTGGAGCTGCATCCGGTGCCGCTGTCGGCCACCGAGGTCGCCGACTACTACGAGGGGTTCTCCAACGGCACGCTGTGGCCGCTCTACCACGACGTGATCGTGCGGCCGGAGTATCAGCGCCGCTGGTGGAGCGCCTATGTCGACGTCAACCGCCGCTTCGCCGAGTACACCGCGAAGGTGGCCGCCGAGGGCGCCACCGTCTGGGTGCAGGACTACCAGCTGCAGCTGGTGCCGAAGATGCTGCGGATGCTGCGGCCCGACCTGACCATCGGCTTCTTCCTGCACATCCCGTTCCCGCCGGTCGAGCTGTTCATGCAGCTGCCGTGGCGCACGGAGATCGTGGAGGGCCTGCTGGGCGCGGACCTGATCGGCTTCCACCTGCCCGGCGGTGCGCAGAATTTCCTGTATCTGGCGAGAAGGCTTGCCGGACAGCCGACTTCGCGCGGCACCATCGGTGTGCGCTCGAAAATGGGTGTGGTGCAGGTGGGTTTCCGCACCGTGCGGGTGGGCGCGTTCCCCATCTCGATCGCCTCGGCCGAGCTCGACGAGCACTCCCGACGAAAGTCGGTGCGCGAGAGGGCCGCCCAGATCCGTAGCGAACTCGGCAATCCCAAGCACATCCTGCTCGGCGTGGACCGGCTCGACTACACCAAGGGCATCGACATCCGCCTGGAGGCGCTGGAGGAGCTGCTGCAGGAGGGGCGCATCGATCCGTCCGATACGGCGATGGTGCAGCTGGCCACGCCGAGTCGCGAGCGGGTCGAGAGCTACATCCAGATGCGCGGCGATATCGAGCGCCAGGTCGGCCGCATCAACGGTGAATTCTCGCGGGTCGGCTTCCCGGTCGTGCACTACATCCACCGGCCGATCCCCCGCGAGGAGCTGCTCGCATTCTTCGTCGCCGCCGACGCCATGCTGGTGACGCCGCTGCGCGACGGCATGAACCTGGTGGCCAAGGAGTACGTGGCCTGCCACAGCGGCCTCAACGGCGCACTGGTGCTCAGCGAATTCACCGGCGCCGCAGCGGAATTGCGCCAGTCCTACCTGTGCAATCCGCACGACCTCGACAGCGTCAAGGACGCCATCATGGCCGCCCTCGACGACGATTCCGACACCCGCCGCCGCCGCATGCGCGCGCTGCGCCGCCAGGTCCTCACCCACGACGTGGACCGCTGGGCCCGCGCCTTCCTGGAGGCCCTGGCCCAGGACCAGGTAGCAGGCAGCGCCCTACTCAGCGACGACGACGTAGACCCGGCGCGCCGATAAATCGGCCCTCGCTGATCAGATCGGATTCACCTGTCCGACCAGCCAGTGCCCGTCTTCCTTGTCCAGCGAGACGCGGACGCGGCTGGGCGTCACATTGCCTTGCGGCGCATCCTTGCTCGTGGTGACCTGGTTCAGGTAGAGCAGCACGACGGCGTGTGAGCGGTCGGCGGAGACGACGCCGGCGGCCTGGGTGTTGGCCTGGACGCTGAGCTCCTTCTCCTTGGCGCCCTTGGCGATCACGTCGTTGACGAGCTTCATGTAGTCCTTGCGGAAGGTGGGGGTGAGGCTGTCGCCCACCTTGGGCAGCTCGGTATCGACGGTGTGGAAGTCGTAGGTGAACATGGCCTGCACGGTGCGGCGCGCCGCGGCGACGGAATCGCTGCGGGCGCTGTCGGCCTGGTTGTCGGACCAGACCTTGAAGCCGGTGAGCCCGCCGACGACGGCAGCGGCGACCAGAAGGACTGCCGCACAAGCGATCAGGATGGGGCGCAGTTTGTCTTTCATGCCACGAACTCCGCTTGCGAGGCGGTGAGGTTGCCGTCGTCGCCGCGGGTGACCGTGACCCGGAAGCGGTAGTACCGCTGCTGCGGGTCCGGGGAGGCGGCGTTCGTCAGCGTCTGCTTGGCGGCGACCAGCACTCGCGCGGAGTGGTCGTCGTCGCTTTCGACGGCGGTCTCGATGATCTCGCCGCTGGCCTTCACCTGGGCCTGCTGCACAACCTGCGCATAGGCGTCCTTGCGCTCGGTGTACTCGGCCTTGAGCTGGCCCGACGCCACCGCCAGGACGCGATCGATGTCCTGCGGCGCGGTATCACCCTTGATGTTGGTCAGGTTGAGTACCGCCTGCTTGGCGGTCTGGGCGTAATCCGCGCGGCGTGTGTCCTGCGTGTTCACCTGATTCTGGTGGTAGAGGAAGAACCCGCCGGAGCCGAGCAGCACCAGCGCGGACAGCACCGCGACCACGGCGGCGGCCCAGCCGAGCTTGCCCAGCGAGCCCGCCTTCTTCGCAGACGGGTCGGCGGAATCCGGTTGGTCGGCGGCGACCTCGGAGTCCTCGACGGGTGCGTCGAGCGGCACGGCCCCGGCGGTCTTCGCCGTGTCGTCCTTCGTGCCGAGCTCACCGTCGGACACGGTGGACTTCACGGTCGGCGAATCGTCCGCAACCGCGCCCTTCACGGTCGGCGCGTCCGTGTCGGCGGCGGCATCCACCGGGGCCGGCGCTGCGGTATCCGCGGCCGATGCCTTATCGGACTCGACGGCAGCCGCTGCGGGCGCGCGTGCCACGGTCTGCGCGGCCTCGCCGCCCTCGACCGGTGGCCCCGCCGACCGCACCACGCGACGGCGGGCCCGACCGGCGGTTCCCTTGTTTTCGCTCATTTCTGCTGCTCCTCGAGCATCGACTGCCAGCTCGACGGTACCGTTCCCGATCCGTTACCAGCCACGTCGCCCTGTCGGTACGTGCGACCGTCGGGCCCCAGGAAGGTGCCACTGCCAGGATCCATCGGCCTGGTGACCGATGCCGGATGAGTCTCGGTGGCCGGTGCCGGGGGTTCTCCCGAGGCCCCGAAGTTGTTCGGGTTCCCGAACGGCGGATTGTTCCCCTCCGGCACGTAGCCCTGCGGATCGCGGCACAGCTCCGGCGTCGGTGCCCGCTTGCCCGGCACCTCCGCGCACGGGTAGTTGCGGATGCCGCGCACGGCTTCCTTCGCGTCCTGGGCAACCTTGCAGTACAGCTCCGGGGTGTCCGGAACCGAGAAGTCGTTGGCGGACCGTCGCTGATCGGGCGGCAGGAAACCCGTGATACATCCTGGCGGGTCGTTGAGCCCGAGCATGAAGTCCACCATGGCCCCGTATTTGGTGGGCCCGGTCTTCGCGGCGGTGAACAGCGCCGAGATCATCGGCGGCAGCACGACGAGAATCTGCTCCAGCCCGGCGTGGTAGGTGACCCCGACCTGACCCACGCTGACCAAATTCGACAGCAGCAGCGGCAGTGTCGGTTTCAGGTCCTGGAAGGTCGAACTCACCTTCTGCGCAGCCGCCGGGGTCTTATCGATCAGACCGCGCAGCGCCGGATCGTGTTCGCGCAGTTGGTCGGTCACGGTGGCCAGGTCCCGGGTCCACGATCGGACGGCGGCATCGGACTGGTTCTGGGTGTCCAGCAGCGGCCCGAGCTTCTCCAGCAGATCCTTGGTCGCGCCGGTGTTCGCCTTCGCCTCCTGCACCAGCAGCGACGCGGAGTCGATGAACTTCTGCAGATCCGGACCGGCGCCGTTGAACGCCGTGAACGCGTCGTCGATGACCTCGCGCAGTTTGGTATCGGAAATGCTGTTCAGCAGCCGGTCGGCCTGATCGAGCATCGCACCGACGTCCTGCGGAAGTTTGGTGCGCTGCACCGGAATCACCGAACCGTCGGACAGGTTGCCGCCGTGCGGGCTCGCCGCGGGCACCAGATCGACGTACTGCTCGCCGATCGCGGACACGCTGCGAATCCACGCGTCCACATCGGAGGGCACCTTGTAGTCGCTGTTGACCGACAGCTTCGCGTCCACACCGTCCGGAGTGAGCCGAACCTCCTGCACCTTGCCGATGTTCGTGCCGCGATAGGACACGTTGGCGGTCGGATACAGGCCGCCGGTCGCCGCCAGCTTGACGGTCACCTCGTAGCGCCCGAATCCGAACATCGCCGGGAGGTGCACGTAACTCGCGGACATCACCACCAGGCCGATCACCGTCAGCACGGAGAAGATGATCAGCTGTGTCCGGACGAACTTGGTGAGCTTCACTGCCCCGGACCTCCTTGCGGCGCACCGGGAACCGTCAACCCGGGGATGGCGGGCAGGCCCGGAATCGGCGGCAGCCCGGGAATGGTCGGCTGCGCCGGTGGCGGTTGCAGCGGCCCCTGCACGGGATCGCCCTTCTCCCCGGCCGTCCCGGCGATGGTGCCGAGCGCGCCCTCCACGCCGTAGAGCGCCTGCACGCCACCGAGGCTGCCGCCGAGCGGCGTTCCCGTGAGGAAGTTGGAATCCATTCGCTTGCCGGTGATGTCGTAGGTGACGAACAGATTCATGTAGTCGCCCTTGACCGCCTTGTTGATGCCCTTGATCGGGAACGGGAACGTCAGCAGCATCTGCAGCGAATCCGCGAGGCGGTCACCGGTGGAGGCCAGCGACTCGAGGGTCGGTCCGAGGTCGGCCAGCTCGGCCTTCAGGTTCTCGCCGCCCTGGGCGATCAGCCGCTGCACGACCTCGCTCAGATCACCCAGTGCGGTAATGGTTTTCGTGATGTTCTCGCGCCGATCCGCGAGCACCGTCACCGCCGGGTGGATGTTCTCGATCGCCGACGCCAGCTGATCCTTCTGCCGGGAGAGCTGACCGGAGAACCGGTCGAGCCCGTCCATCGCGCCGATGATGTCACCGGTCTGCTGATCGAGCGTCGTGGTCAGCTGGTTCAGCTGCGGCAGCAGGTCGCGGATCGCGTCCTCGCGTCCGGTGAACGTCGCATTGAGTTCGTGCGTGATGGTCTCCAGCTGCGAGATACCACCGCCGTTGAGCACGACCGACAGCGACGACAGGGTCTGCTCCGTGGTCGGGTAGGCGCCCGCGCGATCAAGCGGAATGACATCGTCGGGCCGCAATTGCCCCTGCGGCGCAACACCTTCGGGCGCGGCCAGCTCGACGTGGTTGCTGCCGAGCAGACTGGTCTGCCCGATGCGCGCGACCGCGTTGCCCGGCAGCTGCACGCCCTTGTCGAGGCTGACCGTGACCAGCGCGTGCCAGTTCTCCACATCGATCCCGGTCACGGTCCCGACGGTCACGTCGTCCACCTTGACCGGCGAATTGCGGGTCAGCGTGGTGACATTCGGCATCTGGATGCGCACCTGCCAGGCGCCCTCGCCGGTCCCGGCCGCACCGGGCATGGGCAGGGTGTTCAGGCCGTCCCACTGACAACCCGCCAGGCCCAGCGTCAGCGCGAGGCCGATGGCCATTCCGGCCGCTCGAATCCTGCGGCGTCTCATCGCCCACCTCCCGGAACGGCCAGGCCCGCAATGCCACTCGGCACCGCAACGGGCGGAGCACTGGGGACCCGCTCCGCGAGATCCGGTGTGCTGTATTCGAGCTGCTGCGGGAACGCCGTCTGCAGCGAGGCCGGATTCGCTATCAGCGGCGGGTAATTCATCATCAGCGTGTTGAGCACCGGCGCCAGGTACTGTCGGCACAGTTCCCCGGATTTCTGCGAGTCGTTGGCGCCGATGCCCTCGACCGCGCCACACAGGAACTCGACCGGGTTGGAGAAGTTCGTGCCGGTCACGTTGCCGGCCAGCGACCCCTGGGCGGGCTTGTAGATCTGGTAGAAGTTCACCAGGCCGTTCGGGCCGGAGTGCAGCACGCGTTCCAGTTCGGGGCGCTTGTCGGCCAGCAGCTGCGTCACATCCTGCAGCCGCTCCACGCCCTCGGTCAGCGCGCCCCCGCGCTCGTCCAGGAATCGCTTGACGTCGGCTATCGCGGAATCCAGATTGTCCAGTCCCGCACCGAGATCCGACGAAACGCCCGCCAGCACCGACGAGACCGAGGCCAGCCGTCCCCCGAACTGCACGATCTGGTCATTGCTCTTGGACAGCACGTCGACGAACTGCTGCAGGTTGCGGATGGTGCCGAACAGGTCGGTGCGGCCGTCGGAGAGGGTGTTCAGCGTGCTGGACAGTTCCCGCAGCGTATCGCGCAGCGCCTGGGCGTTGCCGTTGCCGAGATTGTCGGCGGCGGTCCCGATGGCCCGGCCGAACGAGCCCTGCTTGTCCTCGCCCACCGGCCCCAGAGCCTCTGACAGCCTGGTCAATTCGGTCTTGATGTCGTCCCATTCCACCGGCACCGCGGTGTGCTCGATCGGGATCTCGCCGTTGTCGTGCATCTTGGCGCCGCCGTTGTAGACGGGAGCCAGCTGGACGAACCGCGCCGACACCAGCGACGGCGAGACGGACACCGCCTTGGCATCGGCGGGGATGTCGATGCCGCGGTCCACCGTCATGGTCACCTTCACGCGGTCCCGCCCCGGCTCGATCGAGTTGATCTTGCCGACCTTCACCCCGAGCACCCGCACGTCGTCCCCCGCGTACAGCCCGTTCGTGGACGGGAAGTACGCGGTGATGTGCGTCTTTCCGATATTGGTGACGGCGCCGTAGACGATCCATCCGGCGAGGGCGACGACCAGCGCCGCGGCGACGTACCGCATCCAGCGTGGTGCCTGGGCGATCTTGCGCAATGGAGTCATTTCGGCGGCTCCTGTTGGGCGGGGTTGGTCGTCAGCGGAGCGTTCAGGTACTCCTGGAACGACTGCGGCAGGCGCTCCGGCCACACCAGCGCGTCGACCAGCGGCCGCATCGTCGGGCTGGTGAGGTTGGCCAGGTACGACTGGAAGTACGGGCCGCTGCCGACCTGCTCACCGAGCGCCGCCGCGTACGGGCCGAGGTCCGTGAGCGCCTGTCCCAGCTTGTCCTTGTTGCGCTGCAGCAGCCCCAGCACCGAATTCAGTTTCTCCAGTGCGGGTTTCAGCTGCGCCTCGTTGTCGTCGACGAATCCGGTCAGCTGCTGCGCCAGACCGTTCACGTACACGATCAACTGACTGAGCGCGGCGCGCCGAGCGTCCAGCTCACCGAGCAGATCGTTGCCGTTCAGCAGCAGCGCGTTGATCTGGTCGGAGCGGTCCGCCAGCACCTTGGTGACATTCTGTGCGCGCCCGAGCAGCTGGGTGAGCGCCTCGTCGCGGGCGTTCAGGCTGCGCGAGAGCGCGGTGACACCGTCGAGCGCCGATCGCAGCGGCGCCGGGGTGTCGGCGAAGGTCTCCGACAGCGTGTCCAGGGTCTTGTTGACCTGGTCCAGATCCAGCCCGTGCACCGTCGAGGCGAGATCACCGAGCGCGTCGTTGAGCGAGTACGGAGATCTGGTGCGCTCCAAGGGAATCGGATCGTCGCGGCGGATGGCCCCGCTGCCCTGCGGATCGACCTCGAGCGACTTGCGGCCCAGTACGGTGTTGGTCTTGATCGCCGCTGTCGTCTTGTCGCCCAGCACGATCGACTCGTCGACGCTGAAGCGCACCCGGACCTTGGTGCCGTCGAGCTGCACGTCCTCGACCTGACCGGTGCGCACCCCCGCCACCTGGACCTGATCACCGGGGACCAGGCCCCCGGCGTCGGCGAAGAAGGCGCTGAATTCGGCACCGCCGCGGATGAAGGGCAGGCGGTCGAACTGCAACGCGGACAGCGAGATCGTGGCCGCCAGGACGACGCCGACGATGCCGGCCGACAGTAACCGGTTTCCGTTCACTCGGGGGCACACCTTCCGGTCGACTGATTACCCGGCAGATGCACTTCCATCGGCTTACCGTCGGGACCGTCGGCGAGCATGGTCACGCCGCAGACGTACATGTTCAGGAACGATCCGTAGGACCCGATCCGGACCAGCTTCCGGTAGGTCTCCGGCAGCTGATCGAAGATCCACTGCAGGTCGCCGGACTTGTCGTCGAGATTCTGCGACAGCTGCCCCAATTGGCCGAAGGTCTGCTTCAGATCGGGCCGGGCCTGCTGCAGCAGGCCGGTCAGATCGCCGGTCGCACCGGACAGGCGCGGCAGGGCCTCCCCGATCGGATCCTTGTCCGCCGCCAGCCCGCTCACCAGCCGCTCCAGTTCGGTCAGTGTCGTATCGAATTCCTTGCCGCGGTCGTCGATGGTGGCGAGCACCGTCTTCAGGTTCTCGATCACGCTGCCGATCAACGCATCTCGGTCCGCGAGCGTCTTGGTGAACGAGCCACCGCTGTTCAGCAGCGACACCAGCGCGCCACCCTGCCCCTGGAACACCTGCAGCAGGGCGCTGGTGAGGTCGTTCACCTGGGCCGGATCCAGGCCGCGCAGCAGCGGCTTGAACCCGCCGAGCAGCAGGTCCAGATCCAGGGCGGGCTTGGTCTTGTCGGTGCCGATGGTGGCGTTCTTGGCCAGCTTCTCGGCGTTGCCCGGGCCCTCCAGCAGTTCCATGTACCGGTCGCCGACGAGATTCTCGTAGCGAATGGTGGCCTGCGTACTCGCGTAGAGCTTGTATTTGGTGTCGACATCGAAATCGACGTGCGCGAGGTGGTCCTTGCCGACGTACACCCGCTTCACCGACCCGACGGGCACACCGGCGATGCGCACCTTCGAGCCGGGCAGCATGCCCGACGAATTGGTGAACACCGCGTGGTAGCCGGTCTCGCGGGAGAACCGCATCTGGCTGAAGATCACGCCGAGCAGGGCGAGTACGAGCACCATGACCAGCGTGAAGATGCTCAGCTTCACGGTGGCGGCGTGCGGCTTGAACTTCACGGGTTGGGCACCCCCGGCAGTCCGGCGAACATCAGCTCGAAGACCCTCGAACCGTTGAGATGTGACTGCATTTCGGGGACGTACACGGTGCCCTCCGAGGTATCGGTGACCAGATAATTGGAGTGGCTGCCCGGCTTCCGGTCCATGATGTTCTCGCAGTGCGGGCCACCGGTGGCATTCACCTTCGGCAGATCCTTCGGATATTTGTACGGCTCACCGCCGGGCATGAAGCCCGCGTTCAGCAGCACGCCCGCGCCGCTGCCACCGAAAATGTGGTTCGCCAGGTCGAGGTTGTTGCCGATGCCTTCGATGACACAGTTCAGGCCCGACCGATACTGATAGAGCAGATCGGTGGTGGGCCGCAACAGATCCAGCGCGGTCACCAGCGACTGCTCGTTGTCCCGCAGGATGGGCGTCGTCGTATCGGCCAGGCCGATGAGATTCACCAGCATCGAGTCGAATTGATGCTCTTTGTCCACGATCGTCGCGCCGGTCGTCTGCGCATTGTCGGTGGTGCGCAACAGATCCGGCACGGTATCGGCGTACAGATTCGTCACGCCCACCGAGGACTGCAGATCTCGTTGCAGATCCGGGAGGCTCGGATTGATGTCCTTCAGATACTGATCGCTGTCGGCCAGCAGCTGTCCGAGTTTCTCGCCGCGGCCTTCGAGCGCCGTTCCCAGCGCCGTCAGCGTCGCATTCAGCTTCTCCGGCTGCACCTTACCCAGGACGTCGGTCAAATGCTGGAACAGCGTGTTGAACTCGACCGTCACGGCCTGCGCGGCCAGCGTCGCGCCCGGGCGCAGATGATCCTTCGACGGCTGTTCCGGAATCTCGAAATTCACGTACTTCGCGCCGAATACGGTCGTGGAGCGGATGTCGGCAGCGACATTGGCGGGCACCAGCTTCAGCTGTTCCGGATCCACCGCCAGCTGCAGGCGCGCACTGTCGCCCGTATACGAAATCGACGAAACCCGGCCGATTTCCACGCCGCGAATCTTGACCTTCGCGTCCGGATCCAGCACGAGCCCGGCCCGCGGCGCCTCGACATAGATCGCCCGGGTGTCGGTGAATCCGCCCGCGAACATGGTCAACGCGACGGCGACGATCGCCGCCATGCTCAGCACCATTGCCAGCCCGGCCAATTTGACGCCCCACCCAGCGCCGAATATCTTTCCGGCGCCGTCCTTTTCGACCAGTTTGTTTGCCGCCATACCGCCTACCCGGAGAGATGGAAATTGCCGGTGGTGCCGTAGATCGCCAGCGACACCAGCAGAGTCACCGTCACGACCGCGACCAGCGAGGCGCGCACCGCGCTACCGACCGCGATTCCGACACCGACCGGACCGCCCGTGGCGTGATATCCGTAGTAGGTGTGAATCAGCATGACCGCCATGGCCATGACGATCGCCTGCACGAACGACCACAGAATGTCGCTGGGTATCAGGAACGTCGAGAAATAGTGGTCGTACACGCCGGCCGACTGCCCGTAGATGATCACCGTCGCGAATCGGCTGGCAATGAACGAAGCGATCACCGCCAGCGCGTACAGCGGCACGATCGCGATCATTCCGGCCAGCACCCGAGTCCCGATCAGGAAAGGCACCGGCCGAATCGCCATCGATTCGAGGGCGTCGATCTCCTCGGCGACGCGCATCGCGCCCAGCTGCGCGGTGGCGCCGGCGCCGATGGTGGCCGCCAGGCCGATACCCGAGATCACCGGCGCCGCGATGCGCACGTTGATGAAGGCCGCGAAGAAACCGGTCAGCGCCTCGACGCCGATATTGCCCAGCGAGCTGTAGCCCTGCACCGCGATGGTGCCCCCGGTGAACAGCGTCATGAATCCGACGATCACCACCGTGCCGCCGATCACCGCCAGCGCACCCGTGCCCATGCTGATTTCCGCGATGAGCCGGATCGTCTCGGTGCGGTAGTGCGTCAGCGCCCGCGGCACGGAGGCCAGCGACTGCGCGTAGAACACCGCATGTCTTCCGACGCTATCCAGCGAGTCGGACATCCTGCGCACTCGTCGCACAGTACGCGGGAAGCGGGATTCGATCACAAAAGCCATACCGTCACCGCACCGAGAATTTGACGCCGACGGCGGTGACCACAACGTTCACCACGAACAGAGCCATGAAGGAGAACACCACCGTCTGATTGACCGCATCGCCGACGCTCTTGGGACCGCCCCGGACATTCAGCCCGAGATAGCACGCCATCAGCCCGGCGATCAGGCCGAACAGCGTCGCCTTGACCTCCGAAATGACCAATTCGGGCAAATGCGTCAGCAGTGTGATCCCGTTGACGAACGCACCGGGATTCACACCCTGCAGGAATACCGAGAACACGAATCCGCCGAGGATGCCGATCGTGCACACCAGTCCGTTGAGCAGCGCGGCCACGAACATGGAGGCCAGCACGCGCGGCACCACCAGCCGGTGGATGGGATCGATGCCGAGCACCCGCATGGCGTCGATCTCCTCCCGAATGGTGCGGGCGCCCAGATCCGCGCAGATCGCGGTGGCGCCCGCGCCCGCCACGATCAGCACCGTGACGATCGGCCCGACCTGGGTGACCGAGCCGAATGCCGCGGCCGCACCGGACAGGTCGGCCGCACCGATCTCGCGCAACAGGATGTTGAGCGTGAAGCACACCAGCACGGTGAACGGAATCGCGACCAGCAGGGTCGGGGCGATCGACACACGGGCCACGAACCACGACTGGTCGATGAACTCGCGCCGTTGAAAGGGGGGCCGTACCAGGGCTCGTGCCACGCCGGCGGTGAGTTCGAAGAACCCGCCGACCGCTTGCATCGGCACGGCAAGAACCTGGTTCATTCCGCGATTCCTCCTAGCCATGCCTTGCACATACTGCCTGCGACGGGGGTCCACAGCGGGTCCACCGTCCCGAAGATTAGAACATGTTCATCCGCATTCGGGGCAGAATTTGTAGTTTTTGAACTGCCCTTTTTCACTCGAGCCGGGGTCTGGAGCTAGAACATGTTCATACAGCGTACAGAGCGCCCTTGTGAGGAGCCACACACCATCGAGATCCATGTCTACCAACTGCCGGACAACTGATCAACCAGTGTCGGATGGCAGCTGACACCAGTTGATCACTCAGCCGAGATCATGCAGCGCTGTCGCCGAAAACGTACGCCCCGAGGGCCGTTCGGAGAAGTAGTTTCCGAGAGTGTCGGCCAGCGCGGCCGAAGTCCATTCCGCACCGTCGGCGTCGAAGCGCCGCTCGACCTCCGGAGCGGCCATCAATGCCACCATCGGCCCGTAGACCACGAAGACCTGTCCGCTGATCGCCTCGGCGGCCGGAGCGGCCAGATAGGCGACCAACCGCGCCACATGATCGGGCGACAGCGGGTCCACCTCGCCCTCGGGAGCGTCGGAGAACACCTTCTCCGTCATCGCGGTGCGCGCCCGCGGGCAGATCGCATTGGCCCGCACGCCGTAGCGCGCCAGACCGCGCGACGCCGACAGCGTCAGCGCCGTGATGCCCGCCTTGGCGGCCGCGTAGTTGGCCTGCCCCTCCGGTCCGAGCAGACCGGCCTCGGAGGAGGTGTTGATCAGGCGCCCGTACACCGGCGCACCCGACTCCTTGGATTTGCCGCGCCAGTACGCGCCCGCATTGCGCGTCAACAGGAAGTGCCCGCGCAGATGCACCGCGAGCACCGCGTCCCAGTCCTCGTCGGACAGGTTGAACAGCATGCGGTCGCGGGTGATCCCGGCGTTGTTCACGACGATGTCGACCCCGCCGAACGCCTCGTCCGCCGTGCGGATCAACGCGTCCGCGGTGGCCCGCTCGGCCACGCTGCCCGCCACGAACTCGGCCTTGGCGCCGAGGGCGCGGATATCGGCGAGCGTCGCAGCAACCGCCTCGTTTTCGGCCAGATCGTTGACCACCACCGCGGCACCGGCACCGGCCAGGGCGAGCGCCTCTGCCCGTCCCAGCCCAGCTCCGGCTCCGGTCACAATCGCCACTCGACCGGAGAGACTCAGTTCACTTTCAGCCACGGGCCGACTCTAGAACGTGTTCCAGTCAACGGCAAGCATCCGTTCACTGAAGTTTCAGTGCCGCCTTCGGGCACTGCGAGACCGCGGTCTCGACATCGGCCAGCCGATCCGGGGCAACCTCGGCCTCCACGATGTGCAGCACGTCCTCGTCGTCGAGTTCGAACACGTCGGGCGCGATTCCGACGCAGATTCCGTTCGCCTCGCACTGGTCGAGATCCACACTGACCTTCATTGACTTCTCCTTCGCCGCCGATATCGCCGAGCTTATAGGGCCATCCCCGGCCACCGCGGCTGAAGCGGCCGGATCTAGGCTCCATACTGGAACATGTTTCAGTCAATGTGCAATGATCGGAACACCGGCCCAGCCCCATATCGGACGGCTATCGAACAAAGTTATGAGGTCACCGCGATGCGGATTGCGTATACCCCGCAACAGGAACAGCTGCGCGCCGAGCTGCGCGAGTACTTCGGCAAGCTGATCACCCCGGAACGCCGGGCGGCGCTGTCGGCCCAGACCGGCGAGTACGGGCACGGCGACGTCTACCGCGAGGTCGTGCGGGATATGGGACGCGACGGCTGGCTCGCACTGGGCTGGCCGAAGGAATTCGGCGGCCAGGACCGCTCCACCATGGATCAGCTGATCTTCACCGACGAGGCCGCCGCGGCGGGCGCCCCGGTGCCGTTCCTGACCATCAACTCGGTGGCGCCGACGATCATGCACTACGGCACCGAGGAGCAGAAGAAGTTCTTCCTGCCCAAGATCGCCGCCGGCGAGCTGCACTTCTCCATCGGCTACTCCGAGCCGGGCGCCGGCACCGACCTGGCCTCGCTGCGCACCTCGGCGGTGCGAGACGGCGACGACTGGGTCATCAACGGCCAGAAGATGTGGACCAGCCTCATCCAGTACGCCGACTACGTGTGGCTGGCCGCGCGCACCGACCCGAATGCCAAGAAGCACAAGGGCATCAGCATGTTCATCATGCCGACGACGGCCGAGGGCTTCTCCTGGACGCCGGTGCACACCATGGCGGGACCGGACACCAGCGCCACCTACTACCAGGACGTGCGCCTCCCGCACAGCGCGATGGTCGGCCCGGAGAACGGCGGCTGGTCGCTGGTCACCAATCAGCTCAACCACGAGCGGGTGGCGCTGACCTCCGCGGCGCCGCTGCAGCTGGCGGTCGCGCAGACCGTGGAATGGGCGCGCGACGCCAAGGATTCCAACGGCGCGCGGGTCATCGACAGCGAGTGGGTACAGATGAATCTGGCCCGCGTGCACGCCAAGGTCGAGTTCCTGAAGCTGCTGAACTGGGAGATCGCGTCGGGCGCCGACGCCGGTGGCGATGCCGCGCCGCGGCCGTGGGACGCCTCCACCTGCAAGGTGCTCGGCACCGAGCTGGCCACCGAGGCCTACCGCGCGCTCATGGAGGTGCTCGGGCCGCAGGGCTATCTGCGCCAGGACTCCCCCGGCGCGGCGCTGCGCGGACGGCTCGAGCGGATGCATCGCGCCTGCCTGATCCTGACCTTCGGCGGCGGCACCAACGAGGTGCAGCGCGACATCATCGCCATGACCGCCCTCAAACAACCGGCCGCGACCCGCTGACCACGGCACCCGCGCTCCCGAGGTGTCACCCGCCACGCAGGTTCGGGAGTCGCACTCGCCGCCGATTCATACGAAAGTTAGGTATAGACAATGGATTTCACGCCAACAGAAGGGCAGCTCGATCTGACGCGGCTGACCGGCGAGGTGTGCGGCAAGCTGGTGACCGCGGACCGAATCCGCGAATTGGACACCGCCGAGGTGCGTTTCGACGAGGCGCTGTGGAAGTCGCTGGCCGAGACCGGGGTGCTGGCGGCGACGCTGCCCGAGTCCGTCGGGGGCAGCGACCTGGGCATTCTGGAGCAGACCGCGGTGCTGCGCGAGCTGGGCAAGTACGTGGCTGCCGTCCCCTATCTGTGGTCGGTCGTGCTGGGCGCGGGCGCGCTGGCGGCGTTCGGCTCGCAGGCACAGCGGGAGCTGGCCGCGAAAGCCGCTGCGGGCGAGACGATTCTGACGGTGGCGCTGTCGGAGGAGCGCAACTGGGAGCCCGCCCGGCCCACGACCACGGCCACTGAGGAGGGCGGCGGCTGGCGGCTGACCGGCGCCAAGACCGTCGTCCCGTTCGCCGCGCAGGCATCGCGAATCCTGGTGTCGGCCAGCGTGTCCGGGTCGCCCGCGGTGTTCCTGGTGGACCCGGCGGACGCGAGCGTGCGAAGCGCCGATCAGCAGGTCGTCGATCGCAGCCCGGAGTCCGAACTCGAATTCGACCGCACCCCGGCCGAACCGGTCGGCACGGTGGAATCCGGTGCGGAGGTCGTGGACTGGCTGCTGTCGCGCGGCTGGCTGGGCCTGGCCGCACAGCAGCTGGGCACGCTCGAGCGGGCGCTGGAACTGGTCGCCGAGTACGGCCGCGAGCGTGAGCAGTTCGCCCGCAAGATCGGCAGCTTCCAGGCGGTCGCGCAGCGGCTGGCCGACGGCTACATCGATCTGCAGGGCCTGCGGCTGGCGGTCACCCAGGCCGCCTGGTGCCTGTCGGAGAA
Organism: Nocardia mexicana NBRC 108244; assembly: GCF_001613165.1. Taxonomy (GTDB): domain Bacteria; phylum Actinomycetota; class Actinomycetes; order Mycobacteriales; family Mycobacteriaceae; genus Nocardia; species Nocardia mexicana. The sequence continues at coordinate 67,150 of NZ_BDBV01000076.1, forward strand.
CCTGCCCGCCGGGGCGGAGATCCACACCGCCAAGTTCTGGGCCGCCGAGGCCGGTCACCGCATCGCCCACACCGTCGTCCACGTGCACGGCGGCGTAGGCATCGACCGAGACCACGTGGCCCACAACTACTTCACCGCCGCCAAGCACAACGAATTCGCCCTCGGCGGCGCCACCGACCACCTCCGCGCCCTCGGCGCCACCCTCGCCGAATCCCACTGACGCCGGCCCCGGGCGCCGGGACGAACCGCCTACACGGAGTTCGCCCCGGCGCGGGCGAGGATTTCGTCGACGGTCTGGTCGACGGTGAGATCCGAGGAGTCGAGCCACAAACCGAGGCGCGGGGTTTCCGCGTGTAGGACCTTGTCGAGGTCGGCGACGGTGAAGGTGCCGTACGCCTTCTTGCCGCGACCGGCCTCGCGGCGCTCGATGGCTTCGGGCCGGGGTGCGAGCACTACGACGTAGAGCGGGCGGGTGCGGATCTGCTCGATCGTGTACGGCAGCAGTTCACCGAGCACGGTGTCCTGCAGGACGGCCGTGAACCCCTCCGCCGCATAGCCGTCCGCGACCTGCGCCGCCAGGCGGTGCCGCAGCCGCAACTGCGCCAACGCTTCCGGGCTCGGATCCGGTGACATCTCGGCGCTGCCGCTGACCACGGAGCGCCGGTAGGTATCGCCGCGCACGTGCGCCGAGCGCGGCAGGCGCTCGGCGAGCGCCTGCGCCACGGTGGATTTCCCGGCGGCCTGAATCCCGGTGATCAGATAGACCGCCCCACCGCCCGCCTGCTCCCCGAGTTCCGCCTCGTCGGCTGCTCGAAGGTGCTCACGGGACAGGTCGGGGCGCGCGGCGGGTTCGGTCATGACTGGACCATATGTGCGCGGCCGACATCGCCGCACCCGCATTTCCACGGCACGTCGACGGACGTTTCGTTACGGACCGCAACTACTCGATGAATTTCGGCCGCCCGACCCGTCGGAATCCATGTACACGTACCGACTGCGCAGTCGAAAGGGACCGACATGGCCAGCAAGATGATCTTCCTCAACCTCCCCGTCACCGATCTGGAGCGGTCCAAGAGGTTCTACGAGGCGCTGGGCTGGAAGGTGAATCAGGACTTCACCGACGACAATGCCGCCTGCGTCGTCGTCGACGACAACATCTGCCTGATGCTGCTGGTGCCGCCGTTCTTCGAAACCTTCAGCAAGCGCCCCATCGCGGATACCGTCGGCGCCATCGGCTCTCTCTACGCACTGTCGCTGGGCAGCGCCCAGGAGGTCGACGACCTCACCGACGCCGCCGTCGCGGCCGGCGGCACCGAGGAGGTCAGCGCGGACAAGCGTGCCCAGGAGGCCCAGGTCGGCATGCACGGGCGCACCTTCATCGACCCGGACGGCCACCAGTGGGAGCCCTTCTACATGGCCCACCCGGCGGCCTGATCCGCGTCGGGACGACCCGCACCTACACCCGCAGCTCCTTCTCCAACCCGAACAGCGGGAACATGCGGTCGGTGTCCAGGAAGAAGTGCAGGCCGCTGATCCGGTCGCCCTCGAGCTCCAGCACGGTGATCGACCACGGCACGTAGACGCCGGGCTCCCCGCTCGGCTTGTAGTGACCGAAGGCCGGGAGACCGTTGGCGCCCGCCAGCGGGACCATCTTCGAACCGCGGCACTCGTGCCCGGTGGTGACCATGAACCGGGCGACGTTCTCCGGGCCGGAGATCCACAGCTCGAACGGCGGCATGGACAGTGCCACATCCTGTTTCAGCAGGGAGGTGAGCGTGTCCATGTCGTAGGCCTCGAAGGCCTTGACGAAGCCGTCGACGAGCTTGCGCTGTTCCTCGTCGGATTCGTCGTAGCCGCCGGACTCGTCCGGCTGCACCTTGGACATGGTGGCGCGGGCCCGCTGCAGGGCGCTGTTCACCGAGGCCGGTGACATGGTCAGCATGTCGGCGGTCTCGTTCGCGGAGAAGCGCAGCACCTCGCGCATGATCAGGATCGCGCGCTGGGTGGCCGGAAGGTGCTGCACGGCGGCCACGAACGCCAGCCGCAGCGAATCCTTGGCCGAGGCGTGCTCGGCCGGGTCGGCGCCGAAGGCCATGCCGTTGGGGATGGGCTCGACCCACACGTAGTCCGGCTGGGCGGGCGGCAGCGGGGTGTCCGGGCTCGACGGACCCGACAGGTCCATCGGCCGGGCCCGCCGCTGCGGGCCGTCCAGCATGTCCAGGCAGACATTGGTGGTGATCTTGTACAGCCACGAACGGATGCTGGACCGGCCCTCGAACGAGCCGTATGCCTTCCACGCCCGGGTGAACGCGTCCTGTACCGCATCCTCGGCCTCGAACGAGGACCCCAGCATCCGGTAGGCGTAAGCACACAGCTCCCGCCGGTACCCCTCGAATTGCTCCAGCACCTCGCGAGTGACCTCGGTGGAGCCGGCGGAACTGCCCGTCTTGCTCATGTCAGACACTCTGGCACAAGGCACCGACAAGAAACAGCCCGTAAAGCAGGGTACCTACGTCCTAAACGTGACATACCGCACATGCGCCCAGGGCGCGCGACCGCTATTTCGTCGCGGGCGCCGGCGCATCCTCGTCGGCCGGGCACGATTCCGCGTGCGAGTGCGCCCACTTGTAGTCGGGCTTACCGGCCGGCGAGCGCTTGATCTCCTCGACGAACCAGAGGCTGCGGGGCATCTTGTAGGAGGAGATCTCCTGGGTCAGCATCGGGCGCAGTTCGTCCAGGGTCGGCCGCTTGCCGCCGCGGCACTGCACGACCGCACACACCCGCTGCCCCCAGCGCTCGTCGGCGACGCCGATCACCAGCGCGTCGAAGATCTCCGGATGCGACTTCAGCGCGCCCTCGACCTCCTCGGGGTAGATCTTCTCCCCGCCGCTGTTGATGCTCACCGACCCGCGGCCGAGCATGGTCACGGTGCCGTCCTCCTCCACCCGGGCGTAGTCGCCGGGGATGGAGTAGCGAATCCCGTTGAACTCCTTGAAGGTTGCCGCCGTCTTGACCGGGTCGTTGTAGTAGCCGACCGGGATGTGCCCCTTGCGGGCGAGCATGCCGACCTGCCCCGAACCGGGCGTGACGGGGGTGCCCTGCTCGTCGAGCACCGCGGTGGAGGCGTCGATCTTCACCCGCGGGCCGCCGGTGTGCGTGGCGCCCTTGGACGCCACGGCCAGGCCGCCGAAGCCGGTCTCCGAGGCGCCGATCGAGTCGGTGATCATCGTGGTCGACAGCAGCTCGATGAACTCGTCCTTGAGCGACGGTGAGAAGAGCGCCGCGCTACTGGCCATCGCCCACAGATTCGAATGCTTGTAGGGCTCACCGGTTTCCGGGTTGCCCGCCTTCAGCGCGTCGAGCATCGGCCGCGCCATGGCGTCGCCGGTGATGAAGATGAGGTTGACGTTGTGGCGGTCGATGGCCTGCCAGACGCCGTGCCCGGTGAACTCCGGCAGCATGATCGCCTTGCCGCCGTCGAACAGGCTGTGGAAGGTGGCGGCCTGCGAGCCGCCGTGAATCATCGGCGGGATCGGGTAGCGGGTCAGCTGGGCGTTGCTCGCGCCGTTCTTGGCCTGCTGCCACTCGTCTTCCACGTATTCGCCGGTCATGAAGTTGATGCCGCCGCCGAGCACGCGCCACCAGTCCTCCTGGCGCCACATCACGCCCTTGGGCATGCCGGTGGTGCCGCCGGTGTAGATCATGAAGATGTCGTCGGGCGAACGGTCCCCGAAGTCGCGCTCGCCGGACGTCGTCGCCAGCGCCGCTTCGTATTCCACCGAATCGGGGGCGGTCGGCACCTCGGACTCGGTGCCGTCGTTCACCACGATCACCGCCTTCAGCTTCGGGCTCGCCGGACGGACGGCCGTCACCCGATCGCTGTAGCGCCGCTCGTGAATCAGCGCGACCATATCCGAGTTGTCGATGATGTACTGCAACTCGTTCTCGACGTATCGGAAGTTCACGTTGACCATCACGGCCCGCGCCTTGAACACCGCGATCATGGCCTCCACGGCCTCGATGGTGTTGCGCGAGTAGATGCCGACCTTGTCGCCCGGCTGCACGCCCTGTCCCTGCAGGTAGTGCGCGAGTCGGTTGGCCCGATCCTCGAGCTCGGCGTAGGTCACCGAGCGAGTGTCGTCGGCCAGCGCGACGCGGTCCGGCACGAGGTCGATGGTGTGTTCGACAAGGTCCGCTATGTTGTGGCTCACAGGACAAAAATAGAACGTGTTCTTGGTCCTGACAAGAGTCAATTTACACCGTTTACGAATTCCCCAGGCCGACGATAGACGGCCACGGGTGACGGCGTGACCGGTTCGACCAAATACGTTGTGGCCCAACGAGGAATGCCCGCCTGGCGATGCCAAGCGGGCGCGGGCCGGGGCGGTCGATCGGGCTGCGCCGATCGACCACGACCGACTCGATATCAGTTCGGTTATAACGGAAGGCTATTGCTTTCCGTCTAGGTGGTCACGTATCGGTCCCGGATCTTGCGCTTGTAGAGTTTCCCGTTCGGGTCGCGGGGCAGCTCGTCCATGTAGTCGATGCTGCGGGGCAGCTTGTACTTCGCCAGCCGGCTCGCGGCGAACTCCATCAGCTCCCGGGTCAGTTCGTCACCGGCCGTGACACCCTCGGCGGGTTGCACCACGGCCTTGACCTCCTGGCCCCAATCCTCGTGCGGCAGACCGAAAACCGCGACGTCGGCGACCTTGGGATGGGTGATCAGCTCGCCCTCGATCTCGGCGGGGTAGATGTTCACCCCGCCGGACAGGATCAGATCCGAGCGGCGGTCGTGCAGGAACAGATAGCCGTCTTCGTCCATATGGCCGATGTCGCCGACGGTGAACAGGTCGCCGACGCGGGCATCCTCGGTCTTGGCCCTGTCCTTGTGGTACTCGAAATTGGAGCCGCCCATCCGCATGTAGACCGTGCCGATCTCGCCGGGCGGCACCTCGTTGCCGTCGTCGTCGAGCACCTTCACCACCGCGTACGGCCACGCCTTGCCGACCGATCCGGGCTTCTCGAGCCACTCCGCGCCACTGATGGACGTGCCGCCGCCCTCGGTCGCGGCGTAGTACTCGGTGACGACCGGGCCCCACCACTCGAGCATCCGGCGCTTGGTCTCCTGCGGGCACGGTGCCGCGCCGTGAATCATGCACCGCAGCGACGACACATCGTATTTCGCGCGCACCTCCTCCGGCAGCGCCAGCAGCCGGTGGAACTGGGTCGGCACCATGTGGCTGTGCGTGACGCGGTGGGCGTCGATCAGCCGCAGCATCTCCTCCGGATCCCACTTGTCCATCAGAACGACCTTGTGCCCCAGCTGAATCGAGATGGAGGCGAAGTTCAGCACGGCGGTGTGATACAGCGGCGAGCCGCAGATGTGGACGTGGTCGTCGAACGGCTGGATGCCGAACAAGCCGAAGAATCCGGTCGCCTGGGGCCCGATCACATCCGGGTCGGCGCCGGTGAGCGGACGCCGAACTCCCTTGGGGCGCCCCGTGGTTCCCGAGGTGTACAGCATCGGCGCCCCGGTGGTGCGGACGTCGGGACGGCCGCTCTCCCCCGCACCCAACTCCGCGAGCGGCCGGAAGCCCTCCACCGAACCCACCGAAAAGCGCGCGTCCGCAGGAACTTTCGCCTCGTCGGCGGCGGTGCGGGCGGCCGCGGCGAAACGCTCGTCCGCGACGAACGCCTTCGCCTCGCTGTCACCGAGGATGTAGGCGACCTCCGGACCGGTGAGATGCCAGTTCACCGCCACGATGTACAGCCCGGCCTGATACGCCGCGAAGTACACCGCGAGCGCCTCGGCGGTGTTGTGCACCATGGACACCAGCACGTCCCCGGCGCGCAGGCCCCGCGCCTGCAGGCCCCGAGCGAACCGGTCGGCCTGCGCGGCCAGTTCCGCGTAGCTGACCTCCCGGCCCGTCGGATCGACGACCGCGATCCGTTCGGGTGCGGCGGCGGCGATATTCCACAATCCCAGCTTTTGTGCCTGCTCCATCGAAGTCACCCCTCGAACTTAGAACGTGTTCTACATCTGGACAAGGGTCGGTGACCACTCGATTCCCTAGGACTGGATCAGGGGCGCGAGGCGCTCGAATTGCGCGGCGTCGCGCACCCCGACCAAGAGCATGGTGACCCCGGCCTGCTCCCACACCTTCAGCTGTTCCCGCACGTGCGCCTCGTCGCCGATGATGGTGGTGTCGAGGATCAGCTCGTCCGGCACCGCGGCCGCCGCCTCCTCCTTCCGCCCGGACCGGAACAGCCGGGTGATCTCGTCGACCTGGTCGCCGTACCCCATCCGCCGGTACACCTGCGCGTGGAAATTCAGCTCCTCCGCACCCATGCCGCCGATGTAGAGCGCCATGAACGGGCGCAGCCGATCGAGTTCGCCCTTGGTGTCGTCGGTGAGGATGACCTGCGCGGTGGCGGCGATCTCGAAGTCCTCCCGCGAACGCCGGGCACCCGCTCGCGCGAAGCCCTCGTCGAGCCATTCGTTGTACATCCCGGCCAGCCGCGGCGTGTAGTAGATCGCCAGCCAGCCGTCCGCGATCTCGGCGGTCAGCGCCACATTCTTGGGCCCCTCGGCACCGAGCCAGATCGGCAGATCCGCACGCAGCGGGTGGGTGATCGGTTTGAGCGGCTTGCCCAGACCGGTCGCGCCCGGCCCGGTGTAGGGCATCGGGAAATGCGGCCCGTCGCTCACCACCTTGCCCTCCCGCGCCAGCACCTGCCGGATGATCCCGACGTACTCTCGGGTCCGCTGCAACGGCTTGGCGAACGGCTGGCCGTACCAGCCCTCCACCACCTGCGGACCCGAGACGCCGAGGCCGAGGATGTGCCGCCCGCCGGTGAGATGGTCCATGGTCAGCGCCGCCATCGCCGTGGCCGCGGGCGTGCGCGCCGACAGCTGCACCACCGAGGTGCCCAGTCGCACCCGGCTGGTCTGCGACCCCCACCAGGCCAGGGGCGTGAACGCGTCCGAACCCCACGATTCGGCGGTGAACACCGCGTCGAATCCGGTTTCCTCGGCGGCGGCGACCAATTCCCCGACATTGGACGGCGGCTGCGCGCCCCAATATCCGAGCTGCAATCCGAAACGCATTCCATTTCCTTCCGTCGGGCGCCGCCGGGGTGGGCCCCCTGAGCGCCGGGGCTTGCGGGGCGAAGCCTCCGCATGGCTACTATTGCCACCAGAATAAGAACCTGTTCTACTCGATATCGTGACTCAGGGGAACACCATGACCGGCACAATCGCCGAAGGAAGTGGGCCGGAAACGGGAACCGCACCCGACGTGCTCGCCGCAGAACTGCGCATGAAGTTCGACTACACCCGCTCTGTGGGACCGACCATCGGACGGTTCCTGACCGGGCTGCGCGACGGCCGCATCGTCGGCGTCCGCGGCTCCGACGGCCGGGTGTTCGTGCCACCGGCCGAATACGATCCGGTGACCGCCGATCAGCTCACCGACTTCGTGGACGTGTCCGATGTCGGCACCGTGCAGAGCTGGAGCTGGGTCCGAGATCCCTTGCCCGGCCAGCCCTTCGACCGGCCCTTCGCCTGGGCACTGATCAAGCTCGACGGCGCCGACACCGCCCTGCTGCACGCGGTCGACGTGGCCTCCGCCGACGACCTGCGCACCGGGATGCGGGTGCGGGCGCGCTGGGCCGACGACCGGACCGGCAGCATCCACGACATCGCCTGCTTCGAACCCGGCGAGACCTCCGCCGCGCCGAGCGCGAGCGGCGAAACAGAGCCCGTCACCGGCATCGTCACCCCGATCGACCTGCGCTACAAGCACACCGCCGCGCCCCAGGAGACCGTCTACCTGCGGGCCATCGCCGAGGGGCGCCTGCTGGGCGCCCGCGCCTCGTCCGACGGCAAGGTGTACTTCCCGCCGCGCGGGGCCGACCCGCGTACCGGCGAGCCGACCGAGGATTATGTCGAGCTCGCCGACACCGGCGTCGTCACCACCTTCTGCATCGTGAACGTGCCGTTCCAGGGCCAGCGCATCAAGCCGCCGTACGTGGCCGCCTACGTGCTGCTCGACGGCTCCGATATCCCGTTCCTGCACCTCGTGCTCGGCTGCGAGGCGAGCGAGGTCCGGATGGGCATGCGGGTCAAGGCCTCCTGGAAACCCCGCGAGGAGTGGACCCACGAGGGCCTGGACAACATCTCGCACTTCGAGCCCACCGGCGAGCCCGACGCCGACTACGACTCCTTCTCGCAGCACTTGTAGAGAGGCGCTGAATACCTTGAGTGACAACACATCCGATATCGCGGTCGTGGGCTTCGCGCACGCACCGCACGTCCCCGAGACCTACGGCACCACCAACGGTGTCGAGATGCTGGCGCCGTGCTTCCGGCACCTGTACGACAAGCTCGGCATCACCGTCTCCGACATCGACTTCTGGTGCTCCGGATCCTCGGATTACCTTGCGGGCCGGGCCTTCTCGTTCATCTCGGCGATCGACTCGATCGGCGCGGTGCCGCCGATCAACGAATCGCACGTGGAGATGGACGCGGCCTGGGCGCTGTACGAGGCGTGGGTGAAACTGCGCTCCGGACAGGCGAAGACGGCGCTGGTGTACGGATTCGGCAAGGCCTCCGCCGGGACGCTACGCCAGGTTCTCACCCTGCAGACCGATCCGTACCTGGTCGCCCCGCTGTGGCCGGACGCCACGTCGATGGCCGGGCTGCAGGCGCGGGCCGGGCTGGACGCCGGTCGCTGGACCGAGCGGGATATGGCCGCGGTAACGGCCGCCGACGACGCCGAGATCGAAAAGCGGCTCGCCGCACCGTATGTCGCCGATCCGCTGCGCGAACACGATATCGCCCCGATCACCGACGGCGCCGCCGCGATCGTGCTGGCCGTGGGTGACCGCGCACGCGAGCTGTGCGAGCGCCCGGCGTGGCTGACCGATATGGCGCATCGCATCGACACCCCCATCCTGGGCGCCCGCGATCTCACCGTCTCCGCCTCGGCCACGGCCGCCGCCAAGGCCGTAACCGGCGGCGACACAGGCGGATTCGATATCGCGGAGCTGCACGCGCAGTTCAGCCACGAGCAGCTGATCCTGAAAGAGGCCCTCGGCCTGGGTGATTCGACCCGCATCAACCCCTCGGGCGGCCCCCTGTCGGGCAACCCGATGTTCGCGGCGGGCCTGGAGCGCATCGGCTTCGCCGCGACGCAGATCATGAACGGCGACGCCGGGCGCGCCCTCGCCCACGCGGCGAGCGGCCCTGCGCTGCAGCAGAACCTGGTGGCCAAACTGGAGGCACGATGACCAACCTCGCCGCGGTGCTCGGCACCGGACAGACCCATCACGTGACGAAACGGTCGGACGTATCGATGGCAGGCATGTGCCGGGAGGCGATCGACCGCGCCCTCGCCGATGCCGATCTCACCATGGCCGATATCGACGCGGTCGTCGTCGGCAAGGCGCCGGACCTGTTCGAGGGCTCCATGATGCCCGAGCTGTTCCTCGCAGATGCCTTGGGCGCCACCGGAAAACCGCTGCTGCGCGTGCACACCGCCGGTTCGGTCGGCGGCTCCACCGGCATCGTCGCGGCCAATCACGTCCAGGGCGGCGTGCACGGCAAGGTGCTGGCGGTGGCGTGGGAGAAGCAGTCGGAATCCAATGCCATGTGGGCGCTGTCGAATCCGGTCCCGTTCACCAAGCCGGTGGGCGCGGGCGCGGGCGGATATTTCGCGCCGCACGTGCGCGCCTACATCCGTCGCGCCAACGCGCCGCTGCACATCGGCGCCATGGTCGCGGTGAAGGATCGCCGCAACGGCTCGAAGAATCCGCTCGCCCACCTGCAGCAGGCCGATATCACCATGGAGTCGGTGCTGGCCTCGCAGATGCTGTGGGACCCGATACGTTTCGACGAGACCTGCCCCTCCTCCGACGGCGCCTGCGCGATCGTGCTCGGCGACGAGTCCTCGGCCGCGGCCGCGGAGGCCACCGGCAAGAAGGTCGCGTGGGTGCACGGCACCGCGATGCGCACCGAACCGCTCGCCTACGCCGGGCGCGACCAGGTCAGCCCGCAGGCCGGGCGCGACGCCGCGGCCGCGCTGTGGCGGCAGGCCGGAATCACCAATCCGCTGGAGGAGATCGACGCCGCCGAGATCTACGTGCCGTTCTCCTGGTTCGAGCCGATGTGGCTGGAGAACCTGGGCTTCATGCCCGAGGGCGAGGGCTGGAAGCTGACCGACGCCCGGGAGACGGAGATCGGCGGAAAGCTGCCGGTCAACCCCTCCGGCGGCGTGCTGAGCTCCAACCCGATCGGCGCCTCGGGCCTGATCCGCTTCGCCGAGGCGGCCAAGCAGGTGATGGGCCGCGCCGGGGACTACCAGGTCGACAACGCGCGCAAGGCATTCGGGCACGCGTACGGCGGCGGGTCGCAGTACTTCTCCATGTGGGTTGTGGGGTCCGAGCGGCCATGAAGTTCTCACTCGGGATCGCGATGAGCCCGCTCGAGCAGCTGCCGGAGCTGGCGAAAACCGCCGAGGAGTGCGGCTTCTCGGGGATCGCCCTGCCGGATTCGCTGTTCTACATGCAGGAGCAGGCGGCGAAGTACCCCTATACGCCCGACGGCAGCCGGTTCTGGGGCCCCGAAACGCCCTGGGTGGACCCGCTCATCGGCGCGACCGCCATGGCCGCGGCCACCAGCAGCATCCAGTTCTACACCAATGTACTGAAGCTGGGCTCCCGGAATCCGCTGCTCCTGGCCCGGCAGGTGGGCTCGGTCGCGGCCCTGAGCGGCGACCGGTTCGGATTCGGCGTCGGAATCGGCTGGGCTCCGGAGGAATTCGAATGGTGCGGCGTGCCATATGCGCGCCGCGGCGCTCGCGTGGACGAGATGATCGAGGTCATCCGGCTTGTACTGGGCGGCGGGATGGTCGAATTCCATGGTGAATTCTTCGATTTCGGACCGCTGCAGATGAGTCCCGCACCGAAGCGGCCGGTACCGTTCTACATCGGTGGGCATACCGAGCCCGCGTTACGCCGTGCGGCCCGTGTCGGCGACGGCTGGTGTTCTGCAATGATGAAATACAAGGACATCTGCAAAACCATCGGCAAACTCACCGCGCTCCGCGCCGAATACGGCCGGACTGACCAGTCTTTCGAAATCCAGGTCGTCTGTATCGATCGTTTCGGACGCTCCGGCTACTCCGAACTGGCGGCCGCCGGAGTCACCGACACCATCGTGGTGCCGTGGGTGTTCGACGGCCTCGGCTTCGACGCCGACCTGGCCGCCAAGCAGGAATCGCTGCACCGCTTCGCCGAGCAGTTCATCGCCGACCCGATCGGAGTTCCCGCATGACGACCACCACCGAGCACCCCGCGCGCATCGCCGGGCGCGCCTCGCAGTCCGCGGTGCGCGCCCGCGACAAGGCCGCCTGGCTGGAGCTTTTCGCCGCCGACGGCATCGTGGAGGACCCGATCGGGCCGTCGCACTTCGACCCCGAGGGCAAGGGCCACCGCGGCCGCGACGCCATTGCGGCGTTCTGGGACAAGGCGATCGCACAGACCGAATCGATCGAGTTCGTCTTCGACGACTCCTTCGCCTGCGGCAACGAGGTCGCGTTCACGGGCCTGATCCGCACGCACATCGGTGGCCAGGTCATCGACGCCGAGGGCGTGTTCACCTACCGGGTCGACGAAGCGGGCAAGATCGCCGCCCTGCGCGCCTTCTGGGAGACCGACCGCGCCATGAAGACCATGGTCCCGGCGCAAAAAGCGCGCCGGGAATAGGAGAGGACGCGCGCCGGGTATAGGAGAGGACGCCGGGAGTGACGAAGGGCGGGCACCTTTGGTGCCCGCCCTCTCCGTTGCTACCCATCATTCCGGCCCGCGCGCGGCCACCCATCCATTCCGGCCTGCGTTCGCTACCCATCCGTTCCGGCGTGCGCGCGCTACCCATCCGTTCCGGCGTGCTTTGGCCGGATGGCGTCAATGTGCCACCGGGCAACCCGCGGCCTTGTAGTCCACCTGGAACTCCTTGATGCCGTTGAGCCAGCCCGACTGCAACCGGCGCGGATCGCCGAGCTTGGAGATGTCGGGCAGGTGGTCGGCGATGGCGTTGAAGATCAGGTCGATCTCCAGCCGGGCCAGGTTGGCGCCGATGCAGAAGTGCGCGCCGGTGCCGCCGAAGGCCAGGTGCGGGTTGGGATCCCGCAGGATATCGAAGGTGAACGGGTCCTCGAAGACCTCTTCGTCGAAGTTCGCCGAGCGGTACATCATCACCACCCGCTCGCCCTTCTTGATCTGCACGCCGCTCAACTCGGTGTCCTCGAGCGCGGTCCGCTGGAACGAGGTGACCGGGGTGGCCCAGCGGATGATCTCCTCGGCCGCGGTCTTGGGCCGCTCCGCCTTGAAAAGCTCCCACTGATCGGGGTTTTCGAGGAAGGCGATCATGCCGTGCGTGATGGCGTTACGGGTGGTCTCGTTACCGGCCACCGCGAGCAGGATCACGAAGAAGCCGAACTCCTCCGAGGTCAGCGACTCCCCGTCGATATCGGCGTTGACCAGCTCGGTCACGATATCGCTGGCGGGACAGCCCTTTCGCGCCTCGGCCATCTGGTACGAGTAGCCGAGGATCTCCGCGGACGCCGCCACCGGGTCGGCGGTGGACTCGGGATCGTCGTAGCCGGTCATGTCGTTGGACCATTGGAAGACCTTCATCCGGTCCTCCTGCGGCACCCCGATCAGCTCGGCGATGGCCTGCAGCGGCAGCTCGCACGCCACCTGCGTGACGAAATCGCCGGATCCGGAGGCCGCGGCCGCCTCGACGATCGACTTGGCCCGCGCCGACAGCTCGGCGCGCAGCCCGTTGATCGCGCGCGGCGTGAAGCCCTTCGAGATGAGCTTGCGCATCCGCGTGTGCTGCGGCGCGTCCTGGTTGAGCAGCACGAACCGCTGCAGTTCGATCTGCTCGCGGGTGATGTCGTCGTTGAAGCGCGGGATCGCGGTGTTCTCGAAGTTCGAGAACACGTCGCTGCGCCGCGACACCTCCTTGACGTCGGCATGCTTGGTGAGCACCCAGAACCCCTCGTCCTGGAAGCCGCCGGTGCTGGGCGACTTCGGGTTCCACCAGATCGGGGCGCTGCGGCGCAGCTCGGCCAGCTCTTCGACCGGCACCCGCTGGGCCCAGATCTCCGGGTCCGTCACATCGAAGCCATCGGGAACGTTAGGCCGTGCTGTGTCCACCAGCTGTCTCCTTCGACTAACTGAAACAGGTTCTATCGTCATTGAAGCATAGGCGGTAGAACTAGTGAAGAAGCGGATAACTAGACTGAGAATGATCGCAGAACCTGTTTCAGTTTCTGCCCGAAAGGAACGACATGGGCACTCCCGTCATCGTCGAGGCCGCGCGGACGCCGATCGGCAAACGCGGCGGCTGGCTGGCCGGTCTACACGCCACCGAGGTCCTGGGCGCCGCCCAGCGCGGCGTGCTCGAGCGCGCACACGTAGACCCGGCGCTGGTCGAGCAGGTCATCGGCGGCTGCGTCATGCAGGTGGGCGAGCAGGGCAACAACGTCACCCGCACCGCCTGGCTGCACGCCGGACTCCCCTGGCAGACCGGCGCCACCACCATCGACGCCCAGTGCGGTTCGGCCCAGCAGGCCAACCACCTGATCGCCGGGCTGATCGCCGCCGGTGCCATCGATACCGGCCTGGCCTGCGGCGTCGAGTCCATGAGCCACGTGCCGCTGGGCGCGAACGTCGGCGAGAACGCCGGACCACGCCGCCCCGCCAGCTGGGATATCGACATGCCCAATCAGTTCGAGGCGGCCGAGCGAATTGCCAAGCGGCGCGGCATCACCCGCGACGACATCGACGAATTCGGCGTTCGCTCACAGCGTCTCGCCGCGCAGGCGTGGGCCGAGGGGCGCTACGAGCGCGAGGTACTCACCGTCACCGCACCCCAGGTGGACAAGGAGGGCAACCTCACCGGCGAGAAGCTCGACGTCAATCGCGACCAGGGCCTGCGCGACACCACACGGGAGGGACTGGCCAAGCTGAAGCCGGTGCTCGAGGGCGGTATCCACACCGCCGGAACGTCGTCGCAGGTCTCCGATGGCGCCGCCGCGGTGCTGCTGATGGACGAACAGGCTGCCGCCCGTGCGGGTTTGCGCCCGCGCGCCCGCATCGTGACGCAGGCGCTGGTCGGTGCGGAGCCGGAGTTCCACCTCGACGGTCCGGTGCAGGCGACCAGCCGGCTGCTGGAGCGGTCGGGCATGAGCATGTCCGATATCGACGTGTTCGAGATCAACGAGGCGTTCGCCTCGGTGCCGCTCTCGTGGGCCTCGGTACACCGCCCCGACCTGGATCGGGTCAACGTCAACGGCGGTGCGATCGCACTCGGGCATCCGGTGGGCAGCACCGGATCGCGCCTCATCACGACGGCCCTGCACGAGCTGGAACGGTCGGACAAGTCGATCGCCATGGTCCTCATGTGCGCCGGTGGCGCACTTGCGACAGGCACGATCATCGAGAGGGTCTCGTAACCCCCAGCTTTCAGGGGCAATGGTTGAATCTTCATCCCCTAAACCGTCAAACGTGGCGTACGCCACACAATATGCGGTACAGAAGGAAGGATGAGATGTCAGCTATCTTGAGGCTACCGAAGGCCCGTTGAACAAGACCCGTTCGACGGGCCAATACCGGTCTCCACCAGCGGTTCCCAACAACCGGTGCGGTGGCCCGCAAACGCCCCGGCCACAACCGGTTCCCGAACCGGTCGCCTGGAAGCTTCAAGGAAATCGCGAATCAGGCGTAGGTTTTCAGTTACTCAGCCGCTAATATCAATGATACGTATCCGAGATAACGACTGTTAGTACAGCGAAGGGAATTGGGCGGCTCACAATGGCTGATTTCGCGGCGCGGCTGAACAAGCTGTTCGAAACCGTGCATCCCCCGGGGCGTAAGCCGCACACCAACGCCGAGGTGGCGGCTGCGCTGACGGCCTCCGGCCATCCGATCTCGAAACCGTATCTCTCGCAGTTGCGGTCGGGACAGCGGACCAACCCGTCCGACGAGACGGTGGCCGCGTTGGCGAAGTTCTTCAAGGTCAAACCGGACTACTTCTTCAACGACATCTACGCCGCCAAGATCGATCACGATCTCGAGCTGCTGTCCCAGCTGCAGGGCTATGGACTGCGTCGGTTGTCGAGTAGGGCGTTCGATCTTTCCGAGGAATCGCAGAACCTCCTCACCTCCATGGCGGAGAAGCTGCGAGCGAGCGAGGGTCTGCCCGAGATCCCGCCGGACGGCACGGAATAGCAAGTCCCACAAGGCGACACAGTGCGGTGTCTCGGAGCCGCACTGTGTTTGTTTTGCGGCTGAGACCGAAGCGGGAACGCTTCGGTCTCAGCCGTGTCCGCACTCGGCAGCTCGGGCGGCCGGGTCTGATGCCATGCCCGAGCGCGCTTTCCGCCGTGTGACGCACGCCGCAATACCGGTCGGTCGGGCGAATCCCCGGCGTCTGTGATCCGCCCATGCCCACTGCCCGATCCGTTGCCCAGCCCACATGCCCCGGCGCCCACATCGCCCACCGCGCGCCCAATTCGCATGCCCCCGGCCCACATCGGCCGTCCCGCACCCAGCTCACATCCCCCGGCCCACACCGGCCGCCGCGCACCCAGCTCACATCCCCCGGCCCACACCGGCCGCCGCGCACCCAGCTCACATGCCCCGGCCCACATCGGCCGCCGGACCTCGTGTGATCGCCGGGGCACCAGCGTGATTCAGCCCCGCTGGGTCGCGGCGGGTCGCGGCTCGGCCGGAGTGGCGTCGAAGGCTCGGGCGATGGCGCGCACCCAGCCGCGCGGGCTCATGCCCTCGGGGGGCCTGATCCAGCGCGCGTCGACGATCACGTCCCCGAGCGGATGGCGAGCCCAGTACGCGACCTTGGCGGCCCGCTCGCTGACCGAACTCGCGGGCTCGCCCGCGACCACCAACTCCATGCCGCCGCCGGACTGGACGTAGAGCGCGTCCATGATCTGCGCGACCTGATCGGAGGCCTTGAGCTGCGTGCTGGACGGGGTCTTCTCGGAGGCCACCACCTCGGGGAAGCGCCCGACCATGGTGCGGTGCAGGGGCCGAATCTGCCGCAGCAGCAGGCGCGCTCGCGCCCACAGCTCGATCACGATCCAGACCGCGCCGACCGCGATGAGCAGGCTGGCCGCCTGCCACGCGGGCCAGTACCACCCCGCCTGCCCCGGCCGGGCCGGTGCCACATCCATGGCCAGACGGCGGATCGACAGCACCGCCAGCACGCCGACCAGGATGGTTCCCGAGGTGTACAGGGCGATCCCGCGGCCCAGACCCGTCCAGTCCAGATTGCGCAGGCCGGTGAAGGCGACGAACACGCACGCCAGCAGCGTCACCACCCAGCCGAACATGATGGACCACGCCAGCGTGACCGCGATGGCGACGATTCCGACGGCGTAGATGAGCGCACCGATCTGGCGCAGGTTCTGCCGCGACACGATCGGCCAGGCCGCCGCGGCCACCACCGAGGTGGCCACGGAGAACAGCAGCCAGGCCGACACCTGGATCCGATCGGCGAGCATCTGGCCGCGAATTCCGTTGGGCAGCAGATGGTCCAAGGCAACGCCGACCTCGGGAATGGAGACGGTGGCGGCCGCGGCGACGGCGGCCACGGCCACCACGATCGCGACCCGCGCGGTCGTCGCCGGCTTCACCAGGACGCGCCCGACGCGGGCACCGGCGGCCATCCAGACCAGCAGGGCAGTCAGCCAGAACGTCATGCCGTCACCTCGCTCATCCGAGTGCCTCGTCGAATCGCAGGACCGATACGCCGGCGCCCCGGTTGTGGAATACGCGCAGGCGGGTCATCAGCATGCTGGCGAAGGTCTCTGCCTCCCACTCGCATTGGTCGTCCTCGCCGTCCTCGACGATCTGCTGGTGCGCGCGCTGGCTGAGCATGTAGGCGATCAGGTCGTCGTCGGCCTCCAGGGTCACCGCGGGAGCCGGCTCGCCGGGATGGTCGAAGATGATGTGCCCCAACTCGTGTGCGAGCGTGTGGTCGCGGCTCGGCAACGCCGAGGCCAGCACGATGATGTCCTTGTCCGGGTAGCTGCGCCGCTGTCCGCACACGCCGGGACCCAGTTCGCCGCTGGCGATCTCGATCGGGCGACGGCGCTCGGCCGAGATGGCCAGCACCACCTCGTCGAGCGTGGTGGCGTCGAAGTCGGCCGCCACCGCGCAGACCGCGTCGACGGCGGCCGCGACCCGGCGATAGGAGCGGTTACTTTGCGTGCGACTGTCCGTCATCGGTCACCCCCTCATGCCCTCGGTCCGAAGAACTCCGCACGGGCGGCGTCGATGCGCGCCTGGGCGGCCGAGGCACTCTGGAAGCTGACCGCGCCGGATCCGGCCGCGGCCAACGCCATTGCGGCCACGCCGCCGACGACGCTCAGCACCTTGATGGGCGGCAGCAGGCCGCTGTCGGCGGTGGGGCGCACGTTCGGCTGCGCCTGCGCCGGCG
>NZ_BDBV01000077.1 GCF_001613165.1 Nocardia mexicana NBRC 108244
AGCCGACGGCGATGGGGTAGGGGAAGGGTTCACCGGTGCGGCCGTCGAACAATGTCGCCTTACCGTCCGCCCCGACCATGACCTCGCCGTCGCGGTTGGGCAGTGTCGACGCCATCAGCCCGGCGAGCTCGTCCTCGCGGGCGCCGTCGAAGACCGGTGTCGCGAGGTTCGTATCCGGGCCCGCCGACAGCAGCTCCTCGGGCAGGCGCTGCGCCCAGTCCGGTCGGGTACCGTCGGCGACCTGAATGTTCCAGCCCGCCTTGCCGATCCAGCCGAGATGCGTCTCCAGAATCTGGCCGATGTTCATACGACGGGGCACACCGTGGGTGTTCAGGATGACATCGACCGGGGTGCCGTCCGGGAGGAACGGCATGTCCTCCTTCGGCAGGATCTTGCCGATCACACCCTTGTTGCCGTGCCGACCGGCGAGCTTGTCGCCGTCCTGGATCTTGCGCTTCTGCGCCACGTACACGCGCACCAGCTCGTTCACACCCGGCGGCAGATCGTCGTCGTCCTCGCGCGAGAACACCCGGATGCCGATGACCTTGCCGGACTCACCGTGCGGCACCTTCATGGACGTATCGCGCACCTCACGCGCCTTCTCACCGAAGATCGCCCGCAAAAGCCGCTCCTCGGGCGTCAGCTCGGTCTCACCCTTCGGCGTGACCTTGCCGACCAGGATGTCGCCGTCGCGGACCTCCGCACCGATGCGCACGATGCCGCGCTCGTCGAGATCCGCGAGCACCTCGTCGGAGACGTTCGGAATATCCCGGGTGATCTCCTCCGTGCCGAGTTTCGTGTCGCGAGCGTCGATCTCGTGCTCCTCGATGTGGATCGAGGTCAGCACGTCCTCCTCGACCAGTCGCTGCGACACGATGATCGCGTCCTCGTAGTTGTGGCCCTCCCACGGCATCACCGCCACCAGCAGATTCTTACCGAGAGCCATCTCGCCGTTCTCGGTACTGGGCCCGTCGGCGAGGACCTGGCCCGCTTCGACCCGCTGGTCCTCGTCCACGATCGGGCTCTGGTTGGCGCAGGTGCCCTGGTTGGTGCGCGAGAACTTGCGCATCCGATAGGACTTGCGGCTACCGTCGTCGGCCATCACGGTGATGTAGTCGGCCGAAACCTCCTCCACCACACCGGCTTTCTCGTTCACCACGACATCACCCGCGTCGATCGCCGCGCGCAGCTCCATGCCCGTGCCGACCAGCGGCGATTCCGAGCGGATCAGCGGCACGGCCTGCTTCTGCATATTCGCACCCATGAGGGCGCGGTTGGCGTCGTCGTGCTCGAGGAACGGGATCATGGCGGTGGCCACCGACACCATCTGGCGCGGCGACACATCCATGTAGTCGACCCGGGCGGAGTCGACGAGCTCGACCTCGGAATCCCGGCGGCGCACCGGGATTCGTGACGCGACGAAACGCCCTGCGGCATCGAGCGACTCGTTCGCCTGCGCCACGACGTGCAGGTCTTCCTCGTCGGCGGTCAGGTAGACGACCTCGTCGGTCACCGTGCCGTCGACCACCTTCCGATACGGCGTCTCGATGAAGCCGAACGGGTTCACCCGCGCGTAGACCGACAGGTACCCGATCAGCCCGATGTTCGGCCCCTCGGGCGTCTCGATCGGGCACATCCGGCCGTAGTGGCTGTAGTGCACGTCGCGAACGTCGAGACCGGCGCGTTCGCGGGTCAGGCCGCCCGGCCCGAGCGCCGACAGGCGGCGCTTCTGGGTCAGGCTGGCGAGCGGATTCCGCTGGTCCAGGAACACCGACATCTGCGAGGTGCCGAAGAACTCCCTGATCCCGGCGACGACGGGACGGATATTCATCAGCGTCTGCGGGGTGATGGCCTCGGCGTCCTGGGTCGTCATCCGCTCGCGCACAACGCGTTCCATGCGCGACAGCCCCACCCGGAACTGGTTCTGGATCAGCTCACCGATACTGCGCAGCCGGCGATTGCCGAAGTGGTCGATGTCGTCGACCTCGACCGGCACTTCGATCCCCCCGGGCGCGGTCATCACCGGATCGCCCGCGTGCAGATGCAGCAGGTACTCGATGATCGTGACGAGATCCTCCTCGGTGAGCACCCGCGCGCCGCCGGTGTGGATGCCCAGTTTCTTGTCGACCTTGTAGCGCCCCACCCGTGCCAGGTCGTAGCGCTTCTCGGTGAAGAACAGGTTCTCCAGCAGGGCCTGCGCGGACTCCTTGGTCGGCGGCTCACCCGGACGCAGCTTGCGATGGATATCGAGCAGCGCCTCATCGGTGTTGGCGGTGTTGTCCTTCTCCAGCGACGTCAGCATGATCCCGGAGAAGCCGAAGCGCTCGGCGATCCGCTCGCCGGTCCAGCCGAGCGCCTTGAGCAGCACCGTCACGGGCTGCCGGCGCTTGCGGTCGATGCGCACACCCACGGTGTCGCGCTTGTCGATATCGAACTCCAGCCACGCGCCCCGGCTCGGGATCACCCGGACGCTGTGCAGCACCTTCTCCGTGCCCTTGTCGATCGATTCGTCGAAATACACGCCCGGCGAACGCACGAGTTGCGAGACCACGACGCGCTCGGTGCCGTTGATGACGAAGGTGCCCATTTCGGTCATCATCGGGAAATCACCCATGAAGACCGTCTGAGACTTGATCTCACCGGTGTTGTTGTTGATGAACTCCGCGGTCACGAACAATGGCGCCGCATAGGTCATGTCCTTGTCCCGGCACTCTTCGACGGAGGCCTTGACCTCCTCGAAACGAGGGTCGGACAGCGACAGCGACATGGTCCCGGCGAAATCCTCGATGGGGCTGATCTCCTCGAGCACCTCGGCCAGGCCACTCGTGATCAACCACTCGAAGGAACCGGTCTGGATGTCCAGCAGGCCCGGAACATCCAGGGGCTCGCGGAGTTTGGCGAACGAGACCCGCCGCGGTGCGCCAGGGACCCCGGTATCGACGGAAAATTCGGCGTTGGTCCGATTCGAGACTGCCAAGATGCGTCCTTCCAGCACCTCGCGCCGCCCGCGTGTTCGCGCGGCCGTCACGATATCTGTTCGTCCTGTGGGCTGTATTCACATTGCGCACCGCGGCGGACGCCGCCCGTACCTTGACTCGACAGCAACGGGTAGAAAGCGGTGCACAGACAGCACCGCTTTCTACAGTCAATACATTTCGAGAGTCGGACAGCACGCGCCCCGGCGCGAAGTCTCAAATTACACCCGGAATCGACCGATGTCGAGGGCACAAAGAAAATAGACACCTGAATCCTCGGTGCCTTCCCCTTTTAATAATGACATCCAAATATGCCGGCCGTCAAGTGGATTAGCGCCGAGGCGCTCCTGAAGACCGGGACGATCCGTGTACAGACCGACGCTACGGCACCTACCGTCGGGATCCTGGCGAACCTCGAGGAGTTGCGGTGACGGTCTGGAACGACGAAGTCGATGTGCTGGTGGCCGGGTCGGGCGGGGGCCTGGCCGGGGCGTATACGGCGGCCCGGGAG
This sequence comes from Nocardia mexicana NBRC 108244, assembly GCF_001613165.1. Lineage (GTDB taxonomy): Bacteria > Actinomycetota > Actinomycetes > Mycobacteriales > Mycobacteriaceae > Nocardia > Nocardia mexicana. The sequence goes on from NZ_BDBV01000077.1 coordinate 3,487, forward strand.
GGACTGTCGGTGGCCGTGGTCGAGGCGACCGACAAATTCGGTGGGACGACGGCCTATTCGGGCGGGGGCGGTATGTGGTTCCCGTGTAATCCGGTGCTGCGGCGGGCCGGGGTGGACGACAGCCTCGACGAGGCGCTCACCTACTTCCGCGCCGTCGTCGGCGATCGGACTCCGGACGCGTTGCAGGAGGCCTACATTCGCGGCGGTTCCCGCGTGATCGAATACCTGGAACGGGACGAATGCTTTGCGTTCCAGATGTTTCCGTGGCCGGACTACTTCGGTACGGCACCCGGGGCACGGACCGACGGCAAGCGGCACATAGTCCCCGTCCCGCTGCGGGCCGCCGAGCTCGGCGAGCTGAGCGAGTCCGTGCGCGGCCCGCTCGCCACCGACCGGCACGGCGCGCCGCAACCGAGGACCCTCACCGGCGGGCGGGCCCTGATCGGTCGCTTTCTGATGGCACTGTCCAAGTTCCCCGACGCTTCTCTGCGCCCGAACACGGCATTGGTCGAGCTCGTCATGTCCGACGGCGTGGTCGCGGGTGCCATCGTGGAGCGGGACGGTGAGCGGGTGGCGATCCGCGCCCGCCGGGGTGTATTGCTGGCCGCGGGCGGATTCGAGGGAAACGAATTGTTGCGCAAACGATTCGGGGTTCCGGGCCGGGCCCGCGACACCATGGGCCCGTGGGGCAATGTCGGCAGGGCGCACGAGGCGGGCATGGCGGTCGGCGCCGACACCGATCTGATGGATCAGGCTTGGTGGTCGCCCGGGATGATCCATCCGGACGGGCGCGCCGCGTTCGCATTGTGGTTCACCGGAGGCATTTTCGTGAATCAGGAGGGCAGGCGGTTCGTCAACGAGTCGGCCCCCTACGACCGGCTTGGCCGCGACATCATCGCGCAGCTGAACGACTCGATGACGCTGCCGTACTGGATGATCTACGACGACTCGGCGGGCCCGGTGCCTCCGGTGCAGGCCAGCAATGTGCCGATGGTCGACGCCGCACGGTATGTCGATGCGGGCCTGTGGCATACCGCCGACTCGCTCCCGGAACTCGCGGAGCGGATCGGGGTGCCGGGCGCCGCGCTCTCCGCCACGGTCGCCCGGTTCAACGAATTCGCGGACTCCGGCGTGGACGAGGATTTCGGCCGCGGCGACGAGGCCTACGATCGGGCCTTCTCCGAGGGAGCGTCGCCGCTGGTGCCGATCCGGAAGGGGCCGTTCCACGCGGCCGCGTTCGGCATCTCCGACCTCGGCACCAAGGGCGGTCTGCGCACCGATACCGCCGCCCGGGTCCTCGACGGGTCCGGGTCGCCGATCCCCGGCCTCTACGCGGCGGGCAACACGATGGCGGCGGTCAGCGGCACGGTCTACCCGGGCGGCGGCAACCCGATCGGCGCCTCTGTGCTGTTCAGCCATCTTGCGGCACTGGACATGCTGGCCCGAGGATGACCCCTGCCTGCTCGCGCGCCAGCCGGGTCCGGACCGAGCGCGGGACCATCGGAGAGTGCGGGTGGGAACTACGCGGACCGGTACCGGGCGCACACTGCGCTGGGGGCAGGGGCATAGTGCAATCATGTCGCTGGTATCGCAGTTCGAGTTCCAGGCACGGGCCTGCGCGAAGCTGGGCTCCCCGCTGTATTCCGCACTGCTGACCGAAGTGTCACGGGACATCGAGAATGGCGGACCGTGCGCCAGGGCACTTGCCGACTACACGGACGCGCCGCTCGTCGACGCCGTGCCGCTGCGGTTCATGGGAGCCGTGCACGCGCTGGTCCTCACGGGTGAGGCGCCCGAACTGTCGGTCCATTACCCGAGTGTCACGCCGACCGCTCGCGCGGAATCCGGTGCCTGGGAGGCGTTTCGCGAGGTCGTCGCGGCCCACCCCGAGTGGATTCGGGACTGGCTGACCCGGCCGCCCCAGACCAATGAGGTGGGCCGCACCGTACCGCTGATGGCCGGGCTGCTCGCCGCCGTCGACGCGATCCCGCTCCCGGTGCGGCTGCTCGAGCTGGGCAGCAGCGCGGGACTGAATCTGCGCGCCGACCGATATCACTGGTACACAGACGATTTCGACTGGGGGCCGCGGGACTCTCCGGTCTCGCTCGGCAAGGCCTGGGCGGGTCCGGTACCCGGCTGGCTGACGGCGGCCGCGCGACGCCATCCCGAGCTGACCGTCGTCGAACGCCGCGGCTGCGATCCGGCGCCCCTGGACCCGCTCGCTCCGCACGGCGCGCTGGCACTGCGGTCGTACGTGTGGCCGGATCAGCGCGAGCGGGCCGCGCGCTTGGACGGTGCGCTTCGCGTGGCCGCGCGGGTTCCCGCGACGGTGGCGGCCGTCGGCGCCGCCGAGTTCCTGGCGAAGGTCGAACCGGTGCCGGGCACGCTCACCGTCGTGTGGCATTCGGTGATGCGCCAATATGTTCCGCGGGATCAGTGGGCGCTGGTGGAAGCCGAACTGGATCGGCTCGCCGCGGCGAGCGGCCCCGAGGCCGGATTCGCCCACATCGCCTTCGAGCCGGTTGCGCAGAGCGGCAGCGGATTCCCGCTCACCGTCCGGATCGGCGCCGGCCCGGCCGTGCGGCTGGCGCGCGCGAAACCGCACGGCGTCCCCGCGTTCGTCGCCAGCGGATAGGCGTTCCGGCGCAACGACACCCGAAATCGCGGCGGCTCATGCTCGTTCGTGCAGCAACAGCAGCGAGTAGGCGGCGAGCGTCCCGGAATCGGTGATCTCGCCCGTGCGGATCATCTGCTCCAGTGCCGCGCGGTCGAACCAGTCCGAGCGCATGTCCTGCTCCTCCGGCTCGCGCTCGGGTTCGCCGGGTGTCAGCTCGGTCGCGAGGTAGACGCGCCCGCGCTGACGCAGCGTGGCGGGCGCGGCGTCGACCGGACCGAGGTAGGTCAGCCGCCCCGCCCGCAGTCCGGTCTCCTCGCGCAGCTCGCGGTGCGCCAGGTCGACCGGGTCGCCGACCGCGCGATCGGGCAGCGTGCCCGCCGGGAACTCCCAGCACCGTTGTCCCAGTGGATATCTGAATTGCTCGACGAGGTGGAACCGATCGCCGTCCAGCGGCACGACCAGGACGAAATCCGGCCGGTCCACGAAGCCGTAGATGCCGGTGGAGCCGTCGGAGCGGCGAATGGTGTCCTCGTGCACCTCCATCCAGCGATTGCTGTAGACAGTCTGCGATCCGAGCGTCTCCATACCCCGGATTGTGCCGCAGCCGGGCGCCGAGCTACCCCGCGGACGACAGGAACTTCACCGTCGGCGGCGTGGCATAGCCCATCCGGCGCAGGAACCACCGGGTCAGCGTCAGCCCCCGGCCCTCCGGCGGGACTCCGCCCATCGTGTCCATGATGCGGTTGATGGTGTGGAAGGCCACGCTGATCCGCACGGCCTCCTCCAGCGCCGCATCGGTCACCCCGGCGGTGCGCACCCGCTCGACGTCGGCCGGTTTCACGTCGTCGGGCGCATCGGCCAGCTTCGCCAGAAAGTCCAGTACCACAACGACTTCGATGCGCTGCCCGGAGTCGGCGGGCCGCTCCAACGCGCGAATCACCAGCTCCGGTGTCTGGTAACTCTCGGCGACGGTCTGGTGGCAGGTGCGGCAGAAGTCGCACTGGTTGCGGGCGGAGGTGTAGGTGGCGAACAGTTCGCGCTCGCCGATGCTCCACGCCGACGGGCCGCGCATCAGATCCTGCAGCAGGTCGCTGAAGGGGGTGCTGAAATAGCGGTGCCGGTAGAACAGCACCTTGATCACATCGGGGACCTCGGTGCGGCCGAATACGCGCATGGCGCGCAGCGTACACCGGCCCGGAAGGTCGTGTCCGTGGTCGACGACGTCGAGTCTCATGTCTGGTCCTCCATCGCGCGCAGGGCGGCCCGCAGACGGTGGTCGGCCGCACCGGCCGCAGCGACCACCGTGGTTTCGAACACCTCGTCCTGGGATCGCCCGGCCGTCAGCGTGGCGACCTGTTCGTCGGTGACGCGGTACGCGTGGCGGGCCACGGTGTCGACGAACGGCGCCAGATCCTCGGGCAGCGTCGACACGTCACCCTCCGATGCCGCCTCGAATATCGAGCGCCGGAGATCGGCCGGCAGGGCGGCGGGGGCCGATCGAAGGTGCTCGACGAAGGTGTCCCAGCGGTCTGCTCTCGATCCCATCCGCCCATGATGCCTGATCTTCGGCGGGCGCGAACTGTATTACAGCAGAACGTTTTTCGCTTGAACGTCGAACTATCGCGGCCGGGAATCCGATAACACCGTAATAGTGCAGGCCGTCGGCCGGAGCGGCCCGGGAGATGTCGGATCGGATCCGTAGACTCGCCTCCGTGACGGGAGTAGAGGATGTGCAGCGGACCCGTGCGGCGTACGACGGCGTGGCCGAGCTGTACGCGGAGATCAGTGCGGGAGTGATGGCGGCCCAGCCCTTGGATCGCGCCATGTTCGGCGTATTCGCCGAGTTGGCGCAGGGGCGCGGCACCGTCGCCGATATCGGTTGCGGACCGGGACGGGTCACCATCCACCTGGACGGCCTGGGCCTGGATGTCTTCGGCCTGGATCTGTCGCCGGAGATGATCCGGCTGGCCCGCGCCGCGCATCCGAACCTGCGATTCGAGATCGGATCGATGGAACGGCTCGACCTGCCCGACGCCTCCCTCGGCGCAATCCTGGCCTGGTACAGCATGATTCACACGCCACCGGAACGGGTGCCGGGCATCGTCGCCGAATTCGGCCGGGTGCTGACCGACGGCGCCCCGCTGCTGCTGGGCTTCCAGGCGGCCGACGACGAGTTCCACGACATCCAGCCGTACGACCACAAGGTGGCGCCGGTGTACCGATGGTCGCTGCGGCGGATGGCGGAGGTGCTGGCCGGTGGCGGCTTCGAGACCGTGGCCCAGCTGCGGCGCGCGCCCGATCCGGACGGGCGGTGCCCGCACGGGTGCCTGCTGGCGAGGAAGTCGGCGACACCGGCGGGCTGAGCGCCCCCGGGGCCCGGATTTCGTGGTATCCAGGCCAGATGCAGCCGACACGCGCCTCGTATGACGTCGTCATCGTCGGCGGCGGCCACAACGGACTGGTGGCGGCCGCCTACCTGGCCCGGGCCGGGCGCTCCGTGCTGGTGCTGGAGCGCCGCGGCCACACCGGCGGTGCGGCGGTGTCCGAACGCGTCTTCGCGGGCGTGGATGCGCGGCTGTCGCGGTATTCGTATCTGGTGAGCCTGCTACCGCGGGCGATCGTGCGGGATCTGGACCTGCGATTCGAGACGCGGCGCCGCCGGATCTCGTCGTACACGCCGGTCGGCGACACCGGCCTGCTGATCGACTCGGCCGACGAATACCGTACGCGCGCAAGCTTTCTCCGGTTGACCGGCAGCGAGGCGGACCATCGGGCGTGGGAGCGGTTCTACGGAATGACCGGGCGCCTCGCCGAGCGGATATTTCCCACGCTGACCGATCCGCTGCCGACGCGGGGCGAATTGCAGCGCCTGGTCGACGATTCCGCCGCCTGGGAGGCGATCTTCGAACGTCCGCTGGGCGAGACGATCGAGGCTCGCTTCGCCGACGATACGGTGCGCGGGGTCGTGTTCACCGACGCGCTGATCGGTACCTTCACCCACGCCCACGATCCGACGCTGCTCCAGAACCGCTGCTTCCTGTATCACGTGATCGGCGGCGGCACCGGCGACTGGGATGTCCCGATCGGCGGCATGGGCGCGCTGACCGACGCGCTGGCGGCGGCCGCCCGCGCCGCCGGGGCCGAGCTGCTCACCGACCGCGCGGTCACCGCCATCGAAACCGACGGCAGCACAGCCGAAGTCCGCCATACGGGCGGCGCGGTCGGCGCGCGGCACGTGCTGGTGAACGCCGCGCCGGAGGAGCTGGCACACCTGCTCGGCACGACCGCGCCGGATCGGGCCGAGGGATCCCAGCTCAAGATCAACATGCTCCTGCACCGGCTGCCCCGGCTGCGCGAATCGGTCGATCCCCACGACGCGTTCGCGGGCACCTTTCATGTCGGCGAGGGCTATGCACAGCTCGAGCGCGCCTATCGCGAGGCCGCGGACGGGAACCTCCCGGCCGCGCCGCCGTCGGAGATCTACTGCCACACCCTCACCGACCCCTCGATCCTCGGCGAGGAGCTCGCTCAGCGCGGCGCGCACACCCTCACCTTGTTCGGGTTGCACACTCCGGCGAGGCTTTTCGAGACCGATGCCGACACCGCGAAAGCGAGCCTCGTCGAATCGACACTGGCGCAGCTGGATTCGGTGCTGGCCGAACCGATCCGCGACTGCCTGGCGGTGGACGGCGACGGGCGGCCCTGCCTCGAGGCCAAGAGCCCGACGGACCTCGAGCGGGAGTTGGGCCTGCCCGGCGGGCATATCTTCCATCGCGATCTCGCGTTCCCGTTCCGCGCGGACGACGCCGACGACGCGGGCGCCCGCTGGGGTGTGGGCACCGCGCATCGCAACGTATTCCTCTGCGGCGCCGGGGCGGTGCGCGGTGGCGGCGTGAGCGGCATCGGCGGGCACAACGCGGCCATGGCCGTCCTGGCGGCGCGCTGATCTCGGCTTCAGCGGAGCACGGTGCGAATAACCAAGGTGCGCAACGGAAGGTCGAACTCCCCGTCCCGCGTCTCCGGCTGCCCGCGCAGATAGTCCGTGATACGCCCGAGGATCGTGGCACGCTCCTCCGGCGAGACGACGAGAACGTGCGAGTGCGTTCCGATCGTCTCCGCGAGACTCCGGGCGGTACGCCGGTGGGCGTGCGGGAAATAGGACCGTTCGAACGGCCGGAACAGCGGATGCGACGGCTCGGAATCCTGGGCCCGGCGCTGGAACGACACCTCCGACCGGGACAGCCGATCCAGTTCCGCCACCCATTCGACCGACGAGTCGTGCATGTTCCAGAACGCCGCCAGCACCCCGCCGGGCCGCAACACCCGCGCAAACTCCGGGAACGCCTTCGGCAGATCGAACCAGTGGAAGGCCTGCCCGGCCACCAGGGCGTGCACCGAATTATCCGGCAGCGGAATGCTTTCCGCGCTTCCCGCCAGGACGGAGACACCGGGGTGGCGCCGCGCGAACTCGGCCCGCATGGCCGCGTCCGGTTCGACAGCCGTCACCCGCGCGCCGCCGTCCAGCAGGCCATCGGTGAGCTTTCCCGTACCCGCGCCGAGATCGACGACCTCGGGCGCGGCGACGCCCCGGAGCGGTTCCAGTGCCCACCGGATCCCCGCCGGTGGATAGTCGGGGCGATGGGCGGCATAGGCCGCGGCCTCCGCGCCGAACGAACTCGCCCGCCGCGCATGCAACTCGGCCTCGTCCGTCCTCGATTCACCGGTCTCGCCCATTCGATCCATGCTATCCACCGGGCAGCCGCGGGGCCTGCGAATATTTCCCGCTGTCGCCACGCCGCAGGCGGCGAGTCAGTCGAAACTCGGCCGCACCACGGAGTTCTCGGTGACCCGGTAGGTCGCCAGGATCACGCCGTTGTCGAGCACCTCGGTCTCGGCCAGCGCCAGCGTCGCCTCCTGCTCGGTGTCGCCGAACAGCCGCAGCCCGCTGCCGAGCAGCACCGGATAGATCACCAGGCGGTACTCGTCGACGAGCCGGTTGTCGCGCAGGTAGCCGATCAGGCTGCCGCTGCCCATCAGCAGCAGGTTGCGGTCGGCCTTCAGCTTCGCGACACCCTCGGCGACGTCACCCTCGATCCGCTCGGCGTTCCATGCCAGCTCGGTCAGGGTCGTCGTCGCCACATGCTTGGGCATGCTGTTCATCTTGTCCTTGTAGGCGCCCTCTTCCGGGTGCTCGGGCCAGGACGCGGCGAACACCTCGTAGGACGAGCGGCCCAGCAGCAGCGCATCGGCCTCGCCCATTTCGGCATCCTTGTAGCGACCGATGTCGTCGCTCCAGAACGGGGCGGTCCACGTCGGATCCTGAATGAACCCGTCGAGCGAAACAAACTCGGCGACAACAACTTTGCCCATGATAGATCCTCGATTCCGTCCTGCCTGCCACCGATCCGGGAGTGGGTCGGTGCGTACTCCTCCATGCAGACGAGACGGCTCACGGTAACTAATCGGTGAATCGCAATCCAGCGATCCTCGCCGCGACGCGTTAGCCTCAACTGATAGCCATCAAGTTGCCGACGTTCCGTACGCTACCGGGCACCCGGTGGCCTTCGTCGATCCAGGAGGCGGCGATGCACGGCCCGATCCACGCCCGGGAACATCCGGTACTCCACCGGCGCTGACATGGACCCCATGCATCCGGCTCGCCGCTGGTCGTCCGCCGCCGCACGGCTGGCGGGGCCGGTGCGGGAATGGGTGCGCGGCCGCGACAGACCGCATTCGGACGCGCCGCCCCCGGACGAGCCGCCGGTCCCCACCGACCTACTCGACCTGCTGCGCCGCTTGGGTGTCGCACTCATCGGCTCGGTCGAGACGACCAACCGGGTGCAGGTGATCCTGGAAGAGCTGGCCCATCGCTACGGCTACGACGAGGTGCGGTTCTTCGTGCTGCCCACCGCCGTCTTCGTGCGCGTCGAGGACTCCGGCGGCAATACCTATATCGACCTGCTCGACGCCGACGTCGGCACGCTGCGGCTGGACCAGATCGACAAGCTGTACCGGCTGATCGCGAAGATCAAGCGCACGCTGCCGCCGCCCGCCGAGGCCATCGCCGAACTCGAGGGCATCCTCGACGCGCCGCCGCCGACCGCGATCTGGCTGCAGCTGCTCGGCAACGTGGTGCTCACGCTGGGTCTCGGCATGATGCTCAATCCGTCGGCCCGGGCGCTGATCGGCTACTGCGCGCTGGGCCTGGTGGTGCAGGTGCTGATCATGCTGGCCGATCAGTTCCGACTGCTGCAGTTGGCGCTGCCGGTGGCCGCCGGGGCCACGGTGACGCTGCTGGCCTTCGGGTTCCCCGGATTGTTGTCCGGGGGTTACCCCACCCAGCTGATCGTCCCGGCGGTCGCCAGCCTCCTACCCGGCGCGGTACTCACCAACGGCACCATCGAACTCGCGACCGGATCGATGGTGGCGGGGTCCAGTCGGCTCGTCTACGGCATCAACATGTTGTTCCTGCTGGCGTTCGGCATTCTGGTGGGACTGCAGATCATCGGGCCCAACCCGCACAAGATCGAAACTGTGGTGCAGCTCGGTTGGTGGGCACCGGTGCTGGGGGTGCTGCTGATCGGCCTCGGACATTCCTGGCGTTCCAGCGCGCCGCCGGATTCGATCCTCTGGCTGCTGGTCGTGCTGTATGCCACCTATTGCGCGCAGGAGCTGGGGAAGCTGACCGGGGGAGATCTGTTCGGCGCGTTTCTCGGTGGACTGGCCGCCGTCCCGGCCGCCTATCTGATCCAGCGCGACCGGCACGCGCCACCCGTGCAGGTGGCATTCCTCCCGGCGTTCTGGATGCTGGTGCCGGGCACCATCGGACTCACCGGCGTGTCCGAGTTGGTCACCGGCCGGGATACCAGCGGCGTGCACGTCGTCGTGACCACGCTGCTCACGATCATGGCCATCGCACTCGGCGTGATGGTCGGCTCCGGCCTGGTCGCGACCAAGCGCCCGCACCTGATGCCGATGGTGCAGAAGCTGCTGCCGGAGGGCACGGCGACCACCCGCGGCCACGAGACCGCGCACCGCGACGGGGTGTCACCGGACGACGGGCAGTCCTGACCCGGGCTCGGACAGCCACAGCAGCCAGTGCGGCACGATGAGCGCGGCGAACTCCTCGTAGCCGGCGGCGCCGGGATGGTACCCGTCGTCCTCGGCGACCTCCCGCATCCAGGTTCCGCTGTGCCGCAACGGCTGATGCACCCGCACGTACGAAACGCCTTCGGCGTCACAGACATCGGAGAACTCCGCATCCAATTTCTCGGTGCGGCTGTTGTGTTCGTCGTCGTCGACCGGGGGCGGCGCGACCATCAGTGTCGGCCAACCGAGTTCGCGCGTGCGGCGCAGCATCGCGGCGAGGTTCGCCACCGACTGTTCCGTCGCCACCCACGCCCGGCCGTCCTCGGACATGGTGTCGTTGACCCCGAAGGAGAACACCACGCGGCCGTCGGCTTCGGCCGGTAACCGCAACGCGCACTCGTCCTCCCAGCGCTCCGCGATCTCGGTGGAGGTCTGGCCGCGGACCCCGAGGTTGTAGTAGGTCAGCGGTTGCCCGGCCCCCGCCGCCCGCGCCGCGAGACGACCGGCCCAGCCCAGGCACTGCCGATCCCCCAGCCCGGCAACCAGCGAATCCCCCACGAAGCAGATACGGACGTCACGAACCACAGAGTGATCGTTGCACGCTCAACGCTCATTGTCGGGACAAAGGCCGGAATCCACCCACAACGTGCACGCAATAGGATCTCGGTGGATTGTCCGGGAGGGAGTACGCATGGCAACGGAGGCGCCGCTACCGCGGTGGTTCACCGATCTACTGGCGCATCGCCGCTGGATCCGCCGGGCTCGGCCGTTTCCGCACGTGTATGTCCGCGACGTGTTCGTGGCGGCGTTCTATCGGCGGCTGGCCGAGGAATTCGAGCGGGTGCACCGGGAACAGGGCAGGTTCACACCGGTCGCCGACGGCTACAGCGCGACGGGGGTGAGCCTGGCCGCGGTGCGCAACGGGCCCATGGAGGTGTTCCTGTCGCGCGCCTGGCACGACCTGATCGAGCGGGTCACCGGCGTGCGGGCCAGCGGCGACGTGGAGGGGTCGCTGCATCATCACGAGCCGGACAGCCCGCGAGGCTGGCCGCACCACGACCTGACCCCGGCCTGGTTCCCCGCGGCGCCACCGGAATCCGGCGAGGTCGGGCTGCCCGGCGGCACGATCGATCTGCGAACCGGTGAGCGCCCCGCGGGGACGGACGCGCGCGAGCTGGTGCGTGCGGTCGCGGTGCTGTTCTACCTGAACAACGAGGAGTGGCGGCCGGGCGACGGCGGGGAGACCGCGTTGTTCGCGCATGCGGGCGATCCCGACGGCGCCGCCCCGGGGTCGACGGTATCGGTTCCGCCGCTGAACAATTCGATGGTGGTATTCGAGTGCACGCCGCGGTCGTGGCACACCTTCGTGGGTGCCAACGCCGCCGCCCGCAACTGCGTGGTGATGTGGCTGCACCGGCCCAAGGACGAGGCGGCGCGCCGCTGGGGAGGAGATCGCATTGCCGACTGGTGACAATCGCCGCGTCTGCCTGCTGACCGGGGCGGGCGGCAGGCTGGGTGACGCCTTCTGCCGCGCCTTCTACACCCGCTACGACATCGTCGCGGTGTGCCGCACCCGGGTGCCCGCGGCCCCGTCGCAGGACGAGTGGTTCATCGATCCGCTGGAGCCGTCGACGCCGCTGCCGGAGAACGCCTCCCGCATCCACGTGGTGCGGGCCGACCTGACCCGGGAGGGTGAGGTGGAGCGGGTGGTCGACCTGGCGCTGGCGAAATTCGGGACCGTCGATCTGCTGGTCAACAACGCCGCACACACCCGCATGCAGCCGCACGGCCTCGTCGACGGCGACTCCGCGCTGGACGAGTTCGATCCGCACTTCGCGCTGAACGTCGGTGTGCCGCTGCGCCTGTCGACGCGCCTCGCACAGCGGTGCTGGATGCACGGCGATACCGAGAACCGGGAACGCAACCGCAATATCGTCAACGTCTCGAGCATCTCCGGTTCCGAGGTCTACCCCGGCGGACAGGCCATGTATTCGGCCTCGAAGGCGGCGCTGAACCAGCTGACCCGGCATCTGGCCGCCGAATTCGCCGAATTCGGCGTGCGCGCGAATGCCATCGCCCCCAACTCCTTTCCCGCGCTGGTACCGACCGAGCAGGTCGCCGCGTCCATCGCGGAACTCGACGCGGGCGCGATGACCGGCGGAATCTACAGCGTGGGCGTGCCCGAGCGCACGGGGGTCTCCGGCAACGGGATCGCGGACAGCATATCGATAGACGGTGCTGTGGCAGGCGGCCCGCGCGGTTCGACGCAAGATTCGGCGACGCAGCTCGATCCCATGTCACAGCGCGGCGCGGCGGGGCCGGAGGCTCCCGCGATGCACGGCGGCCGGGCCATGACCGGAACCGCGGCGGCGCCCCCGACCGGCAGCGGGCGACATGCCCGGCCCGAGCCGCCGGTGTGAGCCCGCGCGGCGCCGGCAATCGGCGCTCCCGAGATCGGGGGCGCCGCGATTCCGCGGTGGTCGGCCACGGCGATCCCGGCTCCCATCCGGCCGGGCCGAGCCTCGTGGACGGGCAGGACGCGGAAGCGGGCCGGTTGCCGCCCGATAACCGGACGCAATCGGCAGCCGCGCGCTGGCAGCGGCGTGTTGCCACCGGTCGCCTCGCGGCGCTCCTGCATACTCACACGCGAGCCGACCCCGGGACCGACGCCGCTCCCTCGATCCGAAAGATCCGATACGACATGCGAGTCGACGGGCGGGAAATTCCCGTCTCCGGCAGCCTGCTGCAGCCACGGATCCGGCGCACCAGCGACATCATCCGCGTGGTGCTGTCGGCTCTGCTGGTGGCGCTCGTCGTCGCGGGATCGCTGATCACCCGGTCGCGCTGGGAGGCGCTGGAGCGCTCCGTCTCCGATATCGTCGGCATCCTCACGCCGGACCAGTCCAACCTCGTCTATCTGTGCTACGGCATCGTCATCGTGGCGCTGCCCTTCGCGATCCTGGTCCGGCTGATCTTCCGCTGGCAGTGGACACTGCTGTTCGGCTATCTGACGGCGGGCCTGATAGCGGTGGTGCTGCTGTCGATCACCGGCACCGGACTCTCGGCCCCGCAATGGCATCTGGCCGTGCCCAAGCAGCTGAACACCTTCCTGTCGCAGTTCCTCGACGACCCGCGCTGGATCGCGATGCTCACCGCCATGCTGACCGTGGCCAGCCCGTGGTTGCCGGCGTCGTGGCGGCGCTGGTGGTGGGCGCTGCTGCTGGCGTTCGTGCCGCTGCACCTGTTCGTGAGTCTGGTGGTGCCGTCGCGGGCGATGTTCGGCCTGGCCGTCGGCTGGTGCGTCGGCGCGGTGATCGTGCTGCTGGTCGGCACGCCCGCGCTCGAGGTGCCGCTGGATGCCGCGGTGCGGGTGCTGGCCAAACGCGGCTATACGGTCACCGGATTCACGGTGCTGCGCCCGGCCGGACCCGGACCGCTGCTGCTGTCGGCGGACACCGGCCCGTCACACCGGCTGACCGTGGAACTGTACGGCCAGAACCAGCGCAGCTGGGGCATGCTGCGGCAGCTGCGCCGCTGGGCGACCTTCCGCAGCAGCGAGCGGGCCCCCGCCTTCGCGTCGCTGCGCCGCGCGGTCGAGCATCGCGCGCTGATGGGCATCGCGATCGGCGACGTGGGCCTGGCCAGCAACAAGCCGCTCACCGTGGCGGCATTGGAGCGCGGGTGGACGCTGTACGCGCACACGGTGCCGCGCGGCACGGCGCTGTCGGCATCGGACAGCGAGGTGGTGCTCACCAACGTGTGGCACGCCCTGCAGAACATGCATCGCGCCCAGATCTCGCACGGTGACCTGCGGGCCGAGGAGATTCGCGTGGTCGAGGGGCGGGTGCTGTTCGGCGGCTTCATGTCCGCCGAATTCGGTTCCTACGAACCGCGATTCTCCTCCGATACGGCCCAGCTGCTGCTGTCGACGAGCGCGCTGTTCGGGGTGGAGCCGGTGGTGCGCACCGCGATTCATGTCTGCGGCGAGCAGGCGGTGCTCAATGCCTCACGGCGGCTGACGAAGTCGGCGCTTCCGGCACCGGTGCGCAAGTCGGTTCCCGACTCCGGCAACCTGATGAAGAAGGTGCGGGCGGAGGTACAGCAGCAGACCGGCGAGGACCGCATCGAGGCCGCGCGGATCACCCGGTACTCACGCGGCCAGATCATCCAGCTGGTGCTGCTCATCGGCCTGGTCTATGTCGCCTATCCCTACATCAGCCAGGTGCCGACGTTCGTCACCGAACTGCGCACGGCCAACTGGTGGTGGGCGCTGCTCGGGCTCGCCGTGTCGATGGGCACCTACCTCGGTGCGGCCATGGCACTGTGGGGCTGCACGTCCGAGTCGGTGAACTTCCCGAGACTGCTGCTCGCGCAGGTGGCCAACACCTTCGCCGCCACCACCACGCCCGCCGGTGTCGGCGGCCTCGCGCTGAACGTGCGGTTCCTGCAGCAGAACGGCCTGGGCACGGTCCGGGCCACCGCGGCCGTGGCGCTACAGCAGTCGGTGCAGGTGATCACGCATGTGGTGCTGCTGCTGTTCTTCAGTGTGGCGGCGGGGGTTTCGGCCAACCTGGCGCATTTCGTCCCCGATGCGACCGTGCTGTACCTGGTCGCGGGCGCGCTGCTCGGACTGCTCGGCGCGACCATGTTCGTCCCGACGGTGCGGCGCTGGCTGCGCACCGAGGTCCGTCCCCAACTCGCCGAGGTGGTGCACGAACTGCGCGATCTCGCGCACAGCCCGTCCCGGCTGGCGATGATCGTGGGCGGCTGCGCCGCAATCACTCTCGGCATGGCCGGGGCGCTGTGGGCCAGCATCGAGGCCTTCGGCGGCAGTGCCACGTTCGTCACGGTCACGGTGGTCACCATGATCGGCGGGACGCTGGCCTCGGCCGCGCCGACACCGGGCGGCGTCGGCGCGGTGGAGGCCGCGCTGATCGGTGGCTTGGCCGCGTTCGGCGTGCCCGCCTCGATCGGAGTCCCGGCCGTGCTGCTCTACCGGGTGCTGACGTGCTGGCTGCCGGTGTTCTGCGGGTGGCCGATCATGCGGTGGCTCACCTCGAACAACATGGTCTGAAATCCACGGCGCTCGTTATGCGCCCAGCTCTTTGATCGCCTCCTCCGCGGACAGGCGGCCCGCAGTGGTCAGGTCGAGGTTCGCCAGCGACGCCTCGTGCGCCTCCGGCGCGGCAGCGGCCACGCAGTCCGCGATCGGGTGCACGGTGAAGCCGAGATCGGTGCCGTGGCGGGCGGTCTGCTCCACGGTGAGATTCGTGGCGACACCGGTGATCAGCAGCGTGTCGATGCCGCGGGCCGCCAGCCAGTCCGGCAGCGCGCTACCGGCCAGGCCGGACAGCTTCTGATTGTCGAACACCGCACCCTGCGCCGCCTGCTCCGCCATCTCCGCGATGATCGGCGAGCCCTTCGCATCCGGTCGGAACTCGGTCTGCGCGGAGGCCACCGACCTCATGAATCCGGTGTTGCGCACCAGGCCGCCCTCGCCGACGGGGATGGTGAAGCGGGTGAAGATCAGCGGCAGTCCCGCCTGCCGGGCCGCGGCGTGGAAGGCGGTCGCGCGCTCGACCACTCCGCTCGCCGCAACCGGTTCGGCGAGCATGGGCCCGAAGAATCCCTCGGGTTCGATGACATTCACCTGCCAGTGCAGGGCGAGGACGGCGGTACGGGTTCGATCGAGTGGCATGAAATCCATACTGCCGCAGGTGTGTCGGATCCGTCGGGTGGTGTCCAACCGCCGCTGGCAATACGACGCGGCTACACCTTGCGCAGGGTGCCGGTGAGGGCTCCGTCCGGTGCACCGACGCGATAGGCGAGCGATCCGTCGGTGTGGAGCTGAACCGTCGATTCGGCGTCGCCGTCGCACCCCGCGCCGTTCGTCGACCGGGCGGCCAGGGTCAGCTCGGACTCGGTGCTCCGGACCACGCGTTCGGCCCGATCACAGCGGGCGCCGGAGGCCTTGTCGGTGTACGAGGAGGTCACGGCATCCTCCGGGTTCTCGCTCCCGATCCTCAGGACGACGTCGAAGCTGCCGCGGCCGTTGTCGGCCACCCCCTGCCATTCCCCCTGGAAGGCCGGTGCGATGGGTGCCGCCGCATCCTCGCTCTCCGGGCTGCGCAGATACGCCACGACAGCCCACGCAACCAGCAGGATGGCAAGGGGTGCGACGATCGCGAAGCGCAGCCGATTCTTGCGGCGAATCGCCCGCTGCTCGGGCGTCTCCCAGTGATCGCGGGCCACAGTGCCGAGTGTATGCCGATCGGAGGCGTCGGATCACCCGTGTCCACAGCCCTTGACGCATTCGAATCCCCTTGCGGGACTTTTAATTCCACCGTCCAGTACGCGATTGCCGGTGGCCATTCCCGCGCCGGGCGAAAAGTTCTCTGCGCTAACGGTTTTCGCGACACGTGCCGTACTTAGGTGTTTCGTCGGCGATACGCCACGGCGTGGCCTGCAGGTTCGATCCGGTTCACCCCTAGTTTGTTGTCGCCGGGGAGCCACGCTGCCACGCTGACTGATGTGTCTACGCCGGAGCGGACCACCCGGGCGGGTTTCATCGAAATCACCCCGGCCTACCGACTTCTCGACATCGTGCACGATACGGCGCTCGCCCGTGCCGAGCGGCGGCTGCAGCGCGAGTTCACGATCCTGTTCGACGCCAATACGATTCACCGCTTCCTGTACGACTCCTACGCCCAGATCAAGGAGCGGGCCGCGGTGCAGCTCTATCTGCCGCTGCTGGCCGAGCGGTTCGCCCGGCAGCAACTGCACGCCCGCGCCAAGGTGGAGGGCCGCATCGACCACGCCGTGCCGGTGGTGCTGTTCCTGTGCACGTTCAACGCCGGGCGCTCGCAGATGGCGCTGGGCTTCTTCGAGCACTACGCCCAGGGCCGGGCGCTGGCCTGGTCCGGCGGGTCGGAGCCGAGCGGCGCGCTCAACGCCGCGGCGGTCGCGGCCATGGCCGAGGTGGGCATCGATATCTCCCACGAGTTCCCCAAGGCCTGGACCGACGAGATCATCCTGGCCGCCGACGTCATCGTCACCATGGGCTGCGGCGACGAATGCCCGCTGCTGCCCGAGATCCGGCAGGAGGACTGGATCGTGGACGACCCCGCCGGGCTGCCGGTGGCCGAGGTGCGGCCGATCCGCGACGATATCCACCGGCGCGTGCGGGACCTGCTGACCGACCTCGACCTTCCCGCGCCGGTACAGCGCTGATCGCACAATACGATTCGCGCCGCGGCCCGTTAGATGACATGCTGCCACCACTCGTGGGAGCGTCGGCGCCTCGGTGAGTACGTCGATAGTCCCGGTATTTCGAAAACACCTTGTGAGAAGGGATTTTTCCTATGCGCGGAACGGTTGTCTCGGCAGTATTCCTGGGCGTGATCGGTGGTTGTCTCGCGGCGGCCGGACCGGCCAACGCGGTGAGCGACCCGGAAACCTGCGCGGCCGTCAAGACGGCGGTCAATGATTTCAGCGCCAAGCACGATGCGGCCCACGGCTCCGATCCCGCCGCGCTGGCGGGCTCGCCGGCACTGTGGTCCGAACTCGGCGGAAACCTCGACAGCGTCGCGGCGAAGGCCGACGAGGGCAAGGTGAAGACCGCGCTCGGCGGCGCGGTCGCACAGGTGAACCGCGCGGCCGCCGCCCCGGATGCGGACCGCCAGGCGCTGCTCGACGGCCCGGAGTTCCGGAACTCCATGGCCGCCGTCGACACCGCCTGCGGGTTCTGATTATCCCGAATAGTCCTTGCGCAGCTGGACTTTCACGACCTTGCCGCTGGCATTGCGCGGCAGCTCCGGCACGATCACCAGATCCTTGGGGTGCTTGTAGCGGGCCAGGTTCTCGTTGAGGAAGGGCGCGAGGTCCTCCAGCGTGAGGGTGTCGTCCGAATTCAGCAGGGCGACAACGGCGACCGGGACCTCGCCCCACTTCTCGTGGGCGCGGCCGATGACCGCGGCCTCGTGGATCTTCGGATGCGCGAACAGCACGTTCTCCACCTCGGCGCAGTAGATGTTCTCACCGCCGGAGATGATCATGTCCTTCTTGCGGTCCACCACATAGACGAAGCCCTCCTCGTCGGTGCGGACCAGATCGCCGGAGTGGAACCAGCCGCCGGCGAACGCCTCCGCGGTGGCCTCCGGCTTGTTCCAGTAACCCTGCATGAGAGTCGGTCCGCGATAGACGATTTCGCCGATCTCGCCGGGCGCGACGTCGTTCATCTCGTCGTCGACGATGCGGGCCTGAATCGTCGGGATGGGCTTGCCCACCGACCCGAGCTTGCGCAGCGCGTCGCGGCCCTCCAGCACGCAGGTGATCGGCGACATCTCGGTCTGGCCGAACACCGCGACATTCTGCGCGTCGGGGAAACAGTCGGCCATCGCCTGCAGCACCGTGTTCGAGGCGGGCGCAGCGCCCCAGCTGAGCATCTCCAGCGCCAGCTTGCGCTGCTTGACCGTCGGCTCCTCGCAGATCAACTGCCACTGCGCGGGGACGCAGAACGCGGTGGTGGCCTGCTCGGCCTCGACGGCATCGAGGAATTCCTTGGCGTCGAAGGCGCCCAGCGGATGCAGCACGGTCTTGCTGCCGAGCTGGAAAGCCGGTGCGAGACTGCCCAATCCGGCGATGTGGAACAGCGGCGAGGTGCAGAAGCCGACCGACTCGGGCGTGGTGTTCATGGCCCGGATACAGGTGAGCGCCTGCGCGGTCATGTTGGCATGCGTCAGGATCGCGCCCTTGGGGCTGCCGGTGGTGCCCGAGGTGTACATGATCAGGCAGGGCGTGTCCTCCGGAATGTCCAGCGGCACATGGGGTGTGGCCTCCTCGGCGAGCGCATCGTCGTAGCCGAGCACGCCGTCCGCGCTGCGGCCGCCGATCACGACGCAGGTCTCGAGGGACGGGGACTGCGCCATGACACCGGTCGCCAAGGGCTGCAGCACGGTGTCGGTGACGATGGCCTTCGCACCCGAATCGGCGACGATATAGGCCACCTCGGGCGGGGTCAGCCGGAAGTTCACCGGCACCGCGATCGCACCGAGCGCGTTGATGCCGAATACCGCCTCCAGGTACTCCGGGTAGTTCAACGCGAGGATGAGCACCCGATCACCGAACCCGACCCCTCGACGGGCGAGCGCGTCCGCGAACTTCAGGGAGCGCTCGTGCAGCTGCTTCCAGGTGGTGTCCTGCCCCCGGAACCGGATCGCCACGGCGTCCGGCCGCATGAGCGCGTGCGCCGCAATCTGGTTGTTCCAGTGGTTGCGGCGCGACCGGATCGGCTCGTCGAGCGACTGGGTACCGGTGGTCATGCTGTAGTCCTCTCAGGCCGACGGCTGAACAACAGCGAGAATACCAACTAACTTTTCATCGTGACAAGGGTTACAGAGAAGAATTGGCAACCCGCTTCTCATCGCATCATTTTCCAGTTCAACGGCGATATTTCGGCTGCTAGAGAGCTTCTATTGCGATGTCCGATTCCGGCCAGTCGCCGAGAAGATGGCAAACTGCGGCTTACATCGAGGTTGTCGCGGGCGTCGCGCCCGTGCGACTATCGACCGCAACCGCGGGCGCGCGTGCCTGCGTGATCACTCAGGCGGTCGCACCGCCGGCGCGGCGGCAGCTCGGGCACCGCCGTCGAACACAGCAGGAGGACTACCGATGTTGCGCACCAGGTTCACCGAGGAATTCGGCATCGAGCATCCGATCGTGCAGGGCGGCATGATGTGGGTCGGCCGGGCCGAGCTCGTCGCGGCCGTCGCGAACGCCGGTGGCCTCGGGTTCATCACCGCGCTCACCCAGCCCACCCCCGAGGATCTGCGGAACGAGATCGCCCGCACCCGCGAGCTCACCGACAAGCCGTTCGGCGTGAACGTGACGATCCTGCCCTCGATCAACCCGCCGCCGTACGAGGAGTACGTGAAGGTGATCATCGAGTCGGGCGTGAAGATCGTCGAGACCGCGGGCAGCAACCCGGAGCCCTTCCTGCCCTACTACAAGGAGGCCGGGATCAAGGTGCTGCACAAGTGCACCAGCGTCCGGCACGCGCTCAAGGCGCAGAAGATCGGCGTCGACGGCGTCTCCATCGACGGCTTCGAATGTGCCGGACATCCGGGCGAGGACGATGTGCCCGGCCTGATCCTGATCCCCGCCGCGGCCAAGGCGCTGCAGATCCCGATCGTCGCCTCCGGCGGTATCGCCGACGCCCGCGGCCTGGTCGCCGCGCTGGCGCTGGGCGCCGACGGCGTCAACATGGGTACCCGCTTCCTGTGCACCCAGGAGTCGGCGGTGCATCAGAAGGTCAAGGAGCAGATCGTCGCGCACACCGAGCGCGATACCCAGCTCATCTTCCGCACCATGCGCAATACCGCCCGCGTGGCCGACAACGAGATCAGCCGCAAGGTCGTCGAGATCGAGGCGGCCGGAGGCAAGTTCGAGGACGTGCGCGATCTGGTCGCGGGCGCCCGCGGCCGCCGGGTCTTCGAGGAGGGCGACCTCGACGCGGGCATCTGGTCCGCCGGGCAGGTCCAGGGCCTGATCGACGACATCCCCACCTGCGACGAGCTGATCTCCCGCATGGTCGCGGAGGCGGAATCGCTGATCAACTCGCGCCTGGGGTCGTTCGTGGCCTGAGTCCCGCGGGACCGATCCGCGCCAACCGGCCTGGGCGGACACAGTTGACGACGAGACGGCAAGGATTGCCGCCGTCGCGGTGATTGTGTCCGCCCAGGCCGGAGGTCATCGGGTTCACACCAGGTACATGACCGCGATCCCGCCCGCGACAGCGCAGGTTGCCACGACTCGGGCGGTGCCGAAGCGCTCCCTGAACAGCAGCGTGCCGATCAAGGCTCCGGCGATGATGCTCGTTTCGCGCAGGGCGGCGACATCGGCCAGGGCGCTTCGGGTTTGGGCCCACAGGACCAGTCCGTAGGCGAGCACGCTCATCGCGCCACCGGCCAGGCCGATATGCCAGACCGGACGGATCTCGTACCACAACTTACGCCCCCGCAGCGCGAAAGCGGCTGTGGGAACGGCCATTTGCTCCAGCAGCATGAGCCAGGCGGCGTAGCCGAGGGTGCTGTCGGCGAGCCGCACGCCGATGCCGTCCACGGTGGTGTAGGCGGCGATCATGAGCCCGGTGGCGACCGCGGCGCCGACGGCGGCGGGACTGCTCGGGTGGGTGCGGCGACCCCAGAACACCAGGCAGGCAAGGCCCGCCGAGACCAACAGCACCCCGGCGATCTGGCCGGGACGCGGCATCTCGCCCAGGAATATCGCCGCCAGCAGCGTGACCACCAGCGGCGACGTACCTCTGGCGAGCGGATAGGTCTGGCTGAGGTCGCCGAGTCGATACGACACCATCAGCAGGCAGTTGTAGGCGACATGCAGCGCCGTCGACGCGGCCAGATAGGGCCAGGATTCTCTGTCGGGTCCCATGGCGACGAGCACCAACGGTATTGCGCACAGCAGGCCGCCCAGATTCACGATCGTCAGCGACGCCGTCTTGTCGGGTATCCAGTGCGCGATGGCATTCCAGCTCGCATGCAGCACGGCGGCGACCAGGGTCGCGGCCAGCACGGCGGCGGAGGGGGATTGCGTGGTGGACGCGGCCAGAACACCCATGTCGAACCAGGCTCTCTGTCATCGGTCCCGTTGCGGGACAGGCTGATAGGAGCCCTCAGGGCTTTTATCCCGTAAGGTGTCGGCGCATCCGACCGGCTGCCGGACCGCCGTGGCGTAGCTCGGTCCGGTCCGCGCAGATCTCATTGTGCCTGTGGCCGTGACCTTTTCCCTCACCACGACCGCGACCCACGCGCGGAACCCTATACGCAACCACGTGCTGCCCACGACCCTAGCCGCGTACGCACGCGCACGCGAGTGTGATCAACAGGACATACGCCCGCACGGCTATGGCTCGCAGCTGTCGATGAAACTGTCCGACAGACCGTCGAGATCGTCAGGGCTCGACTCCGTCCAACTTCGGAAGTTCGCCGTTTGCCCATCGCGCGTAGGTGTGCCCGTCGTCAACCGTGACGCCATCGCAGAGTCGAACCAGTTTCTGCGGGAACGCAGCTGCCGAAATGAGAAACGTTGGGCACGAATATCGCATCGACAAGGCACATTCGGAACGCTAACGGCGGATGAGCGTTCGTTGTCGTGGGAAGGCGCGGGCCCGGCCCGTGTCGGATGGCGTTGGGCCGGGCCGGGTTCGGCGTGCGGGTCAGCTTGCCTGGGCGAACGCGCCGGGCTCGTAGGAGCCGCCCTGTTGGCGGGCGATTACGCCGAGGCGGTTGGCGGCGTTGATCTGGGCCACCAGGGCGACCAGGGCTGCGGTTTGGTCGTCGTCGTAGTGCTTGCGCACCTCGGCCCAGGTTTCGTCCGACACGCCGCCGTGGCCGTCGGCGATGCGGGTGCCCTCCTCGCCGAGGGCGAGTGCGGCCCGCTCGGCCTCGGTGAACACGGTGGACTCGCGCCACGCGGCAACCAGGTTGATGCGTACCGCGGGCTCTCCGGCGTGCGCGAGGTCCTTGCTGTGCGCGTCGGTGCAGTAGCCGCAGCCGTTGATCTGGCTGACGCGCAGCATCACCAGGTCCTGCGTGACCTTCGGCAGCGTCGACTGCATGATCGCCAGGCTGGCATTGCCGAACCGCTTGGCGAACTTGGCGCCGATTTCGTTGTCCATCAGGTTGATACGGGGTTCCATGACTTCGTCCTTGCTCGTCGCTGTCGATCTGACGAACAAGAGATGCCGGCACCCCGGATCTTGTGACAGGCCATCGGCTGTGATGCGCACCACATCACGCGCGTGCGAGCACCGCGTTGTAGTCGTGGCTCGCGACGACCTCGATCCCCGCCGGTAGTTCATGCAGGCGCTGGATGGTTTCGAAGGTCTTGTCGCGGTCGTCGTCGAAGAGTTGCCCGGGCATGGGGGCCTTCTCGCGGATCATCTCGATCTGCACGGTGTTCCAGATCGCGTCGCCCGCCAGCAGCACTCGGGTGCCGTCGTCCACCGCGAGCAGCACGCCGAGGCTGCCGGGGGTGTGGCCGGACATGTCGACCAGGATCACCGCGCCGTCGCCGAACAGGTCATGACTGCGGGCGAAGGTGAGGACGGGTGGGCCGTCGAGCTCGAGGGTGCCGATGCGGCGATCCCGCAACGGTGCGCGCACGACACCGTAGGGAGCGTATTCGCCGCTCATCGCCCACTCGTATTCGATTCCGGGGACACGCAATTCGACCGACTCGGGCAGTTCGAGCAGTCCCGAGACGTGATCCCAATGCAGATGCGTGGCCAAGGTGAAGTCGATATCGTCACCGGACAGATCGCGTCCCGCCAGCGCGTCCTCCAGGCCGAGCACCGGCTTCTCCGGGGACACCAGCAGACCGACAGGAAAGGGCAGGCCGGGCAGCACCCGTTTGTGCACGCCCGCGCAGAGTGCCGGATCCACCAGGAACCGGGCCTGCGGATGCTGCACCAGGAACGCGCCCATCGCCATGGGCAGCGATCGCAGGCTGCGCATGCCCTCCGCGACGACGGCGGCCGGTGCCGACATCCGGGCCTGCGCCAGGGCGGTCAGCGCGACGGTGTTGCGCGCCGGCGGCGGCGAGGCCACCTCCAGGCTCGCGAGGAACCGCGGGTCGGGACGGCGCGGGCGCAACAGGCGGCGCGGCGTCGCGACCAGCGCCGCGCAGCAGTCGGTCAGTGCGCTCACTGCGCCGCGCCGCCCGGCGGCCAGGTCCGGCTGGGTCGGTTCACTCACGGCGTCACCTCACCGACGCTCGCTGCCACCGTGTACGAGACACGCTGTGTCGACGGTTCATTCCTCACGACGCCACGTTAGGCGTACTTCCGCATTCGCTCCAGCCGTGCGCGGCTTATGACGGCTGCGCCCATCAGGCGATGGTGGACGCCACCCGGAAGCCTCTTCTGTGCCGGGCAAGTTCTCGGCATAATCGCCGGGGGACACCGGAGCGCCGGTGATCTCCGCCGAACGCGGGGAGGGAGCACCGACATGGGGCACCGCACGACAATCGAGCACTGCGCGACACCATGACCGAGCCTCCGCCCGCATATCCTTCCGCGCCCGCGGCGGCGGGCCGGGAGTCGTCGAATCCACCGGGCGGTGTCCTGTTCCTGTTCTCCGGGCAGGGTGGCGAGCATGCCCGGATGGGGCGGGCGCTGGCGGCGCGGTATCCGGTATTCGCGCGGGTGGTGGATGCGGCGACCGATGCGGTGGTCCGCGCCGGGGGGCGGCGGGTGTGGACACCCCGGCACGGATTCGCCAAGAGCCTCGAGACTCCCGACGTCGCCCAACCGGCGCTCTTCGCCTATCAGCTGGCCTTGGCGAAGCTGCTGAATGCCTGGGGGATTCGTGCCGATGCCGTGGCCGGTCACGGGGTGGGCGAGATCGCGGGTGCCGTGGTGAGTGGGGCGCTGGCACTGTCCGACGGCGCGCGCGTCGCGGTGGCGCGCGGGCACGCGCTGATGCAGGCCGGCGCCACCGGTGCGACGGCCGTCCTGACCGCGACCCCGGAGGAGGTCCGGCGCCTGGTGGAGCCGGTGCGCGGATCGGTCGCGATCACGGCCGTGGACGGTCCTCGCTCGGTGGTCGTATCCGGGGTGCCGCGCTATGTGGAGACGCTGGTGCGCCGAGCTCGTCGGCGCGATCTACCGGTTCGTCTCCTCGCCGACGATCCCGCCCGGCAACCCCGTTCGATGTCGGATATATTGCCGGACTTCATGATCCGGCTCGAAGGTGTTGTTTCCACGAACCCCCGCGTACCGATCTACTCGACCGTTCGCGGCGGTCAGGTGATCACCACAGCCGAGCTGACCATCGACTACTGGTCCGAGAGTGTCTGCGGGCCAGTGGATCTAGCGGCCGCCCTGGGTACGGCCGCATCCGGCGGCATCTCGACCGTGGTGGAGCTGGCACCGCACCCGGTCCTGGAAACCGCCGTACGCTTCTACGCGAAATTCCGCGACTCGACGTACCCGATGGCGGACCGCAACAACGAGGCGGAGGCATTTCTCGCCGCCGTGGCCAGGATGTATGCCGAAGGCCGCGTCGGTCACGCCGAGGCCGTCGAATCGCCGTCGGCGCAGCGCGATCCGGAACCCGACGGCCTGGGTGACGGCGGCTTCGCGCCGCCTCGTATCGGTTCCGGGCAACCGGCGACTCTCGGCCCCTCCGGCAGCACGAAGCCGACCGCCGTGCACCCGACAAACGGCCACGACGACACCGCAGCGGAAATGCTCCGCGGCACAGCCGTTTACGACCCGACCGTGGCCACCGCTACCGAATGGGCGCGGTCGATTCTGAGCGAAGAGTGCTGGGTAACGGCCCCCGAGCATGTAGCCGCACAATCGATTCCGTCGTTCCGGCGCGTGCTTGTCGTCGGCGAATCCGCACTGGCAACAGCCCTGGAACGACAGCTCGATCGGCGGCTGCCCACGCTGCGCGTGGCACGCGATCCGGCCGACGCGGGGCCGATCGTCTCCTCGATGCTGACCGACCACGCGACCCCGACGGCGGTCACCCTGGTATGGCCCGATGCGGACCGCTCCGATTCACCGCTCCCGGACATCGCGAGCATGCTCGATCTGCTACAGCGCGCGCAGGGCAATGCGGCGACGGCAACGCTGAGCATGGTGCTGAGGGACCGGGGCTCCCTCACGCAGAACGCTGTAGCCGGACTTGCCCGGTCGCTGCAGCTGGAGTCGCGGCGACCGACACGGCTCGTCTGGGCCACCGGCGACGAACCGGCACCGATCGTCGATCTGATCCTGAATCCCACCGGGCCCGAAGAGGTTCTGGTCGACGGCCACACGTTGCGCACGCGCCACTTCCGCCCGGCTCCCGCGGCGACCGCACCGATCGCCGTTCGCCCGGGCGGCACCTATGTGGTGACCGGCGGCCTGGGTGCCCTCGGCTCGGTGGCCGTCCGCTGGCTACTCGACGCCGGGGCCCGGGACGTCGTGGTGCTCACCCGCACACCGCGCCCGCTGCCCCGGCTCCACGAGGGTGTGGACGACCGGATCGTCGTGGTCCGCTGCGATGTCACCGACCGCGCCGATCTGGCCAACGCGCTGTTCGACATTCGCGCCTGCGGATCGACGATCCGCGGGGTCGTCCACGCGGCGGGCATTCGGCGCAGATCCGAATTCCGCTCCGTCACATCGCGATTGCTCGCCGACTCGTTCGAACCCAGGGTGACCGCGGCCGCGAATCTCCTCGATCTCACCGGAACCGACCCGATCGATTTCGTCCTGCTTTCCTCCTCGGCCACAGGCGCGCTCGGGGCCTCCGACCGGGCGGCCGACGCCGCCGCGCATGCCGCCCTGGATGCCCTGGCGCGCAACCGAACCGATGAGCACATCGTCAGCATCGGTTGGGGGGACTGGATATCCGGCCCGACCGCATCCGCCGATCACGCAGACCTCCTTCGCGCGGGCATCACCCCGTTCGATGTCGCGCGCGGCATCGCCGCCCTGTCCGTGGTCCTGAGCCACCGTGCGCCTTCCGTACTCGCGGTGGACTACTCACCCACCGACGACACCTCACCCCTTGCCGAGCGCCTGCGCGGCCTCCTACCCGAACGAGCGGGCCGAGCGTTTCCGGCAACGAACGGAATCACCACCCCGCTCGGCTTCCCCACGGCCGCAACCCTCGCCACCGCCCTCACCGAGGGCTTTCCCCATGCCCGCCACCACGATCCACCCTGAACTCCGGCCGGTACCGGACCACCGACGACAACGGCGGATCCGGCTCACAGCCCATGCGACACGCCGGTCACCCGACGGCGGCCCGGGCGAGGCAGCAATCCGATCCCGGTGCTGAGCGTGGCGAGCCATCGAAGGATTCACCGAGGTGGCGGCGTAACCAACTGCGAGTCGGCTCAATTCCGGCGAAAACCTTCCCTCGATAGCAAATGTCGGGTTATTGTCGACTCGCAGCGCGTCAAGCCGGTTTGCACCCACCGACAAACGCCTTATCCGGCCAAGCGCGCCCATGACCCCATCTGCCCCGAGCGGGCGAGGCATCGCTGCGCGCTGCACCCACAATCAAATCGGCACTAGTGCGGAGGCTGGTCAATTGACCTTCTCGACGCTCGCCCTGGTTCTGGCGCTCGGCTTGGCCGGGCCCCTGCTGTCGTGGCGTGCGTCCTGGCACCTCCCGGTCATTCTGGGCGAATTGCTCGCCGGGATCGTGTTCGGCGCCACCGGGTTCGGGGTGCTGCACGCCTCGGATCCGATCTTCACCTTCCTGGCCGACATGGGATTCGCGCTGGTCATGTTCGTCGCGGGCACGCATGTCCCGGTGCGGCAGGCGGCGGTTCGCGCGGCACTCGGCGTCGGATTACTGCGGGCGGTGGCGGTCGGCCTCATCGCCGCCGTGGCGGGCTTCGCCCTCGCCGCCTGGTTCGACACCGGGCACGGCGCGCTGTACGCGGTGCTGATCGCCTCGTCCTCGGCGGCCCTGGCGCTGCCGATCATCGATTCGCAAGGGCTGCAGGGCAGATCGATCCTGGAGCTGACCGCGCAGGTGGCGGTCGCCGATACCGCGTGCATCGTCGCATTGCCGCTGGTGATCGATGTCGACAATGCGGGCCGCGCGGCACTGGGCGCCGTGACGGTCGCGGTCGCCGCGGCGGCGCTGTGGTTCGGGCTGCGGGCGCTCGAGCGATCCGGTGTGCGCAAGCGGATCCACCGGGTCTCCGAGGACCGCATGTTCGCCCTCGAACTGCGGGTCAGCCTCGCGGTGCTGTTCGGACTGGCGGCGCTCGCCACCCGCACCCACGTCTCGATCATGCTGGCGGGCTTCGCCGCCGGGCTCGCGGTGGCCGGGGTCGGCGAACCGCGGCGGGTGGCGCGGCAGCTGTTCGCGATCAGCGACGGCTTCCTGGCACCGCTGTTCTTCGTCTGGCTCGGCGCCCGGCTGAATCTGCGCGAGTTCGAACAGCAGCCGCGACTGATCGCGCTGGGACTGGCGCTGGGTGTTGCCGCGGTGCTGGCGCACGGACTGATGCGTGTGCTCGGCCAGCCGATCACACTCACCACGCTGGCCGCGGCGCAGATCGGAGTGCCGGTGGCCGCGGTGACCGTCGGCTCGCAGTTGCAGGTGCTGGAACCCGGAGAGGGAGCGGCGATGATGCTCGGCGCCCTGGTCACGATCGCGGCGGCGGCCACGGGCGTGGCGATCGCGGCGCGCCGTAACTCGCCGGGCGAGAATCGGGGCGGCAGCACGGATCCGGGAAAATAGCTCAGTCCGGAGTGCGTCCGAGCAGCCGGTCCGTTTCGCGACGTTCGCGTTTGGTGGGGCGCCCGGTGCCGCGATCGCGGCGGGGCATGGACGCGACAATTTCGGGGGCAGGAGGGGGCGGAGACTTATCGATCAGGCATTCGGCGGCAATGGCCGCGCCGACACGCTTGAGGATGATTCGCGCCACGACGACGATGCGCTCGACTCCGTTGACACGGACGCGAACCTCGTCGCCGGGCTTGATCTGATGTGCGGGTTTGACCGCGACGCCGTTGACGCGGACATGCCCACCCCGACAGGCGGTGGCAGCCGCCGATCGGGTCTTGAACAAACGCACGGCCCACACCCAGGAGTCGACCCGGGCCGTACCGGGCTGTGACCGTTGCTGATCCGTCTCTCCGCGCATACGACCAGAAGGTTACGCGCCGCGCCGAGCGGGACGGAACCTAGCTGACCCGGCGGGCGGTGACGATCGAGTCGGGGTTCAGGTGCGCGTACTCGACCGGATCGCCGGCCTGGGGCGCGTGCAGGATCTGACCGTCGCCGGCGTACATGGCCACGTGGCCGCCGCCGTTCTGGATGACCAGGTCGCCGGGCTGCAGGTCCTCGTAGGCGACCGGCTTGCCGACGTGCGACTGCTCGAAGCTGGTGCGCGGCAGGTCGATGCCGACCTGCTTGTACGCCCACTTCACCAGGCCGGAGCAGTCGAACCCGTTCGGGCCGTTGCCACCCCAGACGTACTGGGCGCCGATCTTGGTCTTGGCCGCATCGAGCGCTTCACCCGCGGGGGTGAGCTGCTGCTGCATGAAGCCGGGCATCGCCGGGGCGGCGTTCGGCGCGGGCATCGCCTGCGGCGACAACGCCTGCTGGGCGCCCTTGATCTGGTCGGCATGGTCGGCCAGCGCCTGGTTCGCCTGAGCGACCTGCTGATCGAACTCCGGGCTGATCGGCACATCGAAGTTGCCGAAGCCGGGGACGTTGATAGTGGCTGCCTGTGCCGAAACCGCCGGCATGGCGCCGGTGGAAGCGGCGACGGCGCCGAAAACCAGCGCACCCTTCACGGAATTCGGGAGCCGAGATTCCCGTTGCAAGCTGTGTTTACCCACCGAGCTGAGTCTCCTGTTTCTTCCTGCCCACCGCCGACCGGGTTAGCTGACGGGTTCGGGCCGGGAAGATCGGCCCTACCCCACCGGCCGTGTGGCCGAAGGGGATTCACCCCACAAACATGGGTCCCCGGCTCGGCGATCGGGCTGCCCACCCGACCTCCGATTAGGCGGCGACTCGATGGGCCGCCTCGCCTGCGAAGCGACTGACTCCATCGGTCACGAAGAGATTACGACTACCCGGCTGTGTTGTCCACCCCACACGGCCGTGTCTCGAGCCGCCGTCCACAAATCCCCAGGACGACTCTCGATTTCGCGTGCTCACGCCACTTGGTAACGGCACGGTATCGACTCGGACAACGGTGTTATCGAACCGAGAAGCGCGGGCGTTACCGGACTGAACGGCACAATCCGGCCACTGGCTCAGTTCTCCGAACCGCCGCGCGCATCCAGCGCCTGCTCGAGCTCGCTGATTCGCCGCCGCGCGTCGGCCAGCCCGATCTCGAGCTCGCCCAGCGCCATCACCAGCGGGCCGACCGCGAGATCGGCGACCAGTTGCGGATCGTCGTAGCCGCGCTCGATCGCCACCAGGATGTTGTTGCGGATCTGCGCCGCGACCGGAGCGTTCTCCGGCACGGCCCAGGACTCGACCACCTCGGCGACAGTGGGAATGGACTCCTCCGACATGACCCTCTCCCTGCGCTGGGGAACCGGTTCGCGAACAAGACAAGCGTAAAGAGTCGGGCATCGCGCGTGGTCGGCGTCGACGCAATCGGGCGACCGCATTCCCCGGATTCCGACCGTCCGGCTCGGATGACACTCTGCCCAACCTCGCTGCCGAACGATAGCTATTTCTAGGGCATTCGATAGATGTCCCCATAATCCGATTGCGACGGGCTACGGTGTACGGGCATGGACCCCGTGCGGAATCCGTATGCCCCCGGCGCCGGACAGCGGCCCCCAGAGCTCGCCGGTCGTGCCAAGCAGCTCGACGCCTTCGACATCGTGCTCGAACGCGTCTCGCGCGGCCGACCGGAGCGCAGCGTGATGCTGACCGGACTGCGCGGAGTGGGAAAGACCGTGCTGCTCAACCAGCTTCGCTCGACCGCCCGCTCGCGCGGCTGGGGCACCGGCAAGATGGAGGCCCGGCCGGATCAGGAGCTGCGCCGCCCGCTCGCCTCGGCGCTGCACATGGCCGTGCGGCAGATCGCTGTCGCACACCGCAATCCGGAGATGGTCGACGACTTCCTGGGCATTCTCAAGGCTTTCGCGCTGCGCGCCACGGCCGACAAGGGCATGCGCGATCGCTGGCAGCCGGGCATCGACGTCCCGGCCGTCACCGGGCGCGCCGACTCGGGCGATATCGAGATCGATCTCGTCGAGCTGCTGATGGCGGCCGGGCAGCTCGCCCACGATATCGGCGTCGGCATCGCGATCTTCATCGACGAGATGCAGGATCTGGGCCCCGCCGACATCTCCGCGATCTGCGGCGCATGCCACGAATTGAGCCAGGAGGCAACGCCTTTGATCGTGGTCGGAGCGGGGTTGCCGCATCTGCCCGCGGTGCTGTCGGCGCAGAAGAGCTACTCGGAGCGGCTGTTCGGCTACCACCGCATCGACCGGCTGGACCGCGCCTCCGCCGATCTGGCGCTGATCGCACCGGCCGAGCGCGAGCAGGTCGAGTTCACCGAGTCCGCGCTGGATGTGCTGTACCACAAGGCCGATGGCTATCCGTACTTCGTGCAGGCCTACGGCAAGGCCACCTGGGATGTCGCGGCGCAGAGCCCGATCGGCGCCGAGGACGTGGAGCTGGCCGCGCCCGCCGCCGAGGAGGAGCTGGCGGTCGGCTTCTTCGGCTCCCGCTACGAGCGCGCCACCCCGGCCGAGCGAGAGTACATGCGCGCCATGGCCGATCTGGCCGGCGACGACGGCCCGGTGGCCACCGCCACGGTCGCCAAGGAGCTGGCCCGCAAGCCCGCATCGCTGTCCCCGGCGCGCGACGGGCTGATCAAGAAGGGGCTGATCTACTCGGCGGAGCGCGGGACGATCGGATTCACGGTGCCGCACTTCGGGCGTTACCTCCGGTCCACTCCGAGCTAGCGACCCGCTCGCACCGCACGGGTTGGGCCACAACGTGTTTCCGGCTTCGGTAGCGCATGCCTTAAGCGGACCGTTGGGGAACCATTGGCGCCTGCTTCTAGCGTCCCGCACATGCGTACCACCATATTTCAGCATCGACCGGCCAATCGGAGACTGCTTGCGGCGGCCGCAGCGGTCATGGCAGTCGCGAGCGCCCCGGTGATCGCGGCGGCGCCCGCCCAGGCGGCACTCGAGTGCCCCTATCCCAACGTCTGCTTCTACGACGACAGCGGACGCCGGACCGGCGAGTTCAACGACGTCACCTCCGAGTGGCAGAACATCCCGCCCGGCGCGGCGAGTCACGGTGCACGCCTTGCCTACAACACGCGCAACGACGACGTGGCCTACCTCAGGTTCGAGGGCGGCAAGCAGCTGTGCCTGCCTCCGGGGCAGGTTTTCGACCTGAGCAACGGAACGCTCAACGGCATCAGGATCGCCAAATCCGCCAAGTGCGAGTGACTTCCGGGGCGGGCGTCAGGGCACCGCGGCGCATCGGTCGGCGAACGTGTTGTCCGGGGACCGGAATACCGGCCATTCCAGGCTCTTCGTGCGGGTCTCCGGACCGTAGAGGCCGTCCACCCTGGCACCGGTTTCCGTCTGCCGATGCTGGATCGCGCCGCGCACCGCATCGCCGTATCTGCCGTCGGTCTCCAGCGGGATGTGGTGGCACAGCCGCAGCGCTCGCTGCACCGCCAGTACCGCGTCGCCCCGATCGCCGCCCGTGAGCACACACTGCGCCTCGTCGTGATCGGCTGCACCGCTGGGCAATTCGACGTAGTAGCCGTTACCGACCGGGGCCCGGGTCGTCCAGTAGCAGTGCTTGGTCGTCGCCGGGGGCTTCGGCTGCGGCGGTGGCGCGCCGCGGGTCTCGGGTTCGTCCGGGATCAGCGTGACCGCACCGACGGCACCGGCCGCGACGACGACCGCGATTCCGGCGGCGAGGGCGAGCGGACGCACACCGCGAAGTGCCGCGGGCCGCGCGTGCATCAGGGCGGGCAGAAACGCACGGCGCGTGGGGGATTCGCCCGCCCGCACCGCATCCGCGACGGCCCGCCCGAATTCGGCGCAGCTTTGGAAGCGTTGCTCCGGCTGGTCGCCCATGGCCCGCGCGATCACGGCGTCGAGGGCCGCCGGAAGTTCCGGCTGGGTCCGCGTGGGCGTCAGCGTCTCGTCGTCGGGCTGCGTGGGCTCCGCCTCCGGCCGCGGCGAGCGGCCGCCGGGATTCGCACCGGTGAGCAGCGCGAGCAGGGTCGCGCCGAGCGAATAGATATCCGCCCGGCGATCGACGACGCGTCCGGCGAGGACCTCCGGCGCCGCATACGCGGGTGTGCAGTCCAGCCAACCGGTTTCGGTCACGGTGGCCTCCCCGTCGGCGTTACGGGCCAGCCCGAAATCCACGACCAGGACCCGATCGCCCGCACCGTCCCCGGCGGCCACCAGCAGATTCGACGGCTTCACATCGCGATGCAGCATGTTCTGGTCGTGGGCGTGCTGCAGTCCGCGCGCGGCCTCGCACACGATGTGGGCGGCCCGCTCCGGCGGCAGACCCGACGGTGTGCCGCGGACCAGCTCCCCGGCATCGGTACCGGCCACGTACTGCATCGCGATCCACAGGGCGTCGCCCTCTTCGCCGCGGTTGAACACCGAGACCACGTTGGGATGATCGAGGCGGCAGGCGATCTCGGCCTCGCGGCGAAACAGGCTGCGGTAGCGCGGATTCGCGCCCAGCCGCTCGTCGAGCACCTTCAGCGCCACCTGTCTCGGCAGCTCCGGGTCGTTGGCGAGGTAGACCGCGCCCATCCCGCCCGCTCCGAGCGTGCGGACGATCGTGTAGCCCGCGAAGACCTGCCCTGGCCGCAACAGCATCCCTGATCCCTCCGAAGGGAGCCCGTTCCTCTCCACCCGAGCCCCTGCCAGCACCCCACATCGGCACTGCCGCTGTCAAGTCGACAACCGTAGCGCAGCAAGATCATCCGAATTTCGGTGCAGATCTGTCGCCTTACAGGCCTACCGGCGAGTAACAAAGTTTCCTACACTCGGATGTGATTCTGATCACGTCCGATGGAGGACATCATGACGACCACCGCGAAAGTCGACGCCACCGAAGAACAGGCCCGCGCACTCGTCGAAGAATCTCGGGAAACCACCTGGGCCAAACCGTCGTTCGCGAAGGAGATGTTCCTGGGGCGCTTCCGGCTCGATCTGATCCATCCCTATCCGCGGCCGTCGGCCGAGGACACGGCCAAGACCGAGGCCTATCTGAAACGGCTGCGCGCCTATGTGGAAACCATCGACGGCTCCGTCATCGAGGCCGACTCGAAGATCCCCGCCGATTACGTCAAGGGCCTGGCCGAGCTCGGCTGTTTCGGGCTGAAGATCCCCGAAGAGTATGGCGGGCAAGGGCTTTCGCAGGTCGGATACAACAAGGCGCTGATGATCGTCGGGTCCGCCCACCCCAGCCTGGGCGTGCTGCTGTCGGCCCACCAGTCGATCGGCGTACCGGAACCGCTGAAGCTGGCGGGCACCCCCGAGCAGAAACGGGAGTTCCTGCCGCGCTGCGCGAAAGGCGCCGTCAGCGCGTTCCTGCTCACCGAGCCCGATGTGGGTTCCGATCCGGCCCGCATGGCCAGCACCGCGACCCCGACCGAGGACGGCGAGGCCTACCGGCTCAACGGCGTGAAGCTGTGGACCACCAACGGTGTCGTGGCCGAACTGCTGGTCGTGATGGCCCGGGTGCCGCGCAGCGAGGGGCACCGCGGCGGCATCTCCGCCTTCGTGGTGGAGGCGGATTCGCCGGGCATCACCGTGGAGCGGCGCAACGCGTTCATGGGCCTGCGCGGCATCGAGAACGGCGTCACCCGCATGCACGACGTGCGGGTCCCGAAGAGCAGCCTGATCGGGCGTGAGGGCGACGGCCTGAAGATCGCGCTCACCACCCTCAACGCCGGTCGGCTGGCCATTCCCGCGCTGTGCACGGCGGCGGCCAAGTGGTCGTTGAAGATCGGCCGCGAATGGAGCGCCACCCGCGTGCAGTGGGGGCGGCCGGTCGGCGAGCACGGGGCCGTCGGATCGAAGCTGTCCTTCATCGCCGCAACGACTTTCGCGCTCGAGGCGGCACTGGATCTGTCCGGCACCATGTGCGATGAGGACCGCAACGACATCCGCATCGAGGCGGCGCTGGCGAAGCTGTGGGCCTCCGAGATGAGCTGCGATATCGCCGACGAGCTGGTGCAGATCCGCGGCGGGCGCGGCTACGAGACCGCGGCCTCGCTGAAGGCGCGCGGCGAACGCGCCGTCAACGCCGAACAGCTGGTGCGCGACCTGCGGATCAACCGGATCTTCGAGGGCTCCAGCGAGATCATGCGACTGCTGATCGCGCGCGAAATGGCCGATGCGCACATGACGGCCGCGGGCGCCCTGGTCGACCGGAAGGCCGAGTTCAAGGACAAGGCGAAGGCGGCGGTCGGGGCCACCGGGTTCTATGCCAAGTGGTTCCCGCAGCTGGCGGTCGGTCGCGGCTCGGTGCCCGCCACGTATACCGAATTCGGACCGCTGGCAAAGCATTTGCGCTTCGTCGAGCGGATGTCGCGCAAGCAGGCGCGCTCGCTGATGTACGCGATGGGGCGCTGGCAGGCGAAGCTCGAGTACCGGCAGGGCTTCCTGGGCCGAGTAGTCGACATCGGCGCCGAACTGTTCGCGATATCGGCGGCCTGCGTGCGGGCGCAGGCGCTGCGGGTGGAGGGCGGCCCGGAGGGCGCCGCGGCCGAGCAGTTGGCCGACACCTTCTGCAGGCAGGCCCGCCTGCGGGTGCAGCGGCTGTTCGACGCGCTGTGGGACAACACCGACGACGCCGATACCGCTGTCGCCCGCGGCGTGCTCGACGGCCGGTACCAGTGGCTGGAGACCGGCGTGCTCGATCCCAGCGAGGGCACCGGCCCGTGGATCGCCGAATGGCAGGTGGGGCCGTCGACCGAGGAGAATCTGCTGAACCCGTTCCTGCCGTCGACCCGCACGGAGGCGGCACCGTAGGACTCCGGACGCCGACCGGATGGCCGCCGGCCCGTGTCCGCGCGATTCAGCGCACCCGTTCGGTGCAGCGCGCGTCGTGTTGCGGGTCGGCGGTCCGCGGTCGGCCGGGGTTCACGCGCTCTGGATATAAATCTACGGCTATCTAGCATGGTGGCTAGGTAGACGTAGATTTCTATCACAAGGCTTATCCATCGACCGCATCGAAGAAGGTCCGCAGGTCGGCGGCGTACGCATCGGGCTGATCCATCGCGATGAAGTGATGGCCCGCCGGATTGCCCTGCGGCCAGTGCACGATCTTCGCGGTGCGCTCGGCGAGGCGGCGGATACTGGGGGCGTCGCCGCTGTACACCCCGGTCGGCACCGTCGCCGAACCCGTCGGCCACGCGAATTCGCCGGTCGCGTAGTAGGACCACGCCGAGGTGCCGAACGTCTCGGTGAACCAGTAGAGGCCGACATTGGTCAGCAGCGCATCGCGGTCGATCGCCTCGTCGAGGGGCGCGGCGGCGCTGAAGTCGTGAAATTTCTGCAGCATCCACCCCAGCGCCGAGACCGGCGAGTCGTTCCAGCCGTAGGAGAACGTCTGCGGCGCCGAACGCAGCAGCGCGTGGTGGTCGACACCGTGCACCCAGTCCGCCGACATGAGCGCCTCGTAGGCCGCGCGTTCCTCGTCGTTCAGGTCGGGCAGGTCCTGCGCCGTCGGAAAGCCCAGTCCGCCGGTGATATACAGGCCCGTCACGCGATCGGGCGCCGCCTCGGCCATCGCCGTGGCGACATAGCTGCCGAAGTCACCGCCCTGCACGCCGTATCGGTCGTAGCCGAGCCGGGCCATCAGCTCGACCCACATCCGGGCGACCCGTTCGGCGCTCCAGTCGGTATCGCGCGGCGCCGCGGAGAAGCCGTAACCGGGCACCGACGGCACCACCACGTGAAAGGCCCGGGCCGGATCGGCGCCGTGCGCCCGGGGATCGGTCAGCCTGCCGATCAGCTCGGCGAACTCCACGAACGAGTTGGGCCAGCCGTGGTTGAGCACCAGCGGCAACGCATCCGGC
Organism: Nocardia mexicana NBRC 108244; assembly: GCF_001613165.1. Taxonomy (GTDB): domain Bacteria; phylum Actinomycetota; class Actinomycetes; order Mycobacteriales; family Mycobacteriaceae; genus Nocardia; species Nocardia mexicana. Next base: position 39,785 of record NZ_BDBV01000077.1, read on the forward strand.
TCGGCGGACCGCACATGCAGGAAATGCACATCCGTACCGTCGATTTCGGTGCGGAACTGCGGAAACTCGTTGAGCCGCGCCTCCTGCGCCCGCCAATCGAACTCGGTCCGCCAGTACTCCACCAACTCCCGCAGCTCGGCGACGGACACACCGCGGCTGCGGCCCTCGCCGGGAAGCTGTGGGGCCCACCGCGTCTCGGCCAGCCGCCGCTGCAGGTCATCCAGATCGGCCTGCGGAATGTCGATGCGGAAGGGACGAATCTCTGTGCTCTCGAAGCTCATGACCAGAACCCTACGAACCATCTAGGACCAATCAGGTCCTAGATAGAACAAGCTCAGCAGAATCCTCGAAACCAATAAATACCTCCATCTAGATAGGACACTAGATTTTCCTAGATTTTGATGACCACCTCGGAACACCCAGTGCCGCCCGAAGATCGCGGAGAGACAGGCGGTTCGGCAACGCCTCCATAACGCCAGGTTCGAGCGGTTAACGCACTGGAAATCTCTATCGACAACCGGGCAAGAGCGGACTCCCGAGGGGGACGTTATGTCCACGATCGCACTTCGCGCCGCCGACTACGACGGCCACCGTGTCACCGTCAGCGCCGACGACGGCACCACCCTTGCCGTGCGCGTATTCGGTTCGCCCAGCGCACCGTTGACCGTGGTGTTCGTGCACGGCCACTGCCTGCGCACCGAATCCTGGTCGTTCCTGCGCGATCAGCTGTATCGGCAGTGGGGCGAGGACACCCGCATGGTGTTCTACGACCATCGCGGCCACGGCGAGTCGGGCGCCGCCGATCCGGCGACCTACACCATCGACCAGCTCGGGCACGATCTCGACTCCGTGCTGCGCGCGGTGGCGGCGACGGGTCCCGTTGTGCTCGTGGGGCATTCGATGGGGGCGATGGTGGTGCTCGCCTACGCCCGCCTGTTCCCGGCGGCGATCGGCGCCCGGATCATCGGGATCGGTCTGCTCGCCGGTGCGGCCGGCGGCCTGACCACCGTCGGCCTCGCGCGATTCCTGAACCGGCGAGCGGTGTCCTCGCTGCAGCTGGCGGTGCGGCGCGCACCGCGGATGATGCAGGCGTCGAAGCAGCTGAGCCGCCGCATCTTCGAACCGATCGTGCGTGATGCGGGCTTCGGCACCCGGAAGGTGAGCCCGCGCATGGTCGCCGTCGCGACGGCGATGCTCAACGACACGCCGCTGCTGACCATGGCCAGCTTCCTGGACTCGCTGATCCGCTTCGACGAGACCGCGACGCTGCGGCTGCTGGCCGATCTGCCCGCCCTGGTGCTGGCCGGTTCGGCCGACATCATGATCCCGTTCGCGCATTCGGTGGTGCTGGCCTCCCAGCTCGGCGGGGCCGAACTGGTCCGCCTCGACGGCGCCGGCCACAGCGTCATCCTCGAACGCGCCGATGAGGTGGCGGCGGCGGTCGCCGCGCTGGTGGACCGGGCCGTCACGGCCGTGAGCGGCGGAGAAGCGTACGCGGTCGCGGGCTGAACCCGCATCCCGTGCGCCTCCGCATCCCCGCGAATTCGAGGTAAATGTGCCTTTTTCGGATTCGGACGAGCCAGGTCGGGAAAGATCACGTACTGTGTTGTAGATCACGATGTGTGGTCAGTCACAGGGCTCGAGGAGGGTTTCGATGACACGCAGCGAGATTGCGGAGTTGCACTTCGCGGTCGGACAGCTCCGGCAGTGCATCGGTGCACTGCGGTCCCACTACGGCGACTCCAGTTCGGTGCGGCGCCTGGAGAACGACCTCGAGCGGCTCGCCATCGACGCCGACGAGTTCGAGAAGTCGCCCCCGCCGGAGGTCGCCACGCGCCGCGCGCAGGACACCATCTACGTCCCGGACAGCAAGTCCGACGAGGCCGCCTGGATGGGCGCACAGGACGAGGGCCTGGGCTTCCACTCCCGCCCCCGCACCAAGTAACCCACAGCTCTATTCGCCGCGAGCCGGGCCGCCCAGCTCGCGGTTCGGCGTGCGCGCCCGGGGACGTGATGGACACGAACAGCCCAGCGAGTGTGGATGACCCGCACGCGAACTCGATGACCGTCTCGGGCCGGGTGACCGTCCGCGGAATCGGATGCGCCCGAGTTGCCCGCAGTGCCGTCGCGCGGTCGGCGGTGAGGTTCGGTCAGGCGCGGTGGCGGCCGGAGCGGCGGGTTCGCATGCCGTGGAAGCGGGCGCCTCGGGGCGCGACGGAGGTCGGGGCCGCACCGGCCGATTCGAACAGCAGGGCGGTGCCGCGGTCGGGGCCCGAGTCGGCGGCGAGCAGGCCGTAGGTCCCGTTGCGGCGCACGAGTTCGTGCAGCAGTGTCGTCGTCATCCGCGGGCCCGCCGCGGCGCCCGGATCCCCCAGTGCGATCGCGCCGCCGTTGACATCCAGCAGGTCCAGGTCGTGCCAGCCGCAATGCCGCGCCAGCGCCAGCACCTCGACCGCGGAGCCCTCGGCCACCTCCAGCAGATCGACCTCCCCGAGGGATACGCCGCTGCGCGACAACAGTTTCGCGATAGCCGGGGCGGCGGCCGGGATGCTGCCGTCGGTTCCCGCGGCCGCCCAGTCGGTCAGATAGGCGATCGGCTCGAGCCCGAGATCGACGAGCCGGTCCTCGGCAACCACCAGACACGCCGCAGCCCCGGCGGCGGGCGCGCACACGGCACCCGCGGTGAGCACGCCGCCGGGCAGCAGCGGGGCCAGGCCGGCCAGCGCGCGGGTCGACACATCGGCCCGCAGCTGCTCGTCGCGATCCACCAGATGCGGTACGGCACTTTCGGATCGGTGGCGGAGCTCGTCCGGCGCCGCCGCGACGACGGGTACCGTCTCGGGGTCGAAGATGCCCTGCCGCCATGCCCGCGCCGCCCGGCGGCGGCTGATCATGGCGAATTCGTCGGACTCCGCGCGCGTGATGCGGTAGGCGCGGGCCAGCCGCTCGACGTGCGCCGGGTCGTCCGGCATGACGAGCGCCTCGACCGGCGCGGCGGTGTGCACGCCACCCGCGACCACCACCGTCGCGGCGCCCGTGTGCACCATCATCGCCGCGGTGATCAGCGCCGGTAACCCGGTGCCGCCGTGCCCCTCGATATCGAAACCGGCCACGTCGGACTCGAGTCCGGCCGCCGCCGCGGCGAACCGGCCGAATCCGTGGTCACCCGCCAGGACCACCTCGTCGACCCGGGCGGCGTCCACCCCGGACTGCCGGACGGCCCCCGTGATCGCCGCGGCGGCCAGCCGTTGCGGCGGCAGTGCGGCCAGCGCGCCGCCGGCGACCCCGGCCGGTGTCCGCACCGGCGCCACGATCGCCGCTCTCCTCATCACCGCTCCTCACTTCTCCCGCAGCGGGTGCCACCAGCCAACCGCTCCGCGGCCCTGATCGCATCCCGGCGGCCGACCCCGCGTCCCGCCGGTCGCGGCCCGAACTCTCGGGCGCCGCAACGTCATGCCCATGACGCGGCGCGCAACCGTCGCGCATTCCCGCGGCACACTCGGATTCGGGCATTCGCCGGGACCGCGTCATCCGCCGGGGGAGCAGCGCACCACAGCGTTGTTGCTGGCATGTGACGGCCCGACCGGCGCGAATGCGGTCTGAAACAACCCGATTCCGGACATGGCTCGAAAGGCGCTGTGGTCCAGCACAGTTCGTGAGGTTTGCTTACGGTTCACTGTCGAGGCCGCCGCGCCACATGATCAGAAAATGTGGCGCAAATCATAGCTGTCGAGGCGGGCTGATATTGCCGGGACCGGGCACCTGTCATAGCAGGGGTGCCGTATGGTGCTCACCATCACATCCGATGCCGGAGGTAACGATGACGTTCCACGGGGTAGATCAGCGAGGCATCCTGCAGTGAGCGAGCTTGCGAGCGCACCTACACGCACGCCCGATTCGGGTACGGGAGTATTCGGCCTCGGCCGCGCGGCCATCGCGGCGCGGACGCTACGCACCGACCGCTGGTGGCTACCGCCGCTCATCACGGTGCTGGGGCTGTCCGCGTTCATCATCTACGCAACCGTGAGAGCCTTTGTGCGGACGGCATATTGGGTGGCCGACTACCACTATCTGACGCCGTTCTACTCGCCGTGCGTCAGCACCTCGTGCGTGGAGGGCGCGGCGCATTTCGGGCACTGGGTGGGCGAGCTCCCGATGTGGATCCCGCTGGGCTTTCTGGTGCTGCCCTTCCTGCTGCTGTTCCGGCTGACCTGCTACTACTACCGCAAGGCCTACTACCGTGCGGTGTGGTTCTCCCCGCCGGCCTGCGCGGTGGCCGAGCCGCACGCGAAATACACCGGGGAGACCCGGCTTCCGCTGATCATCCAGAACGTGCACCGCTACTTCTTCTATGTCGCGTGCCTCGTCTCGGTGGTCAACACCTATGACGCGATCGTCGCCTTCCATGGCAAGTCCGGCGGCTTCGGCTTCGGCCTCGGCAACATCGTGCTCCTGGTGAACGTGGTGTTGCTGTGGGCCTACACGCTGTCGTGCCATTCCTGCCGGCACATCGCGGGCGGCCGACTCAAGCACTTCTCCGCGCATCCGGTCCGCTACTGGTTCTGGACCCAGGTGTCGCGGTTGAACACCCGCCACATGGCGCTGGCGTGGACGACGCTGGGCACGCTGATGCTCACCGATTTCTACGTCATGCTCGTCGCCAGCGACACCATCTCCGATCTGCGGTTCGTCAATTGATCCCCGGATTCCCAAACACCCCGTCCACCAGGAGTATTCGGTTCCATGCCTGAAGTCGAACGGCACAAGTACGACGTCGTCGTGATCGGTGCCGGCGGCGCCGGATTGCGTGCGGTCATCGAGGCCCGCGAGCACGGGCTGTCGGTGGCGGTGGTGTGCAAGTCGCTGTTCGGCAAGGCGCACACCGTGATGGCCGAGGGCGGCTGCGCGGCGTCCATGGGCAACGCCAACGAAAAGGACAGCTGGCAAACGCATTTCAAGGACACGATGCGTGGCGGCAAGTTCCTCAACAACTGGCGCATGGCCGAGCTGCACGCCCAGGAGGCCCCGGAACGGGTCTGGGAGCTGGAAACCTATGGGGCGCTGTTCGATCGAACCGCCGACGGCCGGATCAGCCAGCGCAACTTCGGCGGTCACACCTATCCGCGGCTGGCGCACGTCGGCGACCGCACCGGCCTCGAGATCATCCGCACCATGCAGCAGAAGATCGTCTCGCTGCAGCAGGAGGACTACGCGGAGACCGGCGACTACGAGTCGCGCATCAAGGTGTTCGCCGAGTGCACCATCACCGATCTGCTGAAGGACGGCGACCGCATCTCGGGGGCGTTCGGATACTGGCGGGAGTCGGGCCGTTTCGTCCTGTTCGAGACCCCGGCGGTGGTGCTGGCCACGGGCGGAATCGGCAAGTCCTACAAGGTGACGTCGAACTCCTGGGAGTACACCGGCGACGGGCACGCGCTGGCGCTGCGGGCCGGGGCGACGCTGATCAATATGGAGTTCCTGCAGTTCCACCCGACCGGCATGGTCTGGCCGCCCAGCGTGAAGGGCATCCTCGTCACCGAGGGCGTTCGCGGCGACGGCGGGGTGCTGAAGAACACCGACGGCAAGCGGTTCATGTTCGACTACATCCCGCCGGTGTTCAAGGGACAGTACGCGGAGACCGAGGACGAGGCCGATCAGTGGTTGCGCGACAACGATTCCGCGCGCCGCACGCCGGATCTGCTGCCGCGCGACGAGGTGGCCCGCGCCATCAACGAAGAGGTCAAGGCGGGCCGCGGCACTCCGCACGGCGGCGTCTTCCTCGATATCGCCTCCCGGATGCCCGCCGCGGAGATCATGAGGCGGCTGCCGTCCATGCACCACCAGTTCAAAGAGCTTGCGGACGTGGACATCACGAAGGAGCCGATGGAGGTCGGTCCCACCTGTCACTACGTGATGGGCGGGGTGGAGGTCGATCCCGATACCGGTGCCGCCACCGTTCCGGGCCTGTTCGCGGCCGGTGAGTGTTCCGGCGGTATGCACGGCTCCAACCGGCTCGGCGGCAACTCGCTGTCGGATCTGCTGGTGTTCGGGCGGCGGGCGGGGCTCGGTGCCGCGACCTATGTCGAGCAACTCGGCGCCGACCGACCGGCCGTCGCCGACGCCGATATCGCCGAGGCCTCGAAAACCGCGCTGGCCCCGTTCGATCCGCCGAGCGAGGGTCCGGGCGAGAACCCCTACACCCTGCACACCGATATGCAGCAGGCGATGAACGACCTGGTCGGCATCATCCGCAAGGAGCACGAGCTGCAGCAGGCGATCGAGCGGCTCGCCGAGCTGCGCGAGCGCTACGACAACGTCACCGTGGAGGGCCACCGGCAGTTCAATCCCGGATGGCATCTGGCCGTGGATCTGCGCAACATGCTGCTGGTCAGCGAATGCGTCGCGCAGGCGGCGCTGCTGCGCACCGAGAGCCGCGGCGGGCACACCCGCGACGACCACCCGGGGATGGACCCCACCTGGCGCCACACCCTGCTGGTGTGTCGCACCGATCCGGACGAGGTGGGCCAGACGGTGCCCGCGGTGACGGTGACGCGGGCCGAGCAGGTGCCGATGCGCGACGAACTACTCGCCCTGTTCGACCTGAGTGAGCTCGAAAAGTATTACACCTCAGAGGAACTCGCCGCACATCCGTCGGCATCGGGCTCCTCAGCGAAAGGGGATGCGTAGCAATGGGTTACGACGCCCGGTTCCGAGTATGGCGCGGCGACACCGACGGTGGTGGCCTGCAGGACTTCACCGTCGAGGTGAACGAGGGCGAGGTCGTGCTCGACATCATCCACCGCCTGCAGGCCACCCAGGCGCCCGATCTGGCGGTGCGCTGGAACTGCAAGGCCGGTAAGTGCGGGTCCTGCTCGGCGGAGGTCAACGGCCGCCCGAAACTGCTGTGCATGACCCGGATGTCGACATTCACGCAGGACGAGCTGATCACGGTGACGCCGCTGCGCACCTTCCCGGTCATCCGCGACCTGGTGACCGACGTGTCGTTCAACTATCAGAAGGCGCGCGAGATCCCGTCGTTCACGCCACCGGCGGATCTGAAGCCGGGCGACTACCGGATGCAGCAGGTCGATGTCGAGCGCTCGCAGGAATTCCGCAAGTGCATCGAATGCTTCCTGTGCCAGGACACCTGCCACGTGGTCCGCGATCACGAGGACAACAAGGAATCCTTCGCCGGCCCGCGCTACCTGATGCGGGTCGCCGAGCTGGAAATGCATCCCCTGGATGTGGCCGACCGCCGCGAAATGGCCCAGGAGGATTTCGGCCTCGGCTACTGCAACATCACCAAGTGCTGCACCGAGGTCTGCCCCGAACACATCAAGATCACCGACAACGCCCTCATCCCGATGAAGGAGCGAGTGGTCGACAAGAAGTACGACCCGATCGTCTGGCTGGGCAACAAACTCTTCCGCAGATAAAGGGAAACAAGCCGTCGATACGGCAAACAACCTGCACCGCAGTGCAATGCGACGCAGGAGCGAGTCGAACAGGAGCCGCCTCGAGCAGAGCGTCTCCGCACCCTCTCGGCTCGCCCACCTTGCCAACCCCGGCCGCGGAGCGATAGCCAAAGCGACTACACCTGGGAGGTTTTCGGCGCGTCTCGGTTTTCAGGTGCCGCTGCGCAAGCGACGAAGGAGC
>NZ_BDBV01000078.1 GCF_001613165.1 Nocardia mexicana NBRC 108244
ACCCGCCGGAGCGAAGCGGAGGCCAAAATTACAGCTGGGTAACCACTCCGACGGCAACCACCGCGACCAATACGCCGACCAGTAACGCCGACAGCACGGCCCCGGTCAACACGTATACGCCCCCCGCGGATACCGCGAAGAGCAGACCGACGATCAGGCGTTCCACCCAATCGCCGGGAAGCAGCTTGCGGTACCGGGGCGTGGCGTTCCTGATCCCACGGTCCACAATTTGTCGGATACCCGTTCTTTGCGCAGGCAAACATTCGTTCGTTGCACAACGGGTGCCGATTCGTGATCTTCCAACGGCAATGGTGGGCAGGCCGCCCGGCCGAACGACGAAGCGGCCCGCCCGGGGAGATGGTCAGGCGCGGTTGATTTGACCGTCGCTCACACCCTCGACGAAACCGGTCCACTCGTCCGGACCGAAGATCAACGCGGGCCCGCCGGGGTTCTTGCTGTCGCGTACGCCGACTCGGCCACCGGCCAGGAACGCGACCTCGACGCATTCCTTGCCGGCACCGCTACGACTGCTCTTGAACCAATGGGCACCGACCAACTCACTGCTCATCCTGTGTCCTTTCGGAGCGCGACTCATGCCATGTATTCCTTAGCGACCTGCCGCAGCAGGTTCCTGCTTGTCGGGACGTCCAGCGCACAGCGCAACAGACCCTCGTGCGCGCGCCGATACCGCCGTACGTCACCTGGTCTTTCGAGATACAGATCCCCGGTGAAGCCCTCCACGTACACCACCGGCGGCTCCACCGGCTGCCCCTTGCTGTCGGTTCCGAACTCGAGGATCACGAACGGGCCGGTCGAAAGGCCCAGGGGGACACCGGCTGCGAAGGGCAGAACGCGCAGCGTGACATTGTCCCGGGTGCTCAGGTCGGCCAAGTGCCGCAGCTGCGCCGCCATCACCCTTGCACTTCCGACGACGCGACGCAAGACCGATTCACCGAGCACCACATCCACCGTCGCGGGCTGGTTCTTGCGAGTTATCAAGGCCTGCCGCTGCAGTCGCAGCTGCACGCGGCGTTCGAGTTCGGCCTCGCTGTCGTCGGGAAAGCCGAGCAGGTTGAGCGCTCGCGCGTAGTCGGCGGTCTGTAGCAGGCCGGGGACCAGCTCGGTCTGGGAGGCCGTCAGCCGGTGCGCCGAGGCCTCCAAACCCACGTATACGTCGAAGTTTTCGGGGATCAGGTCGCCGTAGGCGTGCCACCAGCTCTTGACGGCGGCCTGCTGGGCCAGGCCCTTGAGGCCCTCGGCGATGTCGTCGGGGATGCCGTATATGCGGCACAGTTCCTGAATGTCTATGGTGCGGATGCGATCTGCCTGGCCCTTCTCCAGGCGCTGCAGGGTGCTGGCACCCCACTCCATCAGCCTCGCGGCCTCGGCGATGGTCAGACCCGCCTGAGTTCGCCAGTCCCGCAGGTATCTTCCGAGCTGGCGACGGGGGAGGGTCGACGACGTGTTCGCAGAACTCTCAGACACAGCGCACTCCGTTCTCTTCGGATGCCTGTCGGTTCGACTGCGACGGGTCGGGTGCCTGGCCCCTCGAGCCCCCACCCCGACCCGCCCATCGCCTCGGCAGGGAGCCTTTCGTCCACTATGGAGAATCTTGCTCCCCCAGGTGGATTCGCTGCTGGAGATTCGCGCGAATTCTCTGTGGATATCCAAATCGGGCTTGGCGAACGTCCAGTTGGTGGATGCTGGAAGTGTGCTCGGAGCTGGATGCAAGGGGATGGCGCGGCCGGAGCTCGACGGTCGCATCGCAGTGCTCGACCCCTTCCTACCTCCTGAAACATCCGGGCGCCCTTCAGGAATCGCACGCAGGAACGAGGAGTCATGGCTGTACACGTCATCGGATCGTCGTTGATGACCAGCGATCTAACCCCGCACCGCGCCCGCAGCGTAGGACAGGCCGGCTGGGTGGTGTCCTATCTGCCCGGCCGCACCCTGACCTGCGCGCAGGCGGTGGCCGCACTGCAGGTTGCCGAGGTGGTGCCATCCCTGCTGCACGCCGTCGGCGGACTCGCCGACGAGGTCGGCCTGACACCCATGGAAGCCGTGGGCATGGCTATTCATCAGCAGCCCTGGGAGGAACATATGTCTCCGCCGCGCCGCCGATATCGGCGAGTTGCGGCGGAGGTGTCGGCATGCAGCTGACCAGTCTGCACCTCCCGGTCGCCGGACTCCTGCGCTGCGAGAGCGATCCGGGCATCCTGAACATCGAACAGGCGCACGCCGCCATGCAGTTGCACATCGATTGCACAGTCGACACCTGCCGGGTACGCCGCCGCGCCCGGACCGTGCTGGTCGAGTCGGGCCGCTGCGTCCTCGACGAAAGGGCGATGCCGTGAGCCAGCGCAGGGAGCCGACAACAGACGCCGCGGCCCGCGTCACCGAGCGCCGGCGCGGCGTCGTCATGACCGCCCCCGCGCATGAGCGGAAGGTGGTGCGGCTGACGCCGCCCGGCACGCGCACCAAGGCCCGGCACGCCGCCGGTCAGACCACCGGCGCGGCCCGGCACGCCATCGCACCGGGGCGACAGGTGCCGCAGCTGGCGGTGGCCCGCACCGGGCGGGCCCGGCACGCTGCACCCGTGCGGCGCATAGGAACCCGGCGCCGTCGCGCGCACCGGGGCCTCGATCGCTACGACCGGCTACTGCTCTGGTTCGCCGGGTGGCTGCTCAGCGTCCGGATCGCTCTGGTCGGGGAACACACGATCGACGAATCGTGAAGGGCTGCGGCACAAGTCGGCCGGGGTGAGCGTCGGCCGCAGCCGGCCGCAGGACGCCCGAGCTAGGACACTCCGGTGACGATGCCCGCCAGCGCATCGATGAACGGCTGCCCGCCCATGATCGCGCCGCCGGCAAGCGCCCCGATCAGCAGGCCGATCGGCCCGGTGAGCCAGCTGAGGAAGAAGAATCCGAGGACGGCTCCGATCAGGCCGCCCAGCACGCCGCCGATCACCATCCCGACGACGTTCTTGTTGAGCTCGGTGACGAGACGGCCCATCGGGTCGATCGGCTGCATCTCGCCGATATCGGCGGCGGTCACCCGCGGGGTGAGCGACAGCGTCCGGCCGTCCGCGCTGATCTGCTGGGCGACGGGCAGCCGGTGGCCCTTGACATCGAAAGCCAGTGGGACCTCGGCGATTACGGTGTCGGCGGCCGAGCGCAGGACGACCCGGGAGCCGTCGGCGACGGTCTCGAACCTGCCGTTGTCGACGACGGTGGTCAGGACGCGGTCGTCCTCGGAAAGTGTTGCGCGGTAGGCGACTCCCTGGTCGACTCCGGACGACGCGAGTTCTCGATCGGGGGTGGCGGCCGGACCTGCATTCACGGTTCCCGCAGTGATCCCCACAGCGGCGACGACCATGAGGGCGGTGGCGGCGAACGTGCCGAGCTTCATCCTCTGTTATCCTTTTTATACGTTTTATTCTCCGGGGTCTCCGACGCCCGGTGGCGAGATACAGCGAACGACTCTCGTTGGCAGACCGCATGGTTGGCGAGATGCACAAAGCGTTCGTTGCAGAATCGTGACCATGTCTCCTTTCTCGAGTCGCGCGTAGCGCTCACATCGTGTATGCACTACGTCGACGCAATTGCGCTCCGACGCTTCGGATCTCGTAGTCGGTGGGAGCTGCATCCAGGAGGTTTGGTTTCGTGGGCCGACGACGTCTCCATGCCGGAGTCACCCTGACGGGCTTCGTCATTGCCGCCGCGCTGTCGACCGCGTGCCTGGCCGCCGCCGCGCTCTCGCTGATGAGCAACGACGACGATGCGACCCCCGTGCAGCCGCGCGCAGCGCAGGTCGGGACGACCACCGCCGCGCCAGTATCGGCGTCCGCGGCGCCGCCGGTGCCGATCGCGGCCCCGCCGAGCGAGCCCGTCCCCGAATCCGCCGCCGAGACCGCGGTGAACAAGGACGCCTCCGAGCGCAAGGATCCCGCCGCGGTCGCGATCGAGCTGAACATCGGCGACTGCGTGGAATTGGGCGGTGCCGCCCCCACCAAGGCCACCTGTTCGACCGGCGGCTCGGGCTACAAGGTGACCAGCAAGGCGCCCCCGAGCGGCCGTTGCCCGGTCGACGCGGATCGCTCGTTCTCGATGCCGCCACCACCCGCGCCTCCGGGGCAGCCCCCGGCCCCGGAACAGGGTCCGCTGTGCCTGGATATCAACTGGGTGGTCGGCAATTGCATGGATATGGCAACCGACACCCCGAAACCGGCCGACTGCACCAGGCCGCCCGGTAAGGCGGTGCGCGTCACGGAGATCAAGCAGGGCACGACCAATGTCAACGAATGCTCGGCCGGCGACCGCGGGTTCGTCTACAACCAGCGGAGATTCGTGGTGTGCGTGGCATCGCTGTGAAACGACGCGCAATCGGCCCGCTCCCCGATCAAGATCAGAACTATGCCCTCTGAACTGCACAGGTTGCGGGGGCTGTGGGGACCCCTATCCTTTCTCGGTATCGGGGCGGGTCCGTTGGTGAGGTTCCTGCACGAGTGAAGTGAGAGGAACTCGGTATGGTCCGCAGGCTGCCTGCGAAGCCCGGGCGCCCGGAGGCGCCGGACGATCAACGGTGGCCGGTGGCCGAATCCGACGAGGGCTGGGCGCCGCCGCCCAACGGCCGGTACGCGCCCGCCGCGGAACCCGAGGAGGAACGCTGGGTGGGCGGCCCGAACCGGCGGCCTCCGATGCCGCCGCCGGAGGACCACTGGCAGGGCGCACCGGACGATCGCTACGCCCCCGCGCCCGATCCGGACCAGGACCGGTGGGAGGCCGCGCGGAACCGAAGACGCGCCCAGACCGCGGAAGCCGACGACGACTACTGGGAGGCCGAGCGGGGCAGGCGGCGCGCGGAACCGATCGAGGCCGACGAGGAGCGCTGGGAGAGCACCCAGAGCCGGCGGCGGACGGGGCGGTTGCGCGTGGAGGTCCCGCCGATCGTCAATCCGTATTCGATCATCGCGCTGATCGCCGCCCTGCTCGGATTGTTCCCGGTGGCACTCGTATTCGGTCTCATCTCCTTCGGGCATCCCCGCGGGCGGGCCATGGCGATGTTCGCGCTGCTGATCGGGATTCTCGAGGTGGTCGTCCTCGCCGGGGTCATCGTGCTGTCGGGGGTGACGCTGCCGCGCACGGCATTCGGCAGCGATCCGACGCCGACGGCCGCCACCACCGTCGTGACCGTCGCCGCGACACCCACGCCGCCGCCCGTTCCCACCACGGCGGTCGCGCCCCCGACCGCGGCGGGTCCGCCGACGGTCGCGAAGGGCGAGGCATGCACCCAGGCGCAGGCCGGACTCATCGGCGCCGCCGCCGACGGCAGCACCCTGCTGTGCCTGCGCGGCGGCGGGGCGTATCGCTGGGCGGGCCCGAACACCGTGTCGACGGCCGTCCACGAGGGCGGCTCGAAATGCATTCCCGGAACCGACACCACCGCCCGCACCACCGACGGTCACGCGCTGGTCTGCGAGGGTCAGGGACGCGGCGGCACCTGGTCGCTGTGGGTGGAATGATCCACGTAGTGTCCGAGTAGCTCCCGAATCGAGGACGGAGGATCTCCATGGCCGAACGTGTTGCCGTAGTTTCCGGTGCCGCGCGCGGAATCGGCGCGGCGATCGCCAAAAGGCTGGCGGCGGACGGCATGCAGATCGGTGTGCTGGATCTGGACGCCGCGAGCTGTGCCGACACCGTGCAGGCGATCAACGACGCCGGGGGCCGGGCGGTGGCGCTCGGCGCGGACGTCTCCGACGAGGCCTCGGTGGCGGCGGCGATCGAGCGATTGGAGAGCGAGCTCGGCGCGCCGACCGTCGTCGTCAACAACGCGGGCATCCTGCGCGACAACCTGCTGTTCAAGATGAGCGTCGACGACTGGGACGCGGTGCTGAACGTGCATCTGCGCGGCGCGTTCCTGCTCACGCGGGCGGTGCAGAAACACATGGTCGACGCCAAGTGGGGTCGGATCGTGAACCTGTCCAGTACGTCGGCGCTCGGCAATCGCGGCCAGGCCAACTATTCCGCCGCCAAGGCGGGTATGCAGGGCTTCACCAAGACGCTGGCCTTCGAGCTGGGCAAGTTCGGCATCACCGCCAACGCCATCGCCCCGGGATTCATCGTCACCGATATGACCGCGGCGACCGCCGCGCGCGTCGGCGCGGACTTCGACGACTTCCAGAAGGCCGCCGCCGCGCAGATCCCGGTGCAGCGGGTCGGCCGTCCCGAGGACATCGCGCACACCGCCTCGTTCCTGGTGAGCGAGGGCGCGGGCTTCGTCTCCGGCCAGGTCGTCTACGTCGCGGGCGGGCCCAAGGACTGACGCGGCGCCCGCGCCGGTAGCGTCGGTGATCATGAACCGACGGGCGGTTCGTCGTGCCGTGACGAGTTATGTGCTGCTGGGGCCGAGCCTGATCGGGGTCGGCTGCTTTCTGCTGTTGCCGATCGTGGTGGTGGCGTGGCTGAGCCTGCACAGCTGGAATCTGCTGGGGCCCATGCGGTTCGTGGGGCTCGAGAACTGGCGATCGGTGCTGGGCGACCGGGAGTTCGGGCATTCGCTGCTGGTGACGCTGGCGTTGACGGCGATCGTGGTGCCGGTGCAGACGGTGCTGGGGTTCGCGGTCGCGGCGCCGCTGGCTCGGCGGCGGGGCGGCTCGGCGCTGCGGGTGGTCTTCGCCCTGCCCTGGATGTGCGCGCCGGTCGCTGTCGGCGTCGTGTGGCAGTGGATGTTCGCGCCGACCGGTGGCGCGCTCGACGCGGTGCTGCGGCGGCGGATCGAATGGCTGTCGGATCCGGCGCTGGCGCTGCCTTCGGTTGCCGCGGTGAGCATCTGGGCGAACTTCGGGTACGTGGCGCTGTTCTTCGTGGCCGGGATCCGCGCGATACCGCACGAGATCCTCGACGCCGGGGAGCTGGACGGTGCCACGGGCTGGCGGCGCATCCGATGGCTGATGCTGCCGCTGCTGCGGCCCACCATGTTCTTCGTCCTGGTCACCGGTGCGCTGACCGCCTTCCAGACCTTCGACACGGTGTACGCCCTCACCAAGGGCGGGCCGGGCGACCGCACCGATGTGGTGGCGATGCGCATGTTCTCCGAGGCCTTCGACGCGGCGCGGCCCGGGCGGGCGGCCGTGATGGCGATCGTGGTGTTCGCGGTAATGTTCGCCATCACGGTGGTGCAGCACCGGTACTTCCGGAGCAGGACCACGTATGAGTTCTGAGACATCGCGTTCCGCGCGGCACGGTGCACTGCGGGCGGGCGTCGTCTACCTGCTGCTGATCGCGGGGGCACTGCTGACGGTGGCTCCCCTGGTACTCAGCGCGATGACGGCGGTGAAGACACCCGCGCAGTTCGCGGCGCAATCTCCGCTTGCCCTGCCGAATCCGGTGACAGGGGCCAACTTTCACGCTGTTCTGGATCAGGGTGGCATGGGGCGGGCCGCGGTGGTGACGGCACTGATGACCGTATTCATCACCGGAGGGCAGCTCCTCACCTCGATCCTGGCGGCGTACGCGTTCGCGCGCACCGAGTTTCCGGGACGCGATCTGCTGTTCTGGGTGTATCTGGGCACCATGATGGTGCCGTCCATGGTGACCCTGATTCCGCTCTATCTGATGTTCGCGAAGCTGGGCCTGCTCAACACGTTCTGGGCATTGGTGCTGCCGTTCGTATTCGGCTCGCCGTACGCGATCTTCCTGCTGCGCCAGTACTTTCGGACCATCCCGGAGGAGCTGATCGGGGCGGCTCGCCTCGACGGCGCCGGCACGGCGGACGTTCTGGTGCACGTGGTGGTGCCGATGAGCCGGCCGATCCTGGCCACGCTGACGCTGATCACGATCGTCACGCAGTGGAACAACTTCATGTGGCCGCTGGTCGCGAGCAGCGGCCGCACCTGGCAGGTGCTGACCGTGGCGACGGCCAACCTGCAGACGCAGTACAACACGCAGTGGACGCTGGTCATGGCGGCGACGACGCTGGCCATCGTGCCGCTGGTGGTGCTGTTCCTGGTGTTCCAGCGACAGGTCATGCGGTCGATCGCGTGGACGGGGCGGCGATGAAGACCTCGACGCGCGTGATCGTCGGTGCCGCGCTCAGCGCGGTACTGCTGGTCGCGGCGGCACTGTGGCTCGGCGATCCCGGCGACGGTTCGGGGCGCACGGTGGTGCGGCTGCGGATCTGGGACGAGCAGTTCGTTCCCGCGTACCGGGCGTCACTGGATGCCTTCCAGCGAGCGAATCCGGATCTCGAGGTCCGGGTCACGGTGGTGCCGTGGGCCTCCTATCAGCAGAAGCTGCGACTGGACGTGGCGGGCGGGACCGCCGACGATCTGTATTGGACCAACCTGTACGAGGATTATGCCGACGCCGGACGGCTGGTCGATATCGGCGAAGCACTGGGTCCGGAGGCCGCCCGGCAGTGGGACCCCTCCGCCGTCACCCAGTACACCCGCAACGGAACCCTCTGGGCCGTACCGCAATTCGTCGACGGCGGCACCGCGGTGTATTTCAATCGCGACCTGCTGGCGGCGGCGCGCGTCGATCCCGCGGAACTGGCGGCGGTCCGGTGGAGTCCCGGCGGGGACGATACGTTCCGGCCACTGCTGCAACGTCTTTCGGCCGCCGCGCCGTGGGCGTACAACGCGGCCAACGATTTTCAGTCCATCGAGCTGCCGTACCTGGGTTCCGCGGGCGGGGAGTTCCAGCGCGACGACCGCTTCGTATTCGACAGTCCGCAGGGGATCGAGGCATTCGACTACCTGGTGCGGCTCGTCGCCGATCGGCTTTCTCCGTCGGCCGCGGATACCAGTACCAACAGCGACTTCGCGAAAAATGCCTTCCTGCAAGGCAAGCTGGCGCTGTTTCAGTCCGGGACCTACAACCTCGCCCAGATCGCCCGGGAGGCGCGCTTCGGGTGGGGTATCGCCCTGCTGCCGCAGGGGCCCGCGGGGCGGGTGAGCACCAACAACGCGATCGGTGTCGCGGGCAATGCCGACAGTCGGCATCCCGAGGCGGTGCGCCGGGTGCTGGCCTGGCTGGGCGGTACCGAGGGCAATCGCTATCTCGCGCAGGACGGCGCCACCATCCCGGCGGTTCTCGCGAACCAGCAGCTGTACCGAGATCACTGGGCCGCCAGGGGAATCGATGTATCCCCGTTCTTCGATGTCCTGGCCGGTCCGCGGATCTCCTCCGGCGGCGGTCCCGGCTTCGCCGCCGCCCTGGAGGCTATCGAGCCGATCCTCGGCGAGATGTTCCTCGGCCGAATCCCCGTCCCGCAGGCCCTCTCCCAGGCCTGCGCCGCCGGAGAAAAGGCCGCCCGGCAGTGACGCCCACGCCCGTTCCCGCACGCCCTTCGTGTTCCCGCACCCCCTCCAGGGGCATGCAGGGGGTGCGGGAACGAGCAGGGGGTGCGGGAAAGTCAGATGCGGGTGATGTCGACCAGGGGGGTGCGGGGGGCGAACTTGGGCTTGCGGGCCTGGCCGGAGATTTCGAGGAGACGGACGGCTCGGTAGCGGTGCGGGCGTAGGGGTTCCAGGTATTCGATCATGGTGTCGTCGTCGATGGGGCGGCCGAGGAGGGTCCAGCCGACGATGTCGGACAGGTTGTAGTCGCCGACCGACAACGCGTCCGGATCGCCGAATGCGCGCTGGGCCACCTCGGCGGCGGTCCACACGCCGATGCCGGGCACCGTGCACAACCGGCGCGCGGCCCCCGCGTGGTCCATGGCGGCGGCCTGTTCGAGCTTGTCGGCCATGCGCGCGGCCAGCACGATGGTCTTGGCGCGCTGGGGATCGACGTTGGCGCGGTGATAGGTCCACGACGGGATGTACCGCCACGTCTCGGCGTCGGGCGCCACCCGCATCGGCGCCGGTACCGGTCCCGGTGCGGGCTCGCCGAACTGCCACACCAGCTTTCGCCACGACGCCCGGGCCGAGATGGTGTGCACCCGCTGTTCCAGGATCGTCGGTACCAGCGTCTCGAACACCAGTCCCGTGCGCAGCATCCGCAGCCCCGGGTGACGGCGGTGCGCCGCGGCGATCTTCGGATGCTCCGGCGCGAACCCGGCCACGTCCTCGTCGAGGCACAGCATGCCGGGCAGCCGTTCCAGAAATTCCTCGGCGCCGGGACCCCACGCCCGCGCCGCCACCGCGCGCGGCCCGCCCTGGACGAGCCGGTAGGTGACCGCCCCGGAGGGCATCCGCGACGCATGCCAGTGCGCGCCGTCCGCGGTCGTCCGGTGGCAGGGATCCCCGGCGCCGCGCCGCAGCGGTGCGACGGTGTGCGCGAGATCGATGGGGCGGTCCGCCGTCACCGTGCGCGCCGCGCCGTCGATCTTCGTTACCACCGGGACATTGTGCTCCCCGCCGGAATTCGGACCGGACACCGGGCGGCGCGATTCTAAAGTGACGTGCGACACACCGCGTTTCGTGAGATTCGCAACTGGGAACCGCGCCTCCGGGCAGCCACCAGTAGTTTGTAACGGACGAATCACATCCGGCGATTCCGCTACCGATTGGTCATGTCGGCAATGGGCTGGCATACACCCACGGAGGTTTCCATGCTCACCAACGTTTTGAACTGGCTGCTCGGCGCCTGGGGTACCGTCTTCGCTGGTAGCTCCGGCTACCAGATCCCGCCCGGCACCCTGCCGTTCGGTAGCTGAGCCACCGTCACCGTAACACCGCCGCCCGCGTGGCGTCGGGTGTTCGCGGCGAAAGATTCATCGCCCCAAGAGAAATCGGGCGAGCTGGTCTCCGACTCGGCGACCTGATCACACGGCCTGAATCTCGCCTGCCCGGCAATCCGACAGCAACCGAAGATTCGGGTCGCCTGCGCATCTCTCGCCGAGTCCCGGTTCCGCCCGGCCATTCAGCGGACCAGGCCCACTTTGTCCGGTTCGTCGGTGCCCTACGCTGCTTTTCGGGGTTCGGGGAGGTGCGGTGAGCGGAGGTCCATGTCGAGCGAGAACGAGCCGGTCGGCCGGAAGCGGGATGCGGCCGCGACCCGCAATGCGCTGCTGGCGGCGGCGCAGGAGCTGTTCGCCGAGCGCGGATACGAACGGGCCACCGTGCGCGATATCGCCGCCCGCGCCGGGGTGAACCAGGCGCTGCTGTTCCGGTATTTCGGCAGCAAGGACGAACTGTTCCGGGCGGCGATCGCGGATCGGGGTCGGCGCGTGCTCGAGGACGGGCCGCCCGCCGCCCTCCCGGCCCGGCTGCTCGCACGGGCACTCCTTCCGAGCGATGCCGCGGCACAGGAGTATTGGCTGCAGGCCGCGCTGCGCTCCAGCGGGCACGTCCAGGGGGCCTCGGCGATTCGGCGCGAGCTGGGCGACGAGTACGTCCGCGCGCTGTCCGCGCTCACCGACGACCCGGACGGCGAACTGCGTGCGGACCTGCTGCTCGCCTGGGTGCTGGGCATCGGGTTGATGCGTTCGGTGCACGGCCGGGAGCCGCTGGCGAGCGCCGATCCGGCGCTGGTTGCGCGGCATGTGCTGCGGGCGACCCGGGTGCTACTGGAACAGGCGGATGTGAATTACCCACCGCCGTAATGGGATTCACCCGTTGACGGGGACTCGCGGCCTCCCTTACCGTAGCTATGTAAGCGATTGCTTACATCGGTTGAGCGCCCGCGACCGCCGTCGGGGAAGGGAGTCCGCATGACCGTCCGTACCGAGGCGCGCCAGTACCCCTTCGGTGAGCCGATCCGCCTCGAGGTGCATCCCCTGTTCGCGCAGCTCCAGCGGGAGGAGCCGGTCTCCCGCATCCGGCTGCCCTACGGCGGCGAGGGCTGGCTGGTCACCCGCTACGACGACGCCAAGCTGGTACTCGCCGACCCGCGATTCAGCCGGGCCGCCGCCGTGGACCGGGAGGACGTGCCGCGCACGACGCCGGTTCCGGCCCGGCCGGATTCGCTGCTGAGCATGGACCCGCCGGAGCACACCAGGCTGCGCAAGCTGGTGGTCAAGGCGTTCACCGGCCGCCGGGTCCAACAGTTGCGCCCGCGCGCCGAAGCGATCGTGGACGAGCTGCTGACCGAGCTCGAAAGGTCCGGTCCCCCCGCCGATCTGGTCGCGGGCTTCGCGTTGCCGCTGCCGGTCACCGTCATTTGCGACATGCTCGGCGTGCCGACCCGCGACCAGCACCGGTTCCGGGATTTCTCCGACATGATCCTGTCCACCACCGCCTACACCCGCGAGCAGATCACCGCCGGGCGGGCCGAGCTGGAGGGCTATCTCGCCGAACTCGTCGCGCAGCGCAGGCGGGAGCCATCCGACGACCTGCTCGGCGCGCTGGTCACCGCCCGGGACGACGAGGACCGGCTGAGCGAGGCCGAGCTGGTCAATATGGGGATCGGCCTGCTGATCGCGGGCCACGAGACGACCGCCAACCAGATCGCCAACTTCACCTACCTGCTGCTCGCCGAGCGGGACTACTGGGAGTCGCTGCGCGATCGGCCCGATCTGGTTCCGGGCGCCGTGGAGGAGCTGCTGCGCTATGTGCAGCTGGGTTCCGGCGGCTCGTCCCCGCGCATCGCGACCGAAGACGTCGAGCTGGGCGGCGTCAGCGTGCGCGCCGGGGAGGCGGTCTTCGTCAACATGCAGGTCGCCAATCGGGACGAGAACGTCTTCGACGATCCCGGCGCGCTGGATCTCACCCGCAAGCACAACCCGCATATCGCCTTCGGGCACGGCGCCCACCACTGCCTCGGCGCGCAACTCGCGCGGCTCGAGCTGCAGGTCGCGATGAGCGCGCTGCTGCAACGCTTTCCGTCGCTACGCCTGGCGGTGCCGATCGACGAGGTGCCGTGGAAGACCGGGCTGCTCGTGCGCGGGCCGAAGGCGCTTCCGTTGAGCTGGTAGGGAATTCGTGCCGATCAGCCGATCGTGAGCACGATCTTGCCGAGCCCGTGGCCGGTTTCGCTCTCGCGCTGCGCGGCGGCGGCCTCGGCCAGCGGGTAGGTGCGGGCCTGGCCCGGCAGCCGGAACGCGCCGGTCGCCACCAGCCGCGCCACCCACTCGACCACATCCAGTGCGGCGCCGCCGGTCCGGGAGTAGAAGGCGACACCCTTCGCCGCCGCATCCCCGTCGGCGATGGTGACGATGCGTTCCGTCCCGCCCCGCAATTCGATGGCGGCATCGAGGAATCCGTGGCCCGCACAGTCGAATACCGCGTCGACGCCGTTCGGTGCGAGCGACCGGATCCGGTCGGCGACGCCGTCGCCGTACACGGTCGGCGTCGCGCCCAGGGACCGGACCACCTCCTGGTTCGCGGCCGACGCCGTCCCGATCACCTCGGCGCCCGCCTCGCGGGCCAGTTGCACGACCATCGCGCCGACCGCGCCGGACGCCCCGTTCACCACCAGCGTCTCACCGGGTTTCAGCTCCAGCACCCCGAGCCCGCCGTCGGCGGTGTTCGCCGCGACCGGAACCGCCACCGCGTCGGGGTACGGCAGGCCCGCGGGTTTCGGGGCCAACTGGATGGCCAGCGCGTATTCCGCGTAGCCGCCGGTCTGCGACCAGCCGATCACCTCGTCGCCGACGCGCCAGGCGGCGTCGGGCCCGGCGGCCTCGACGAATCCGGCGATCTCGATTCCGGCGCGGCGCGGGAAGTCCGGCGCGCCGGGCATCAGGCCCTCGCGGAACTTCCAGTCGGCCGGATTCACCCCGGCCGCCCGCACCGCCACCCGGACCTGTTCTCCGATCGGCTCCGGCACCGGAACCTCGACCAGCTCCAACACCTCGGGTCCGCCGACACGCTCGTACTGGATCGCCTTCATGGGTTCGACCATACGTCCGCCGCGGCGGGCCTCGCCGGTTCCGCAGGTCGAACCGTCGATCCGGGACCGATCCCGGCGGCCGATTCCGCTCACGACTCCACCTCGCTGGCGCTCGCCTCCGTCGTGCGCGAGGCGCGCTGTGTCGACGGTTCGTTCGCAAGTTCTCTCACAGCGAATCCCGTCCGAGCGCGGCTTGACTTGCCCTTAACCATTGTTGAGGTTCTAGTGTCGGTGCCGTCGGGTTCGATGACCCGAGCGGAAGGAGTAGGCGGATGAGTATCGAGTCGGAGGCGTGGAGCCAGCTCTACCGGCAGGCGCACGCGCCACAGGAACGGCGCGCGCTCAGCCGCGCCACGGCTCGCCGAATCCTGCGGTTCGCGCGACCACATCGCCCACAGCTGATCGGGTTCCTGATCTTCAGCGTCGTGTCGGCGCTGCTGGTCGTGGCCAATCCGGTGCTGGCCGGCCAGGTCGTCAACAAGATCGTCGGGCACGAGGCCCCGAGTTCCGTCGTGCTGCTGGCGGCGGTCATCGGCACGGTCGCGGTGGCCGACGCGGCGCTCGGCATCGTGATTCGGTGGCTGTCGTCGCGTATCGGCGAGGGCCTCATCCTCGACCTGCGCACCTCCGTGTTCGACCACGTGCAGAAGATGCCGATCGCCTTCTTCAACCGCACCCGCACCGGCGCGCTCGTCAGCCGGCTCAACAGCGATGTGATCGGCGCGCAGCGCGCGTTCAGCACCACCCTGTCGGGCGTGGTCACCAACCTCGTCACATTGCTGCTGACGCTCGTGGTGATGGTGCAGCTGTCGTGGCAGATCACCCTGCTGGCGCTGATCATGCTGCCGCTGTTCATGATTCCGGCACGCCGCATGGGTACCCGGGTCGCGAGCATCCAGCGCGAGGCCGCGCAGCTCAACGCCGCGATGAGCACCCAGATGACCGAGCGGTTCTCCGCCCCCGGCGCCACGCTGGTGAAGCTGTTCGGGCGGCCACAGCAGGAATCGACCGAATTCGCGCTGCGCGCCGGCCGGGTGCGCGACATCGGGGTCCGCACAGCCATGCTGCAGACCGTCTTCGTCACCGCGCTGACCTTGGTGTCGGCACTGGCGGTGGCGCTGGTCTACGGCCTCGGCGGGTGGTACGCGCTGCGCGGGCAGCTCGACGCGGGCGCGGTGGTGTCGTTGTCGCTGTTGCTGACCCGCCTGTACACGCCGCTGACCGCGCTGGCGACCGCCCGCGTCGACATCATGTCGGCACTGGTCAGCTTCGAGCGCGTCTTCGAAATCCTCGACATCAAACCGCTGATCGAGGATGCGGCCGATGCCACCCCGGTGCCGACCGGCCCGGTCTCCGTGGAATTCGACTCGGTGCGCTTCGGCTACCCGGCCGCGGACAAGGTGTCGCTCGCATCGCTCGAGGATGTCGCGACCCTCGATACCCGCGGCGGTGAGGAAGTGCTGCACGGGATTTCGCTCCGTGCCGAGCCCGGCCAGATGGTCGCGCTGGTCGGCTCGTCGGGTGCGGGCAAATCCACCATTGCCCAGTTGGTTTCGCGCCTGTACAACGTGGATTCCGGTGCGGTGCGGCTCAACGGAGTGGATGTTCGCGGGCTGACCGCCCGTTCGATTCAGGAGACAGTCGGCCTGGTCACCCAGGACGGTCACCTGTTCCACGACACCATCCGCGCCAACCTCCAACTGGCCCGGCCGAATGCCGGCGACGCCGAGATCTGGGATGCCTTGCAGCGCGCCCGGTTACGGGATCTGGTGACATCCATGCCCGACGGCCTGGACACCGTCGTCGGTGAACGCGGCTATCGGCTCTCCGGCGGCGAACGCCAGCGCCTGACGATCGCCCGCCTGCTGCTCAAGCAGCCGCGCGTGGTGATCCTCGACGAGGCCACCGCCTCGCTGGACTCCACCTCCGAGGCGGCCGTGCAGGAGGCCCTCGCCGAGGCCCTCGAGGGCAGAACGGCCCTGGTCATCGCGCACCGCCTGTCCACCATCCGCAACGCCGACCAGATCCTGGTCCTCGAGGAGGGCCGCATCATCGAACGCGGGGCCCACGCCCAGCTGCTCGCCGCGGGCGGTCGCTACGCCGAGCTGTACCGCACGCAATTCGCCGACGACAGCGCGCCGGTCGCGGCGTGAGCCGAAACATGGTGCGGGCGAGAGCGGTGTCGACTCGGGTCGACACCGACTCTCGTGCCCGCTGATCAGCCGCGGATGTCGTGGATCAGGGCGTCGAACTTTGGCGCGTCGGGCCAGCTTGGGCGCAGCGTTCCGATACGGCGCCAGCCCCATCGCAGGTACGTGTCGTACGCGCGCCGGTTGTCCGGCCGGACGAGCAGCGCCGCACGCTGTTCCTGCCTGGAGCCGAGCAGTTCATCGTGCAGTGCCCGCGCGATGCCTCGGCCCGTGTACTCCTTGCACACCATGATCTCGCTCAGCGCGAACGTGCGCCTGCCGTCCTCAACGGTGAATTCCGTCCGGTCTCCGTCATCAAGGACCAAGCCATCCCACCAGCGGCTTTCGGGTCCGAGCGGCCAGCCCCACGCTTGCCCGACCGGTTCACCGCCGAGCTTGGCTATCACCATTTCGAAGCCGTTGGATCTTGCTGTGTAGGCATCGAATCGACGCATGAACGCATCTGGCGCAGCGAAGGGTTCACCGGACTCGATGGCGTCCACATAAGCGCCACGGAAGATATGTTCCACGACGCCACGTATCTCACGGGCCTGCTCTGCGGTGTAGCGCCGGAAGTCGACATGGTCGGAGACGTGCGGAGGTCGCTCGGCGCTCATGCTCCGACCGTCGCCCTTCCTTGCAGTGTGTCGAATCGTCCCTGCAGTGTGTCGAATCGGTTGACGAATTCGTTGTCCGGGTCGTCGCCGAGTGCATTGCGTACGGGTTCGAGAAACCGCAGCACGCGTGTGGATGAAATCTCCTTGCGCTCCACCTCTGCGAGCACGGGAAGGCCCTGGGCGACAGCCTCTTTCACATCGCCCACCTTGATCAAGGACGTCGACCAAAGGGCTCGGTAACATGCCGAGTTGCGGGGAGTCATTGCCTCGACAGCGCTAGTAGCGAACATTCCGGCGGACCTGGCTGGATCGCCTAGGTCGCCGTGTGCGCGCGCTTCGCTGGAGCGGACCTCGTTCGAATTGACAAACCGCAGCCAGCCAGGTGCCTCGTCGAGCGATTCATGTTCGAGAGCGAAATCGAGTTCACGCCAAGCAGTCGCGATAGCACGACCGAACTCGACCCGCTCACCGAGGACGCTTTGTGCCAGTGCCTCGCGCGTAGCGATCAGCGCGTGGACCCGACCGGGCGGCTGCCCCCGAGTGAGGTCACGAGCACGGCTGAGCAAGCCGAGCGCGCGATGAGGGTTGCCGTTCCCATTGCGGCTGAGCGCAATCGATTGATGTGCGGCATTGAGACACACGTGGACCGTCAGGTTCTCGTCGCCAGCCTGATTCGCCAACGCGAATGCGTCGGCATAGCAACGGCGGGCTACAGAATTCAGATCGGCGTCGTGGGCGAGCCA
Organism: Nocardia mexicana NBRC 108244; assembly: GCF_001613165.1. Classification (GTDB taxonomy): domain Bacteria; phylum Actinomycetota; class Actinomycetes; order Mycobacteriales; family Mycobacteriaceae; genus Nocardia; species Nocardia mexicana. The sequence goes on from NZ_BDBV01000078.1 coordinate 17,325, forward strand.
CCCGGCGAGCGTTGCAAGTTCTCCGGCAGCGGTCATGAACGCGCGTCCTGCCCGATCATCGAATGAGCACGTTTCGAGCAGCCGTTTGGCCACCTCGAGCTGGCCGAGAGCATGCTGAACCAGAGTTATGCCTCCGATGACCTGATCACGTTGGGCGAGTTCGACAACGCGCTCGCCCAGCATCCGAGCATCATCCATCCCGATCCGGGTTATACCGACCGCGGAATCACTACCGACTGCCACCAGCGCGGTGCCGACCAGGATTCCGAACTCGCGCCGCTTCACCTCGTCCTCGGCTCCCCGCTCGATGTCGTGACCGCCACTATCGAGGTTAATCCTCCACGCCGCCTCTGTCCGCCGACTGACGACCACTGTGGCCGCGCCTGCGCGAGCCTCGTTGACAGCAGCCCGAAATCGCTCGCCCTGCCGACCATCGAGCTTCGCGAGTGCGGTATCCAACGCCTCCGCCGATCGCCCCCTGACCGGCCGTTCGATCGTGGTTGTCCTGCCCTCCCACTTCTGGATCGTCTCGACCTTGAAGCCCAGGGTCTCGGCGAACTCCTCCTGCGTCATCCGCAAAGCGACATCACGCAGCGCGCGAACCTCGATCCTCGTCCATGTGCTGACGATCATCACTACCCCCTGCAGTGGCCTCACCAGTCCGTATGTGAAGCGTACGACCTCGATACAAGGTTCGTACCTGGGACTACAACCCTAATTCGACAACGCTCGGATCAGGCCCCGCCGCCGGGTCGACGCAACGGACCCAACCTTCCCGGCTCCTCGGCGGCGGGTGCTCACCGACGGATCGAGGGAGGCACCAGGCAATGAGGACACACCCCACCGCGTTCGCGTGGGTAGATCTTGCCGTCAGCCCGTGGTCCGAGCTGGACAACGCCCGAATCCGCAGGCTCGCACGACAACTCGGGTATCGCTTGTATTGGCCACGCCCGTCCGTGCTCCCGCTGGTCGATCAAATACGCGCCGCCGACGTCGACGCCGTAATCGCGCCGTCACCAACTCATTTCGATGTAATCCAGCTACACGCGCTGATGTGCGTCGTGGACGTCGAAACCGCCGAGCCGCGCATGAGTTTCGCGCGCTGGACGACCTTCCCCGGCATGGTGGGTCAAGCATGAGCGCCGCAGCAGCGTGGTCGGTGCTGCTGGGGCTCCTCGCGATCCTCGGTGGCGTGGTCTACGCGCTGCTGCGCTCCGACGACAAGTACCCACGGGAGGTGAGCGAGGCCCCGTCGCAACATCTCGAAATGGTGGGGTGGCACCACGACGCACCACACCAGCCCTTCACAGTGAAGTCCGCCCACCAAGTCATGCGTCAACACAAGAGGTGTCGCCGCGAGGACTGCGCCCGCAAGCGCGCGGCCTGGCAGACATTGGTCGAAGCCCGCCGCATCACGCCGGATTCCGGCCGGATGCAGTAGGGACGGGCAGTGACTGGAGACGTGTCCGTCGAAGCCCGAGTCCGCGACGGCGCGAGGCACTCACTGGCATCCGAGGCAGTCGTCCGACCGTATGCGGCGTGGCGAGCTGATGGCCTGAAGACGGATACCGGGTGCCTCACCTTCCGTAGTCTGGACGGGTGGGAGCGATCAACAGCGGCCGCGAGCGCGTTGTCGTGCAGGGTTTCGCCGGTCCTGCCGCCGCGTCGCCGGTAGGTGCCGCGATGATCGGGTATCGCGACGGCGGTGGGCTGGATCTGCGCGTGGCCGGGGTACCGGCGGTCACCCTGGTGATCGAATTCGGGGACAGCGAACTGAGCGTCGACGATGCGGACGGCAGCCGGGCGCTCGGCGGATTCGTGGTAGGGCTGCCCGCCGAGGCCATGCGCATCCGCACCGAGCGAGCCGAATGCATCGAGGTGCGCCTCTCACCGATACAGGCGTATTCGCTGCTGGGTGTTCCCCCGGCCGAGCTGGGCCGGGCCGCTGTCGGCATGGACGAGTTGTGGGGACGGCAGGCACGACAGCTGCGCGAGCAGCTCGCGGCCGCCGGGACCTGGGACGAACGCTTCGCACTGACTAGATCGTTTCTGGCACAGCAGGTCCGGCCGACTCGGACGCCGGACCCGGAGGTGATCGCGGGCTGGCACCGCATACTCTCCTCCCACGGCCAGGTGCGGGTCGGTGAGCTCGCCGAATCCTTCGGGTGGAGCCGCAAGCGGCTGTGGGCGAGGTTCGAATCCCAGATCGGCCTGACGCCCAAGCGCGCGGCCATGCTGGTCCGATTCCGGTATGCGGTCGACGGGCTGCTGGCGGGGCGACCGGCCGCCGACGTGGCGGCGACGTGTGGGTACACCGATCAAGCCCACCTGTGCCGGGATGTGTCGATCTTCGCGGACCACACGCCGGGCGCGCTGACGGCCAACTACCTGCCCGCCATCGCCCGGGACCGCTACCGGGCCTGGGGAACATTTTTCCAATATCAGGCGGCACCGGTCGGCCGATAGTGGTGTTCACCTCGGCCGGAGTCGGCAATGCCGACCCCCGCCCGAACACCTACGAGAGGACCACCGTCGTGACCACCCCCCTCAATCCCGCGGCGCTACAAGCCGCCCTCGCGAACATCCACGGCGCGGGAGTGCCGGGAGTATTCGCCGAAGTGCGTGCGGGCGAAGAGATCTGGCGCGGCGCCGCCGGGGTCGCCGACCTCGCCACGGGCCGACCCGTCGACCCCGATATGCGGCACCGGGTCGGCAGCATCACCAAGTCGTTCACCGCCGCGGCCGTACTGCAGCTGGTCGACAGCGGTGAAATCGGCCTGGACACACCGATCGCCCACTACCTGCCGCAGCTGGTCCCCGGCGAGCGCGGGGCGGCCATCACGGTCCGGATGCTGATCAACCACACCAGCGGCCTCGCCGAATATCTCCCGCACGCCTATCCATCCCTCGCGGCATTCCCCATGATGGCGAAGACGACGCCGAAGAGCCTGGACGACAACAGGTTTACCCAGTTCCACCCCGCCGAGCTGATCGGAATGGGCGTCGCGGCACCCGCCGTCGGGACGCCGGGCGGAACACCCGGGGTGTACTCCAACACCAACTACCTGCTCCTCGGCCAACTCCTGGAGCGGGTGACCGGCACCGCGGCGGAGAAGTGCATCACCCGGAACGTCATCGAGCGCGCCGGGCTCCGGGACACCGAGCTGCCGGACGGGCCGCATATCGACGGGCCGCACTCGCTGCACTACGAGGCGTGGTTCGGCATGATCGACCCGCCGCGCGACTACAGCGTCTACGACATGTCCTGGGTGAGCCCGGCGGCCTCGCTGATATCGACCGTCGAGGATCTCAACCGCTTCTTCCGCCTGCTGCTGGCCGGGGAGATCGTCGGCCGGTCGTCGCTACGGGAGATGCAACGCACCGTCCCCGTCGTCTCCTTCGAGGGCAAGATCATCGACTACGGCCTCGGCCTGCATCGATGGGAGGTTCCCGGCCACGGCACGTGGTGGGGCCACGACGGCTCGGCGTGGGGCAGCGGAGCGATCTCGATGACCCGCGCCGACGGCCACCGCCAGCTGTCGATCGCGGTGAACATGCAGCGGTGGAACAAGCTCGCCGATTCCGGAAAGCCCCAGCCCCACTCCATAGATGCGGCGCTTGCAACCTTCCAGCAGATGGCGCAGGGCGGTTAGGACGACCGAGCGCGGGCTTCGTCATGAACAGCGCGCGCTCGGTCCGGGTTCGGTCACGCCGCCGCGATGACCCCGAAAGCCCGCGCCAGCGCGAAGCTGTCCTCGTACGCGATATAGCGGGTGACGCGGCCGTTCTCGACGGTGAGGTGGAAGGCGAACGGCGAGACGAACAGCTCTCCGTTGGACCTGACCCGTTGGCGCATATTCCCCAGGGCGACAACATGTTTCCCGTCGACGACGAGATGTTCGACCGTCAGCTCCTCGGCCTGCAGATAGGTCGGCAGCTGACGGAAGAACTCCGCCGCTTCGGCCTTGGTGCTGCGGCGACCGATCCAGGGCACCTCCGCCGAGCCGGGGACGTTCCAATCGACCTCCTCCGCGAACATCTCACCGAGCCGGTCGAATTCACCTGCTCGCGCCCGCTGGAAGAACGTCTCGGCGACAGTGCGGGTATCACTCATGGTTACTTCTCCTTCTCCTATTACCTTGTGAGACTTGTGTTCTGCCGATTTCGCGCTCAGGCGTCGACCTCGGCCAGTCGGGGCGCTACCGGGGCTGCCGCATCGGAGGCGCTCCGGCGTTCCAGCGCCCGGGACCACCCGACGACTCCCAGCGCGGCCACGCCCAGCACCGCGCCGATCCACGCCACGGACGGATAGCCCAGGCCCGCGCCGATCGCGAGGCCACCGACCCACGGGCCCACGGTGATGCCGACGTTGAAGGCCACCGTGTTGCCCGCGGCACCGAGCGTGGGCGCGGTCGGCGCCAGGGCGAAGACCCGGCTGTTGAGCAGCGGATTGATGCCGAGTGCGAACGCGCCCAGCAGAAATGCCAGCACCACAACGGAAATCGCGTACTGCGCCGTGGCCGCCAGCAGGATCAGGGTGAGGGTGAGTGCGGAGACGCCCACGACCAGAGTGCGCATGGGGTAGGCGTCGGCGGTCCGGCCGCCGACGATGATGCCCCCGACCGCGCCGAGTCCATAGACGAGCAGCACCACCGGCACCCAGCCGTCGGCCAGTCCCGTCTTCTCCGTCACCAGCGCGCCCAGGTACGCGAAGGCCGCCATCTGCGCGGAGGTGGCCAGGATCGTGGTTCCGTAGAGCAGTCCGACCGGCCTGGTGGCCAGGCCGCGCAGCTCGCGGCGCACCTGCGGGGCCGCGGCGGAGCGCGAATTCGGGGTCACCGCCAGCACACAGATCATCGCCAGCGCCGACAGCACGGCGACCGCCCAGAAGGCCGCCCGCCAGCCCAGATGCTGGCCGATGAACGTACCGGCGGGGAGCCCGGCGATATTGGCGACGGCGAACCCGCCGGCGACGATGCTCATCGCCTTGCCCCGCTCGTTCTCGCGGACCAGCCCGACGGCGGTCAGCGAGGCCACCGCCCAGCAGCCGGCGTAGACGAACGCGGACACGACCCGGGTGGCGAGCAGCACGCGATAGTCGGAGGTCGACGCGGCTACCACGTGCGCGGCGATGAATACCGCCATGAAGGACACCAGGGCGGTGCGCCGAGACCAGCGCGCGGTCGCGACGGCCAGGACCGGCGCGCCCAGCAGCATCCCGATCGCGAACGCCGAGATCAGCCAACCGGCCTGGGGCACCGAAATTCCCAAGCTGCCGGATAACTCGGTGAGCAGACCCGAGAGCATCAGCTCCGAGGTGCCCTGGGCGAAAATTGCCAGGCCCAGGATGTAGACGGCGGCGGGCATAGGTTTCCTTCCTGTTTTGGATCGTTCAGTCCATAATTCGCGCACGAAGAGGTCTTTTGATTTTTAGATCATTCAGTCCAAAATCAACGCGGCACCGAACCGGCGCACGGACCCCTCAGGCGCAGTGCCTCACAGGCAAGTCAGCGCGACATTCGCAATACCCTCCAGGGTCTTTCGCGTGGCACCACCGCGGGCGGCCACGCGCATGCCGCCGATCGTGGCGACCACGAAATGCGCGAGATCGTTTGCGTCCCTGGCCTTGTCGATCTCACCGGCGCGCTGGGCGGCGGCGATCACCGCGGTCAGCGCGGCCAGTCGCTCGTTCTCGTCGGCACGCAGCAGCCGGTCGATCGCCGCGTCCCGCTGACCCAGCTCGACGGTCGCGTTCACGACGAGGCAGCCCACCGGATCGTCCGCGGGCGCCTCCACACTCAGCCACAGCAGCGCCCGGATCTTGTCCTTGGCCGTACCCTCCCCGTCGAGCAGTTCGAACATGCGGGCGTTCTTCTCGGCCATGTACAGCCGCAGCGCCCGCTCGAACAGATCGTGCTTGCTGGTGAAGGTGTTGTAGATGCTGCTGCGCCCCAGGCCCGTGGCCGCGCAGAGGTCCTGCGTGGAGGTGCCGTCGTAGCCGGCGGTCCAGAAGGCGTGCAGCGCCGCGCCCACCGCCCGCTGCTCGTCGAACTGCTTGGGTCGTGCCATGCAGCCACCGTAACACGTTTTGGATACCTCAGTACAAAACTGTGTATTCAGAACTCCCCGGCAACCCCCAGCACCGTCCGGCCGGAGTGCTGCCCGGCGCTGATCGCGGACAGTACCTGTTCGGCCTCGGTGATCGGGGCGTAGTTCTCGTAGTCCGAAAGATGTTGCGGCTTCAGGTCTTTGCCCAGGCGCGCCCACAGCTCCCGGCGCTTGCCGATCGCGAAGTGGGCCGAGTCGATCCCCAGCAGCGAGACTCCGCGCAGGATGAAGGGCATGACGGTGGTGGGCAGGGCGGTGCCGCCGGTCAGGCCGCTGACCGCGGCCGCGCCGCCGTACTGGATCGAACTCAGCACGTAGGCAAGGGATTTCCCGCCGACACTGTCCACCGCGCCCGCCCACTGCGCCTTGCCCAGCGGGCGAATCTTGGCCTCCGGATCCTCCGGCAGCCGACCGATCACCGATTTCGCGCCGAGGGCGGACAGCCGCTCGCCCGCATCGGTCTTGCCGGTCGAGGCGACCACCTCGAAGCCGAGCCCGGCCAGAATGTCGACGGCCACCGTGCCGACGCCGCCGGTCGCGCCGGTCACCAGCACCGGGCCGGAATCTGGGGTCACGCCGCGCTCCAGCAGGGCCTGCACGCTCATCGCCGCGGTGAAGCCGGCGGTGCCGAGGGCCGCGGCCTCGCGGGTGGTCAGGCCGTCGAGCTTCACCACCCATTCCGCCGGGACGCGGGCATACTCGGCGAATCCGCCGTTGTGCGCGACGCCGATGTCGTAGCCGTGCGCGATCACGAGGTCACCGGGCGCGAATCCGGGTTCCTCGGAGCTCACCACCTCGCCGGAGATGTCGATGCCCGGGATGATCGGATAGTTGCGCACCACCCCGCCACCCGGCGTGATCGCCAGCCCGTCCTTGAAATTGGCGCTGGAGAAGTGCACCTTGATCGTCACCGTGCCCGCGCCGAGGAAGTCGTCGCCGACCTCCTCGCGCGCCAGCACCACGCCGCTGTCCGTCTCGTGCGCCACCATCGCCCAGAACTGCATGGTTCCGAGCATAGGTGCGGACCGCGCACCGAGCGCCGATATCGGTACCGGGAGTTCTCAGCGGTCGTAGGACGCGACGCCTACCGGCCCGGTGCCGATACACAGGTCCAAACCGGTTGTGCGAGAGGCGATTCGCAGGACCGACCCGCTTCCCACCACGCGCACGAACGCCGTGTGCAGGCCCGCCCGCACCGGGACGGCCACAGCACGCCCGTGCTCGAGCCCCACGACGATGCGGCCGTCGCGGTCGGCGAAGTAGTTGAGCTGGGCGGTCCAGCCGTTGTCGAGCATGGGGCCGTCCAGCGGGAGTTCGACCGCCGCCTCGCCGTTGATGCGGTATCCGCAGCCCGGTTCGGGACCGGGCCGGATCCCGCGGTTCCACCACACCTGCGCCGGGACGACCTCGCCGGTATCGGTGATCATCCGCAGCCGCGGTGTCGAATCCGCGAACGCGTCCGGCGCCACGGACGACAGCACCCGGCTGCCCAGATTCTGCGGATACGCCAGCGGGGACAGCACTCCCCACGGCACCTCCTGATCCAGCAGGGGCGTCCGGTCCGCGGCGAGCGCGGCTGTCACGTTCGTGAGGTAGGTCCGCGTGGGACTGATCGACCATGACCGCGCATAGGAGGCGGTCGACCACAGACTGCCGGCCACGAACAATGCCGCCAGCACAACTGCCACGACAGCGCCCCGGGGTGATCGCTCGCCGCCCTCCTCCGGGACCCGGTTCCGGGGCATTCCGGGCGTCGCGCCACCGACTGCACTCGATGTACGGCCCGAGAGGACACGGGTCCCGGCATCATCCCGAGCGGCCTCGTGCCCGTTGTCCTCCCGGGCAGCACTCCGCCCGCTGTCGCCCCGAGTAGCACTCCGCCCGCCGTCGCCCCGGGCAGCACTCCGCCCGCTGTCGTCCCGAGCAGCACTCGGCCGGGGTTCGACTCCGAGCATCGACCGGACATGTGGCGGGATCAGGCGCGGCGCACTCGCCCGCCTACGCGACCGCAGCAACAATGCACCGGCTGCGGTCAGGACCACTGCAACGTCGGCCAGGTATCGCAGCGACTGCATGAGTTCGGCCGCAGTGTTGGGGCCGCCCCGGATCAGCGCCACCGGCAGCTGGGCGGCAATCACGTAGGCCGCCACCAGAATCCACACGGGCACCACGCGGGCTCGGGTACGGATCGTCAGCACCGCCGCGGCGCCCACCACGAGCCACGACATCACGACGGCCCAGCCCGGCGGCACCGCCCACGGGGTCGAAGGCAACCACCGCGCCCACGCCCAGGGCCCGCCCAGCAGCGCCGGAACGATGCCCAGCGAGGTCGCGCTGTGCAGCAGGCTCCGCAGGCCGCCGGGGTTGCTGTGCACGCCGGAGGTGTCGAAGATCGTGAGATATACGGCGAGCCAACACATCAGCACCGCGACCGAACCCGCCCAGAGCACCGCACCGCGCCGGGCCACGGCGCGAATCACGCCGTCACGCCCCTCGATATGGCAGACCAGCGCCGCCACGGCGAAGGCCACGAACGGCACCACGACCGACTTCTCGAAGAACAGCAAAGACACTGCGAGAACGGCGATTCCGGATATCGCATACCGGCGGCGCCCGGTGCGCACCAGCAGCACCGCGTCGCCGACCACCCACGCCAGGGCGATCTGCAGCGGCAGCGCGTTCAGCGCCGAGGTCCACCAGGCGAACGACGGCAGCGTCAGCGGGCAGAACAGATAGAACACCAGCGGCAGCAGGATCACCCAGCGGATGCGCCGACCAGCGAGCCGCAGCCGCCGAAGGTTTCCCCGCGAACTGTTCGTAATCCCCACGGCCGCCGGGGAATCCAGCACGACGAGCATCCGGAGCACGGCCACCGATGCCGCGAGTTGCAGCACCAGCATCGAGACGACCGGCCCGGCCCACACCAGCGGCGCCACCTTCGTGACGACCCACGCCACGGCGAAGGCCAAGGGCATGAAATGCCCATCGTGGTTGTACATCAACAGATCCGACGACAGCAGCGGATACGTTCCGGCCCGCCCCACCAGAATGAGGTCGTCCCAGTAGAAGTACCCGCTCCCCGCCACCCAGCCCCGGACACCCAGCTGCAGCGCGATGAGGCCCGCGGCGATCACCAGCGGCGAGGGCATCCGCACGCCGTCACGCACCCGCCGGACAGACCCGCGCACCGGAGCGGCGACGGGGGTGGCGTTCATGGGCACCCACGGTAGTGCCGATCACCACCCGGCCTCATACTCCAACCCACATGATCGAAAACTTGCTGTGTCAAGCTGTCACAGATACCGTGACCGATCTGGGGTCGGGGGACCACAGCGGCGGGCACGGCAACGCGGGTGCCCCGACAGCCGGACAGGTGAGTGATGCCGAAACGTGTGCAGTTGACGCATGATCAGGACAGCCGCGACAGCGGCGCGGTGGTCGTCGCCGAGCCCAGCCGGTGGGCCAATCCGTTCCGCGCGGGCGCGCACCCCGGCGCCACCCGCGAGGCCGTCACCGAGCAGTTCCGCACCTGGCTGGTGCGCAGCGACGACGTCGAGGCGGTCTCGATGCGGACGGCCCTGCACGAACTGCGGGGCCGGGATCTGGCCTGCTGGTGCGCGCCGGGCGACCCGTGTCACGGTGACGTCCTGCTCGAGCTGGCCAACCCGGGCCGGTCGCCGAACCGCTGACGTCAGTCGAAGGTCGGCGTGCGCTTGCCCAGGAAGGCGGCGATGCCCTCGTGCCCGTCGGCGGAATCGGCGCAGGCGGAGATGAACGCCGCCTCGCGGGCGAGCTGCTCCTCGAGATTGTGGCTGGAGCTGACCAGCAGCAGCTTCTTGACATTCGCATTGGCGTGCTTGGGCCCGATGGCGAATCGCTCGGCCAGTTCGTCGACGACGGCGGTGAGTTCGGCGTCGGGCACCACCCGGTGCACCAGACCCCAGTCCAGGGCCTCACCGGCGGACAGCGCGCGGTTGGTGAGCATCAGGTCCTGGGTGCGGCGCAGGCCGATCAGTCGGGGCAGGTAGTACGACGCGCCGCCGTCCGGGCTGAGCCCGGCGCGGGTGTAGGCCATGGTGAACGACGCCGATTCACCGGCGATCACCAGATCACCGACGATGGCGAGGCTGAAGCCGGCGCCGGCCGCGATGCCGTTCACCGCGGTGATCAGCAGCGCGTCCATTCGCGCGAAGGACGAGATCGCCTCGTGCAGGTCCTCGGCCAGATGCTTGACGTAGCTCCCGGCGCCCGCCTCCTGGGCCGCCATCGCCTTCAGATCGCCACCGGCGGAAAAGAATTTGCCCGCGCCGGTCAGCGTGACCACCTTCAGCGACGGATCGTCGGCGCACCGGCCCGCCACCTGTGCCAGCTCCCGGCCCAGCACGTCATCGATGCCGTTGGCCGCCTCCGGCTTGTTCAGGGTGATCCTGGCGATGCTGCCGCTCTGCTCGAACCGCAAGGTCTGGTACTCACTCATGCGCTGCCTTCCGTGGGTTTTCCTGCTGTGTGATCTTGCCGCACGGTGCCGGTTCGAAACGTTCGTTCCGACTGCCGGGTCACTGCGGCACCAGCTCGAGGCGAACGCCCAGTAGCCGGACCGGTCGGTCGAGTTCGAACCGGGCCAGCACCTCACGCGCGGCCTGCACGATCTCGTCGACATCGGTGGTCGGAGCCGGAAGTTTGCGCTGTTTGGTGCGCGTGAAGAACGTACTGCTGCGCACCGTGACGCCGACACGCTGGGTGATCCGCCCGGCCGCGGCCATCTCCTCGGCGACCTCGGCGGCGAGGCGGGCCACCTGGGTCTCGATCTCGGCGCGATCGGTGAGGTCGCTGGGAAAGGTCTCGGATTTGCTGCGGCCCACCGGTATTCGCGGCTCGGTCACCACGTCCGTGTCACCGAGACCGTGGCCGAGCACCCGCAGGTACGGACCGGTATTGGGACCGAACTCGGCGGCGAGCACCGCGCGGTCGGCGGCGGCCAGGTCCGCGACCGTCTCGATACCGAGTTCCGCCATCCGTTTCGCGATGCGCGCACCGACTCCCCAGAGGGCGGTGGTCGGGCGGTGCGCCATCAGCTCGGTCCAGTTGTCGGCGGTGAGCCGGAAGATCCCGGTGCCCGCGGTCTCCGCATGGTCGCCGGAACCACTCTTGCCCACCGCCTTGGCGAACCCCGTGGCGAGCTTGGCCCGAAGCTTGTTGTCGCCGACGCCGATGGCACAGGTGAGGTCCAGTCGGGCGATGGCGGCGCGGATCTCGGCGGCCAGTTCTTCGGGATCGTCGGTGTCGGCGGCGAGAAACGCCTCGTCCCACCCGAGCACCTCGACCCGGACCGGGAAGGTGCGCAGCAGATCCATGACCTCCTCGGAGGCCTCCTCGTAGGTGGCCATGTCCAGCGGCAGGAAGACGCCGTCGGGGCATCTGCGGGCCGCGGTGCGCAGGGGCATGCCCGCACGCACTCCGAAGGCCCGAGCGGGATACGACGCGCAGGTCACCACCTTGCGCGGTTCGGCCGGATCCCCGTTGCCGCCCACGATGACCGGCCGGCCCCGCAGGTCCGGGTGGCGGCGGAACTCCACCGCCGCCTGGAACTGGTCGAGATCGACATGCAGCAGCCACCTGGGCATGTCTGACAGTCTGCCCGGTTCGGGACGTTCGCGGTGATCCGGTCCGTCCGAATTTCGCCGGAACGGAACGAGGGGGACCGCCGCATTCTTCCCGTCGACTGGAACCGGCGCGCCCCCGGACCGCCGGCGCGCCCACTACCGTGACAGCCGCGCAACTCGATGCGCCCGATCAGTTGCACATCACACGATTTGGACCGGGACGTTTGGGGCATGTAGACAACCGACCGGATGGATAGGTTGGAGATCGGCAACAGGTGCGCAACAGGTCGGGGAACGAAGTGATAGCAGGTGAATGACGGAAATCTAGAGAAAGGTTCGCATCCACCCAGGTTGTCGCACCTCCGACCGACACTGTTCGTGCTGGCGCTCACCGCCGTCGCGGCGGTGGTGTTCATCTTCACGACGGTCGATCCGTGGCTGGACAAGGCCGGGATGCTGGACGGCGGACTCGACGCGCACATCTACCGCGACGGCGCCTGGAAGATCCTGCACGGGCATTCGCTGTACACCGAGGAGACCTACTTCGGCCTGCTGTACACCTACACGCCGTTCTCGACGCTCGCGTTCATCCCCATCGCGCTGTTTCCGTGGGGCTGGGTCACCAATACGTGGATGGCGGTCAATCTCGGGGTGCTGTTCGGCTGCGTGCTGCTGAGCTGGCGGCTGCTGGGCTACCGGATCGACCGCAAGCTGGCCGCGGTCAGCGCGCTGATGGCGCTCACCTGCGTATTCATCGAGCCCGTGCGCACCACCCTGTACTACGGGCAGATCAACCTCATGCTCATGGCGCTGGTGCTGTGGGACTTCTCGCGCGGCGACCGCAGCCGGCTGCGCGGGATCGGCGTGGGCGTGGCGGCGGGCATCAAGCTCGTTCCGCTCTATTTCGTCGTGCAGTTCCTCGCGATGCGGCAGTGGCGCTCGGCCGCCACCGCGGCGGGCACCTTCGTGGCCACGATCCTGCTGTCCGCGCTGGCGCTGCCCGGCGACTCCCGGCAGTACTGGGGCTCGACCTTCTTCCAGTCCAATCGGATCGGCGAGGACGCGCACCCCGCCAACCAGTCCATTCGCGGCGCTATCGCGCATCTGCTCGGTCTGCATTCGGCACCCATGTGGCTGTGGGTCCTCATCGCGGGCGGTATCACGCTGGTGAGCCTGGCCGTCACGGCCGGGTTGTACCGGCACGGGGAACGCCTGCTCGCGGTCACCCTCGCCGGGATGACCGCCTGTGCGATCTCGCCGTTCGCGTGGGGACACCACTGGGTGTGGTTCGTGCCGCTGCTGGTCTATATCGCGCACCGGGCACAGTCCCGGCCGGGCTGGTGGGCCGCCGCCGTGGCGCTGATGCTCGCGATCGGCGCCTGGGCCTACCACTGGAGCGACACGTACGTGAGCGTCGGAGTGTTCCTGCTGCCGCCGTGGTGGGCGGTCGCACCGCTGTTGATGAACGCGTACGTGCTGATCTACGCCGTGGTGCTGGCGGGGGCCGGGGTGCTGCTGTGGCGGAAACGGCGGGCCGCGGCCGCGCCACCCGCGCCGCACGTGGGTGATCTCCCACCCGCCGCGGACGACACCGCGAAGACCCTCGATGTCACAGAGAAGTCGGATGTCGCATAGGTGACAGACCCAGACCCGCATCGCCTCCCGAGCGAGACAGGAGGCAGTGCGGGACAGGACAACCGATTTCGCGGGCACAGGGGCCGTGCACCGTCCAATGACAGTGCACGGCCCCTATTCGTGCGATCGCTAGGCCGAGGCGGCCAGCGGTCGATCGTAAGCCGGTTCGGCGATCGGCTCTATGGCGTACGCAAGGATGTCCGCCACGTCGGCGACGGGCCGGACATCCAGCGCAGCGAGCACCTCGGCCGGGACCTCGTCCAGATCCGGCTCGTTGCGCGCCGGGATGAACACGGTCTTCAGGCCGGCCCGCTGCGCGGCCAGCAGCTTCTGCTTCACGCCGCCGATCGGCAGCACCCGGCCGTTCAGCGTGACCTCACCGGTCATGCCGACATCCCCGCGCACCTGCCGGTCCAACGCCAGCGACACCAGGGCCGTGACCATGGTGACGCCCGCCGACGGACCGTCCTTCGGCACCGCGCCCGCCGGGAAGTGGATGTGGATGTTGCGGTCCAGCATCTTCGGCTCGATGCCGATCTCTTCCAGGTGGGAGCGGACGTAGGTCAGGGCGATCTGCGCGGACTCCTTCATCACGTCGCCCAGCTGGCCGGTCAGGGTCAGCGAGCGCTCGCCCTCGGCGGCATTGGCCTCGATGTAGAGGACGTCGCCGCCCGCGCCGGTAACCGCCAGGCCGGTGGCCACGCCCGGAACGGCGGTGCGCTCCACCGAATCCGGGGTGAACCGCGGCCGGCCCAGGTAGTCGGTCAGGTCGGCCAGGCCGATCGTCAGCGGCTCGGAAGGCGAGGGCGCGGTGCCGGTTTCGGCCTGGACCAAGGCGTCGTAGCCCAGTTCCGGGTCGTAGCCGAGCGTCGCGTGGTCACCGGACGACGGTCCCGATTCGGTCCCGGCGTTCGCCGGGATGACGGGGGAGGACGTCGGGACGACGGGGCCCGTTCCGGGGATCGATCCCTCCGACAGCCGGGTTGCCGCCTTGCGCAAGGCTTTTGCGATCAACCGCTCCATCTGGCGAACACCGGCCTCCCGCGTGTAGTTCGCCGCGATCTCGCGCAACGCCTCCTCGCTGATCGAAACCTCCTCCGGCGTCAGCGCATTGCGCTCCAGCTGCCGCGGCACCAGGAAGTCGCGGGCGATGGCCACCTTGTCGTCCTCGGTGTAGCCGTCGACCGTGATCAGTTCCAGGCGGTCCAGCAGCGGTCCGGGAATCGTCTCCACGACGTTCGCGGTCGCGATGAACAGCACGTCCGACAGGTCCAGGTCCAGATCCAGGTAGTGGTCGCGGAACGTGTGGTTCTGCGCCGGATCCAGCACCTCGAGCAGCGCGGCCGCCGGGTCGCCCCGGAAGTCCGAGCCGACCTTGTCGATCTCGTCCAGCAGGACGACGGGATTCATCGAACCCGCCTCCTTGACCGCGCGCACGATGCGACCGGGAAGCGCGCCGACGTAGGTGCGCCGGTGCCCGCGGATCTCCGCCTCGTCCCGCACGCCGCCCAGGGCGACGCGAACGAACTTGCGGCCCAGGGCCCGTGCCACGCTCTCACCCAGCGAGGTCTTGCCGACGCCGGGCGGACCGGCCAGCACCAGCACCGCGCCGGAGCCGCGACCGCCGACGACCTCCAGGCCGCGCGCGGCCCGCCGGGCCCGCACCGCCAGGTACTCGACCATGCGGTCCTTCACCTCGTCCAGCCCGTGGTGATCGGCGTCCAGCACCGCCCGGGCGGCCGAAATATCGGTCGAGTCCGTAGTTTTCACGCCCCACGGCAGATCCAGGACGGTATCCAACCAGGTGCGGATCCAGCCCGTCTCCGGACTCTGATCGCTGCCGCGCTCCAACCGGTCGACCTCGCGCAGCGCCGCCTCGCGCACGCCCTCCGGAAGGTCCGCGTTCTCGACGCGGGTGCGGTAATCGTCGGCGCCGTCGGGCTCGCCCTCGCCCAGTTCTTTGCGAATCGCGTTGAGCTGCTGGCGCAGCAGGAACTCGCGCTGGGACTTCTCCATACCCTCGCGCACGTCCTCGCTGATCTTCTCGGTGACCTCGACCTCGGCGATGTGGTCGGTGGTCCATCCGATCAGCTTGGTCAGACGCGTTCTGACATCGGGGGTTTCGAGCAGTTCCCGCTTCTGCTCGTCGGACAGGTAGGGCGCGTAGCCCGCGGTATCGGCCAGCGCGGAGGGATCGGTCAGCCGGTTCACCACATCGATGACCTGCCAGGCCTCGCGGCGCTGCAGGACGGAGACGACCAGCTTCTTGTACTCGGCGGCAAGCTCTTTCGTGCGATCGTCGGGCTCCGGGGCCTCGACCTCTTCGGCCTCGACCCACAGCGCGGCGCCGGGGCCGGTCACCCCGTGCCCGATCCGGGCGCGGCGCTCGGCCTTCAGGACCGCCGCCGGGGCGCCGCCGCGCATCCGGCCGACCTGCTCGATGGTGGCGACCACGCCGTAGGCGGCGTAGCCCTCCGTCAGGCGCGGCGCGAGCAGCACGGACTCCAGGTTCGCGGCGCGCGCGGCATCGATGGCCGCCTGGGCCGACTCGTCCAGTTCGATCGGGACGACCATGCCCGGCAGCACGACCGGGTCGGTCAGGAACAACACCGGTAGACGTTGTGGGGTACTCACTGATTCAGCCCCTTCCAAAAGCATGCCCTGGACTCTTCTCATCCAAGGTTGAGCGTCACCTACTCAACCCCGAGGCTCCGGATCTTGTTCCGGACCGACTGTTCGCCCCCGGCGAAACGGTCTCGGCCTGCCGAATACGCAGGTGGAAGGCTCATACGAACCGATACACCGGGACAACGCCCCCGGGACGCGCATCCATCCCCGCCGTGTCCGTTTCCTTCAAGACCGCGACGCGTCGCGGATGATCGACTGGGCATATGACACCCCAAATCAACGCCATCACCCTCGGGGTGAGCGATCTCGACCGCGCCCTCGCCTTCTACCGCGACGGACTCGGCCTGTCGACGCCCGGCATCATCGGGACCGAGTTCGCACGGGGTACTGCGCAGCCGGGCGGCGCGGTCGCCATGTTCACCCTCGACAGCGGCCTCATGCTGTCGCTCTATTCGCGGACCGACCTCGCGCTGGATGCCGAGATCGCGCCCGAACGCGTCGCCGGCTCGCCGTTCAGCCTCGGCTGGTTCGTCGAGAACAGGTCGGATGTCGACCGAATTCTCGAGCAGGCACAGCGTGCCGGCGGGACTCTCGTCCGCGCCGGTGCCGAACGCCCGTGGGGGATCTACGCCGGATACTTCGCCGATCCGGACGGTCACCTCTGGGAGGTCGTGTACTTCCTGGCGAACTGAGGTATCGGCCGGGCAAGTCGCGAGGGTGCGAAGCTCGGTTGCCTTCGTGTTGCTGTCATCCCTTCCAGCGGCCTGCCCTTATCGTTGACCGCAGTGTGCCGCCGCCCACGACCGCGCGCGGCCACTCGGGAGGAGCGCGCCGATGAGCGAGCGACGAGGTCACGACTGGAAACCGGCACTGCTGGTATTCGTCGTGGTCGTGGCGCTCATAGGAATTCCGACGGCGCTGGCGGCCGTGGTGCCGACCCGTGAGACGCTGGTCCCGCCGCGCACCGAGATCACCCTGTCCGCACCCGGCGAGGCGCCCGGCACGATCGGTTTCTCCGAGGTAGCCGGATACGCGCGCCGGCCCACCGGCGATCAGACCAGCGCGGTGCTCGACGCCCCGGGCGGCGCGGTGCTGCTGGTGACGGTGGTCAACGGCGTCACCGACCTCCCGACAACCCTGGAGTGGCGGCGGAAGGTGTTGGGGCTGCAGGCATTTCCGGTCGAATTCGACGGCGGGGCGATCCGCACCGCACACGATTTCGTCGGGCTGACATGCCGCGGCCGGGACCGGCCCGGCGTCTGCGCCGTCGTCGGCAACCACAACCTGGCGGTGACCGTGATGCTCAGCGGCGACGCCGCCACCGTGCCCGAACTGCTCCGCATCGTGAACTCCCTGCAGGTGCGAGCATGAGCGACCGACCATCGACACAGCCCGGCTGTATGCAGCCGCGCTCGGCACTGTTCTGGGTCTACTGCCTGGTGATCGCCGGCGGTGCGCTCGGCCTGCTGATCCAGTTGCTCCCCATCGCCCTGCTGACCTGGTCCGGAATCCTGGTCGGCCTGCCGTTCACGCTGGCGACCCTGGCCGTGATCGCCTGGGTTCTCCTGCGCCTGGACCTGTTTCGCGCCCACCGGCCGATTCGCGGTTGGCTGACAATGGGTTTCGTGTGGGGCGCGGCGGCCGGACCCGGAATCGCCATGTACGCCAACGACAACAACATGCGAGTGATCCAGAACCTGGCGGGCGACGCCTTCGCCATGAACTGGCAGGCGCCCATCTCGGCCGCCATCGTCGAGGAGGCCGTGAAGGGGGCCGGAGTCCTCGCGGTCGCCTGGCTGAGCCGCCCGCTGCTGACCCGGCCCATGCACGGGCTGCTGCTCGGCGGATTCACCGGACTCGGGTTCCAGGTGGTCGAGGATCTCACCTACGAGGCGGATGCCGGATTGAACTCGGCGCAGAACGATATCGGGACGGCGGTCATGGTCGGGGTGCTGCGCCTGGCCACCGGCGTCACCTCGCACTGGATGCTCACCGGGTTGGCGGGCATCGGCATCGTGGTGGCCCTCGCCGCCACCGACTGGTCGCTCGCGCGCCGGACCGCCGTGTTCGCCGGTTTCTATCTGCTCGGCGCCGCACTGCATTTCGGCTGGGACGCACCCCAGCCCGAGGATGCGGGCATCGGCGACATGGCCCGCCGCACCCTGGTCTACATCCTGGTCTTCGTCGTCGTCTACGCGTGGGTGGTGCGCACCGAGAAGCGCTGGTTCCGACGGACCGTCGAGACGGTGGAGGCCGAGGGCTTGGCTCCGCGCGGGGAACTGGAAACGCTGATCTCCCATCGCTCCCGGCGCCGCGCCCGTCGTGCCCAGCAGGTGCCCCGTCGGCAGGCGAGCCACCGGCAGCGACAACTACTGGACTGGGTGCAGACCGTCGGGATTCGGCTGGGAACCCCCTTCACCCGCAGCGACGGTCCCGCCACGGCACCGGAACCCACCCTTTAGGCCCCCGCGCCGACCGCCCGCAAGACTACGATGGCGCCCAACGGGATTCGCCGGACGACGAGGAGCTGGGCCGATGCTGGCAGGACGACTGCACCTGGGACCGAACCGCCGACTACAGCTGGACGAGGTTCCGGTGCCCGAGCCCGGCCCGGACCACGTGCTGATCAAGGTCGAGGCGGCCGGGGTGTGCCTGTCGGACGTGCACCTGATCGACGGAATGCTGACGCCGCTGTTCCTGAACGGCGACGTGGTCACATTGGGTCACGAAGTGGCCGGCACGGTGCACACGCTGGGACCGGGCGTCACCGGCCCGAAGGTGGGGGACCGGGTGCTGCTGCAGGCCGGAGAACAGCGCAACGGCCAGGTCTTCACCCGCGGCGTCGACTACGACGGCGGCTGGGCGGAGTACACGCTGGCCCGCCTCGACACCCTGGTCCCGATCCCGGACGATCTGCCCTTCGAACAGGCCTGCTTCATCCCCGACGCCGTCTCCACACCGTGGGCGGCCATTACCGCGACCGCCCAGGTCCGCCCGGCGGAACCGGTCGGCGTCTGGGGTGTCGGCGGGCTGGGCGCGCACGGCGTGCAGCTGCTGCGGCTGATCGGCGCCGCACCGATCATCACGGTCGACCCGCTGCCCGCGGCGCGGCAGCGCGCCCTGGAGCTGGGCGCCGACCTGGCCTTCGATCCGGCCGAGCCCGACCTGCGCGGCAAGATCTACGCCGCCACCGACGGCGCCGGGCTGGCCGCCGCTTTCGACTTCGCCGGAGTCGAGGCGGTGCGCGAACAGGCCGTGGTGTGCCTGGGCCCGGCCGGGCGGCTGGTGCTGGTCGGCCTGACCGACAAGCCGATCACCATCACCGGCGGCACCGCGTTCAGCTTCTTCCAGCAGCAACTGCGCGGGCACTACGGCTCCACGCCCGAGCACGTCACCCAGCTGGTGCAGCTGCAGCGGCGGCACCGCATCGACTTCGCCCGCTCGGTGAGCGCGGTGCTCCCGCTGGCCGATGCGGAGAAGGCCGTGCACGCGCTGGAATCCAAGCAGGGCAACCCGATTCGGATCGTCCTGAAGCCGTAGGGTCCGAATTCGCCGCCGGTGGAGTCGATTTCAGGCCAGTGACCGGTCGAACGCGATCGCCGACTCACCCGATCCGGCGTCGACCGTGACGACACGCAGCCGAACCGAGTCCGCCGTCAGGTCCATCACCATGAAACCGAGCTCGGTGAAGGTCTGGAAAAGACTTGGGTGCGATAGCCTTTCGCGCCCGAGCGGCTCGTTGTGCACGGATTTGGCGGCGGCGCCGGAGATCAGCTGACGGGTGCCCCTCAACTCCGGCGCATGCTCCAGCACCTGCAGCGAATGGTCGTGCCCGGACAGCAGGAACTGACAGCGGCCGATCACGTGGTCGTCCAGGAAGCGCTTGGCGTGCCGCCCGTCCAGCGGGTCCAGGGTCACGCCCTCGTAGTTTCCGGCGTCGCCGTGCGGGCCGTTGTTCAGATAGGGGTGGTGGGTGCAGGCGATCTTCCATCGCGCCGGGGAGGTGGCGACGGCCTCGTCCAGCCAGGCCGCCTGCTCGGACATGAACTGCCCGCCCGGCGCCCAATAGGGCTGCAGCAGCGGCGGCAGGTAGGCGGCGACCGGATTCAGGTCGAGCACGAAGAACTCCACGACCGGCCGCTCCCGCGGCACCCGCACCGAGTAGTAGCGGGCGGGCATGTACCAGCGGGCAGAGCGCCGGTGATAGCCGACCTCGTGGTCACCGCGCTGCAGCCAGCCGCCGTCGCCCGGCAGGACGGAGCTGGTGTCGTGGTTGCCCAGCACCATCACCCACGGGAAATCCAGTCCGTGGTTGGGGTTCTCGAACTTGTCGAGGAACTGCCTGTCATCCTCGGTCCACGGCCCGCTCTCGTAGATGTTGTCGCCGAGTCCGAGCGCCAGATCGAAGGGCTCGCGGCCGTGCAGGTCCCGCATCGCGTCGGCCACCAGCCACTGCGGGCGGGCACCCGTGCCGGCGTCGCCGGTGAGCAGAACGCGCAGGGTGTCATCGGTCGGGAAGTCGAGCTTCGGCACCGATTCGGCCGTGGCGACATCCCCGCGAGCCGTCCCCGCACCGGCCACCGTCGCCGCGCCCGCCGCAGCCGCCGCGCCGACGAGGAAATCCCGGCGGCCCACACTCCCGCTGTCGTCCATTCCGTGCCCCTTCCCGAGCCGAACCAGATTGGTCAATTGACCAGTATTCGCCGTTCGCCAATCACCCCTCGAATCCTGCTTGCCGGAGAACGAACACGCCGTGAAACCCTCGCAATGACCCCCGCGTTGACACTTGATCGGAACCGATGAGAATGTTCTAGTCCCGACATCTCACCATCGGCTCTAGGGGGACCCGCACGATGACGACGCTGGCCGGTGGGGTGTTCATCGATTGGGAACAGCTGACCGGTCAATCCAAGTTCGTCGTGGACCTGGTGACCTTTCCGATCTTCAGCGCGATCGCCGGCTGGCTCACCAACTGGACCGGCGTGCTGATGCTGTTCTGGCCGCTGCTGTTCCGCGGCATCCGGATTCCCGGCCTGCCACTGCTGTATCCGTACTTCCCGCGGCGGGTACAGGTGTTGCCGACGTTCTCCGGTGACGGCAAGCGGCTGGGCTTCCAGGGATTCATCCCGGCGCGCGCGGAGAAGATGGCCAGCATCTGCGTCGATATGGCGATCATGCGGATCGGCAGCCCCCGGGACTTCATCCACGAACTCGACCTGGAGGGTATCGCCGACTACATCGCGGAGGTGGCGCGCAAGCAGGTCCAGCCGATCGTCGACGACGTGATGTACCGCGAGAACCCGGACCTCTGGCGCGCGGTGCCCCGCCCCGCCCGGCAGATCCTGTACCAGCGGGTGGAGCGCGAGCTGCCGGACCTGACCCGGCGTGGCTTCGAGCGCCTCGGCGACAATGTCGATCAGCTCATCGACATCAAGAGCTTCGTGATCCGGTACCTGCAGGCCAATCCGCACATCCTCAAGGACCTCACCACCACGATCGCGGCCCCGGAGCTGCGATTCATGGTGCGCATCGGCCTGCTGGGCGCCCCGTTCGGCGTGCTGCTGGCGCTGTATCTGCAGGTGCACCACAGCATTCCGGTCCTCGGCTGGATTCCGGCCTGGGTCGTCATCCTCGCGGCGGCGGCGGCGATCGGCGTGATCGTCAACGTCATCGCGATCAAGATGGTGTTCGAGCCGGGCGATCCGCAGCCGCGCTACAAATACCTGTGGAAACAGGCGCTGCTGGCCAAGCGGCAGCCACAGGCCGCCGCCGACCTCTCCCACATCCTCGCCTACCAGGTGCTGACGCTGCCGAACCTGGCCGAGGAACTGCTGGACGGGCCCAACGGCGACAAGACCCGCCAGCTGATCGAGCACCTGATCGCGGACGAGATCCACCACCAGCTCGGCCGCACCACCTCGGTGGTGCGCGCGGCGTTCGGCCGCCGCCAGTTCGACAACCTCAAGGTGGGCGCCGCCGGGGCGGCGGTCGGCCTCGCGCCGAGCCTGGTCGAGGACGAGGTGTTCGCGAAGGAGCAGGCCCAGAAGATCGACGAGTTCGCCGCCCGCAAGCTCAAACAGCTCACGCCGGGCGAGTTCATGGAGATGTTCTACGCGTCCGTGGAACAGGACGCCTGGCTGCTGTACCTGCACGGCGCGGCACTGGGCCTGGCCGTCGGCGGCGTGCACCTGGTGCTGTTCGGCTGGTAGCCCAATAACAAGCACGCGTGCTTGCATTTTTTCGTCCCGATTGGGATGCTGAACCCGTCCTCGTCGGCGCGAGGACATACACGCCAGGCACAGGGTTACCCCGGCGTGCGAGTTGGAGGTAGGGACACATGGCCGACCTGGACGCACTGCTGCGGGACTTCCTGGCGGAGTGCGCGGACCTCGACGGAATCGTGGCGCCGCTGACCCTGTCGGATTGGCGGCGCGACACCCCGGCGGCCGGGTGGACCATCGCCCATCAGATCGGCCATCTGGCCTGGACCGACGAGGTCGCCACGGTATCGGCCACCGATCCCGAGGCGTTCGCCGAACTCGTGCGGGCCGCCGAGCCGAAGGCGTTCACCTTCGTCGACGAGGCCGCGGAGGCCGCCGCCGCCACCCCGGCACCCGACCTGCTCGATCGGTGGCGGCAGGGCCGTGTCGCCCTCGCCGACGCGCTGCGCGCCCTTCCGGCCGGAGTGAAGCTGCCCTGGTTCGGGCCGCCGATGAGCGCGGCGTCGATGGTCAGCGCCCGGCTCATGGAGACCTGGGCGCACGGTCAGGACGTGGCGGATACGTTCGGCGTGGCGCGTACGCCCACCGCGCGATTGCGCAATATCGCGCATATCGGCGTGCGCACCAGGAATTTCGCGTACATGGTGCACGGCCGCACCGCACCCGCCGACGAATTTCGGGTCGAACTGGCGGCGCCGGACGGTGCGACCTGGACCTGGGGCCCGGACGATGCCGCGCAGCGAATCACGGGTCCCGCCTTGGATTTCTGCCTGCTGGTGACGCAGCGCCGCCACCGCGACGACCTGACCCTCACGGCGATCGGCGACGACGCCGCGGACTGGCTCACCATCGCGCAGGCCTTCGCGGGTCCGACCGGCGCGGGCCGGGCCGCAGGTCAATTCGCCTGAATCACTGGTACATCGGAGAGCGAAGCTTCGAGGCCCTCCGGTCCGGGTCTGACTTCACCGGGCATCCGGACGGAGCTTGGAGCTGGCGGGCGCCAACTTTGGGTGCGCCGTGCCTGTGCCGACCGGACGCCGTTGGCCGGAAGTTTGTCAGATGGCAGTCGAAGCGGACGCTCCGCCAGCTAAGAGAGTGTTTACCCAGGTGTTCTCGACTGGAAACACCGGTAATACAAAGAATTTTGGGTTATCCCGATGTTCGGGAAATTACATCTCAGCAGCGGCGATTGCCGGATTACCGGCCGGAATTTGCACCTGGGGAACCGCTAGTGCGCGGCACACGTTGTGATCTTGACCGCAACCCGCCGGGAAGGTACTCGGCGGCACAGTAACCTGGACGTGCGTACGACTTTCAACGGTGCGGGTCGGCGCGGGCAGGGGACCCAAGGGGAGAGGAAAGGACGCACCGTGATGTCGCAACACCCGGCGACGCACCGTCGCACGGCCCAGATCTTCCAGCACACCGCCATCGTGTTCGCCGGTATGGCGAGTATCGGGCTCACCGTGGCGGCCGGCACCTACATCGTCAATCAGATCGCCGACTCCACCCATCGGCCCGCCCCCGGGCCCGCGGTACCCGTCGCCGCCCCACCGGCCGGGAGCGTGGAGTCCGTTTCGCCCGAATCGCCCAGCGGCCCAGCCACTATCGGACTGGTCGGGCTCAAGGCGGAATCCCGCGCGCTGCCGCCCCTCGCACCGGTCCCCGGGCCCCCGGCGCCGATCCAGCTGCTCGACCGCGCCGTGGTGCCCACCGCACCGGCACAGACGACCGTGACACCGACCGGCATGAACGGGCGGCTGCCGCTGCTCGGCGGGACCTACGTGGGCGCGAATGTCGCCACCACCCAACCGGATTCGGTCTCGATGACGGTGGATACCAACGTGTTCGCGACGCTGGTCCAGCGACCGGGCGACCTCCCCGGCGGCACCCGCGACGACGTGACCCGATTCCGCACCGACCTGGACACCAGGCACGGCGAGGTCACCGTGGCGGTCTCGGATCCGGTGCTGGGACAGCACGATGTCCAACTGCAGCGCCACGCCCGCCCGGCCCCGGTGCAGCAGCCGGATAGCCACGGGCACAAGGTCATTCCGGTCGACACCGATCCCGGCACCGCACCGGATACGCCCGCCGTGACCGAGGGCGAGATTCCTGCGGACACAACCGTAGGCGTCTCCGGGAGGCCCGCCGCGGCCTAGTCGAGAGCGGCGGGCTGTGTGAGACTGCCCGACGTGTACGACTACTGCGTGATCGGGGGCGGGATCGTCGGGGTGGCGACCGCGTACCGGATACTCGAGTCGCGGCCCGGCGCGAGCCTGATGCTGGTGGACAAGGCCGCGGCGCTGGCCGCGCATCAGACCGGGCACAACAGCGGGGTGATCCACTCCGGCATCTACTACGAGCCCGGCAGCCTCAAGGCCCGGTATTGCCGCCGCGGTGCACAGTGGACCAAGGACTTCGCTGCCGCACACGATATTCCGTATCGGGTGTGCGGAAAACTGCTGGTGGCGACCGACGCCGCCGAGCACGCCCGGATGCTCGCGCTGTACGAGCGCTCGGTCACCAACGGCGTCGCGGTCGAGAAGATCGATGCGGCCGAACTGGTCCGGCGCGAACCGCGCGTCACCGGCGTCGGCGCGCTGTTCGTTCCGGACACCGGCATCATCGACTTCACGCGCGTCACCGAGGCCCTGGCCGACCGGGTGCGTGCCGCCGGCGGCACGATCGCGCTCGGCGCCGAGATCACGTCGATCGACGAGAATTCGGACGCGGTAACGATTTCCGGCTCTTCCGGCAGCTGGCGGGCCCGGCGGCTGGTCGTGTGCGCCGGACTGCAGGCCGACCGCCTGGCCCGGCTGGCCGGGCTGCCGATCGACCTCCGCATCGTCCCGTTCCGCGGCGAGTACTACCAATTGCCGCCCGAGCGCACCGATTTGGTGCGGACGCTGATCTATCCGATTCCGGATCCCGACCTGCCGTTCCTGGGCGTGCACCTCAGCCCGACCATCGACGGCGCGCTGACCGTCGGCCCGAACGCCGTGCTGGGTCTGTCCCGTGAGGGCTACCGCAAGGGCAGCATCGCACTGCGCGACGCCCGGGAAGTGCTGGGCTACCGCGGATTCCACCGAGTGGCGGCGGCCAACGTCCGGACCGGCCTGCGGGAGCTGCGCAATTCCCTGTTCCGGCGCGGGTACCTGGCGGAATGCCGAAAGTACTGCCCGGACCTGACGATCGGCGATCTGCTGCCGCGCGAGGCGGGCATCCGCGCCCAGGCCGTGCTGCCCGACGGCACGCTGGCACACGACTTCCTGATCGAGCGCACCCCGCGCTCGGTCCACGTACTCAACGCGCCGTCTCCGGCGGCCACGTCGGCGCTCCCGATCGCCGATCACATCGTCGCACAATTGGACAATTGATCTATTTACCTGCGCCGCAGTCGATTTGGGCCCCCACCCCGATTTCCACCGATTTGCCGATACCCATTCATTAAAGAGGATTTCTGTAGTACTTTTATCGGCAGCCGTGGAACAGGGAGTTTGCCTATGGGCCGCATCAGGTACGCGAGCGATGTCGGTGCGCCGGTGGAGGTTGCGTTCACGTACGCGGACAACCACATGTTCGTACCGGACTGGATGTTCGGTGTCGCAGCCTTCGAGCCGGTCGGCGAGCCCGGCCACGGGCCCGGGATGCTGTACACCGTCACGCTCCGGCTGGCGATGTGGCACCCCACGGTCGAGTGTGAGGTCACCGAGTACCGCCACCACGCGGTCATCGGATTCACGCTGCGCAGGCGCCGGCCGGGGAAGGTGGCGCCTGCGCATTCGCACTCGGGGCCACCGGGTTCCGCACTGGGCACCCTGACGCTGCGCTTCGATCCGCTCGGCTACGGCCGCTCCGCGCTCACCTCCGAGGCCGACTACCGCTCACCCACCGGCATGGCGGGACGCCTGTGCGGCAGGCTCGTCGACGCCGTCGTGCACTCGGCCGTGCGGCGCAGTGAGTCGCGGTTGCGCAGGGGGATCGAGGAATTCCACGACACCGACCTTGTCGGCCGGATTGCGTAGGGTACCGACCATGATCATCGTGAGCACCGACGGATCCTGCCTCCGCAACCCGGGCGGCGCCATCGGCTGGGCCTGGGTCGGTCATCAGGGCAGCTCGGCCAGCGGCGGCGCCGCCAGCGGCACGAATCAGGTGGCCGAGCTACGCGCGGTGCTCGAGGCGATCGTCGCGCATCCCGGCGCGGAACCGCTGCTCATCGAGAGTGATTCGCTGTATGCGATCAAATGCGCCTCGGAATGGATCTCGGGCTGGCGGCTCAACGGCTGGAAGACCTCGACCGGCGGCGCGGTGAAGAACGTCGAGCTCGTCCAGCACATCGATCATCACATCGCCACCCGCCCCGGGCCGGTCCGGTTCCGCTGGGTGCGCGGGCACGTCGGCAACTACTTCAACGAGCAGGCCGACAAGCTCGCCGGCGAGGCGGCGCGGGCGGCCGCCGCGGCGACGGACGCGGTCGCCTCGGGCATCGCCGACCTGCCCCCGCTGGCCGCGGCGGAGCCGGTCGCCGCGGCGATCACACAGCCGGTGCCGATCGGTGCACCGGAACCGAAAAAGACTGCCGCACAACCGAAATCCCGCCCGAAGCCCGCGGACACGGACGCCTTCACACTCTTCTGACCCCGCCCGCTGCTCCTATCCGACCCGCAGCGAGCGGCGTGAAAACCTCCGGCGGTGGTGGATCGGACCCACCGCCGGAGGCACCACGCATCAGCCTCCCGGCTGCGGGGCGGGGGCCTGGCCGCCCGGAGCCTGCTCCCCGCCGGGGGCGGGGATCGGGCCCATATCGTTCATCATCGGCGACTGGAAGCTCGAGGCGAGCCACTTGTCGCCCTTCTTCTCCATCGTCGCGACCACGCCGATGGTCATGTGCTGCGGCTGGGGGGTGGCCGCCTTCGACTGGTTCTGGGTGATCAGCATGATGATGGTGGCCTTGCTGTCGTCACCGGATTCCCAGGCGCAGTGGATCTCATCGATACCCGAACGCGCCTGCGCCTGGGTCGTGATGTCCTTCAGCGCGGACGAGGCCGCCTCGAACTGGTTCGCCCAGTCGCCGGTGGAGCGGTCCTTCACGCGCTTGACGTAGTCGTCGAAGTTCTTCGCGTCATAGGTGCCGACCTGACGGCCGAAATCGCACGCCGCCTTGGTCGATTCGTCACGCGCGTCGAGCTGGTCGCCGCGGTCGCTGGCCTGCATCCAGAACACCACCACCGCGGTGATCGCCGCGACCAGCAGCACACCCGCGGCGAAGGCGGCCGTGATCGGCAGCCAGCTGGGGCTGCCGCCCGACTTACCGGGGGATGCGGAGGTCGCCGCTTTCACGGTCGGCGCGTCCCCGGCGGCCTTCGCGTCACCGGCATCGGCCTCGGCGGTCTTCTCGTCGGCGGCCTTGGCCTCGGCCTTCGAGTCGGCCGCCTCGGACTCGGCGGCCTTGGACTCGGTCGCCTCGGATTTGCTTTCGGCCGTCACGTCCGCGTCTGTGCTGTCTTGCGGCCGATCGGCCTTGGCTGCCGCCTCGGTATTCTTCTCGTCCCTGGCAGCGTCTTCTTCGGACATGAACTGATCAGTCACTTTCCCGGCGTGCTCGACACACCGAATAGCCGGATCGGCCCGGACCAGGTCCGGGCCGGATGGAGTCTGTCAGCGAGTATGCCCGCATCGGCGGTGTCGCCGCCGGGACGGGCCCACGCTTACCGCACCGGCGGCGGGGTCCGGTCGTTCGGATCGGCTCCCGCCGGCATCTGGGCGCCGTTGTTGGGCACATCGGGCCGCGGCGCGTTCGCCGAACCGCGAATCTGCTGGTCCGGAGCCGGATTGGTGCAGTAGTTCCACTTCGGCAAGGTACCGTCCTGGACCACGTAGTGGGGCGTCGGCGTGTTGCTGTACTGGCAGAACGGTCGCGGCCAGATATCCAGAATGGTATGGAACTCGCCGTCGTGGGCCGGGACCCCCATCGCGGAACTGCCGATGACCAGCGACGGGAACAGGGCACGCAGCGCCGGCTTGCGCAGCTGCGCCGCCTTCGTGATCGCCGAGAAGTTGGCCGCGAGGCTGGTGATCGGATCGGCGGTCTTGTCCAGCACCGCCCCCAACTGCTGCATCTGCCCGGGCGCGGTGTCCAGGATCTTGCGCAGTTCGTCGTCGGCGCCGTTGAACTGGTTGAACAGCGTCTGGGAATTGCTGGTCAGGGTGCTCAGATCCGGTTGTGCGTTGGACGTCGTCGAGGCGATCGTGCGCAGGTTCGCCAACAGGTTCGTGGTCTGCGGAAGCAGGTTGTCCAGCCCCGCGCTGACCAGGCTCAGCGCATCGATCATGCTGCGCATCTGGTCCGGTCCGCCGGAGAGGGCGGTATCCAGTTCGGTCAGGATCGTGTTGAAGCGATCGGGATCGATCTGGGAGATGAACGTGCTCGCGTTGTCGAGCACCGAATAGACCGGGGTCGGCGTGGTCACCCGCTCCGGGTCGAACTTGACGACCGCGCCGTTGGCCAGGAACGGTCCCTGGTCGGTCTCCGGCCGGAAGTCGACGTACTGCTCACCGGCGCCGGACAGTGCCTGCACCGCGACGCGAGTGTCGACCGGAATCCGGTAGGAGCTGTCGATCTCGGCCTCGGCGGCGATCGCGGCACCGTGATCGGTCAGCTCGACCGAGTTGACCTTGCCGACCCGGTATCCGCGCAGCGTCACGTCGTTGCCCGGCTGCAGGCCGCCCGACCGATCCAGGCTCACGGTGACCGTGTACGTGGATTTCAGCGGGTTGACGCGCATCACGCTCACCGCCAGATACGACGCACCGAGCGCGAAGGCGACGACCAGGCCCAGACCCGAGAGCAGCAGCTTGTGCTGTTTCAACCAGTTCACCGGTGGCCCCCCGTCACTCGTCCGTAGACGATCTGCAGCACTTGGATCAGGCTGCCCACCATGTCCTGTGCATCGCGCAGGTCGTAGAACTTGCTGTGCGCCGGGTCGGTGATCAGGCCGACGTCGAGGTTGGTCAGGGTGGCCGCGGTGGCGAGGACGTTGCCCTTGAACGAGGCGTCCACCGCGGGGCGGACATCGTGGATGGCGTCGAGCAGCGGCGCGAAATCGTTGCGGGTCCGCGACAGCGCGTCCATCAGCTTGTGCACGTTGTCGAGCAGATCCGACAGCTGATCGGAGCTGGTGTTGGCGTAGTCGCCGAGCGCGGCGCTGGTGGTGGACACCTTGGTCAGCAGGTCGCCGATCTGCTGGTTGTTCTCGGCGATGGTGCCGATCATCGACGGCAGCGTGTCGGCGACCTGGCCCAGCTCGTTGTGCCGCGCCTCGATGGTGTTGGCCAGCGCGCCGAAACCGTTGAGCGTGCTATCGATCCGGTCGCTGTTGGCATGCAGCGTGCCGGTCACGCTGGTCATCTGCCGGAGCAGACTGGCCAGCTGATCGGGACGGCCGCCGACGATCGAGTCCAGCTCCGAGGTCACCTTGGTGAGCGCCGCCAGGCCGCCGCCGTTGAACAGCGTCGAGACCGACAGCAGCAGCTCCTCGACGGTCGCACCCGCGGAGGTCTGCTGGACGGGGAGGGTGTCGCCGTCCTGGAGCAGCTCCGTGCCCGGATCCCGCTTCGGCATGGCCATCGCGACGAAGACATCGCCGAGCGGAGTGGCCGAGCGCAGCTCGGCGGTGGAATTCTTCGGGAGCTGAATGTCCTTGCGGATGTTCAGGTCGACGATCGCCTGGTAGTTCTTCGTCTCGATGTGGGTGACGATGCCGACGTCCGAGCCGCCGATCTTCACCTTCGCCTGATCGGGCAGGTTGAGCGCGTTCGTGAAGATCGCGCGCACCGTGTAGGTGTCACCCTGCGGGCCCGGCTTGGGCAGCGGCACCTTCTCCACCGTGAGGCCGCAACCCGGGACCGCCAGCACGGCGACCGCGGCGGTCACCGCGATCGCGCCGCGCCCTGACCGCCGAAACCGCCTGTTCGACAAGAACTTCGGGATCATTTCGTCATTCCCATCAGTGCCGCGGTCAACCCGAGGTCGGGACCGAGGTCTTCGATCTTTCCGGTCCGGCAGCCGTCCGCGCGCATCTGGATCCGCTCGCAGAACAGGCTGACGATCTCGCCCGACAGCGCGGTGCCGAGGACGCCGTGCAGCCGGACGAAGCGCCGCTGGCGGTCCATCGTCCGATCCAGGTTCTGCAGCAGCAGCGGTGCGATATCGACGACCTCGGTGACGCCGGCGGCGTTGGCGCGCAGCTGATCGGTCACCGCGGTCAGCCCGGTCAGGCTGGAGGACAGCTGATCCTGGTACTCGGTGAACACCCCGCTGGTGTTGTTGAGGAAGTCGTTCATCTGGGTCAGGGTCGCCTGCAGGCCCGGCGCCTGATCGGCCAGCAGCGAGGTCATCTGGGTGACCTGGTTGCTGAAGTCACGCACCGACTGGTCGTTCTCCGCCAGCATGGTCGTCAGCTCGTTGAGCTTGATGATGATGGTGGATACCGCGTCCTTGTTGTCGACGCCCACCTTCAGCGCACCGGACAGCGCGTTCAGGGTGTCGCGGATCTTGTCGCCCTGTCCGTTGACCATGTCGTAGAGCAGGGTGCCCGACATCGGGCCGTCCTTCTGACCCGCCGGGGGCTTCAGCGCCTCGGCGAACTGATCGATGGTCTTGATCACCGTGTCCAGCTCGACCGGGGTGCGGGTCTGCTCGACGGTCAGGTGCGCGTTGTCCGGCAGCTCCGGACCGCCGGTGTAGGGCGGGCCCAGCTCGATGTGCCGGTCGGTCACAACGGATTTCGTCATCAGCGACGCGGTCACGTTCTTCGGCAGCTTCACATCGCCGTCGATGGTCATGAAGACCTCGGCGTACAAACCCTTCGGCACGATCTTGTCGACCTTGCCGACCTGGAGGCCGAGCACCGTGACCGGGTTGCCCTCGAACATGCCCGCGATATTGCGGAAGTCGGCGGTGACGTGGGTGGTCGCGCCGACCGCGTCCTGGACGTCGGTCGGCACCAGCGAGCAGCTACCGACCGCCAGGGCGATGGCGCCGACGGCCGCGGCCTTCACCGCGCGCTTGGTCATTCTCATCCCTGGCACCCCTCGATCACTCGGGCGAAGCACAGCCAGTTGTCGGGGAACAGCCACGGCAGGCCGACCTCACCGTAGGGGCCGTTGCCGAACGCATTGTTGAACTGCCGCAACGACACCGGCATGATCTGCAACATCCGGTCCAGATTGTCCTTGTTCTTCTGCAGGCCCTCGGCCATGGTGTTGAGCTGTTCGATGGTCGGGCCGAGCTGATTCTCGTTCTCGGCGCCGATCTCCTGCAGCTGCTTGGTCAGGCCCGCGATGTTGTCGAGCAACTGCCGCAGCAGGTTCTGGCGTTCCATCACCCGGCTCGCGATCGCCTCGCCCTGGGTGATCACCAGGAGCACGCTGTTGCGGTTGTCGCCGAGGATCCGGGTGACCCGGTCCAGGTCCTTCAGCAGCTGATCGACCTGGTCGCGACGATCGTTGATGGTCTTGGCGAGGGCGCCGACGCTGTCGAGCGCCTGGGCGGTCAGCTGCGGCGAGCCGTTCATCTGGTCGCCGATCACCTTGAACGACTCGACCAGCTTCTCCGTGTCCAGCCCCTCGAGCTTCGGCGTGCCGTTCCCCAGCACGTCGTAGGGAACCACGGTGTTGCTCTTCGGGATCCGGTTGCTCTTCGCCCCGGAGCCGTCGCCCGGCTCCAGTGCGACGTAGCGGTTGCCCAGCAGCGTCGACAGCTTGATCGACGCCTTGGCGTCGGGACCGAGCTGCACGTCGTTGTCGATCTGCAGGGTGATCAGCACGTGATCGCCCTCGATCTTGGCGGCCGACACCTGGCCCACCGGCACCCCGGAGACGTCCACCTTGTCGCCGACCTTGAGGCCCGCCGCCTGCGCGAACTCGGCCTTCACGTCGTGGGTGGAGACCCCCAGCTTCTTGTAGCCGGTCGAGGCGATCAGCAGCACGACGATCAGCGCCGCACCGATGATGCCCAGCCAGAAGTAGCGATTGTTGTTGAAGCGGTTCTTGATAGTCGTCATGGTCGGCACACCGCCGAGTGAGAGTTGCCGCCGATCTGGGTGAGCAGGCCGCGCGGGAGCAGGATGTTGTACAGCGAGACGTCCAGGCTGCAGATGTAGGCGTCGGCGTAGGCGCCGTTCTGGGTGAACCGGCCGATATCGGCCAGAACGCTCGGGAAGTCGACGGCGGCCTGGTCGAGCTTGGCGCCGTTCTCGAGCAGCAGGGTGAGCGCGTCACGGGTGGAGCGTTGCGCGGTCGCCAGTTTCGGCTGCACCTGGCCCACCATGTTCACCAATCCCGTTGTCGCGTCCGCGATCTGCACCGTGGACTGCTGCAGGGATTGGCCCTGCTCGTACAACCCGCCGATCAAGGCGCGGGTCTGGGTCACCAGCGTCTCCAATTCGTCGCCCCGCTTGGCCAGCCCCTGCATCGTCGCCGACAGGTTCGTGATCACGTCGGCGAGGATGGCGTCGCGGCGCTGGAAGTCCCCGGCCACCGCCGCGGCCTGGGTGAGGAAGGTGCTCAGCGACACCCCGTCACCCTGCATCGCCATGATGAACGTGTTGGACAGGTTGTTCACCTGTTCCGGCTGCAGCACGTCGAACAGCGGCTGGAACCCGTTGAGCAGACCCGAGATATCGAACGACGGCTCGGTCTGATCGATCGGGATCGACCCCTTGTTCTTCAGTGGCGACGCGTCGCCCTTGGTTCCGGGCGCCAGCGCCAGGTACCGCTGTCCGATCAGATTCTGGTACCGGACAAGGGCTTTGGTGTTGCCGAACACCGTCTGATTGCGCTGCACCGCGAAGGTGACCTTGGCGTTGTGCTGCTTGTCGAGTTCGATCTTCTCGATCTTGCCGACCCGCACCCCGGCCATCCGGACATCGTCGTTGACTCGTAGCCCGAGCACGTCGGTGATGGTCGCGGTGTAGGTGTTGGTGGGGCCGGAGACGGTGCGCGCCAACGTATTCCACACGACGGCCGTCACCAGGACCGACACGATCGCGAAGATCCCGAAGCCGATCAGCGGTTTGCGAATGCTCATCGGCCTGCACCGCTTTCGGTCACTTGCAAGGTTCCACCCCTCAGGATCGAGCTCAGCAGCAGGTATTCGGCGGTGGAGGGCTTGCGGCCCAGCAGCGCGCCGATGGCGGAATCTCCGGTGTAGGAACCCGCGGCGATCGGACCGGCGGCGGGGTGCCGGGCCGGCTGATCACTCGCGGCGGGCGCGGGCGGCTGCACCGGCTGCGGAGCCGGGGCACCGGGGAAGAACGGTGCGAACAGCCCACCCAGCGGTGTGCCCGCGAACGGGTTGGCCGGTCCCGGGGCCGGAGCCGCGGCCGGCGACTCGGGCTGTCCGGTGGTGGCGCTCAGGATGTCGGGCAGACCCGGCATGGGCACCACCGGCGGCAGACCCTGCGCGGAATCCAGCGCCCGCGGCTTCATCGAGTCGGGCAGCGGCGGGAGCTCGGCGACCGCGGGCGCGGTGGCACAGCTGGGCCCGGCCATCTCGCCGTAGCGCGGGCAGTCCGACTGGTCGTAGGGCTTGTACGGGGTGAACGTGATGCCCAGGTTCCACACCATCTGGCGCTGCGGGCCCCAGTGGAAGGTGCTGGCCAGGGCGCGCACCGAGCTGTTCAGGCTCGCGATGGCCTGCGGGATCGCCTCCGGGTTGTCGGAGAGCGCGCCGAACATATCGCTGGTGCCGGCGGTGATCGACTTGCCCAGGTCGGGGTTGCGCGCGAACAGCGCGTTCACCTTGTCGACGGTGGCGGACGTCCCGGTGAGCAGGTTGACCAGCTCCTGGCGCTTATCGGTGACGGTCTGCGCGGTCTTCACCGAATCGGCCAGCACCCCCATCAGCTCGGGCGCCGACTGGTTGAGCGCGTGGAACGACGAGGAGAAGTCCTCCAGGGTCTGGTCCACGTTCGGCACCGACGCGCGCACCTGGGTCAGCCAGTTGTCCAGCCGTTCCACGGTCGAACCGGGCACCCGGCCCGTACCTTCGAGCGAATAGGACAGGGTGCTCAGCACCCGGCCCAGCTGCATCGGGTCGATCTTGTTCAGGATGGTGCGGACCGTGGTCAGCGTGTCCTGCAGCGCGATGGTGCCCTGGCTGCGGTCCTCGGGGATCTCCGACCCCTCGTGCAGCGAGGCGGTGTCGGGACCGTTGTAGAGCAGTTCGACGGCGGTGACCGCGAACAGGTTGCTCGGGATCACGCGCGCGGTGACATTGGCCGGGATCTGGCTGATGTACTCCGGCTTCATCTCGATGTTCACCTGCTGCAGTTCGCCCTTGGCCGCCACCGAGACGTCCTTGACGACACCGACCAGCACGCCGCGGAACTTCACGTCGGCGTTCTCCGGCAGTCCGTCGCCGGTGGTGGTCATATTCGCGACGACATCCACCTTCGGATGCATGATCTTGCCCTGGTAGCGCGCCATCAGGAACGCCAGCACCAGTGCGAACACGGTCAGCCCGCAGGCACCGGCGATGAGCAACTGCCGCATCGTCGGTCCGCGGCCACTCGGATCGATGATCATCGTCTGCCCCCTACCCCGAGATCCTGATGCCCGGGTTGATGCCCCAGACCGCCAAGGTGATGAACAGATCGGCGAAGACGACCGCGATGATGCAGTACTTGATCGCCCGGCCGGCCGCCACGCCCACACCCTCCGGACCACCGGAGGCGAAGAATCCGTAGTAGCACTGGATGAACGTCGTAATGGCCACGAACACCATGGCTTTCAGCAATGACCACAGCACATCGGTCGGGACCAGGAATTGGTAGAAGTAGTGCTGGAAGGTGCCGCTGGCGGTGCCGCCGACCAGCTGCACGGTCAGCGAGCAGGACAGGTAGGCGAACGGCAGCGCCAGGCAGTACAGCGGGACGATCGCGATCATCGCGGCGATCATCCGGGTGCTCACCAGATACGGCAGCGGCCGGATGGCCTGCGACTCCAGCGCGTCGATCTCCTCGGAGATCCGCATGGCGCCCAGCTGCGCGGTGAACCGGCAGCCCGCCTGCGCCGCGAACGCCACCGTGGCGAGCATCGGCCCGATCTCGCGCGTGGTGGCGAATGCCGAGACCGCGCCGGTGATGGGCCCGAGCCCCAGCAGGTTCAGCGAGTTGTACCCCTGCAGGCCCACGGTGATACCGCCGAACGCGCTCAGGATGAGCACCACGCCGATGGTTCCGCCGCCGACGATGATATTGCCGTTGCCCCAGGTGACATCCGAGAGCAGGCGCCACACTTCCTTCGGATAGTGCTTGAACGCCAACGGCATCGAGCCGATCGACCGCAGGAAGAAGAACACCTGGTGGCCGATGCGCGCCAGCCAGTCGCGCGGCGCGGTGGCGGACGACCGGATCCGCTGGAAGGGCCGCAGCAGCGGCGGTACATACGTTGACGACACCGACTCAGACCATCTGTGAGGGGAACAGGGTGTTGTAGATCTGCGTGATGATCAGATTCACACCGAACAGCATCACCGCGGACAGCACCACGGCCGTATTCACGGAGTTGGCGACGCCACCCGGGCCGCCGCGGGTATTCAGCCCGGAATCGCAGGCGATAACCGCCGCGAGCAGGCCGTAGATTATCGACTTCACCAGCGCCGCAACGAGGTCCGAGACCACGGCGAACGACGAGAACGTGCCGATATACGAACCGGGCGTGCCGTTCTGGGCGAAGACGTTGAAAATGTAGCCGGTCAGGAAGCCGACGAAGACGACGAAGCCACACAGCAGCACCGACACCAGCATCGCCGCACCCAGCCGCGGCGCGACCAGGCGGCGCAGCGGGTCGACGCCCATCACCTTCATGGCGTCGATCTCCTCGCGGATGGTCCGCGAACCGAGGTCGGCGCAGATGGCCGAGCCGACCGCACCGGAGATCATCAGCGCGGTGACCAGCGGGGCGCCCTGCTGGATGATGCCGAGCCCGTTCGCGGCGCCGATGAACGACGTCGCACCGACCTGCTCGGTGATCGAACCGACCTGAATGGAGACGATGACGCCGATCGGAATGGCGACCAGCAGCGTGGGCGCGGCGGCGACACTGGCCATGAACCCGCACTGCCGGACGAACTCCGCGAACGGGAAACGCCGCCGGAAGATGGCGATGAACAACTCGGCCACGGCCGCGATGCCCATCGTGATCTGGCGACCGAAGGTCTCGAACGAGCGCTTGGGATGGTCCTGCCAGTACGCCCTGGTCCAATCGACCGCCCCACTCATCCGTGACCCTGTCGGCGGACTGTTGGTGAACTGCACTGACTAACCCCTCTCGACGCCGGTTACCCGCCCCGACGACTGTTTGCTTGACGCACCTTACTACGGAGTTAGAAAAAACACACCACAATGTGTGGCCACGGTCATAGACCCAGATCACGCCCTGCATAAGGCTGTGATCGGCGACATACCGTTGGGGCAAATCACAATGACAACGATGGCGTTCTAGAACGAGTTACAGTTTTTGAACCGATGACCAGCTTTGCCGCTTCCGATTAATTAATCGGATTAAATTAGTCGAAAATCGTGGTTCGATCTGGAAGCCCTCACAAGGGTATCCGCGCGGACGCGCGCGCCGCCGTCACCGCGGCCCGGGTGTCGCCCGGCCGCGACGCGCCGGTCACGAGGGGGAAACCAGGACCCGCCCGACCCGGCCGTAACGGCGCGGAGATCGACCCCGATCCGGCAAACGAGGCGCCGGTACAAGGCGCGCCTGGGCACGAATACTGACAGGATGTAGTACTACAAGGCTGATATCGTGCGGGCTTCCGACGTCTGGAGGGACATGTTCAACAAACTCGCCAAGGTGGCTCAGGCCGCCTTTGCCGTCGTCCTGGGTACGGCGCTGCTCGGGACGGGCGCGGGAGTCGCGCACGCAGATCCCGGCGTCGTCATCGGGGGTGGCTCCGGAATCATCATCGACAACCAGTTCGAGTGCACCGTCACCACCATCGGACGCGACGGCGCGGGCCGGCTGGTCGGGCTCACCGCGGGGCACTGCGGCGAAGCGGGTTCGGAGGTGTGGTCGGAGCACGATCGCGGCGCGGGTGTCATCGGCCGGTTCGCCTACTCGAACCACGACCTGGACTACGCGGTCATCGAGTTCGAGCCCGGCAAGGTCGTCCCGGTCAACCGGATCGGCAATGTCACGATCACCGGGCTCGGCGCGCCCGCGCAGTTCCCGATGATCGCCTGCAAGGAGGGCCGCACCACCGGCAACACCTGCGGCATCACCTGGGGCGACATCTTCCAGACCGATGAGACATGGACCCAGATGTGCGTCGTGGAGGGCGATTCCGGCGCGCCCGTGGTGGTCGGAAACACCCTGGTCGCCATGGTGAACGCCTATCTCGCCGTGGCCTGCTTCGGCCCCGAGGTCGGCACCAACATGACGGCCATCATGGACGACATGAACGGACGCGGCCGGGCGGGCGCGGGCTTCGCCCCGATCTAACGGGCGCCCGTCGGAAGACGAACTGCGGGGCGGTGAGGACTACACCTCACCGCCCCGCGGCATGTCCAGGCCACACCTCCACCCCTGCGGAGGTATCAGTCCGTCGCCCGGTCGGTCAGGCTCGGCTGTATCGCCGGGCCACTGGCCGCGGCACAGTTCGGCAGGCAGTCCACGCTGACCTCCGCTGCCCGCGGCCGCCGCCGTGCGCCCAGCAGGGCCGCCGCCACCACCGCGCCGACGACCAGCAGGCCCGCGCAGATCCGCATCGCCACCGTGAATCCGTGGTCGAGCGTCGCGGCGTCCTCGATCGATCCGGAGATCCCGGCCAGGCCGGGCAGCGCCGCCACCGCGAGCAGCTGCGCGGTGCGGGCGACGGCGTTGTTGACTCCCGAGGCGATACCGGCCTCACCGGCGGGCACCGCGCCCAGCACCGCCCCGGTCAGCGGCGCGACCAGCGCGGACAGTCCCAGTCCGAAGACCACCACCCCGGGCAGCACATCGCGCAGATAGCCTGCGACGCCCGAGGATTCGGGCCCGATGCGCAGCAACAGCAGGACACCGGCCGCGGCCAGCAGCGGCCCGGCCGTCATCGGCAGGCGCGGCCCGTGCTCCTGCGCCCACCGCCCGGCCCGCGCCGAGAGCAGCAGCATCAGCACGGTGACCGGCAGCGTCGCCACGCCCGACACCAGCGGGGAGTACCCGGCGACCTGCTGCAATTGCAGCACCAGCAGGAAGAACACGCCGCCGAGCGCGGCGTAGACCGCCAACGTCACCAAATTGGCCGCGGTGAAGATGCGGCCCGAGCGCGGATCGCGCCGCCCCGACGACGCCCCCACCGGCGCACCGGTGAACAACGCGGGCGGCACCAGCGGATGGTCGCTGCGCAGTTCGATCACGACGAAGACCCCCAGCAGCACCAACCCGGCGATCGTCAGCAGCGGCATCGCCTGGATCAGCCCGAACGTCAGCGCACCCAGCGCGACCGCGACCACCAGCGCACCGGGCACGTCCAGCCGGTCGGAGGCGTCGGGGTCACGACTCTCCGGCACGTGCCGCACGGCCACCGCGACCACGACCGCGGCCAGCGGCACATTGATGAGGAAGATGGAGCGCCAGCCCGCCACCTCGATCAGCCAGCCGCCGAGGAACGGCCCGAGCGCACCGGCGATGCCGCCGAAACCGGACCACAGGCCGATCGCCGCGCCCTGGTCACGCTCGTCGATGGAGGCCGAGATCAGCGCCAGGCTTCCGGGCGTGAGCAGGGCACCGGCCACGCCCTGCAGGATGCGCGCCAGCACCAGCATCTCGATATTCACCGCCGCCCCGCACAGCACCGACGCGACGGCGAAACCGATTGTGCCCCAGACGAAGACCCGGCGGCGGCCGAGCCGGTCGCCGAGCGAGCCGCCGAGCAGGATGAACGAGGCCAGGGTGAGGGTGTATCCGCTCAGCGTCCACTGCAGGCCGGACACCCCGGTATGCAGGGACTCGCCGATGCGGGGCAGTGCGATATTGACGACCGTCGCATCCAGTGCGGCCACCGAGGAGCCGAGGACGGTGGCCAGCACGATCCACCGTCCGGTCACCGAGCTCAGCCTCGGTAGCTCTGTGGTACTCACCCGCCATACGCTACGACGAACCGGCCCGCGCGGCGGGATTTCGATTCGTCACATGTCCTGCACGCAGACCACGAATCGGCGCTGGTCGTAGACGAATCCGTCGCTGTGGCAGGCGTCGATGGCGTCGGTGTTCTGCAGGATACGCAGCACCCGCACGCCCTCCACGGCCGATCCGGCGCAGTCCACCCGCTTGGCGTCGTCACCGGCGATATCCATGCAGCCGCCGACCACCCAGTCGCGGTCCAGGCACAGGGCGCCGGTCTCCTTGCCGCGCCGACTCTCGTAGTAGACGCTGTCGGCGTCGGAGACGCACTGGTCGGAGGTCGGCGCCTTGCCCACGACCCGGTAGTTCGACTCGGGGCTGCCGCATCCCGCCTTCTCGATGGTCGCGTCCTGGTTCGTGCCGCCCAGCGTCACGCAGTCGCCCACCTCGGCCCGGAAGTCGACGCTGCCGCCGGTGGTGGGGGTGGTCGGCCGCGCCTTTCCGGAGGTGGGCGCCGAGGTCGTCGTGGCACCGGCCGCCGCCGGGCCGCTGTGGGCCGCCCGCGGCGTCCCGCTGACGGTCGAACCGCAGGCAGCGAGCCCGGTGACGGCGGCAATCGCCAACGCAGGCAATACGATCCGCACCGGAATCAACGCACGTGACAAGGCATCCTCCCGAGCCGTCCCGCTTCGAACTCGCATGGGGGATTTCGAAGTCACACCGATCGCGGGTCATGCTAACGGCCGGTGATCCTGCCGCGCACCCCAGCGTCGTGTGATCCGTCACGAACGGCCGCGCGTCGAAGCCGGATTCGACGTTCCAGCAAACGATCTGAGTATGGTGAGGGTGTCGGCCTGAAGGGAGTGCTCCGTGAAGCTGATCAGCGCAATCTTGTGCTCGGCGACGGCGGTCGGAGTGTGTGCCTGCGCCGCGGGGACCGCCTCGGCAACCGACGTGCATTGCGATTCCGCCGCGGGTGGGGACGTGACGATCGTCGATGGTCAGACCGCCTGCCGCGCCGCCGCGGACTCGGGCCACGCCCGTGCCGCCGGTCTCGACGGCGTCGGATACGCGCGGGCCGCCGCGGGGGCAATCGCCCTGGGGGTCGGGGCATCCGGTGGCATCGGGGCCAGCCAGGGCGTGACCGGCGTGCCGGTGGCGATCGGGCTCGGCCCGGACGCGTACGCACTGACCTCGATCGGTGCGGCTCCGGGCGGCGATCGAGTCGGAATAACGGTGGCGATGAGCGGCTCCAGGGCGCAGCTGGATTCCCAGGAGCACGCGGTGGTCTGCCTGGGATCGGCCGCGCTCGCCTGGGATTCGCTCAGCGGCAACGGCTGCCTGGCGACACCGGTGGGGCTCTGGCACACCGCGTCCTCCGCGTTACCCTGACCTACGGAGTCCCGCCGTCCTGCGCGGCGCGGGCAACGCACCAGGATCTGCCGCAGCGCAGCGGCGTCAGGAGGGGCGGCAATATGGTCGCGACAGTGCCGAATCCGGGAACGCCGAATCCCGAGACACCGTATTCCGGGGGCGAATCCGCCCCGGCAACAGGGCAGATGGTGATCGATCCGCGCTTCGTGCCCGTCGTGCACAAATTCTTCCGGATGTTCGCCCGGCCCGCGCGCGGCGGCGGCGCCTTCGCCGTCTATCTGCACGGCCGCCCCGTGGTCGACGTGTGGACCGGCTGGGCGGCGCCCGATCGGCGCTGGCAGCGCGACACCGTGGCGCTGAGCTTCTCCACCGGCAAGGGCGTGGCGGCGACCCTGCTGCACCGGCTCGCCGAGCGCGGCCTGATCGACTACGACGCACCGGTGGCCGACTACTGGCCCGAATTCGCCGCACACGGCAAGGGCTCGATCACCGTACGCGACGTGCTGGCCCATCGCGCCGGTCTGCACCGGGTACGGGGGCTGGCCGCCACCTTCGACGGCATCCTCGACTACGACGCGATGGTGGCGGCCCTGGCCGACGCCACCCCCGACCCGCGGCGGCTGCAGGCCTCCGGATATCACGCGGTGACCTTCGGCTGGCTGGTCGCCGAGCTGGTGCAGCGCGTGACCGGCGACGACTTCACCGACGTGCTGCGCCGGGAGATCGCCGAACCGCTGCGCACCGAGGAGTTCTGGTACCGGGTGCCGGAATCCGAACGGCATCGCATCGCCCGCACCTTTCCGCGGCTGCGCGTGCCGGGGGTGCGCTGGGACACCGCCTCCGCCGTGCTCGCCCGCTCTCGCGCACTGGGCGCCGTCGCCGAGGCCGGGATGCCCGCCGGGCTCGACGCGCTGATCGTCGACCCGCGGGTGCACGAGTCGGTGATGCCCGGCTTCAACGGGGTGTTCTCCGCGCGGGCGCTGGCCCGGATGTACGGCGCGCTGGCCAACGGCGGGCGGCTCGCCGCGGACGCTCCGGCGCATGCCACCCACGACGCGCCGCTGCTGCGGCCCGAGACGATCGCGGAGGTCAATCGGCTGCAGCGCACCGAACATCGCGACTATGTGCTCGGGGTGCCGACGCCGTTCACGCTCGGCTATCACCGGCCCCCGATGCTGTCGCGCCGCCCGCCGCGGAAGGCCTTCGGCCACTACGGGGTCGGCGGGTCCGGTGCCTTCGCCGATCCGGATTCGGGCGTTGCGGTCGCCTTCGTCACCAACCGGCTCGGCAATTCGCTGACCACCGTGGGCGACGGGCGACTGGCGCGCCTGGCCGGCATGGCGCACGCCGCCGCGGTGCTGGGCCTGCCCTAGACCGCCAGGACAGCGGTATCGAACCGGGCGGACCGGCAGATCGTATTCGTCCATATGGGCGCTGGGGCGACGCACGACCGACCGCGGGTGCCGCGGTTGACGCTGCTCCATGCGCTGGGCGCCGGAATCGACTTCGATCGTTATTTCCGGTGGCGCCGTGCCCGGGAGGGAGATCCCTTCTTCGTTCGATTTCCGGGATTCGGCGCGGCGCTGTTCACTGGAACAAGTTCGGGCACAAGGGAATTGTTGCGGGCCCCGATCGACACCCTGGAACCACCGCTTCCGAATCCCATTGAGCCGCTTGTCGGTTCGGCATCACTAATTCTGGCCCGCGGCTCCCGGCACAAGCACGATCGCTCGATATTGACGCCCGCATTTCACGGTGACCGAATTCGGCGGTACGGCACCATTATTCGGGATTCGACCGTGGACGAACTGTCGGGTGACGGCGCCGGCCCGGCCTGGCGGGAGGGGGCCCGGATCGATGCCCGCGTGGCGGCGCGCGCCATCACACTGCGCGTGATCCTGACGGCGGTATTCGGCCTGGACGAACCCGGGCGCCGCGCCGAATACACCGCGGCGGTCGTGTCGTTCCTGAACGCCTTCACCGGACCGCTGATGCTCGTTCCGGCCTTGCGGCACAGTGCCTTCGGGCTCGCGCCGTGGGACCGGTTCCGGGCCGCGCGGGACCGGCTCGACGGTCTGATCGGCGCCGATATCGCGCGCCGCCGCGACGGCGGCGGGGCGGGGCCCGACATCCTCGGCATGCTGCTCGACACCCGCGACGACGCACCCGCCGCCGACCTGATCGACCAGCTGCGGACGCTGCTGGTCGCCGGGCACGAGACCACCGCCACCAGCCTGGTGTGGGCGCTGTTCCGTTTGCACCGGAATCCTCCGGCGCTGCGCCGCCTGCGGGCCGAACTGCACGACGCCGGCGACCTCCGTCCCGACGAGACCGCCCGGCTGCCCTACCTGGACGCGGTGTGCCAGGAGACGCTGCGGCTGCATCCCCCCGTACCGATCGTGCTGCGGCGCCTGACCGGGCCGTTCGCGCTGGCCGGGGTGGAGCTGGCCGCGGGCGACACCATGGGGATCGCCCTGCCGCTGCTGCATTCCGACCCCGGCGTCTGGACGGATCCGGAGGCATTCCGCCCCGAGCGTTTTCTCGAGCGTCGCTACGGGCCCTTCGAATTCGCCCCCTACGGCGGCGGCCACCGCCGGTGCGCGGGTGCGGCGCTGGCGGATTACGAGCTGCGCGTGGCGCTGGCGACGGTACTCACCCGGGTGGAGCTGGCGCTGCCGCCGCGCTACGCGAGCGGCCGAATTCCGCTGGCAGTACCGCACAACATCGCCACCGGGCCGCGCGCCGGAATCACCTTCGACATCGTCTCGGAATGTCCACGATCCGCCAGTGTCCAGTGATTTACATCACAATGACGTTTGCTGGGGTATTGGTGCGATTCTCAACCTCGGTCCGTACCGGCAAACCCGACTCGCCGATGCGAACGGCGAAGACGTCC
Organism: Nocardia mexicana NBRC 108244; assembly: GCF_001613165.1. Classification (GTDB taxonomy): domain Bacteria; phylum Actinomycetota; class Actinomycetes; order Mycobacteriales; family Mycobacteriaceae; genus Nocardia; species Nocardia mexicana. Next base: position 60,911 of record NZ_BDBV01000078.1, read on the forward strand.
CGCGTGGCCGGTCCGCCGCCGACGGGGTGACACGTCGCACACCGGTTCGTTGATCTTCATAACTGCCAGAAGGCAATTGGCGCCCGACGGCGCGAGATGTAGTAATGGATGCCGGGTTGGGGCACGACATATCTTCCTGCTCGCGTGTCTGCGTGCGAAATGAGGATGGAGAGGACGTAACGGCTGTGCGCACCACCACCTGTCGGAGATCCGGACGGGATGCGGCGACCCGAGCCATGAGATTCGGAGTCCTATCGCTGGCGGCGGCCGCCGCCGGCGCGATCGCGTTCGCCCCCGCCTCGGCCGCCCCGCTGTGGCCCGGC
>NZ_BDBV01000079.1 GCF_001613165.1 Nocardia mexicana NBRC 108244
CCCGCCCGGCGGCACCACCGACCTCGTCGAGCGCGACGTGCAGCCACAGGTCGTCATCAGCTTCGACCTGCCCGCCTGAGCACCCACCGTCATTCCGGATGCTTTGGCCGGAATCCACTGCGGCAGGGCATAGATCCCGGTCGAAAGCGTGCCGGGATGGCGGTGGTGGGTCGGCCGGGATGACGGTGGTTGGTCTGCCGGGATGGCGGCGGTGAGTTGTGTCGTGATGGCGGCGGGGAGCGACGGGTTACAGGTCGCTCAGGAGGGCGGCTGGGTTGTCTGTGAGCGAGGTCGTGCCGATCGTCCAGAAGTCTTGTCCCGGTGGGGCTTCCAAGGCCAGTTGGGTGGGAGTGCGCCAGGGGGCTTCCAGGCGTAGGCGCCAGGAGTGCAGGTGCGTGCGCGAGCGGGAGTCGGACTTGTCGAACAGCGGGTCGCCCGCGATGGCGTGGCCGATCCACGCCAGGTGCACGCGGATCTGGTGGCGCCGACCGGTGATCGGCCGGACCGCCAGCACCGTGCAGTCCTCGGTGCGCAGCAGGGTGGTGAATTCGGTGCGCGACGGATAATTCTTGCCCGCCAACAGATCTCGCTCCTCGACGTGCCACAGGTCGCCGTCGCGGACGATGCTCTCGCGGGGTGCGGCGATGCGCACCCGGTTCTTGCGGCCGATACCGAGCGGCAGCTCGATGACGCCGTGCTCGGGCAGCCCGGTCGACGCGGTGATCGCCAGATAGGTCTTGTCCACCGTTCGCTTGTTGAACTGCCGGGTGAGCTGCCCGTGCGCGGCGAGATCCTTGGCCAGCAGCACCAGGCCCGAGGTCACCTTGTCGATGCGGTGCACCGGGTACAACCGTTCGTCGTGCTCGGCCGCGAGCTCCACGATGTCGGTGTCGTGCCGCTCGCCGGTCACCGAGATCCCGGCGGGCTTGTTCAGCGCGAGGATTGCCTCGTCCTCGGTGATCAGGCACCGGTTGCGGAGTTCGGGCCAGTCGGCCTGCACCATCGATCCCTTTCGTCCGGCATGTACTTCCCAGACAGTACGACCCGGCGTCGGGGCGGTTCCGGCTCGGTGCCGGTACGGTGATGAACGCCTTCTAAACATTCGACAAAGGGCCGTTAAATTATGTACCGTCAAATGGCGTCATATAGCTAGGTCACCGCGGACCGATTGCGCCTCGGCCGGGTGTGCCACTCGATCTCCAGCCGAAGGTGAGGAAGAAAGAATGTTGAGGAAGTTCGCCGCCACGTCGGCGCTGTTGACCGCTGCCCTGGGGATCACCGCCGGTGCCGTCCACGCCGCGCCCGCGGCGGACGGGCCCGCGGTGAACAGTGGCGTGGTGAACTACACCGCATCGGTCGACGGCGCCTCGACCGTCATCCGGACCGACTCGGGTTCGATGGTCGACGAGAACGGGATCTTCAAGATCAAAGCGGCCGACGGCGCCACCGTAGCCGGCAGCGAACTCGGTTTCCGCGTAGACGATTTCGTCTTTCCGATCGCCGCGGAGATCACCGATCACACCGCGAGGCTGACGCCGGTGTTCGATCTGGAGCACGCGGTCTACCGGCCCGTCGCCCTGCCCTTCGAGAACGAGGCGCCGTGGAAGACGCCCTACGACCGGGAGGTCGACGCGTTCACCCGCCTGAAGGACACGGTCGCCACCGGCGCCACCATCGGCACCGTGGTGGGTGGTCTCGGCGGCGCCGCCGTCGGCTGCGTGCTCGGCGGCATCGCCGGCGCGACGGTCGCGGCCGCCACCATCGTCGGGCTGTTCGGCCCGTTCATTCCGGCCGCCGCGGTCGGCTGCCTCGGCGGCATTCTCGCGATCGGCGCGCTGGGCACCGTGGCCGGGCAACTGTTCGTCACGGCGCCGGTCGCCATCGCCGCACTCGCCCAGTACTTCACCACGATCAACGAGCCGTTCAAACCCGCGAAGTAGCGGCGCCACCGGCGGCGAAGCTGTGAGATTCCTGAGAGAGAGAGTAATCACAGTTTAGGTGGGGCGGCCGCGCGCGGATCGCTGTCTCCGGCGTGGGACGCACGAGTTGAAATGGGGTTGTTCGGGTCGAGCCCGGCGCAGCGAGAGGACCGGCGCGAGCACGGCCTGGAAGCCCGGCGGGGCAATGCTCCCGGTGGTCGCCGATGCCGGGTTTCGGCCAGGTCGTGCGCCGGTTGGCTGACCTTCGCCGCGATGCGGCCGGTACCGCGGGGGCAACCGCCGAGGGTGTCGCCGCACCGTGTCGGCGACATCCGATCCACGTCGTCTCCGCGGCTGCGCCGCAGTGGCCGCTCGCTTGCCGAAAACGTTGCTGTCGCTAATCATCTGGGCGGTCGTTCAACATGAGGCCGTTGACAAGGTTAGGTAGGGCTAACTTAAGCTCACGCCCCGTGACCTCGACAGACTCGACCAGTGCCGTGCGGTGGTGGCTCCGCGTGCCGGTGCTGGCCCTCGGGTTTGCCGCACTACTGCTGTGCGTGGTGCTCAGTCTCGCGATCGGCGCCCGCTCGGTACCGGTGCCGACCGTGGTCGAGGCCCTGCTGGGCCTGGGCGATGGGCGGGACGCGCTGGTGGTCACGGGTCTGCGGTGGCCCCGGACCGTGATCGGCCTGGTGATCGGCGCGGCGCTCGGCCTCGCCGGTGCGGTGGTTCAGGGAATTACCCGCAATCCGCTTGCCGCGCCGACGACCCTGGGTATCAACGCCGGTGCCGGGCTCGCCGTGGTGGTCGCGATCTTCGCACTGCGGCTGACCCATCCCGTGCAATTCGTGGGCTTCGCCTTCGCCGGTGCGGCCGGGGCGGCCGCGTTCACCCTCGCGCTGGGACGGCGGGCGGGCGACCTCGATCCGGTCCGGCTGGTTCTCGGCGGCACCGTGCTGCAGCTGTTGCTCGTCTCGTGGACGTCGGCGGTACTGCTGTTCAGCGAACGCACCTTGGACGAGGCGCGGTTCTGGCTGGCCGGATCGATCGCCGGGCGCGGCCTCGACGCGCTGACGCCGATGCTGCCGACGCTGATACTCGGCGCGGTCGTCGGCCTCGCGATCGGACCGGCGCTGAATGCGCTGGCCCTGGGTGACGAGGCCGCGACCGCGCTCGGTATGCCCGTCGCGCGCATCCGCTTCGCCGGAATGGCGGCGGTGGTGCTGCTGGCCGGGTCGGCCGTGGCCGTCGCGGGGCCCATCTCGTTCATCGGATTGGCGGCGCCGCATCTGGTCCGCCTGCTGGTCGGGGGCGATCATCGGCTGCTGATTCCCGGATGCCTGATCGCCGGTCCGGTGTTGCTGCTGTCGGCCGATATCGCGGGACGGCTCGTGGCGCGGCCGTCCGAGGTCGAGGTCGGCATCATCACCGCCTTCCTCGGTGCGCCACTGCTGGTCGTGCTGGCGCGGCGCGGAGCGGGCCGATGAATACCGCTCTAGGGTCACGAAAGATACTGTCCGGCAAGGACATTACGCAGAGCGTCGACGATCGTCGACGTCGGAACGCGATCCTGCTCGGGGCGGGATTCGTGCTCGCGGCGACGGCGCTCGCGGCCGTGGCGCTGTCGGTCGGCGAGATGGCGGTGCCGGTCGGCGCCGCCCTGCGGGCCGCGGTCGGTTTCGGCGATTCCGGAACCGTGTACGTCGTCCAGCAGTTCCGGGCGCCGCGGATGGTGGCCGGTGTGATCGCGGGTGCGGGCCTGGCCGTCGCCGGGGCCGTGCTGCAGCGGCTGTTCCGAAATCCGCTGGCCTCACCGGATGTCATGGGTGTCACCGGCGGTGCGTCCCTCGGGGCGGTGCTGGTGCTCGCCCTCGGCGCGGGGCAGCGGCTGATTCCGTTCGCGGCACTCGGCGGCGGATTGTTCGCCGGGGTGCTGCTCGCGATGCTGGGCCGCCGGGCGGGTCTTCCGGTCACCCGGCTGGTGCTCGTGGGCCTGGCCGTGCAGGCCGGGCTGGCCGCCACCGTGAACCTGCTCGTGGTGCGGTTTCCCCGCGAACTGGCCTCCTCGGCGATGCAGTGGACCACCGGCTCGCTCTACGGCCGGACCTGGCCGGAGGTGCAGATCGCCGCGGTCGGCAGCGTGCTCGTGCTGGCGCTGGTGTTCGCGCAGTACCGCACGCTGGCGGCGCTGGATCTGGGCGACGAATCGGCCGGTGCGCTGGGTATTCCGGCGTCGTCGGCGCGAATTCGCCTGTTGCTGAGCGCAGTTGCGCTGGCATCGCTGGCGGCCGCGCTCGCCGGGCCGATCGCGTTCGTCGCCCTGGCGGTACCGCACCTGGTGCGATTGCTGACCGGTCCGCCGACCGCGCTCGGCTTGATCGTCACCGGGCTGGCCGGTGCGGCATTGCTGCTCGGATGCGATCTCGTCGCGGCGCATGTGCTGCCGACGAGCGTGCCGGTCGGCGTCATGACGGCCACGATCGGCTCACCCTGGCTGCTCGTGTTGATGCTGCGGGAGAGCGGCCCGGCCCATCGGAGGAGCGCATGAGTATTCGGGAACGCGGCGGGCTCGACGCGGAACAGGCGGGCGCCGATGTCCTGGCGGCACAGGGGCTGGTGCTGAACTACGGCGAGCGATCCGTGATCGGCGGCATGGATCTCGAGCTGCCGGGCGGCGCGGTGACCGCCATCGTCGGACCCAATGCCTGCGGTAAATCCACACTGCTGCGCGGGTTTTCGCGGTTGCTGCGCCCCACCGGCGGTACGGTCACACTGGACGGCGCGGATATCCACCGGATGTCGGCGCGCACGCTCGCCTGCCGGCTCGGCCTGCTGCCGCAGCAGCCGATCACGCCCGAGGCGATCACCGTCGAGGCGCTGGTGCGGTTGGGCAGATACCCGCATCAGCGGCTGTTGCGCCCCTGGTCGGCCGGTGACCAGCAGGCCGTGCTCGACGCGCTGCACCGCACCGGGACCTCGGAGCTGCGGGGCCAACAGGTCGACCGGCTCTCCGGCGGTCAGCGCCAACGGGTTTGGATCGCCCTGGCGCTCGCGCAGGACACCGATCTGCTGTTGCTCGACGAGCCCACCACCTTCCTCGATCTGCGCCATCAGCTCGAGGTACTCGACCTGATCGCGGATCTGCATGCGACCGCGGGCCGGACCGTCGTGATGGTGCTGCACGATCTCGGGCAGGCCGCGCGGTACGCCGACCACCTGGTGGTCCTGGACTCCGGTGCGGTGGCGGCGGCCGGTGCACCGGCGGAGGTGCTCGACGCCGAGCTGGTGCGCACCGTTTTCGGCGTCGACTGCCGGGTGATCCCCGACCCGGAAACCGGTACGCCGCTGGTGATTCCGCGCAGCCGGGCCGCGCGACATACCGCCGCACCGGCATCCGCCGAAGGATCCTGACCCACCGTCACCGTCCGAAGCGGGCGGCCGAACACAGCTATCCGGAAGTGAGGACCACCCATGTCCACCAGGCGTTCACCTATGCGCGGATACCACCGGCTCATCGCCGCGCTGGCCGCGGCCCTGCTCGGCATCTCCGGGCTGGCGGCGTGCGGAAATGACACTGCCACAACGGGTTCGGTGTTGTCCGCCGCGGACCCGGCGAGCTTTCCCCGCACCCTGGACACCCCGATGGGGCAGGTGACGATCCCGCGGCCGCCCGCCCGGGTGGTGGTGCTCGACACCGGCGAGCTCGACTCCGCCACCCTGCTGGGTGTCACTCCGGTCGGAGCCGTGGTGCCGCACACCAAGACTCGCGGCGGCTTCCCGGACTACCTGGCGGGCAAGGTCGACGGCGTGGTGGATGTCGGCCCGATGCAGGAGCCGAATCTGGAGCGGATCGCCTCGCTGCGTCCCGATCTGATCCTGTCGTCGAAGATCCGGCACGAGCGGATCTACGACAAGCTGTCCGGCATCGCGCCGACCGTTTTCACCGAAAATACCGGTGGCCCTTGGAAAGCCAATCTGGCGGCGCACGCGAAGGCGCTGGGCCTCGATCGCCAGGCCGCCGACGCGTTGCAGCGCTACGAGCAGCGCGCGGCCGCCGTCGGCGCGGCGATCGCGGCGAAGAACGGCGGCGGCCTGCCGACCGTCTCGGTGGTGCGCTTCCTGGCCGGGCCGACGCGGCTGTACATGAGCAACTCGTTCAGCGGGGTCGTGCTGCAGGACATCGGGCTGCCGCGACCGGCGACGCAGCAATCCACCGACCCCAAGAAGATCATGCGGGAGGTCAGCCCGGAGCAGGTCGACCAGGCCGACGCCGATGCCGTCTTCGTGGCCACCATCGATGATCCGGGCAAGACCGAGAAGGCCGGGTTCACCAGCGGCCCACTCTGGCGCGATCTGCGAGCGGTCAAGGGCGGCAAGGTGTTCGAGGTGCCGGACGAGACCTGGATGTCGGGTATCGGGGTGCAGGCCGCCGATCGCATGCTCGACGACGTGGCCGCCGCATTCGGGGTGACACCGCCCGCCAAGTAGCGGGCACGGCCGCCTATCAGGCGTAATGCTCCCGCTGTTGAATGAACCGCTACATGACGGTACATTACTTTGCGACATGATTTGTCTCACAGTTAGGCCTGGTCATGAGCTCAGCGCGGCGACCTGTGGAGCTGTCGGCGCTGGCGGACGCGCTGCATGCCGAAGACGCCGGGTATCGGAGATCGCTGCGGACGCGACAGCTGCAGATGATCGCGATCGGCGGGGTGATCGGGACCGGCCTGTTTCTGGGAGCGGGCGGGCGCCTGGCGGGCGCCGGGCCCGGCCTGTTCCTGGTGTACGGCGTGTGCGGGGTGTTCATCTTCTTCATCCTGCGGGCACTCGGCGAACTCGTGCTGCATCGGCCGTCCGCCGGGTCGTTCGTCTCCTATGCGCGTGAGTTCTACGGGGAGAAGCTGGCTTTCGCGGTCGGGTGGACGTACTTCTTCCACTGGTGCATGACGGGGATCGTCGACATCACCGCCATCGCAACGTACTTCCGGTACTGGAATCCGGTCACCGTTGTCCCGCACTGGCTTCTCGCACTGATCGCTCTGATCGTGGTGGTGTGCACGAACCTGGTCTCGGTGCGATGGTTCGGGGAACTTGAGTTCTGGGTTGCCTTGATCAAAGTCGTTGCGCTCAGCGGGTTTCTGATTATCGGCACCGTATTCCTCGCGGGCCGCTTCACGATTCGTGGCAACGACACCGGAGTTGGGGTGATCGCCGAGCACGGCGGCCTGTTCCCGACCGGTGCCCTGCCGCTGGTAACGGCGACAACGGGCGTCGTATTCGCCTATGCCGCAGTGGAACTGATCGGCATTGCCGCCGGTGAGACGAAGGAACCGGAGAAGATCATGCCGCGCGCGATCAACTCCGTCATCGCCAGAATCGCGCTGTTCTATGTCGGTTCCCTGATCTTGCTCGGACTGCTGTTGCCCTACACGGCATTTCGACCGGGGGAAAGCCCGTTCGTGACATTCTTTGCGGGCCTCGGTGTTCCGGCGGCCGGATCGATAATGAACGTGATCGTCCTGACCGCGGCCTTCTCCAGTCTGAACGCGGGCCTGTACTCGACCGGGAGAATTCTGCGGTCGATGTCGATGAACGGCAGCGCCCCCGGCGTCGCCTCGCGGATGTCGGCCGGCGGGGTGCCCTACGTCGGCATCCTCGCCACCGGTGCGATCGCGCTGATCGGGGTCGCCCTCAATGCGGTGGTTCCGGATCAGGCGTTCGAAATAGTCTTGAACGTGGCGGCACTCGGGACCATCGTGTCGTGGGCCGTGGTGCTGCTGTGCCAGCTGCGGCTGTGGTACCGGTGGCGCCAGGGCATCGCGTTCCGCCCGAAGTTCCGGCTGCCCGGGACGCCGTACACGGGCGTGGCGGCCCTGGTCTTCCTCGCGAGCGTGGTCGTCCTGATGGCATGCAGCGGCACCTGGGTCCAGCGCGCCGCCGTCGTCGGGTTCATTCTGGTCGTGGTTCCGGTCCTGATCGTCGGCTGGTTCCTCACGCGCCGAAAAGTGATGCGCATAGCCGAGATTCGCCACGGCCACGCCGGGCAGTTCCCGGTCCTGGCCGAACGCCCGTGGCCCGGCCGCCCGGCCGAACCGACCGTGATCATCGAGCAGCCGCGCACCCGGTTCCCCGGGGACGAGCACCTCCGCGGGCCTATGCGGTAGCGATCTCCAGCTCCTTCAGCGCGGTGTCCAGGTGGTCGATCATCCGGGACAGGTGTGGGACCGTGCGGCGGCAGCCGACGAGGCCGAAGTCCAGGGTGTCGGCGGTGTTGGTGACGGTGATGTTCACGGCCTGGCCGTCGAGCGGGATGGACAGCGGGTAGTTGCTGTCGAGCCGGGCGCCCTGCAGATACACCGGTTTGCGCGGGCCGGGAACGTTGGAGATCACCAGGTTGAACGGGACCCGCGGCAGTGCCTGGAATCCCGGCACCAGGGTCATGCCGAGCGGCGACATCAGCAGTGCGGACAGCGCGATCGCCTCCAGCTGCGGCAGCTGCTGGAAAACCTGCTTGGAACGCCGCATCGAGGTGCTGATGGCCTGTAGCCGCTGCGCCGGGTCATCGATATCGGTACCCAGACTGCACAGCAGCGCCGCGACCATGTTGCCGTCGGATTCTCCCTCGGCCGGGCGGCGCACGTTCACCGGCACCATCGCGGTCAACGACTTGTCCGGCAGCGCATCGTGATCCAGGAGGTAGCCGCGCAGCGCCGCCGCCGACATCGCGAGCACGACGTCGTTGACCGTGGTGCCGGTCGCGCGTCGGACGGCGTGAATCCGTTCCAGCGGCCAGGACCCCACCGCGACACTGCGCGCGCCGCCGATCGGCACGTTGAACATCGTCGGTGGCGCCGACAGCGGCAGCTCGAGCCGCCCTTCGGTCAGGGCGCGCAGTGCCGAGGCCGAGGCGCCGACCCCGGTTGCTATGCGCGGCAGCGCCTTTCGTAGCTGATCCCACGGGCTGTCGGACGCCTCCGGATCGGTCTCGCGTTCCGGGCGGTCGAGCGTCCACGGCACCCGCAGCCGGGTGTCGTACGGGTCGTCGGTCAGGGTGCGCTGCATGAGCCGCAGCGCCGACACCCCGTCCATGAGTGCGTGATGGACCTTGATGTAGAGCGCGAACCTCCCCCCGGCGACGCCCTCGATCAACCTGCCCTCCCACAGCGGCCGGTGCCGGTCGAGCAGCGACGAGTGCAGCCGGCCGGTCAGGTCGAGCAGTTCGGTGGTGCCGCCGGGCGCGGGCAGGGCGCAGCGGCGCAGGTGGTAGCCGAGATCGATATCGTCGGCGTGCGACCAGACCACGCTGGAGAAGCCGCCGAGGATGCGGCGCTGACGGCGCCGGAACCGGGGCTGTACCTCGGTCGCCGCCCTCGCCTCGGCGTACATCGAACGGACGAAGTCGGCCGGGGCGTCGGCGGGCGGTTCGAACAGCTGCAGACCGCCCACGTGCATCGGATGCTCGCGCGATTCGGTCGCCAGGAAGATTGCGTCGATAGGGTTGAGAAGATCCATCGGTTCCGCCTATACCGGGTGGGCCGGAGGCCGTACGGGTACGGTCAGGCGTCGTTGCCACCGTGGGATTGAATGCGTATTACCTTATCACCGAATGTATTTGGTGTTGTCGCAAGCGACGAAGACGGTGCCGGACCGGGCAATCGCGGAAGCGGCGCCCCGGCCGTTCCACCGGCCGTAAGGCGCGCTTCATCTTCATCGGCTACCCGAAGACGGCGTTCTCAATCTGTCAGGCGGGCTGGAGATTCCCGATCGAGTCGGCTCACAGGCAGGTGTCGTCGAGATCGAGCGTGGTGCGGTCGAGCGAGTCGAGCAACTCGAACAGCGGTGTGGTGCGGGGTAGTTCCCAGCGGAAGAAGTACCGGGTCGCCGCGCGCTTGCCGTCGTAGAACGATCCGCTGCGGCCGTGCGCGGCGACGGCCTGCTCCAGCCAGATCCAGGCCAGCACCACGTGCCCGAACGCCTCCAGGTACGCCGCTGAATTCGCCAGCGCCACATCGGGATTCATATCCTTCCAGAGCAGCCCGGTGGTGGCGGCGACGCGACCGGCCGCCTGCTGCAGCGCATCGGCGTAGTCGCCCAGGTCGCCGTCGGCGGTGGCCCGGGCCGCCGCCACCGTGCCGCCGATGGTTTCGAGCAGCAGCGTCAGCGCGGCGCCGCTGTCGGCGGTGACCGCGCGCCCGAGCAGGTCCAGGCTCTGAATGCCGTGCGTGCCTTCGTGAATCGGATTGAGACGGTTGTCGCGGTAGTGCTGTTCGACGTCGTAGTCCCGGGTGTAGCCGGCGCCGCCGTGCACCTGGATGGCCAGATCGTTGGCGGCCAGGCACCACTGGCTGGGCCAGCTCTTGGCGACCGGGGTCAGCACGCGCAGCAGGGTGGAGGCGCGCTGCTGGTCGGCATCCGTGGTGGCGCTGCGCTGTTCGTCGATCAGCGTGCTGCAGTACAGCTGCAGCGCGAGCGCGCCCTCGGCGTAGGACTTCTGCGCGAGCAGCATGCGCCGGACATCGGGGTGCCGCACGATCGGAACCTGCGGGGTGGCCTGACCCTTGCTCGCGACCGGGCGGCCCTGCGGCCGCCCGCGGGCGTAGTCGAGCGATTTCAGGTACCCGGTGTAGCCGAGGGCGGTCGCGGACAGGCCGACACCCAGCCGGGCCTCGTTCATCATGTGGAACATGTAGGCGAGGCCGCGATGGGGCTCACCGACGAGATAGCCGACAGCGCCGGGCTGTCCGCCGGGGGTGTAGGCGCCGTCGCCGAAAACCGGTGCGGTGTTGACCGTTCCGCGCCAGCCCATCTTGTGGTTGATCCCGGCCAGCACGATGTCGTTGTGCTCGCCCGCCGAACCGTCTTCGGCGGGAAGGTACTTCGGGACGATGAACAGCGAGATGCCGCGGGTGCCCGCCGGTGCCTCGGGGATTCGCGCCAGCACCAGGTGGACGATGTTCTCCGACAGTTCGTGCTCGGCGCCGGAGATCCACATCTTGCGGCCGAACAACCGGTAGCCGCCGTCGTCCTGCGGAACCGCCCGGGTGGTGATGTCGGCCAGGCTGGAACCCGCCTGCGGCTCCGACAGCGCCATGGTGCCGAAGTAGCGCCCGGCCAGCATCGGCCGCACGAAGCGATCGATCTGCTCCGCGGAGGCGTGCGCGGCGAGCAGGTTCGCATTGCCCATGGTCAGCATGGCGTAGCTGGTGGTGGCGACATTGGCGGCGTAGAACCATGCCATGCAGGCGGTGAGCACGGTGTGCGGCAACTGCATTCCGCCCACCCGCTCGTCCATCGCCGCACCGACGAGCCCGGCCTCGTTGAACGCGTCCAGCGCCTGCTTCACCGCGGGCAGCAGGTGCACCTTCTCGCCGTCGAAGGTGGGTTCGTGCAGGTCGCCGTCGCGGTTGTGCGGCGCGAAGTACTTCGCCGCGAGCTCGCTGCTCAGCTGCAGCAGCTGGTCGAAGGTCTCCCGGGAATGCTCCCGGTAGCGCTCTCGGGCGGTCAGCCCGGTCACGTCCAGCCACTCGTAGAGGAGGAACTCGATATCACGGGCGGACATGATCAGCGAATCCATGACACCCACCCTTGTGGGTCGGTGCACGTCCGCGCAAGCCCCGCGTGCGGCGGCCGTTCCTAGTCGGTGCGGGTCCGCGCCTCTACGGCCAGCGGCGCGACGAAGCGCTCCAGCATCACCCGCTCCTCGTGCTCGTCCCGGCCCGGCACCGCGAGCAGCGACACGATGATTCGGGTCAGCCAGCCCGCGAGCACCGAATCCTGCTGTCCGGAACGGTCTTCCGAGGCGAACAGCGAGCCCGCGATCGCCGTGATCACCTCGGAGGTCGCCGCGATCTCGCCGGTGAGACCCGCATCGCCGGGCCGGAACCACGCGATCAGCAGTGGATCCGCGCGCACCAGGCGCAGCGCCTCCCGGACCCCCGCGACGAGGCGTTCGCCCGGGTCGTCGATCTCGCCGATCGCCCGCAGCACCGCGGTCCCGATCCGCCGCGCCTCGCGATGCACGAAGGCCAGCCGGACCGCCTGCCTGCTGTCGAAGTACCGGTACAGCGTGGCCCGCGAGCACCCGGCGGCCTTGGCGATATCGGCCATTCCGGACGCGGCCACGCCGCGCTCGGCGAACAGGCGGGCCGCGGCGTCGAGAATGCGCTCGGCCGGGTCGGCTCCCCGCCCGCTCATGCCGCCGCCCGGAAGGGGACGCTGACCGGCCAGCGCACGTAGTTGCCGTCGGTGTAGCGCACCGCGTCGAGGTCGACGGTGAAGTCGGGGCAGCGGGCGAGCAGTTCCCGCAGGGCGATGGTGGCCTGCATCCGCGCGGCGGCCGCGCCGAGGCAGTGGTGGTTGCCGTTGCCGAAGGTGAGGATGTTCCTGGGGCGTCGCGTCACATCGAGTTCGCCTGCGTCGGAACCGTATTCGCGCTCGTCGCGGTTGGCCGAGGCGTACAGCAGCAGCACGCGGCGACCCTCGGGAATGGTGACGCCCTCGATCTCGACATCGCGGGTGGTGGTGCGCGCCAGGCCCTGCACCGGCGAGGTGAGCCGCAGGAATTCGTCGACGGCCCCGGCTATCAGGTCGGGATCGTCGAGCAGCCGCCGCCGCTCGTGTGGGTACTCGGTCAGCAATTGCACTGCGCCGCCGAGGTTTCCGGTGGTCGTGTCGTTGCCGCCGGTGATCATGGTGAAGGCGAAGCCGAGGACCTGCAGGACGCCGCCGACATCGCCGTCCTCGGCCAGGCCCGAGGCCAGCAGGTGTGAGACGGTATCGTCGCCCGGCGCCGCGCGGCGGCGTTCGATCAGCCCGGCGAAGTACTGCGTCAGCTCCCCGACCGCGGCCTGCGCCTGCAGGACGCCGCCGGTGGCCGAGGCCGCCACGATGGCCTCGCTCCATTCGTCGAACTTCGACCTGTCCTCTTCCGGCACACCGAGATAGTGGGCCACCACCATCGTCGGCAGCGGCTTGAACACCTCGGCGGAGATATCGCCGCCGCCGTTCGCGCGCAGTCGTTCGATGCGCTCGACGACGAATTCCCGGACGGCCGGGCTGATCTCCTGCACCTGGCGTGGCGTGAAGCCCTTGGCGACCCGCCGCCGGAACTGGGTGTGATCCGGTGGGTCGGTGAATACGAACGGCCGGTTCTCGCCGAGGCCGATCTCGGTCAGGTTGTTGTAGTCGACGGTCAAACCCTGTGCGGAGGAGAAGGTTTCGGGGTCGCGCACCGCCTCGTACACGTCGGTGTAGCGGGCCAGCACGTAGTAGTCCTCGTGCTCGCGACCCTCGGGGACCACGTGGTGGACGGGGTCGTGCTCGCGCAGTGCGGCATACATCGTCCAGGGGTCGCGCCAGGTTTCGCCCGAGCGGAGTTGGAACCGAGCCGCATGAGACATATCGCCATGCATGTCTCGAAGATAAGACAAATCCTCGAAAGTGTCTAGAACCTGTTTCAGGATGTTCGGATCGGCTCGGTGGGTGGCTGGTCCCGCAGCTGCTCGGCCGCGCGGTCGAGCAGCGTGTGCACCGTCTCCTCGGTGACCTCGTCGAAGTGCCGGTACCACTGGCCGAGGGTGTGGAACAGCGCGGGCGTCTCCAGGCAGATCACGTTGTCCGCGCAGCTCGACAGCGCCCGGATCGGACGGCAGGAACCGACCGGGACCGCGAAGACCACCCGTGCGGCACCCCGCGCCCGCGCCCCCTCGCACGCCGCCCGCGCGGCGTTACCGGTCGTGACTCCGTCGTCGACGAGGATCACGGTGCGGCCGGCGACGGGCATCGGCAGGTGGCCACGCCGTAGGCGAGCGCTGTTGCGCAGCACCATTTCTCGCGCTTGGCGCTCCACCCGCGCCCGCTCCGGCGCGGTGATGAACGCGCGCACCACCAGGTCGTCGTCCACCACGCGCGCACCGGATTCGGCGACGGCGCCGAAGACCAGCCGCGGCCGGCCGGGCACCTCGAGCTTGCACACCACCGCGACGTCCAATGGCACGCGCAGCGCCGTGGAGACCTCGAACGCGACCGGTACACCGCCGCACGACAACCCGAGTACGACGGTGTCCGGACCGCGAAATGCGCGCAGGCGTTCGACGAGCCGTCGCCCGGCTTCGCGGCGGTCCAGGAAGGGCATCGCTCTCACCCTGACAGTTCGTAAAAGAGGATCGAGCCGCAGCAGTGGGCTCGGAAGACAGCTCGGTACTCTACGCCGGATCCGGCCTCCTGCGGGCCGAAATGGTCGCGATCTCCTTGCCTTTCGATATCGGTTTCGGCGCGGTCGCAGGTGACGGCCCCGAGGGCGGGGCATCGGGCCGCGATCGAGCAGCGAATCGGATTCCGCTCCCGTACGATCGCGTTCGAGACTCCGGCGCGACCGCCGGGCACGCCGAGAGATATTCGCGCTGCCTCTCTCCGTGCCGGACGAACGCCCGGTGCCTCGCGTGACAAGGATGAGGGGGAGGGAGCTTGGGACTTCGCCTACCGGCGACGGTCCGCAACGGCGCGGAATGGTTGCGGCGCTTCGCCGCAACGACGCCCGGTGCGATAGTCGCGATCGCTCTCGCAGCCGTACTGCTGTGCTTGGTCACCGGCCTGGTGAGCGCAAACGAGTTGAGCGGCAAGACCGCTCGGCGCGATGCGGCCCTGCAGCGCTCGGAACCGCTGGCCGATGCCGCGCAGCGGCTGTACGTGGCGCTGTCCGCGGCCGACGCCTCGGCGGCCACCGCGTTCCTGTCCGGCGGTATCGAATCACCGCAGATCCGCGGGCAGTACCAGCAGGCGCTGGCCGATGCGGCCGACGCGCTCGCGACGGCGACCGCGGGAGCGAGCGACGCCCAGACCCGGGAGGTGGCCGCGCGCATCGCGGCCGACCTGCCCGCATACACCGGCCTGGTGGAGTCCGCGCGGGCCAACAACCGGCAGGGTTTCCCGGTCGGCTCGGCCTATCTGCGCGAGGCGTCGGGCCTGATGCAGAACTCCCTGCTGCCGAGCGCCGCGAAACTCACCGACCAGCGGCACGCCGCGCTGCGGGCCGATCAGCGTGCCATCACCGGGCTGCCGTGGTGGTCGCTGACGCTGCTGGTCCTCACCATCGCCGGCGCCGTCTTCGTGTCCCGGATTCTGTTGCGGCGCACCAATCGCCGCTACAACCTCGGCGTGGTGGCCGGTGCGGGCGCGGCCGTGCTGGGCCTGCTGTGGATCCTGATCGCCACCGTCGTCTCGCACGGCTCGGTGGACACCGGTTCGAGCGGCCCGACGGCGCGCAGCGAAAATCTGGCGCAGGCGCGGATTCTCGCGCAGCAGGCCCGCACGGACGAGACCCTGGAGCTGATCACTCGCGGCGACACCAAGGAAACCGAGGAGGCCTTCAAGGCCAAGACGGCGCGGCTGCGCGACGAGCTGACGAGCGTCGCCGCTCCGAATTCCCCCATGCAGCAGCAATTCTCGCAATGGTCGGCCGGTCACGAGCGACAACTCGAGTATTACAACGCGGCCAACTACCCGGCCGCGGTCGCGCAGGCCATCGGCACCGGGCCCGAGTCGTCGGCCCTGCGCTTCGCCGAGCTGGACGGCTCCCTGCGCGCCGGGCTGGACGGGTCCAGGGTGCAACTGCGCCAACAGATCGACTCCGCCGGAGACGCCTGGATCGGCGCTGCCGTGGGCATCCTGGCGCTGATGGTGATCGCGGCCGCCGGGGCGGTCGCCGGGCTCTGGCCGCGTTTGAAGGAGTTCCTGTGAGTGCGCTGCCGAACTCGCCCCGGCGAGCACTGCGGGCGGTACTGTCCGTCGCCGCGGTGGCGATGCTGGCCGGTTGCGGCGCGGATGCGGCCGTGCCCCGCTCCGATCCGGTGCCCCCGGTGAACCCGTTGCCGCCCAAGGCCCGCGAGATCACGAACCCGACGGCCCCCGACAGCGGGTGCGATGCGGAGGCCAGCCTGCGGCCGGGTCCGCGATCCGGTGCGCTGCCGCCGGATTCGGCGCTGGCGCGAATCATGGCCAAGGGGCGGGTGACCGTCGGCGTGGACCAGAACACCTATCTGTTCGGATTCCGCAATCCGGCCACCGGGCAGCTGGAAGGCTTCGATATCGACCTGGCCCGCGAGATCGCGCGCGAGCTGTTCGGCGATGCGAACCGCATCGAGCTGCGCTCGCTGTCGACCGCGGAGCGGGTGCCAGCCCTGCAGCACAAGCAGGTGGATCTCGTCGCGCGCACCTTCTCCGTAACCTGCGAGCGGCGCCGTGACGTCGACTTCTCCAGCGTCTACTACCGTGCGGCGCAACGGATTCTGGCGCCGCGCACCTCGGGCATCCGCGGGCTGTCCGACCTGAGCGGCAAACGGGTGTGCGTGACCTTCGGCTCCAACTCCTCCCGGCCGCTGTTCACGCTGCCGACCCGGCCGACGGTGCTGGGCGTCGACAACTGGACCGATTGCCTGGTGGCGCTGCAGCAGGGCCAGGTGGACGCGATCAGCACCGACGAGTCGATCCTGATCGGGCTGGCCGAGCAGGATCGCAACCTCCAGGTGGTCGGCGACGGCCTGGGTTTCGAGAACTACGCCGTCGGTGTGCCCAAGGGCGAGGCGGATCTGGTCCGGTTCGTCAACGGTGTCCTGGACCGCCTGCGGGCGGACGGGACCTGGGAGCGGCTCTACGCCATGCACCTCGATGCGCTCGGCCCCTCCCCGGGAGCCCCGGCTCCCCGCTACACGGGGTAGGCGAGCCCGATGCGAGTGCTGACCGTCGCCGAGATCGACAGCGAATTAGCCCGGCGGGGCCGCGAAGTCGAGGCCATCACCGCGACCCTGCTGGAGTTGGACAAACACCCCGGCCTCACCCTGCTGCGCGGCTACCCGCCCAGCGGCGCGACCGCGACCCGATGGGAATCGGTGCGGCAGCAGCTGGATCTGATGTGGCAGGACTACGCGCGGCTGCAGGCGATCCTGGATCAGGCGCGGACCATCCGGTCCCGGCGTCAGCGCCCGGGCGACGCGGACCGCGCCGAACTCACCCGGCTGCTGCGTGATCGGCCGCACGAGATCTCGCGGACCGCGATTCCCCTCGCGCAGCGCTCGCTGACCGGGCCCAGCGAGGAGGTGCTGTTCGTCGGCGTCGCCGACACCGTGGAACGCATGCGCACCCACTTCCCGGTGATCGCGGAGTTCCTCGACGCCGTCGATGCCGTCAACACCCGCGTGCTGAGCGGGCTGGCGCCGGTGCAGGCCCAGCTGGACGGATTGGGCAGTGCCACCGCGGAATTGCGCGCCATCGCGGCGGGCGTGGCCGATCTGCTGCGCCGGTCGGCCACCGATCCGCTGGCCCTCACCCCCGGCGATATCGATTCCCGCGTAACGGAACTGAGCGGCCGCGTGCGGCGGGAGTCCGAGGCACTGGCGGAAGTGCGGGCCCTGAGCGCGGATTGGCCCGCCGCCGTCGACGAGACGCGCGCCCGCATCGATGCGCTGCGGGCCGCCGGAGAGCGGGCGGCCGATGCCCGCGCGGAGGCCGAGACCAAGATCGTGACCGCGCCGCTGCCGGTGCACGCCGACGATTCGGCCACGCTGCGCGCCGAATTGGCCGCGCTGTCGAGCGCCTGCGCCGATCCGGCGGGCCCGGACAGCCCCTTGACCTCGGCGGTGGCGCTGCTCGAACTGCGGCGGCGCATCGACGCGGCGGCGGCGACCGCGGCCGCCGACGAACAGCTGGCGCGGGGCCTGCTGGACCGCCGCATCGAACTGCGCGGCCGCCTCGCCGCCTACCAGTCCAAGGCCGCGCGGCTGGGCGTCAGCGAGGATCCGGAGGTGCTCTCGTCGCACCGGATCGCGAGCGGGCTGCTCTCGCGCCGGCCCTGTGACCTGGCGGCCGTCACGCGGGCCGTCACGGACTTTCAGCAGGTGATCGCGGAAAAATCGGGGAGGCGGGGATGAAGTGTACCGAAACGGGCTGTGGCGGAACGATTGTCGAGGGGTACTGCGATACATGCGGGACCGCGCCCCCGGCGGCGGAACCCGCGGGTACGGCATCGGGCCGAGGCGTGCTGTGCGGTGAATCCGGCTGTGGGGGAACGCTTGTCGACGGGTACTGCGATACATGCGGTACCGCTCCGCCGCCCGGGACGGACACCGCGCCCGGTATCGAGCGGGGGACCCGGGCGGCCACCGGGACCACGCGCACCAGCAGATCGGTGCGCACCCGGTCCAGTTCCGGGCGCTCCCGCCGACTCGGCGCGGGCATGGTGGAAATGCCGCGGGTGCAACCCGTCGATCCGTCCACCGCGGTGCTCGCCGATCCGCAGGTTCCGGAGAACAAGCGTTTCTGCGGCAGGTGCGATCGCCCGGTGGGCCGGTCCCGCGAGGGCAGTCCCGGTCGCGCCGAGGGCTTCTGCCCGCACTGCGGCACCAAGTTCTCGTTCTCGCCGAAGCTCACCCCGGGCGAGCTGGTCGGCGGTCAGTACGAGGTCCTGGGCGCCCTGGCGCACGGCGGCCTGGGCTGGATCTACCTCGCTGTCGACCACGCGGTCAACCGCCGCCCGATCGT
Source organism: Nocardia mexicana NBRC 108244 (assembly GCF_001613165.1). Classification (GTDB taxonomy): domain Bacteria; phylum Actinomycetota; class Actinomycetes; order Mycobacteriales; family Mycobacteriaceae; genus Nocardia; species Nocardia mexicana. Next base: position 18,453 of record NZ_BDBV01000079.1, read on the forward strand.
GCTCAAGGGCCTGCTGAACGCCGCCGACCCCGATGCGGAGGCGGCGGCGGAGGCCGAGCGCCGATTCCTGGCCGAGGTCGATCACCCGAATATCGTGAAGATCCACAACTTCGCCGAACAGGTCGGCGACGACGGGGCGACGGTCGGGTACATCGTGATGGAGTACGTCGGCGGCACCTCGCTCAAACAGCTGCTGCGCCGCCGCCGCGAGAGCGACGGCTCGTATCTGCCTCCGGCACAGGCGATCGCCTACATCCTGGAGATGCTCCCGGCGCTGGGCTACCTGCACGCCCGCGGGCGTGCCTACTGTGATTTCAAGCCGGACAACGTGATGCAGACCGAGGAGCAGCTCAAGCTCATCGATCTGGGCGCGGTCATCGCGATGGACGACGAGCACAGCGCCATCTACGGCACGATCGGCTACCAGGCCCCCGAGATCGCCGAGACCGGTCCGACCGTGGCGACCGAGGTGTACACCGTCGGCCGCACGCTCGCGGTGCTGATCATGAAGGTGCCGCAGCGCGACGGGTTCTTCGCCGAACTGCCCGGCCCCGACACCGAACCCCTGCTGGCCGAACACGATTCGCTGTATCGGTTGCTGCTGCGCGCCACCGAGCCCGACCCGGAGGCGCGCTTCGCCTCCACCGAGGAGATGGCCGACCAGCTGACCGGCGTGCTGCGCGAGGTCCTGGCCGCCGCCGACGGGGTGCCGCGGCCGGGCCTGTCGGTGAACTTCGGCCCGCCGCGCGGCGTATTCGGCTACGGCATCGATACCGCACCCGAGGTGCGCGAGATCGTTGCGGCACTGCCGGTTCCGCTGGTCGACCCCACCGACACCGGCGCCGGGCTGCTGGCGACCACGGCGGGGGTCACGGTCGCCGATCTGGAGCCGGCGCTCGCCGCCGGGCTGCGGTCGGTCGTCACCGGCAAGGCGGATTCGGTCGAGATTCCGCTGCGGTTGCTCCGCGCCGCCGTGGAGGGCGGCGATGCGGGGGATGCGCAGCGCCGCATCGATGAGCTGGAGGGCACCCTCGGCGACGACTGGCGGCTGACGTGGTACCGCGGCATGACCGAGCTGCTGCGCGCCGATTTCCCCGCCGCCGCAGCGGAATTCGAATCGGTGTATCAGGCGCTGCCGGGCGAGTCGGCGCCCAAACTGGCGCTGGCCGCGGCCGCGGAACTGGCCCGCTCCGCCGACGGCGCCGAGCAGGCGGCCGAAACCGCCCGCGCCATGCGGTATTACGAGACGGTCTGGCGGACCGATCGCGGATTCGTCGCCGCCGCCTTCGGCCTGGCCCGGCTGTGCCGCGCCACGGGCGACCGGGATCGCGCCGTCACCGTGCTCGACGAGGTCGACCCCGCCTCGGCGTTGTATACCGAGGCTCGCATCGCCGCCGTGCACACGCTGCTCACCGGCCGCGATCCGGCCGACCTCACCGAAGCGCTGCTGCGCGACTGCGGCAGCCGGACCGAAGGGATCGTCATCGAATCGAAAAGCCGTGCGGCCCTGGTGCGCATGCGGGTGCTCGAGCCCGCGCTGCAGTGGCTGTCCGCCGGACACACTGCCGAAGGATCCGATCCGCTCCTGGGGCACGGGCTGGACCCGGCCGGGGTGCGCGCGGGATTGGACCGCTGTTTCCGCGACCTCGCCCACGAGACCGACGATATGTGGGCGCGGTTCGAACTGGTCGACCGCGCCAACGCGATCCGTCCGAGGTCGGTGCTGTGAAGCGGCCGACGCCAGCACGCGCTCAGGGCGGGAACAGGGGGAGTTGTGGGTGAACTGGCAACCGGGCTGCACTGCCCCGGATGCGGGCAGCGCATCGGGGCGGCCGACAGGTTCTGCGAGGAATGCGGCCGCGAACTGGCCGTGTACCGGGCCGCGCTGCCCGACCTCACGATCGATCCCGCGGCCGCCTGTGATCAGTGCGGCGGAACGGATTTCGACGACGATCGCTACTGCGCGAGCTGTGGCGCACGGCACCGGCCGCCCGATCGCGCCGAGGCCGACCTGGGCGTGGTGCAGCTGATCACCGATCGCGGAATAGCGCACGCGCGCAACGAGGACGCGGTCGCGGCCGCGGTCCTCGACGACGCGTCCGGCCCCACGATCGTGATCGCTGTGTGCGACGGCGTATCGACCTCGGACGACCCGCAGGTGGCGTCGGGCACGGCCGCCCGCACGGGGGTGGATGCGTGCCTGGCCGCCCTCGCCGCGGATCGCACCGCGGCCGAGGCCGTGATCGACGGCCTGGTGGCGGCGTTCGAGGCGGTGCGCGGGGTGTCGATCGCCGACGGCCACGCGCCCTCGTGCACCTATGTCTCGGCGGTGCTGCGGGCCTGCGGCGACGGGGAATTCGAGATCACCGTGACGAATGTCGGTGACAGCAGGGCGTATTGGCTGCGCGGCGACGGGCCCGGCGACAGCGTGGCCTCGCGGCGGCTGACCGCCGACGACTCCTACGCGCAATTGCTGGTCGACGCCGGCGGCATGGACGAGCAGACCGCGATGCGGGATCCGCGGGCGCATGCCCTGATGCGCTGGCTCGGCGCCGATTCCGAGCACGTCCCCGCCGACACGGCCGTGCACTCGCTGCGCGTACGCGGGCCGGGTGCGCTGCTGCTGTGCAGCGACGGGCTGTGGAACTACCTGCCCGACCCCACCGGACTGGCCGTGGTCGCGACCGCCTCGGCGCCGCTGCGGTCCGCCCGAGATCTGGTCGAGGTCGCGCTGCACGGCGGGGGCAGCGACAACATCACGGTGGCGCTCGCGGCGATACCCGCCGCGGCATCGATACCTGCAGGGGGTGCGCAATGAGTTCGCAAGCAGACGGTTCGGCGGCGGGCGGCGACATCTCGGTCGTCGTCGACCAGAACCCGTACCTCGCCGAGGGAGGCGACACGCTGCACGCCATCGTCACGGTGGCGACCGGTGCCGACTTCGCGGTGTCGGCCCCGCCCTCGGAACGCGTCGAGATCATCATCATCGACTGCTCGGGGTCCATGGGGGCCGGTGACCGGTTCGACGGCGCGCGGCGTGCCACCCTGGCCGCGCTCGACGAGATGCCCGACGGCACGCTGTTCGCGATCGTGCAGGGCACCCACGAGGGTGAGGTGGTGTATCCGCGACGCGGACCGCTGCGGGCCGCCGACCGCGGGTCACGATCGGACGCGCGGCGCGAGCTGGACAAGCTCCGGCCCTACGGCGGCACCGCGATGGGCACCTGGCTCGGGGTCGCCCGGCAGGTGGCGATGCAGCATCCGAAGGCACAGGTGCACGTCATCCTGCTGACCGACGGCAAGAACGAGCACGAGTCGGAGGAGCAGCTGCAATCCGAGATCGCGCAGTCGCAGGGGCATTTCACCTGTGACATCCGCGGTGTCGGAAAGGATTATCTCGTCAAGGAACTGCGCGCCATCGAGTCCGGAATGCTCGGCACGCTGGATGTGGTGCGGTCCGGTGACGAGCTGACCGCCGACTTCCGGACGATGATGCGGGGATCGATGGCGAAGGTGGTTCCGGATCTGGCGCTGCGGGTCTGGACGCCGGTCGGCGCCCGGGTGCAGTTCGTCAAGCAGGTGGCCCCGGCGCTCCAGGACCTGACCGACCGTCGCACCGAGACCGGATCGCAGGTCGGGGAGTATCCGCTCGGTTCCTGGGCGGCGGAGGAACGCGATTATCACGTTCAGGTCCGGGTCGCGCCCGCCGCGCCGGGCCGGGAGAAGCTGGCCGCCCGGATCAGCGTTGTCGCGGGCGACGAAGTGGTCGGGCAGGGGTTGGTGAAGGCGGTGTGGACCACCGACACCGAGCTGTCCACGCGGATCAATCGCCGCGTCGCCCACTACACCGGCCAGGCCGAGCTGGCCGAGGCGGTGCAGGAGGGGCTGGCCGCCCGCCGGGAGGGTGACGACGCGACCGCGACCGCGAAGCTGCAGCGGGCGGTGCAGCTCGCCGAGGAGTCCGGAAACGAGGGCACCGCAAAGCTTTTGCGCAATGTCGTGGAGGTCGACGACCGCACCGGCACCGTGCGCCTGCGCCGCGGTGTCGACGAATTCGACGAGCGCGCCCTCGATGCTCGATCCACGAAGACGGCCCGGGTGCGCAAGGAGGAGTCATGACGGCCACCTGTCCCGAGGGCCATGCCTCCGCGGCCACCGACTACTGCGATGTGTGCGGCAGCTCCATCGGCGAGGCCCCGCCCGCGGTGGAGCAGCCGACCCGATGCCCGGCCTGCGACGCGCCGATCTCGGGCAGGTTCTGCGAGGCGTGCGGTCACGATTCGGCGCTGCCCATGTCGTCGGGGCGGGTGGTGGAGGCGCTCGGTGCCTCGGCCGACGATCGGTCGGAAGTAGCGGAAGCTGTTGCCCGGCAGTCGGTATGGGTCGCGACCGTCGTCGCCGACCGGGATCTCTACGAGCGGATGCTGACCCGCAAGGGGCCCGATGCCGACCGCGTCGAGTTTCCCGACTACTACCGGGAACGGCGAATCGTGCTGCACGGCAATGATTTTCTGATCGGCAAGCGCAGCGTGTCGCAGGGGCTGCTCCCGGAGATCGACCTCGGTATCGCCCCGGTGGACATCGGAGTCTCCCGCTCCCACGCCCGCCTGCACCTCGACGACGGCGGCCTCACCGTCACCGATCTCGGGTCGACCAACGGCACCAGCCTCAACGGCAGCGACGACCTGATTCCCCCGAAGACGCCGGTGCCGCTGCGCAGCGGCGACCGCATCCACGTCGGCGGCTGGACCACCATCACCGTCACCAGCGAACCCGCCTGAGTTCGGTTGTCCGGCGTAGCCGCCGTCCGCCCGCGCACGGCCGGAGCTGCGCCTATTCCGTGAAACGGCTTGCGGCACGCAATTTTTCGACGATCTCCGCGGGGGCCTTCAGCGGCGAACCGGCGTCGTAGGGCGGCTGCGGATCGTATTCGGTCAGCAGTTGCACCGTCATCGCCAGCTCGTCACCGGCGATCTTGCCGATCAGCGTGAGCCCCATATCGATGCCGGACGAGACGCCCGCGGCCGTCACGTACTTTCCGTCCAGCACCACCCGGTCGTGGGTCGGCTGCGCACCGAAGCGCGCCAGCTCGTCCAGCGCGGCCCAGTGCGAGGTCGCGCGGCGGCCCTCCAGCAGGCCCGCGGCGGCCAGCAGCAGCGAGCCGGTGCAGACCGAGGTGGTCCAGGCGCTGGTGGCGTCGACGGCGCGCAGCCAGTCGAGCAGCCGCGGATTGTCCATCTGCAGGGTCTGTCCGGGGCCGCCCGGCACCAGCACGATATCGGGGCGCGGTGTTTCGTCCAGGGTCCGATCGGCGACCAGCGCGAGAGACGCGTTGTCGTTGCGCACCGGCCCGAGCTGTTCGCCGACGAAAACCGTTTCGGCGCCGGGGATTCGGCTCAGCACGTCGAACGGGCCGACCGCGTCCAGGGCGGTGAACTGGTCGAAGAGCACGATCGCGATCTGCATGGCTGCCTTTCGTCGACGGTGGGCCACAACCAGCGTATGCGCGAATGCACGCCTCGCCGCGAGCTGCGTGCCCGCCGCGAGCTGCGTACCCCGCTGCGGGATGCATACCCCGGCTGCTCTCGGGGTTGTTCGGTCGGATGAAATCCGCGACGGTCATTCATGGAGCTGGACAACAGGCGTGTTACCGCTCACATTTACACTGCCCCGAACCGGTAGTACAAGGAGCAACCACATGCCAGCTAGTCCGACCATGCGGGAGATCTTCCGCCGCAAACCCATCGAGTTGATCGACGACGAGCCCTCCGGCGGCCTGCAGCGGGCCCTCGGCCTGTGGCAGCTGACCGCCATCGGCGTCGGCGGCATCATCGGCGCGGGCATCTTCGCCCTCGCCGGGGCGGTCGCCAACGAGACCGCCGGTCCCGCCGTGCTGATCTCGTTCATCATCGCCGGCATCGCCAGTGCCGCGGCCGCGCTCTCGTATGCCGAGTTCGCGGGCCTGATCCCGAAGGCCGGATCCGCCTACACCTACGGTTTCGCGGTGCTCGGCGAGCCGGTCGGCTGGTTCATCGGCTGGGACCTGCTGCTGGAGTACACCGCCATCGTCGCGGTGGTCGCCATCGGCATCTCCGGGTACATCTCGTTCCTGCTGGAGCAGCTGGACATCACGCTGCCGGTGTGGATGCTCGGGGCGCCCAACACGGGTGCCGGGCACAAGGTGGACCTGTTCGCGGCGCTGCTGTGCCTGCTGATCGCGTTCCTGCTCACGCGGGGCATCAAGGCGGCGGCGCGGTTCGAGACCATCGTGGTCGGCATCAAGGTCGTGGTGGTGCTGATCGTGATCGTGGCGGGCGCGTTCTACATCAAGAACGGCAACTACAGCCCGTACTTCCCGTTCGGCTTCGGCGGGGCGGTGACCGGTGCGTCGACGGTGTTCTTCGCGGTGTTCGGCTACGACGCCATGTCGACCGCGGCGGAGGAGTCGGTGGACGCCAAACGCCATCTGCCCAAGGCGATCCTGATCTCGCTGGCGATCTCGATGGTGCTCTACGTGCTGGTGTGCCTGGTGCTGACCGGCATGCAGAAGTACACGGAGATCAACCCGAAGAGCGGGCTGTCGTCGGCGTTCGAGTCGGTCGGCCTCCCGGGCCTGGGCAGCCTGATCGCGGCGGGCGCGATCGTCGGCATCATGACCGTGCTGTTCACCTTCATGCTCGGCGTCACCCGCATCTGGTTCTCGATGAGCCGGGACGGCCTGCTGCCCCAGTGGTTCGCCAAGACCCACCCGACCCGCCACGTGCCCACCCGCATCACCTGGATCGCGGGCATCATCTCCGCGCTGATCGCCGGGTTCCTGCCGATCGGGGAGGCGGCCGAGCTGACCAATATCGGCATCCTGCTGGCGTTCGTCGTGGTGTGCGCGGCGGTGATCGTGCTGCGCTACCGGCAGCCCGATCTGCCCCGCACCTTCCGCGCCCCGTTCATGCCGATCGTGCCGCTGGTCGGCATCGGCTTCTCGATCTGGCTGATCACCTACTTGAAGCCGGAGACCTGGGGGCGCTTCGCGGTGTGGTTCGCGATCGGCCTGGTCATCTACCTCGGCTACAGCCGCCGTCATTCGCTGCTGGCGAGGGGAGGGGAGCAGACGGACTCGTCGACGGTCTCGTAACGGCCCGACCAACTGCACCGGCAGCAGGTCCGAAATGAGGGGGACCTGGTGCCGGTGCGGACCACTGTGGGTCAGGGATGTTCGCTATCGCCGATAGCTGATCGCGAGGGCGCAGATCAGCAGTGCGGCACCGCACCAGCCGAGGGCGCCGAGCCGGTCTCCGAGCAGGAGTGCCGCCAGCAGTGCCGCCGTGAGCGGTTCCAGCAGGGCGGCCAATGCGGCGAAAACCGGTGCGGCGGTGCGTAATCCGCGGAAGTACGCGGTGTAGGCGAGGGCCGTCGGGGCGCTGCCGAGGTAGGCCGCGGTGAGTAGCACGCTCGGCCGGATCGGCAGCGCCATACCGAACGCCAGTGCCGCCGGGGTGAGCAGTAGGCCGCCGGTGAGCATGCCGAATGCCGTGGTGCGCAACGGATCCAGGCCGGGTACGGGCGTGGTGGTGATCAGCGTCAGGGTCGCGAACCCGGCCGCGGCGAGCAGGGCGAAGGCGATGCCCGCCCCCAGCCGCCAGCCGCCCGCTCCGGCGCCCGGCGACCAGGTGAGCAGCACCAGCCCGGTCACCGCGACACCGATGGACAGCAGGGTGATCGCGGCGGGCCGCCGCCGGTCGCGCACCGCCGCGCCGAGCGCCACGAACACGGGCAGCATCCCGATCGTCACCATTGTCGCGATGCTGACCGAGATGTAGTGCACGGCAACGAAATAGCAGCCCTGGAAGCAGCCGAGCAGCCCGCCGGTCAGCAGGATCCGGGCGGTGGCCGCCCGGCTGCGCGGCAGCCCACGCAGGCCGCCGGAGACGGCGAGCAGCGCGACCGCCAGCCCGCCGCCCAGCAGCAGCCGGTAGGCCGCCACGGACAGCGGATGCAACTGCGCCTGGGCGGCCAGCAGGGATCCGGCGAGACCGCCGGTGCCCCAGAGGATTCCGGCGGCGAGCAAGGCCGCCGCTGATCGGTCGCGCGCGGGCGCGACAATGTCCACAGACATGGGTGATGGTGCTCCTGCGTCGAAGGAAGGGATGACGACGACGCGGGGCAGTTGCTCGTGGGTACCGATCGCGATCGGCTACGCGCCGGTGCCGCGATCAGCGGCTACGGCGACCCGGTGCTACGGAACGGCCGCGCGGTAGGTAACCGCCCGGCCCGTGAACCACCCCGCTCAGGCGGCGGGGGGCGGAGTGGACTTGAAGACTCGATGCACGGCCCCACTGTAGCGAGGCAACCGCCCAAGCAACAATGGTCAACCTACTTGACCACCTTCCACGCGCAAGGGGATGCGCGGCCCCCGGCTCTCGCGCACCCCGTGCGTGTTCCCGCACCCACTGCACGAGTTGTAGCGAGTGCGGGAACACGCACGGGGTGCGCGAGTTGTGGGGCCGGTGCGGGAAGGGTGTGTCCAATTGGACACAGTGGGGTGGGACGGCTGGGTTGTCTCCGTGTCCAATTGGACACACCGGGCGATGGGGGCAAAATCTCCGGATTCGAACTACATCCGTGTAAGACTGGGCGGCGCACAGTGTTGCTCTCCTCATCAAAGGAGGACCGTCCGTGACGAATTCTGCTGCATCACTGGATCTGCCGAAACCCTTGGTGGTGACACTGGGGAATCTGAAAGGCGGCGTCGGGAAAACCACCTCCGCCTTTTTCATCGCCGGCTACTTCGCGCTCGAGCTCGAGTTGCGGGTGCTGGTCATCGATGCCGACCCGCTGAGCCAGACCGGATATTCCTGGTATCGGCGGCTGCAGAGGGGAGAAATAGATCTGCCCTTCACGCTGATCGCGTTTCCGTCCCGGCACGTCGACGATTGCATCGCCGACAATGCCGCCGACTACGACGTGATCATCGTGGATGCCGGAGGAGAATCGGCGGATATCTTCAAGGCCGCAATTCCCTCGACCGACGAGCTCGTGCTGTTGACGAGCGTGAGTCCCTCGGAGGTGAAACGAGTGCCCAGTACCTACAAGGCCGCCGAGGAGGCGGCCGTCGATGCGGCACGCGAAATCCGGGTCCGGGTGCTGATGACGAAGGTTCCGGTAACAATGAAAAAGGGCGTCAACGTCTCCACCGAATACCGGGCCCAGCGCGGGCAGCTGGAAGACGCCGGGTACGAGGTCTTCGAATCCTATGTGAGTGCGTGGAAGTGGTACCGCGAGGCCGCCGATGGGGAAGTCGGCGAGGGCGCGGAGAATCCACTGCACGATCTGGGCGAATATCGGCAGGTGGGTGACGAATTGGTCAGCCCCTACCGCGTCGCGCTGGGGGTGCCCGCCTGATGCCTCCGCAACGCAGGAAATCCATGATCGGCGGTAAATCCGTCGGCAATACCGCCGTCGCCGTGAATCCGCTGGCCGATACCGCCGAACACACGCCGCCCGTCTCGCCGCTGCGCGACGCCGAATGGCGGCGGTCGGAACGCAACTTGACCGTGGTGCCCACCGAGGCGGGCCCGGCGCCGGAAACATCGGAGAACGTGCTCACCATGCCGCTCCCGGCAGCCGGTGACGGACCGCTCAGCGACGGTGAACAGGCCCAGCTGTCGGCGTGTGAGACGTCGATCGGCACGCTGCGCCTGGCATTCTGGGCGGCCGGTCGGGCGCTGCAGATCGTGCGCGACGGGCGGCTGTACCGCAGCGGCTACGACACCTTCGACGACTATGTCGAGCAGCGGTGGGATATGCAGCGCTCCTACGCCCACAAGCTGATCCGGGCCTGGCCGCTGGCCGCCAAGCTGCACCCGATGGCGCCGGGCATCAACGAGGGTCAGATCCGGGAGTTGCTGCCGGTGGCGGCCTCGCACGGCGAACAGGCCGCGGTCACCGTCTACGCCACGCTCGCTGCCGCGGACGTGAAGATCACCGCGGGCAAGCTGCGCGAGGCGGTGGCCGTGCTGCCCGAGCGCTTCGATTCCGACCAGGCGGTGCAGCGGCTGCAGGCGTGGGTGCGCGGCGAGGTGTCCGAGGATCGGCCCGAACCCCCGGTGGATCTGTTCAGCACCGTCGAATCCCGGCTGGCCGCCCTGACGCGGCGGGTGGTCAAGGGATCCACCGGCGATCCCGTCGCGGCTCGGGAATTCGCCGCGAAATTGCGCACGATGGCGACGGAGATCGAGGAGCAGATCACCGTCTGAGTTCGAATCGAAATGCCCCGCATCGGAAAACAATCCGATGCGGGGCATTCTTTCGAGATCTGTTGGTTTTCGATTGTTTATCGCCTTGTTATCGTTAATTACCTCTTATTTCCTTGCAATCGTATTGTCGCGGGCGAATCATGGCACCTCGGATCTGCTGGTTTGGTTAGTGCACGGTGAAGTTTTTCGAGCTTGTTCGAGAGCCACCCGGCTCTCGATGAGAGGATCGGAGGACCGCATCATGACTGGAACCGACGAAGTCCGATATATCCGCTACATGCGGCGGATGCTCTGGTGGGTGCTGGCGGCCGCGGCGGTCGTGCTCGGTGCGCTGGGCGCCCTACTATTGACCACGGGACAGGCAGCGGCGGAGCCGGTGTCCATTCCGGGAATCGGATCCATCGAGGTGCCGATCGAAGTGCAGACACCAGCGGAAATTCCAGGCATCATGGTTTCGATTCCGGACGAGGGTGAATCGGAAAGCATTCCCGATACCGATGCCGCCCCGAATAACGTGCCCGATCCGAATTCGGCGGTGACCGGAATTGTGAACGGCCTGCAGTCGGCCCTCCCGGGTGTCGATATCCGGTCGATGCTCTCTGCCCCGGGAATTCCGTCGATCCCCGAATCGCCGACCGCTCCCCGGTCCGATATCGCCCCCGGGGCGCCCGCGCCGTCGGCCCCGGCCGCCACCCAGGAGAAGAGTCGGGGCGAACTCGCGGTCGAGGCGGCCGAATCGAAGATCGGCGCCGCCTACGGGTACGGCTCGGCGGGCCCCGACGCCTTCGACTGCTCCGGCCTGGTGCAGTGGTCCTACGGGCAGGCCGGTGTCGACTTGCCCCGCACCAGCTACGGCCAGCTCTCCACCGGGACCCCGGTCGGACTGGACGAACTCGAGCGCGGGGACATGGTCTCGTTCTACGGCGGCGGCCATTCCGCCCTCTACGCGGGTGACGGCAAGGTGGTGCACGCGGGCACCAACAGCACCGGCGTGGTGATGTCGGACCTGTCGGAAATGCCCGCCAGCGGCGCCCGCCGCTTCTGACCGCGCTACCGCCGCCCGCGGAAGGTCCGGCGCAGATCGTCGACCCACTCGCCGGGCAGCTCCCACGGAATGAAGTGGCCGCCGCGATCGTGTGCCGTCGGATTGACCAGGTTGTACCAGTCGGCTCGATCGGTCGTCAGGAAGTGCTCGACGCGACGATCGCTGGTGACGCCGGGTGGATTCTCGTGGCCGACGAAGGTGATTCCGGTGGGCGCCTCGATCACGGGCCGCCGATCGTGCGACGGAGTCCACGGATAGCGATTGTTGTTGGCGTAGGTGCGTATCGAGGTCCCGATCGAGTTCGTCACCCAGAAGATCGTTGCGTGCGTGAGTAGTTCGTCGGCATCGAAGACGCTCTCCAGATCACCGCCGTTGTCGCTCCAGGACTTCCAGCGCTGCAGGATCCACGCGAGCATTCCGGCGGGGGAGTCCGACAGCCCGACGGCCAGCGTGCTGGAGTCGAGCATGTGGGCGGCGAGGTGGACGGCGAAGCGGCGGTCGAACTCGAGGATCCGATCGCGGACCTCCGGCGCCAGCCCCTCCGGAATCGGTTGCCCGCCACTGAAATCCCACGCCCGATCGCCGTTGAACAGGCTCAGCTTCAGGCCCGAGCCGATATGGATGCCGTACAGCTCGTCGGCGTACTTGTGCCCGAGCTGACCGGTGACCAGCGCCCCGACATCACACCCCGCGGCGGCGTACTTCGCGTGGCCGAGCGTTCGTGTCATCAGCAGGTGCCACAGGTCGGCAACCTTCCAGAAGTTCATGTCCGGGCGGTTCGGCAGGGGAGTGGAGAACCCGAACCCGGGAAACGACGGGACGATCACGTCGAACGCGTCGGCCGGGTCGCCGCCGAACGATCCCGGATCTGCCAGCGGGTCGACCACCTTGGACCAGTGCCAGAACGTCCACGGCCAGCCGTGCGTGAGGATCAGCGGCGTCGGGTTCTCGCCGGTGCCCGGGCGGCGCATGAAATGGATGGGCACGCCCTCGATCTCGACCCGATAGTGCGGGTAGGCGTTGATTCGTGCCTCGGCGGCGCGCCAGTCGTAGTCCGTGCGCCAGTAGTCGACGAGTCCCTGCAGATAGGCCCGGTTCACGCCGTAGTACCAGTCCTCGTTGCCCGCGTCGTCGGGCCAGCGGGTCAGCGCCAGGCGCTGCCGCAGGTCGTCGAGCACCTCGTCGGTGACGTGAATCGGTATGGGCTGCAACGGAAACGGTCGCGGTTCGGCGAAGTGGGTGGGGCTCGTGTGTCGGCTCATCGTCGGCTCCCGCTGCGAATCGAGGTTCGATACGGAGTGTACATAAGGAACTTATATAAGCATCGGATATATTTTGGGCATGGACGACGCCCCGGATGACCTGGATGTGGATGTGTTCGCGACGGCCGTCGAGAACTTCAACCGCTTCTACATACGGCTGCCCAGTTCGGAGCGGTTGTCGTTCACGACGCTGTCGGTGCTGGACACCCTCGCCTCCGGCACGGGGCCGATGCGCCTGTCGGACCTGGTGAAGACCGAGCAGATCAGCCAGCCCGGGCTCACTCAGCTCGTCGCGCGGCTCGAGCGCGACGGGTTGGTGGAACGCCGCCCGGACCCCACCGATCGGCGTGCGGCGCTGGTGGACATCACCGCGGCGGGTCGGCGCATCGGCGCCGCGCGGCGCGCCGACCGAGTCGAGCACCTGCGCCCGCTGTTCGCCGACCTGTCGCCCGAGGAACGGCGCGCTCTATCGGCCGCGCTACCCGTGCTCCACCGGCTCGCCGCACTGGGCCGGGATGCGCAGCGAGGAGCGTGAATGTGCCTGTGCGCGAGTAGATTCCGGCCAAGTGCATGCCGGAAACGCAGGGGGAGAGGCGTGTCCCCGGGAGTGAGATGGGTTAGGGGCCTGCCCTGGAGATACAGGGGGTGAGGGGCGTGCGCCGGAAGCGCAAGGGGCGAGAGGGGTGCGCCGGAGATGCAGGGTGGGAGGTATGCGCCGGAATGACAGGCGTGGCCTTGGGCGGCTTGTGTTCAGGTGGTGTGTAGGAAGAGTACGTCGTAGGCGCGGCCCGCATCCTCGGGGAAGACGAGGATGCGCATGCGGTGGCGGGCGCGGCCGGTCCCGGCCTGCGTGGATCGGATGCCGTGCTCGCGCAGCAACTGCCGCACGTCGGCGGCGGTGACCTCGTCGAAGACCGTTGCCACGGTCACCAGCAGGCCGTAGTCGTCGTCCGGCTGCCTGCGGCGCCACACTTTGCCCATCACGAGTGACCTTCGTTGTCGCTGTCCATCACGCGTCCACAGTGATTTCAGCACAGCCCCGCGCACCCGCTCACACCGGGCCGATCACCGCGAGAACCGGTGCCGGGCGCGGGATCTGCGGTGAGCTAGCGGGGCGAGCGGCCGGGCTGGTCCGCGGCGCGGCTCGCGGCCCGCAGGCTGACCGCCGTCGGGACGGGCTGCTGCGGGGCCGGAGCCTGCCGCGGCGCCTCGGAATACGGGTCGAGGCGCGGCCAGCTGCGGCCGCTGTCGGCGAGCGCCTCCTCGTCGTCCGCGCCGGAGTCGCGCCGCGACGGGGCGTCGACCTCGGCCAGGCCGACCAGCACGATCAGCATCATGGTGATCAGCGTGACGGTCATGATCAGCGGCGTGAGCAGCTGCACCGGTTCGACACCCTTGGTCACCGCGCCGTGGTTGCCGTGCTGGGCGCTCATGGCCGCCATGCCCGTGTAGTGCATGCCGCACACCGCCAGGCCCATGATCACCGCCGCGCCGAGCGTCGCCCCGAAGCCGTGCACGTGCAGCATGAACCACAGTGCCGCGGTCGCCGCCACCACCGCGATCACGACGGACAGCGCGACCAGCGTGATGTTGTATTCGACGTGTGCCCCCACGTGCATGGCGGACATGCCCAGATAGTGCATGGCCGCCACCCCGACGCCGGTGATGGCGCCGCCGATCGGCAGGGCCAGGATCTCGCGCCGCACCCGCACCACGATGGACAGCCCGATCCACACCACGACGATCGCGATGGCCGCGCTGAGGAGCGTCATCGGCACGTCGTAGCGCAGCGTCATCCCCTGAACGGAGAATCCGAGCATCGCGGTGAAGTGCATGACCCAGATACCGCAACCGCCCAGCGCCACCGCCGCGGCGACCAGCCAGCCGCCGGGCCATCGGGACGAGCGGGCATGGACGGCGCAGCGGAGGCCGAGCACGGAGCCGATGAAAGACATGAGATAGGCCAGGATGGGTGTCAACAGGCCATGGTTGAAATGGTCGAGCTCCAGCACTGCGTTCTCCAAGTGGGGCAAAAGCGGTAATCAATCCGTTACCGGACGATAGTTCAAGTGGGTCGATCTTGGGGATTGCAATGTGAAAGCTTCGCAACACCGGGGCATCGGCTCAAGCCAGCAGGTGGGTCGGGGTCGCCTGCGGACGTACCTTGTGCACGAAGTTTCGTCGCAGCCGGTGGTACGGCTCGTGCTCGCCGTAGAAGTTCTGGCGCATTTGCGCCAGTTCGTAATCCCGGTAGGCAGCCAGCGGCTTGGCGGCCTCGTCCGCGGCGCGGCGCTGCTTCTTCGCGACCAGTCGGTCCGCCAGTTCCGGCGCCGCGGCCAGGGCCTCGGCCTCCCCGCGTACCCGGCCCCAGAACTCGACCGGACCGCCGGAGACGACCCGGTCCACCAGCCCCAGCCGACCGGCGGCGCGGGCCCCGACCGGCATCGTCTCGCGGGTCAGGCGGTCGGCCTGTTCGGCGCCGACCCGGCGGGGCAGCGTGTAGGTCCAGTACTCCGATCCGTGCAGGCCCATCAGCCGGTAGTGCGGGTTCAGCACCGCCGACTCCCGGCACCAGACCTCGTCGGCCGCCAGCGCCAGCATCACGCCACCGGCGGCGGCATTACCGGCCACCGCGGCGATCACCAGCTTGTCGGTGGTGGTCAGGATGGCCTCGACCAGGTCATTCATGGCATTGATGTTGTGCCAGGACTCCTCGGCCGGATCGTCGGCCGCCTCGATCACGTTCAGGTGGATGCCATTGGAGAAGAAGTCGCGGTCCGGGCCGAGCACCAGCACGTCCACCGGGCGCTCGCACGCCTGCCGGTAGGCGGCCAGCAGGCGGCGGCACTGGCCGGTGCTCATCGCGCCGCCCGCGAACGCGAATTCCAGGTAGCCGACCTCGCCGTGCTCGCGGTAGCGCAGCTCCGACCAGGTGTCGCGGGAGGCCGCCTCGAACGGCGTGACCCCGACCTCCGGCACGCCGGCCAGCAGGTCGGGCCCGAGCGCGTCGGCGGCGGGCCGCTTGAACGTGACGGGGCCGCCGGGGGTGCGGCGCGGCCGCAGCTGCGGCAGCCACACCGCGCCGTCGATGGTGGCCCGGCAGATCGCGCCGTCGCGGGTGGCGACGATCGTGCCCGGATAACCGCGCAGCCGGTCCTCGTTGTGGCCGCCGTGTACGAAGAACTCCCGCCCGAACAGCTCGTCCAGCACGCCGGGCTGGGAGTCGGCGGCCCGGAGCTTGCGCAGCACGGTGGCGGTGTCGTCGGCCGACCAGTCGATCCGGCGGTACTGCTGGGAGTGGTAGGGGCGCAGCCGCCCGCGCACGTCGGGACGGTCGTAGTCGAGCGGCTCGGGCGTGAACCGGCCGTCGGCGAAGCGCTCGACCGCCAGCAGCACCGCGCGCACCGCCGCGTCCGAAACCTCGTTGCGGTACAGCTGGCTCTTGCCGTGCGGCCCGACCGCGAAGGGTTCGGAGGCCCAGATCGGGCCCGCGTCCATCTCGGCGACCGCCTGCAGCACCGTGACGCCCCACTCCGCCGCGCCCTCGCCGATCGCCCAGTCCAGGGAGGACGGGCCGCGGTCGCCCTTCGGCCCGGGATGCACGATCAGCACGGTGTGCTCGGACCAGATGTCCTCCGGAATCGCGGTGGTGAGCATCGGGGCGAGGATCAGGTCCGGTTCGAATTGGGCCACCCGCGCGCGCAGCAGATCGTCGCCCAGCGCCAACTCGACACCGACCCGGTGTCCTCGGTCCCGCAGTTCGGTGTGAATCCGCTGCGTGAGACTGTTGAATGCGCTGGCGACCAGCAGGATGCGCACGGTGTTTCCTCCATCAGGCAGTACTGCTAGGCGAACCGGGCGGCCGGTTCGGGTCAAGAACGTCCCCAACGAAACTAGCGGTGTGCCAATTGCGATGCATCTCGGGCACACGCGGAGTTACCAGAACGTGTTTCACCTCCCGGAGTCCGGATCCCGCGACCACATTCGCCGCCCCGATCACGAGGCGTGCGGATATCGCGACGAGCAGGAAGAACGCTGTCGGACAACAACTCTCGACACAGCGATGCCGTCTCGCCGTAACAGCCCGCACACACGATCCCGGACCGCGACAGCGTGCCGCCGAGGTTGCCGACCGGGCGTGGCGGCCCGCGGTGCACCAACTCTTCCCGCACCCCTGGCATGCGCTCGCACCCCTTGTAGGGGGCTGTAGTGAGTGCGGGAACAAGCAAGGGGTGCGGGACGGGCGGTTGCGGGAGGTGGGTCGGGAGGTGCGGCATCGGGCGGGGGCGCGGAGATCCGGGGTGGTCGAGTCGGCGGGAATCGGTCGTGGCGGAATGGGGTCTTTCGGGTCGGGGTTGGCGGGGGAGTGAGCCTTGGAATCGCGCTGTCGCCTGCCCCGCTCGATGCCTCCGAGAACGCCGTGGACGCGGCCGTCGCCGTCGGGAGGGAGATCTCCGCGGCCGGGCTGGGTTCGCTGTGGTTCGGTCAGCTGTTCTCGCACGACACCGTGACGCTGTCGGCGGTGGTGGGGCACGAGGTTCCGGGGCTCGAGGTGGGGACGTCCGCGGTGCCGATCCCGGCGCGGCACCCGCTGCTGATCGCGAGCGCGGCGCAGACCGCGCAGGCCGCGGCGCGGGGACGGTTCACGCTCGGACTGGGCCTGGGCGCGGCACAGTTCACCGAGCCGGTGTTCGGCGTCGGCTTCGATCGGCCGATCGCCCGGCTGCGCGAGTTCCTCACCGTGCTGAACGACGTATTCGACACGGGCACAACCGAATTCCGGGGTGAGACGGTGACCGCGGTGACCCCGATGCCCGCGACGGTGGCGGGCGCCGAGCCGCGGCCGCAGGTGCTGGTCGCCGCGATGGGGCCGCAGGCGCTACGTGCCACCGGCGAGCTGGCCGACGGCACCCTGCCGTTCCTCGTCGGTCCGCGCGCGCTGGGCGAGCACGTCGTGGCGCCGATCGTCCGGGCCGCCGAGCGGGCGGGTCGTGCCCGGCCGCGCATCGTCGCCCTGGTGCCCGGCGTCGTCACCGCCGATGTGGACCGGGCGCGCGAGGCGGCCGCGAAGGAGACCGCGTTCTACGACGGCATCCCGTCCTACGCCCGGATGAGCGAGCTGTCCGGGGTGTCCCGGGCTGCCGACCTGGTGGTGATCGGTGACGAGGAGACCGTCGCGGCCCGCGTCGAGGAGTACTTCGCCGCCGGTGCGACGGATGTGGTGTTCTCCCAGACCGATCTGACCACCCCGGAGGATCAGCGCCGGACCTGGCGGCTGCTCGGCGAGCTGAACCGCGCTCGCTGAGTGCCGTCACATCGGCTCGCTGACCCTCGTCAGATCAGGTTGTCCTCGCTGCAGGACGCGGGCGTGCGCCAGGTCGGCTCCGGGCGGGCGGCGTCGGAATCGAAGCGCCACTGCGAGATCGGCGCGGCGGCCTTCCAGAACGGCCTGCCGTCCCGCGCGCGGACTACCTGATACACGTCCTCGGTGCCGGGGATCAGCTGGCTGCCGACGCAGTAGTCGTTGTAGCTGGTGCCGGGCTGCCGGGCGCCGGGGCTGAACCGCCCGGCGGGGTCGGTGCGGGAGCCGGGCGCCGCGACGGTGTCGGGCCGATCGGTCGGCGGCCCGCCGAACCAGTACGCACCGAGATCGTCTGTGCCGCAGACATAATCGCGGCCACCCGCGACGACGGTCGTTCCCGTCGGGTGAGCGGCGCCGTCCCAGAGGCAGACCGCGGCGGGCCGGGTCCCCGAGGTCCTGACGTCCGCGTCGGCGACCCCGGCGCCGAGGCCCAGACCCCCTGCCGTCATCGCCGCGATCGCGGACAGGGTGAGGGTTACGCGAGGAACTCGTGCCATGGGACTCGCCTCTTTCTGCTCACCATTGAGCATCTACTATCTACGTACGTAAATAGTAGATGGCCATCGTCCCTGCTCGCCATGTCGCGAACGTCACCGAGACATCCTCGGGGCCGGCTCCAGCACGACCTTCCCGGCCTCGGGCGCCACGAACGGCAGGAGCCGCTCGGCCTCGGCCCGCACCGCGGCCTCGTCGTCGGCGGTCAGTGGGTGCCACGGCGTGACGCGCAGCGTCGAACCCTCCAGATCCCAACGGCCGTGGACGAATCCGTCGACCAGGTACATCGGCACACCGGCCGAGGCCTCCTTGCTGATCCGGTTGCGGTCCTCGTCGCTGATGATCCGGCGGCGATCCTTGTGGCCGAGCAGCGCATTGTCGAAGGCGGGCAGGAACCGCACCGGCACCGGCAGATCCGGATCGGCGAGCGGGGCGTCCGGGAGGTCGAACAGCTCCCGGCCGGAATCATCGCGGAGCGACCGCAGCCGCGGCCGCAGGCGCTCCACCACCTCCGCCAGGCGGGTGACGCCCGCCCAGGCCTGCACGTCGGCGACGCTCGCGGGGCCGAACGCCGCGAGATAGCGCAGCACCATCGTCTCCGGCTGCGGCAGGGATTCCATCGGTTCGCCGATCCACTCCTCGGCCAGGGCGACCGACACGTAGCGCGTCCGCCACCCGCCCCAGTCGCCCGAATCTCCCACGTGCACAAGCGGAATCATCAGCCCGACGGATTGCGCGAGGCGTCCCGGATGCCGCTGCGGGAACCGCTCGGCCAGCAATCGGCCCAATTCGCGTCGGGTCGGGGTGGTCCCGGTCAGCAGTTCCCGGCCGGTCGCGGCGAGTTCGCCGAGATCCATGCCCGCGATCTCGTCGGAGAAGTAGGGCGCCCGCAGCATCGATTCGACGTACGGCTGCATCGTCGGGTGCAGCCAGCGGAAATCCGCGGCCGTGGACAGGTGCACGGTCCGGCGAATCATGGTGGAGCGCACCACCTTCCGGTCCCGCAGCAGGGATTCCAGCTCCTCGTGCCGGAATCCGGCGAGCCGCGCCCACAGGCCCACGTACGGCCAGTTCGGCTCCTGCCCCTGGACGGCCACCAGATGCCGGACCAGATCGACTGCGGGCATCGAGACCCGTTCGGTCAGTAGCTGCCGCCGCAGCAGGGTCCGGTTCAGGGTGCGCAGCGAGAGTTCGGTCATGAGCCCATCCTGACCGGCATATAGGACAGATTCGGTCCTACGTATCGATGTGCGACGAATTCCGGGACGGTGGGCGATCATGGAGACATGCCCAGTGATCTAGCGGAGTTCGTGCGCGGCCTGCCCAAGGCGGAACTGCACCTGCACCTGGAGGGCACGCTGGAACCGGAGTTGAAGTTCCGGCTGGCCCGCCGCAACGGCATCGAATTGCCGGAACACACGGTGGAGGAGGTGCGGCAGACCTACGACTTCCACGACCTCACCTCCTTCCTGCAGGTCTACTACCCGGCCATGCGGGTCCTGCAGCAGGCGCCGGACTTTCACGATCTGGCCTACGAGTACCTGCGCCGGGCCCACGCCCAGGGCGTGCGCCACGTGGAGATGTTCTTCGACCCGCAGGCCCACACCGGCCGCGGTGTGCCCTTCGGCACCGTGATCGGCGGGTACCGCTCGGCGATCGTGCGCGCCCGCCGCGAGTTCGGGATCTCCGCCGAGCTCATTCTGTGCTTCCTGCGCGACTATTCGGCCGAGTACGCGATGGCGACGCTGCTGGAGGCGCTGCCGTACCGCGACTGGATCATCGGCGTCGGCCTCGATTCCGACGAGCGCGGCAATCCGCCGAGCAAGTTCGCGGCCGTCTTCGACCGCGCCCGCCGCGAGGGCTTCCTGCTGACCATGCACTGCGATATCGACCAGCAGAACTCGGTCGAGCACATCCGTCAGGCGCTGGAGGACATCGGCGTCGACCGCCTCGACCACGGCACCAATATCGTCGAGGACGACCGGCTGGTCGAGTTGGCCGAGTCCCGGGGCGTCGCGTTCACCTGCTGCCCGGTCTCCAACTCCTTCGTCACCACGCAGATGAAGGCGGCCGAGATCACCGGTCTGCTGGAGCGCGGCCTGCTCGTCACCGTGAACAGCGACGACCCCGCCTACTTCGGCGCCTACGCCGCCGACAACTACCTGGCGCTGGCCGAGCACGCCGGGCTCACCACCGACCGCCTGGCGGAACTGGCGCGAAATTCCTTCCGGGCCTCGTGGATTACGGAGACGCGGCGGGACGGATACCTGGCCGAGATCGACGCGTATGTCGCGGGTACGGCCCGGATTGATTCTGTGCCAGGGTGATTCCCGCAGCGTCGGTTCGTCCGGGCGGGCTACGGACGGCCCGGCGGGAGAATCCGGCGCACGAACGGTATCGAGTCCGCGAGGGACGGCTGCAGGGTGCCGCTGTGATCGGCCGGGTACGTGCGCAGGGTGAGGGCCTGGTTGTTCGCCCGCATCAGCCCCGCGACGGCGAGGGTGCCGGGTGCGGGGGACTGCGTGTCGAACCAGCCCTGCCCGATGAACACCGGCCGGTCGTAGCCGGTGACCGGAATCCCCATGTGCTCGTTCAGCAGCCTGGGCGCATCGGGTAGGGCGGCCAAGGGTTTCGCGAACATGTCTCCGAGAACGACAGGCGCCGCGGCGAATTCGGCGGCCAGCTCGGACTCGCAGACCTGCTCGGCATGGTTCACCCAGAAGCGGCCCGCATCGGTCAGGTAGGAGTCGATGTCCAACTGCGGGAAGGAGGTTCGCAGACCGGACAGCGAATACAGCGCGAGGGCCGTGGTATCCGCCGGGACCGGCACCGGCGGGACGTGCGGCCCCAGCGCCAGCACCGCGTTCTCCAGCAGGCCCGGCACGCCGGTGGCGACGGCGCCGCGGTAGTCGGTCTCGGTGCCGCGGCGGGTGGCCTCGCGGGCCGCCCACAGGGCCGCGGCGCCGCCCTGCGACTGGCCGACCACGACCCAGCGGTTCGACAGCACGCCGGGGAACGCCCGCACCGCCGCGGTGGCGGCGTCGACGACGCTGTGGGCCGCGACGAGCCCGTTGTCCTTCGGGTGTGGGCCGGGCGTGCCCAGGCCCACGTAATCGGTGGCGACGATCGCGTACCCCTGGCGCAGCCAGGCGTCGAGGTAGCCCCAATCCCGTTCGCGCAGAGCGGGTCCCGCGATGCTGTAGGCGCAGTGGTCGGCGAGGCCGACGGTGCCGTGCGCCCAGACGACCATCGGCCATCCGCCGGCGGGCGGCTCCCCGGGCGGGAGGTACACGGCGGCGCTGTTCAGCGCGGGCCGCTCACCCGCACCCGTGGACCAGTGCACCAGGCGCCGGGCGTCACCGGATCCGGGCAGCGTGGCCTCCGGCGCGAGCTCCGTGACCGATACCAATTGCCCTGGGCTGCCGGATGTCTCGGCGGTGGCGACCGGTGCGGCCGCCAGCGTCGCGAGGACCGCGGTCAGTGCGGACACACAGAGTGCGACGAGTGCGCGAAGGTGCGTCGGGGCCACCTCGAACAGGGTAGCCGCCGCATACTCGCGCGAAGGCGCCCGACCCGAGGGCCGGGCGCCGCTGTCGGGCGTATCAGTTGTAGACGGCGCCGAAGGACGGAACCGAGACGGTGCCCAATTGATACTGGTAGCCATCGGGATTCGCGTCGCTCACCGGCACGGACCAGCGGTGCCACAGCGTGCCGTAGACCGCGGCCACGACCGGGCCGGGGCCGGGATCCAGGACCGCGGTGCGGATGGTGGTGTCCACGGGAACGTCGTTGTGCTCGATGAGCACATTGGTTCCGCTGCGGAAGTTGGCGAGGTTGATCCACACCACCTCGAGTTTCGCGCCGCTCTGATTCGGCGCGATGGTGCCGGGTCCGCCGAAGAACCCGAACCGGAATCCGTCCAGGCCCAGCGCGATTCCCGAACCGTAGACGCCGGGCCCGCCGCCGCGGCCGATATCGGACTGCGCCGGAATCTGGAACGGCTGTGCGGGCAGTGCCACGTCGACGGCGCCCGGTGACGAGGCGATCAAGCGGTCCACGGCCTGTTCGGCGGCGGGGTTGCCGGCGGCGGCGGTCCGCAGGTGCTGCACGGCGCTCGTCCACTCGAGCGCCGGATCCGCGGCGGCGGGGCCACTCGCCAGACCGGCCATGACCAGCCCGGCGGCGGCCGTCACGGCCAAACGGTGGGTGAAGCGGGATCTACGCATAATCGAATCTCCTCGGATTGTGCTGTACCGCATGGATATCGGATGCGGCGCGGACGGAGTGCGATGCGAACGCGCCGACCCCATCCGTGCCTCGGCATACCCGATTCACGCATACAAGCACCTCTCCGCCCGCTTTGGTCACCGACTCGCCGTGGACCCGGCAGGTAGTGCACGGTTGTGCACTAGGGAGATAGCGTTATCAGATGCGTCTGCCGACCGCGTACTCGACGCGCGAATAAGCCTCGGCCACCCGGCTTCTCACATCGCGGGGCCGTCCGCCGCGGCGCCGGTCGGTCCGTGCGCGCAGTGCGCCCAGGGCCAGTGCCGCGATCTCTTCGTTCAGTTCGCGCAGCTCCCCTTCGACATCCACCGCCGCCCGGCGCGCCGAGCGATTCGCCCGCCGGAGGCGAACCGCCGTGGCCGCCTTCACCTCACGCGCGAATTCCGAGGCCCAATCCACCTCCTCGGCCACCGCCCGCGAGCAGCGACGCGTCAGATCCGACCAGACCTCGGTCCCCTGTCGACTCATCTCCACGCTCCAGTCGATCGAAATTAGTGCACGACTGTTCACTGACATTGCAAAGAGTATCCGTACTTCCGGTCACAGGCAATGGCCGACCGTGCCGATGATTGCGGAGTGGACGAGCGGGTAGCCGCAGACCGTGGCCGCGGCGCCGCAGCCAGGAAGGAGGGGCTATGACGTCATGGCGTGCACGGGCGATGATCGCGCGAATGCGGTTGCGGCGGAACAAGCGCTTCTATGCCGAGCCCGCCGTCATGCGCGAACGATTGCCGGAGCACCAGGCGCCCGAGCGCTCCCGCCCGCCTCGGCGCGTGACCGATTCGTACGAGGTCACCAGGCGCGTGATCGATGATCACCACCTCTACACCCTCGCGCCCGTGGGCGGCCCCACGTCGCCGTGGCACATCTTCCACATGCACGGCGGCGGTTTCGTCGAGGCGCCCGAGGCGCACCACTGGCGTTTCGCGGCCAGGATGGTCGACCGGGTCGGGTGTACCTACTCGATGCCGATGTACCCGTTGGCACCCGAACACGACCACCGATCCACCATCCCGATGATCGAGCAGGCGTACACCGAGGTCACCGGCGATGTCGAACCTCGGAACCGGATCGTGTTCGGGGATTCGGCCGGTGGCACCCTCGCGCTCACCCTGGCCCGCCACCTGCGCGAGCGCGGACAGCCGCAACCGGCGGCCCTCGCACTGTTCTCCCCGTGGATCGATCTGGCCACCGACGACCCGCTCTCGCTGACCCTCGACGACCGCGACCCGGAACTCGGTGTGACGGGCCTGAAACAGGCGGGGCGGTGGTACGCGGGCGAACGCGCGCTCGACGATCCGGAGGTCAGCCCGGCCTTCGCCGACCTCTCCGGGCTCGCCCCGGCCGTCGTCTTCATCGGCCATCGCGACATCCTGCTCCCCGACGCCCGGCGCATCAAGGAACTCGGCGATATCGCCGGTATGCCCGTCGAACTGCACGAATATCCCGCCATGCCGCACAACTGGATCATGAAGAACATCCCCGAGGCCCGCCGTGCCGTCGACGAACTACTGGACTTCCTGCACACCGTGGAGAAGGGAGCCGACCATGATCGTCAGAACCACCGATGACATCACCGGAACCGACCGCCAGGTGGACACCGACACCTGGACCTCGAAGCGAATCATCCTCTCCGACGACAAGGTCGGATTCTCGTACCACGAGACGACGGTCGCCGCCGGTACGAAGACCCCGCTGCATTACCCCGACTACGTCGAGGCCGTCTGGCTGATCGAAGGCACCGGCACACTGCTGGATCGCGATAACGAGGTGACCTATCCGCTGGCGCCGGGCACCATGTATCTCCTCGACAAGCACGAGCGCCACACCATCATCGCCGACACCCAGCTACGAATGTACTGCGTGTTCCTGCCCGCCGTACCGCCCGGAAGCGACTGAGGGCGGGGTTCGATATCCGCACCGGCCGCTGTGGGTGAGTGCGGTCACTTCTGATATCGCTTGCGATGCCCTCAGTAAGGACGGCTGGAGCGGGCCCAAACCAGGGACGGTTCACTGCCCGGTTATCCGGTTGCTTCCCACCAACTCTGGAGCAACCTTCCGAATCTTCGAAACGACGTTCGCCGTCCGCTCCGAGTCCACCGCGTCAAGGACCGGCAAGGCGGACCGCCACAGTTTCGCGGCATCTTCATGGCGCCCGAGGCTCCATCGAATCAATCCGGTCTCTGCGCTCGTCAGCGCATGGATACGGGGATGCGTCCCCGGGTTCCACACCTGCGCCGACAGATGCTGATACCTCTCCGCGTTTCCCCAATCATGCAGAGCCGCAAAGGCTTTTGCTGTCTGCGTCGCCCGGGTTGCACCGTTCGGGCTGGACAAGGCGATCCAGCGGGGAAGCTCGCTTGTGATATCTGGCGAGTCGATTACCGGCTGGATCCGCGAGATAACCTCCCGCGCACCCCGCTGGTTTCCAGTCTCGGCATACGCACGTGCCAACGCCGCCTCGTGCAGAGCGATAGCGTCGGGACCGAATCTCCCCCGAGCGATAGACACAGCCCTTTCTGCTAGAGGGACCGCATGGTCAGGGTGGCCAACGTCGGCAGAGTGCAAAGACAGAATTCGAAACACCCAAGCGTCGCGCCCCGGTATCCCGGATTCCTGGGCGAGCCTCAGTGCGGCAAGGTAGTAGCGCTGTGCAACGGCGTCCAACCCTCCATCGTGACTCTTGAATCCGCACAAGTACGCCAATTCAGCTGCCGCTGAGAACATTTCAGACTTGATCGACTCGTGGGCAAACTGGGAACGCAACAGAGTGGAAACGTCGGTAGCCAGGAACTCTGCAACGGCCGTTCGACCGAATCCACCGCCTCTGACCTCGTCCAGGGCAGCGAACGAGTCCGTGACCCGTTGAACGGCTTCAACTTCGGCCGCACCGACCCGAGAAGATTCCGTGACCCCGACTATTCGAGCCACGTCAGGCAAAGCGGCCAACCCTGTTGCTGTGAGTGCAACCGAGTAGGCAGCGCGTCGCAGAAATGAGCGTCTATCAACGTCAGCACGGCCTAGCACACTCACCACGGTAACCGGATCCCCCGGCCCGCAAGTTTCCATGTACATCCGTTCGACCTCAGAGGTGATGCTCCGGTGGCCCTGTTCGAACAGCCCCAAAGCCGCCTTGCTGTAGGGAACGCGAGTAGCCAACTCCGCGAGGCTGAAGCCCGCCGTTTCCCGCAGAACACGGAGCTTTGCACCGATCACGGCATCGCCGGTCATTCCAGAACTGTAGACGGCTGTCGACGCTTTCACCTACCGATCCATACCCCTGGTTGCGACGGTTGCTGACAGGCCCCGACCCCAGGACGAACTACTCAACAACTCCCTGGGGCCGGGTGCCCCTTCCACGCCACCTGAACCACGCAAAGGCAACGCGCTATGAGGACACATCCGACGGCGTTCGCTTGGGTCGACCCGAATATAAGCCCGTGGGGCGACTGGGAGAACGCCAGAATCCGCCAGCTCGCGCGGCGACTCGGCTATGCCCTGTACTGGCCCGGCCCGTCCGCGCTCCCGCTGGTCGACCAAGCGCGCGCCGCTGACGTCGATGCAGTGATCACACCGTCGCCCGGCCATCTCGACGTGATCCAGCTACACGCACTGATGTGCATAGTCGACGTCGAAACTGTCGCCCCCCGAATGAGTTTCGCCCGTTGGACGATGCTCCCCTGTCAGGTCGGACAGACATGAACACCGCCACTGCCTGGTTGGTCCTCGTTGCACTCGTCGTGATCTTCGGCGGGGCGGTCAAAGTACTGCTACGCGGCGACTTCGACGACGAGACCGACGACTTCGGCGAGGCGCCCGCGAACACCTTCGAGATCGTGACCTATACGCACACCGCGCCGGGTCGGCCCTTCACCGTGCCGCAGGCCCATCGCGCCATGCAACAGCACCGGACCTGCCGCCGGGAGGACTGCCCACGCAAACGCGCCGCCTACCAGGCCCTGGTCGACGCCCGACACATCCGACCCGACTCCGGGCGCGCGTTCTGACCCCACAAGAGGCGGGAGCCAAGTTCCCGCACCCCCTGCACGTTCTCGCACCCTCTACAAGCGCTTGTACTGGGTGCGGGAAAGAGCGCGGGGTGCGGGAACGGGCCAGGGCGTATCAGACGGTGGAGGTGTGGTGGATGATGATGTTGCCGTAGGCGTTTCGTGCGTGGACGTGCACGGTGTCGCCGCTGTTCTGCGTGCGGCCGACGGGCCCTATCTGGTTCTGTACGGTACCGAAGGTTGCGTTGGTCTCCAACCGCGCCGCGCTGCCCGGGGCGATACCCACCTCCAGCTCGCCCATGGCCGTCTCCAGGCGCAGCTCGCCGCGGGTGGCCTCGCCGATCCGGATATCGCCCTTGGCGACCTTCGCGGTGACCGAGCCGAGCGGGCGCTCCACGATGATGTCGCCCGCGGAGACCTCCAGGTCACAGGCTCCGAGTGCGCCGATGCCCCGCAGCAAGCCCACCGCGGAGGCGGCCCTTAGCCGGGACCCCGTGGGCACCTCGATGGTGACCTCGATCGTCGGGTTGCCGCCGAACGGCGTGTGGGTCCGCCAGTCCTTGGCCGTCTTCACGGTCAGCGTGCCGCCGCTGAAATCGACGCGGGTCTGCTCGGCGGCGCGCACGTCGCCCTTCTTCGCCGCGTCGGCGGGACGGACGTCGACGACGGTGTCGCCGCGGTCGGAGGCGACGACGGTGACGGTGCCGGAGAGCACCTCGACGCTGAGGTCGATCGGCTCGGGGGTGGTGAATGTGGACATGACTCGAGCTCCTTGTGATTCGGGATGATTGCTACCGGTCCGGTTACGCCCAGGTGACCGGAAGCTCGTGAACGCCATAGATATTCATGTCGGTCCGGAGCTTCACCTCCTCGGCGGGGATCGCGAGCCGCAGGGCCGGGAAGCGCCGCACCAGACCGGCGAAACCGGCGCGCATCTCGATGCGGGCCAGCTGCTGGCCGAGGCACTGGTGGATGCCGTGGCCGAAGGACACCAGGCCGCGGGCCCGGCGGTGGATGTCCAGGGTGTCGGGGTCGTGGAAGCGCCGCGGATCGTGGTTGGCGGCCAGCAGCGAGACGACGACGGTCGACCCCTTGCCGATGGTTTCCCCGCCGAGCTCGATGTCCTCGGTGGCGTAGCGGTAGAAGATGTCGGCGACCGACAGATAGCGCAGGAGTTCCTCGACGGCCTCGGGAACCAGTTCCGAGTCGGCGCGCAGTTCGGCGAGCTGGTCCGGATTCTCCAGGAGCGCGAAGGTGCCCAGTCCCAGCATGTTCGCGGTGGTTTCGTGACCCGCGAGCAGCAGCAGGAACGCGATGCCGGTCAGCTCCTCGACGCTGAGGTCCTCGTCGCGCGCCAGGTCGGACAGGATGTCCTCGCCGGGTTCGGCGCGCTTGCTCATGACCAGTCCGGCCAGGTACGTGGTCATCGCGCCGTAGGCGCCCATCTTCTCCTCCAGCGACTGCTCCCGGACCAGGAACTTGGCGGAGTTGACCTGGAAGGTCGCCCGGTCCTCGTACGGGACGCCCAGCAGTTCGCAGATCACCAGCGACGGCACCGGCAGCGCGAACTCGGTGACCAGGTCGACCGGCGGGGTCAGCTTCGCCATCTCGTCGAGCTGCCGCTCGGTGATCTCGACGATGTGCTCCTCGAGCTGCTTCATGCGCTTGACGGTGAAGGCGCCGATGAGCTTGCGCCGCAGCCGGGTGTGGTCCGGCGGGTCCATGGCGACGAACAGGCCCGGAATCTGCGGGGACGGCTCGGTCTGCACGGGCATATCCGGGTTGTCCTCCACCGAGTGGACGATGCCGATGTCCTGGCGGGAGCTGAACCGGGTATCGGCCATGAGCTTGCGGACCTCGTCATAGCCGGTGACCAGCCAGCCCTCGTGGCCGTCGGGGAAGACCAGCGGGCTCACCGGGCGGGCCTCGCGCAGGCGGCTGATCTCGGCGGGCGGATTGAAGGGGCCCGCGGTGCGTTCGACGGGGAGGCCGTGGGGGACAGGAGCAGTCATCGGATTTTCCTTATCGAGTAGTAGAGATGACGGTGACCGGCGCTCGGGCCGGAGCGGGATCTAGGAGGAGACGAGGGTGATCGCGCCGGACGGGCACACCTGGACGGCCTCGCCGACGGCAGGTTCCAGATCGTGCGCGGGCGTGGAGTTCAGCAGCAGCACGCGGCCGTCCTCGTCGCTCTGGTCGAATACCGCGGGGGCGGTCATGACGCACATACCGGCGCCGATGCAGCGCTCGCGGTCCACTCGGATCTCCATCGGTCACCCCTTCCGCAGCGGGGAAGCTGCGATTGCCGTGCTGTTCATGGGAGTACTGTCGCCAACCCGGCTGACACCGCCCTGATACGCACCTGACACCGTCTGCGGCAGAATGGGCCGGTGCAGATCGGAATGCTTGGACCGCTCGACATCCGAGCAGATGACGGGGGATCGATCGAGGTGCCGGGCGTCCGGTTGCGGGCGCTGCTGGCCGCGCTCGCGCTCGAACCCGGCCGCTCGGTCCCGAAAACGACGCTGGTCGACTGGATCTGGGGTGAGAAGCCGCCGTCCGATGCGGCGAATGCCCTGCAGGCCCTGGTCTCCCGGCTGCGGCGACTGCTGCCCGACGGCTCGCTCGACGGGCAGGCGGGCGGCTACCGGCTGACCGTGGCGCCCGGCGCCGTCGACGCCGTCCGGTTCGAACAACTCCTCGAGCAGGCCCGTGGCGGCGGCGACGCGCACCGGGCCGACCTGCTGCGCGAGGCGCTCGACCTGTGGCGCGGCACCGCCTTGCAGGACGTCGGTGTGCGGGACAGCGAGGCTTTCGACGCGGTGATCACCCGTCTCGAGGGCCTGCGCGCGGCCGCGGCGGAGGATCGGTACGAGGCGGAGATCCGGCTCGGCCGGGGCGCGGAGCTGGTCCCCGAGCTGACCGAGCTGGTGGCCCGGGATCCGTTGCGGGAACGGCTGGTTGCCGCGCTGATGCGTGCGCTCGGCGCGGCGGGTCGCGGCAACGAGGCGCTGGTCGTGTACGAGCGCGCCCGCGAAGCCCTCGCCGACGAACTGGGCGCCGACCCCTCACCCGAGCTGTCCGAACTGCACGTCGCACTCCTGCGCGGTGAGGTGGGCGCTCGGAAGGAAGATCGCCGAACCAACCTGCGTGCCGAATTGACCAGCTTCGTCGGCAAATACGCCGACGTCGCCGTGGTGCGCGAACTCATCGCCGAACACCGGCTCACCACGTTGACCGGGCCCGGCGGTTCCGGGAAGACCAGGCTGGCCCTGGAAACCGCACGGACCATGCTCGACGACCTGCCGGACGGGGCGTGGCTGGTGGAACTGGCCTCCGTCGGCGCGCACGGTGATCTCGCGCAGTCGGCGCTCGCCGCGCTCGGGCTCCGGGACGCGCTGCTGGGCGGCGGATCCGATGCGGAACCGATCGACCGGCTCATCGCGGCCATCCGCGACCGCGAAACGCTGGTGATCCTGGACAACTGCGAGCACGTGATCGAGTCCGCGGCGGCCTTCGCCCACCGGCTGCTCGGCGAATGCCGCGGGCTGCGGATCCTCGCCACCAGCCGCGAACCGCTCGGCATCACCGGCGAGGCGCTGTGGCAGGTCGCGCCGCTCGCACTGCCGGCCGCGAACGCCGACCCGGCCGAGATCGAATCCTCCCCGGCCGTCCAGCTGTTCCGGGACCGCGCCGGTGCGGTCCGCAAGGATCTCACCGCCGATCCCCGTGCGCTGGCGACCATGGTGCGCGTGTGCCGGGCCCTCGACGGGATACCGCTGGCGATCGAGCTGGCCGCGGCCCGGCTGCGCACCATGTCCCTCGAACAGCTCGCCGACCGCCTCGCCGACCGGTTCCGCCTGCTGACCGGCGGCAGCCGCACCGCCATCCCGCAGCATCGGACGCTGCGCGCGGTCGTGGACTGGAGTTGGGAACTGCTCACCGATGCCGAGCGAATGGTGCTGCGCAGGCTCGCCGTATTCTCCGGCGGAACGAGTCTGGAAGCGGCAGAACGGGTTTGCGCGGCGGCGGCTAGCGGCCCCCAGGAACGGGAGGGCGGGACCGGTGCGGGCAGCAGTTCGATCGCGGGCGGGTCGAGCACCGCGGGTGGGCCGGAAGATCATGGGGGAGAAGGCAATGCGTCGGTCGAGCAGTGGGAGGTGCTCGAGCTGCTGACCGCGCTGACCGAGAAATCGCTGTTGCTCGCCGTCGACGACGGTACCGCCCCGCGCTACCGAATGCTCGACACGATCAGGCAGTACGCCCGGGACCGGCTCACGGAGTCGGGAGAGGCGGAACTCGCACGCCGAGCGCATCTTTCGTACTTCACCGATCTGGCCGCGACCGCGGAACCGCACCTGCGCCGCGCAGAGCAGGTGGAATGGCTCGCCACGCTCGGGGCCGAACACGACAATATCGCCGCGGCGATGCGCGGCGCGCTCGCGGCGGGCGACGCGGCCGAAGCGATGCCGCTCGCGGCGGCCGCGGGCTGGTACTGGTGGCTCGGCGGCCACAAGGCCGAGGGTCTGGAGCTGATCACCGCGGCCGCCGAACTGCCCGGCGAGGTGGAGGACGAGACCCGCGCCACCGTGTACGCGCTGGTGGTGCATTTCCTGTCCTCCGGCCCGAATGACGCCAGCCAGCTACAGGATTGGATCCGCAAGGCATCCCGGTTCGATCGGCACAGCGCGGCCCGGCACCCGACGATGGGCCTCATCGGCGCGCTGGAACGCCTGCTGGAAGGTCCGGACGCGATGCTGTCCGCGTTCGAGCCGCAGCTCACCGACGGCGACCCCTGGGTGCGCGCCCTGGCGCGCCTGCAGATGGGCAGGATGCGGATCGTGGTCGGCCGGGACGGGCAGGCGGCGGACGAGTACCTCGAGTCGGCGCTCACCGAATTCCGCGCCCTCGGCGAGCGCTGGGGGATGTCGTTCGCGCTGACCGAACTGGCGGATCGACTCGCCGGGCGCGGCGAATTCGCCTCCGCCTGTGAACTTTTCGACCAGGCGATAACGGTGGTCACCCCGGTCGGCACGCTCGAGGACGTCGCCCGGATCCGATCGCGGCAGGCGCAGCTGTACCGGCTGCTGGACGACCCCGTAGCGAGCGCGGCCGCCCTGGCCGAGGCGGAGCATTACGCGGATCGGGCCGCCTGGCCCAACGCACTGGCCATGCTGGCCCTGGAGAAGGCGGAGCTGGCCCGGTGGAGCGGTGACACCGAGCAGGTGTATCGCCAAATCGACGTCGCGACAACAATATTGGGCAGCGATTCGGAGCTGGCGAACGTCCGGGCGCAGGTCCGAAACCTGCTCGGTTACCTCGCGGCAGATCTCGGCGAGGCCCGCGAGCACCACGCCGCGGCCTTCCGTGCGGCCTCCGAGGCCGGATACGCGCCACTCACGGCCCGGACCCTCGTCGGGGTCGCGGACCTGGCGCTGCGCGAGGAACAGGACCGGCAGGCCGTGCGGCTGCTCGCGGCGAGCGCCGAGGTCCGCGGGCTGCCCGACCGCTCGCTGCCGGACCGGGCGCGGATCGAGCAGACAGCACGAGATCGCCTCGGCGAAGCGGACTTCACCGAGGCGATGGCGGAGGGTGCGATGGCGGATCCACAGGAGCTGGTCGCGGCTACGCTCGCTTGTTGAACGTGGCCCGGGACCACAGGTATCCGACGAGGGCGAACCCGGCGCACCAGGCGAGCGCGGCGGCGGTGTAGCCGCCCGACGGATGGCCGCCGAGAAACCCGCGCAGCGATTCGATGATCGGAGTGAACGGCTGATACTGCGCGAACTGCCGCACGCCCTGTCCCATCTTGTCCGCCGGGACGACCGCGCTGCTCAGGAAGGGCAGCATGATCAACGGCACCACGGCCATGCCCGCGGACTCCGGGGTCTTCGCCGCCATGCCCGCTGCGACCGTGAGCCAGGCCGCCGCGAACGAGGTCGCGGCCATGACGCCGATCGCACCCAGCCAGTCGAGTGCGGTCGCGGACGGCCGGAACCCCAGCGCGAAGGCCACGCCGATGACGGCCGCGATGGCCACCGCATTGGTGACGATGGTGGCCGCGACATGCCCGGTCAGCACGGCGCCGCGGGAGACGTCCATGACCTTGAATCGGTTGATGATGCCCTTCGCCATATCGGAACTCACCGATACCGCGGTGCCCGACAGCCCGTAGCTGATGGCCAGCAGCAGCATGCCCGGTGTCGCGTAGTCGATGTAGTCCTCGCCGACGTCGAAGGCGCTGCCGAAGACGTACACGAAGATCAGCATCATCACGACCGGCATCAGCGCCGCGTTGAAGATGGTGACCGGGGTCCGGACGGTGTGTTTGAAGTTGCGCCGCAACATGATCGACGAATCGGCCAGGGACGCTGTGATGGTGCTCATTTTTCGACAACCTCCGTGGTCGCGTGTCCGGTCAGGGAAAGGAAAACGTCATCGAGATCGGGGGTGTGGACCGAGACCTCCTCGGCCTCGAGCGAGTACTCGGCGAGCCGATCCAGCAGGTGGCGAAGGAATTTCGTGCCGCCGTTGCCGGGGACCCGCAGCGCCAGGGCCTCGTCGTCGCGGGTGGCGCCGGGCAGAATCCGTTGCGCCGCATCCAGTTCCGTGACGGTGGTGAAGCGGAGCCGGACGTGGCTGCCGGGCACGCGGCGCTTGAGCTCCTCGGGGGTGCCCTCGGCGACGATGCGTCCCTGGTCGAGTACCGCGATGCGGTCGGCCAGCTGGTCGGCTTCCTCGAGGTACTGGGTGGTGAGGAATATCGTCACACCGCCGGAGGTCAGGTCCCGCACGATCTCCCACATCGTGCGGCGGCTGCGCGGATCCAGCCCGGTGGTCGGCTCGTCCAGGAATACGATGTCCGGCTTGGTGACCAGCGTCATCGCCAGGTCCAGCTTCCGGCGCATGCCGCCGGAGTAGGTGGCCGCCCGCTTGTGCGCCGACTCCGCCAGATCGAATCGTTCCAGCAGGTCGGTGATGACGCGCTTGCTCTCGCCGCCGCGCAGGCGGTGCAGGTCCGCCATCAGTTGCAGGTTCTCTTCTCCCGTCAGCAGTTCGTCCACCGCCGCGAACTGGCCGGTGACCCCGATCGCCGCGCGCACCGCCTTGGTCTCGGTCGCGATGTCGTGTCCGGCGACGCGCGCCGTGCCGCCGTCGGCCTGCAGCAGCGTGGTCAGGACGTTCACCGTCGTGGTCTTGCCCGCCCCGTTCGGACCGAGCAGGGAGAAGATCGAACCGGCGCCGATATTCAGATCGATGCCGTCGAGGACCGTCTTGTCCCCGTACGCCTTCCGCAGCCCGGAGGCCGCAATTGCTGTGCTGTTCATGGCTGTACTGTCGCGATCCCGGCTGATACGGCCCTGATGCCGACCTGATACG
The DNA here is from genome assembly GCF_001613165.1 of Nocardia mexicana NBRC 108244. Classification (GTDB taxonomy): domain Bacteria; phylum Actinomycetota; class Actinomycetes; order Mycobacteriales; family Mycobacteriaceae; genus Nocardia; species Nocardia mexicana. The sequence continues at coordinate 52,544 of NZ_BDBV01000079.1, forward strand.
GCCGCTGACAGGCCCGGCGGCGGTGTGGCAGAAAATTGATGGAACATGTCTTCTCGGCCACTTGGCCGGAAGGTGAGCCTTGGACACAGTGGTCTCATGACTGGAACCACGGAGACGGGCGTGCGGAGGACCACGGTCGAGGTCGACGGCCACGCGGCCAGCTACCTGACCGCGGGCGAGGGCGGCCCGCCGGTGCTGCTGCTGCACGGGACGTATTGGAGCCGGGTGTGGCAGCCGGTGCTGGGCCGCCTCGCGGCGGCGGGGCTGCGGCCCGTCGCGGTCGACCTCCCCGGACTGGGGCGATCGGGAGGGGAGCTCACGCCGGAGACGGCCACCGTCCCCGCCCTGGCCGAGTGGGTGGTGCGATTCGCCGCGGCGCTGCGGCTCCCCGGGCCGATCGCCGTGGCGGCGCACGATATCGGCGGGGCCGTCGCCCAGCACCTGCTCGCCCATGAGCTGCTGGGGATTTCGCGGCTGGCCCTGGTCAACTCGGTGTCCTACGACTCCTGGCCCGCGCCGCACGTGGCCCGGTTCCGGGACAGCTCCGCGGCGGACGACATTCTCGCCGCCCGTCGGCAGGCCGTGACATCCGCGCTCGCCGGCGCCGCCACCGAGGCGCTGATCGCCGAGTATGTGGATCCGTGGACCGATCCGCGGGTCCGCCGCTCCTGGCTGGCGCTGGCGAGCGCCGCCGACAGCCGCTACACGCTGGATCTCGTTCCCGCGCTGCGGCAATCGGTGACGCCCAAGTTATTGATATGGGGCGAGGACGACGGCTTCGAAAGGGTCGAGTACGCGGAGAAGTTCGCTCTCGAGATCCCGCACACCACGCTCATCCGGATCCCCGGCGCCGACCACATCCCGACGGAGAACGCCCCCGGCCCGATCGCCGATGCCCTCGTCGACTTCTTCATGAGGTGACAGTCGGCCCGGCCCCCAATTCCTGCGGCATTGGTCCCGAGTCGCCTCATCGGCACCGGCACCCCCGCTACCATCGGGAAATTGTGCTCGAGGGGTCGTCCGATCCGCAGGAGTCGCACGCCGATCGGATTTCCGTGGTCAGCACTGGGATCCTCAGGAGGCGGGCATGTTCGGAAGAAAAATCGCGTTGATCCTGGCCGCGGGCGCCTCGATCACGGCGCTGTGCGCGGCGCCCGCCGGTGCCGACGCGGACGACGACTTCATCACGCTGAACCCGGTGGTCACGAATCAGCCCGGCGGGCTGCAGGCCACCGGAACCTTCACGTGCACAGGCGGTATCGGCTATCTCGATGTGTCGGCGCAGATGGATACCACCGGCAGCGGCACGATCCAGCTGGTCAGCTCCCCGCCGGGTATCACCCTGCACTGCACCGGCCGCACCGAGACCTGGACCGCCAAGCTCGTCCCGGCCAACGGCCAGCAGGTGCTGGTCCCTTACACCACCGGAACGGGCCACGCCCAGCTGAACCGGAAGTATTGGCAGGCCGACTCGGGCCAGGTCGCCCTTCACACGTGATGCTCGTGTTCCAGCGCGGGCAGGCGATGCCGGGTTGTGCGCTCGTTCATCGGATCGCGGTGGCTTCAGCCGGTTGTGTTGCGCGGCAGCAGGCCTCGGGTCAGGCGGGTCACCGTCTCGTCCAGTAGGTCGTCGATGCCTTCCGGGGCGACCAACCCGGAGGTGACGAAGCTGACCAGCCCCTGCAGGGCGACGGCGACCGTCCAGCCGATGCGCATCGGGTCGCCCTCGACGATCTCGCCGCGCGCCTGGGCCGCGGCGGTCAGCGCGACCGGAACGGCGAAGGCGTCCTCGACCGCGGCGGCAACCTCCGTCCCCGCGGCGGGGCTGTGCTTGCGGGCGAACATCAGGGTGAGCAATGCCGGGTTGTCGAGGGCGAAGTCGACGTAGGCGCGCGCCAGGACGCGGAACTGCCGCTCGAACGATTGCCCCTCGGCCGCGGCCGCCGCGCCGCGATTGGCCTCGCCGATCCGCTGAAATCCCCTGAGCGCCAAGGCATCCAGAAGTGCCTGCTTGTCCGGGAAATGGCGGCTGGGCGCATTGTGCGTGACGCCCACCTCGCGGGCGAGCCGACGCAGCGAGAGTTGCTCGGCGCCGTGTTCGCGCAGGGCCTGCTCCGCGCGTTCGAGGAGCTGGTCGCGGAGGCCACCGTGGTGGTACGGGCGATCGGCAGACATGGTGAGCACGAGCCTAACCGATGTGGGCATTGACCACTTTGTGGTCAGTGTCTACATTGGGGATATGTCGAGCTACCGAGGACGGCCATGAGCGATCTCTATCACCGGGTGCTGCGCGCCCATAAGTGGATCTACGAGAATTCCCGCGGGCTGGCCGGTCACCGTCTCCTGTTCGGCAACCCGACCCTGTTGCTGCACACCGTCGGCCGCAGATCCGGCCTGCCTCGCACCACGGCATTGACCTATGCCCGCGACGGCCGGGCCTACCTGGTGGTGGCCTCCGCCGGCGGCGCGCCTACCCCGCCCGACTGGCTGGCCAATCTCGAGGCCCGGCCCGAATGCTCGATCCGAATCGGCCCGCGCACCCGCCGCGCCCGGGCCCGCATCACCCTCCCCGCCGACCCGGACTACGCCCGCCGCTGGTCGATCCTCGACGCCGTGAACAAGGGCCGATTCACCACCCATCAGCAGAAGACCCAGCGCACGATCCCGATAGTCGAACTCGAACCGACGACGTGATGAAAACTGTTGAACCCCAGTAATTTGCGAATCAAGGTTCCGGTTGCGCGAACCCGTCGCGTGGCAGGCTCGCCTGGTAGCGGCCGGGGGTCTGGCCGAGGATCGCCGTGAAGGCGTCGATGAAGCTCGTGGTGTTGGCCCAGCCGCACAGGCTGGATGTCCGGGTGACGCTGCGGCCGTCCATGAGGTGCACGAGAGCGTGCTGGACGCGCAGTTGGGCGCGCCACTGATGGAAGCTCATGCCGAGTTCGGCATGGAACAGCCTGCTGAGGGTCCGTTCCCCGGCCCCGACGACCCGGCCCAGTTCGGTCAGCGAGGATCCGTCGGCGGGGTCGGTGTGCAGCAGGTCGGTCACCGCGCGGAGCCGGTCGTCGCGCGGTCTGGGCAGGTGCAGCGGCTGCTCGGGCGTTTCGAGCAGTTCGTCGACGATGACCCGGCGCAGTCGCAGCGCCGCATCCTTCGCCGGTCTCCGAGGGCCGGTCAGCCGCAGCACCGCCGCGCGCAGCAGCGGTGAGGCGGCGAATACGGTCGGCCGGTCCGGCAGGGCGCCGGACAGGGCCTTCGGCAGCAGCAGCGTCCGCACGTCGGTTTCGCCGTACGCGCGATGCTCGTGGTCGAAGCCCGCCGGGGTCCAGCTGACACGGTTGGCGGGTGTGATCCACACGCCGCTCTCCGTCGTGGTCGAGAGGATCCCGCGCGACGGGTAGATCAGCTGGCCCCGAGGGTGCCGATGGGTAGCCATGCGTCCGCCGTGCAGCCAGAGCCGGGCGGACTCCGGCGCGGGCACGAACTGGCGGGTTTCTGGCATAGATTGTCATTTTACCGGTGGTTGTCGAGGTGTTGATCAACAACAGTGGAGCCATGGGCAAGGAGGACTCCATGGGCGACAACCGAATCGAAGACCGCCAGGCGATCGCCGAATTGACGACCGGCTGGATCCATCGGGACAGGGAGCGGTGGGACGAGCTGGCCGAGTTGTTCCACGAGGACGCCACGCTGCGGATCCTGTGGTTCTCCGGCTCGGCCCGCGACTTCATCGACGGCTCGCGCCGCATGGGGCATGGGCGCCTGCGCAGCAAACACTTCCTCGGCGCTCCCGCCATCCGCTTCGCCGGGGACCGCGCATTCGTCGAGACCAACGCGATTCTCCTCGCGCAACTCGCCGATGTGCCGATCGGCGCGACCATCCACAACCGCTTCCTCGATCGCATGAGCCGACGCGCAGGGGTCTGGCGCATCGAGCATCGCGACTCCGTCTACGACATGGGCGGATTCACCTATCCGTTCGGCGTCGCGGGCGCCCCGGACATCGACGCGGAATCGCTGTCCGGCCGCCATCCCCGGGAGTACGCCGCACTCGCCTACCTGCTCGAAACCGCCGGGTACCCGGTGACCGGCACATTTCCGACCCGGTTCGGCGAGCAGGAGGCGGCGATCCTGGAAGCGGGCCGCGCATGGTTGGCTGAGACAGAAGCCGCTCGGTAAGGGCCGCAATGGATCTCGTCGAGATCACCGAGTCACCGATCCTGCGCATCGATCGACACGGAGCGGAAGCGCGCAGAACCATCGGCTGGCATGCGCACGACGAAGCGATGCTGCTGTGGTCGGCCACCGCGACCGTGACGATGAGTACCCCCGCGCGCGACTGGCTCGTCCCTCCCGGATACGGCCTGTGGGTGCCGCCCGGGATCGAGCACGCGGAGACGGCCCTGCGGGCGGGCGAGCTCTGCGTCGTCCGATTCGCGCCGAACCGCTGCCCCGTCTCCTGGATCGAACCCACCGGCGTATCCACCGGCCCCCTGCTGCGCGAGCTGGTTCTATACCTGCACGCGGCCGATCCGGACGATCCCGGTCGCAGGCATGCCGAACCGCTGGTCTTCGACCTCCTCACGCCGTTGCCCGTCAATGTCATCGACGTGGTCATGCCCACGGATCCGCGGGTGCGGTCGATCGCCGAGCAGATCGTCGCCGACCCGAGCGACACCCGCGACCTCGCTTTCTGGGCGCACCAGGTGCATGCGGGGGTCCGTACGCTGTCCCGCCTGTTCGTCAGTGAAACCGGTCTGACCTTCGCGCAGTGGCGCACGCACGTCCGCATGCGGGCCGCGGCCCGGTACCTGGCTGACGGCCGCTCCGTCGGTGCCACCGCGCGGGCCGTCGGCTATCGCAAACCCAGCGCCTTCATCGCCGCGTTCCGCCGGTCGACGGGCCGGACGCCGGGCACCTATCTCCAGGGCTAGCTGATCGAACGGAATCCACCTCGGCCACAAGGACATCGGTGGCCGATTCGGGGTAGTTGTCGGCAGCTGTGCGGCAGGAAGGTCACCTTACGGTGGGCATCGAACAGACGTCGCCAATTCCTTTGGAGGACAACAAATGTATGCCTTGGATGATGCCTCGGTATCGGTATCCGAGCGCAGGGTGCGCACCGGTTGGATGGTCGCGGCGCTTATGCTCGGCGTCCTGGTCTACGGCATCCTCGCGACCGTCGTCACCCCGGCGCTCACCCTGCTCCAACACGAACTGCACACCTCGGTCGGCGACGTGACGTGGCTGCTGACCGCCTACCTCTTGGCCGCGGCGGTCGGCACCGCGGTACTCGGGCGGCTGGGCGACATGTTCGGCAAGCGGCGGATGCTGCTCGTCTCCCTGGCGCTGATGGCCGCGGGAACATTGATCTCGGCCGTCGGTGGCGTCCTACCCGTCGTGGTCGCCGGGCGCGTACTGCAGGGCATGGCCGGGGGACTCCTGCCGCTCGCGTTCGCGATCATTCGCGACGAGCTCCCGCACGAACGCGTGGGTCACGCGATCGGCGCCGTATCCGCGATGATCGGGGTCGGCGCCGGCGTCGGCGTGATCCTGCCCGGTCTCGTCGCGGCGGGGCCCGGCTGGCAGTGGCTGTTCTGGATTCCCCTCGCGCTCACCGTGATTGCGATCGTCGGCACGCGGGTGTTCATCGCCGAATCGCCCGTGCGTCCCGGCGGGCGGGTGAACTGGGTGAACGCGGCCCTGCTGACGATCGGCATCGCGGCCCTCCTGATCGCCCTCAGTGAGGGCTCGTCCTGGGGCTGGACGTCCGGGCCGACACTGGGCCTGCTGCTCGGCGGCGCCGCGGTCTGCGCGCTGTGGGCGGTGGCCGAGTCGATCAGCACCCGCCCGCTGATCAACGTATCCCTGATGCGGGTCCGCGCGCTGTGGACGACCAACATCACCGCGTTCCTGCTGGGGGCGGCGATGTTCTCGTCGACCGCCGTGTACCCGATCTTCGCGCAGCTGCCGACGAGCACCGGATTCGGTTACGGCGCAACGACACTCGTCTGCGGCCTGTACATGCTTCCGTATTCGGTCGCGATCGCCGTCGCGGGGTCGCTCGCCGGGCGCATCGCCCGCGGGCTCGGCTTCCTCGCGGCGCTCGTCGCCGGATGCGTGATCTGTGCCGTCGGCAGCGGGTACATGGCCGTTCGCTACCACCATCCCCTCGACATGATGATCAGCCTGGCCGTCTTCGGATTCGGCCTCGGGATCGCCACCTCGGCGCTGGCCACGGTGGTGGTGCACGCCGCGCCCGGCGGACAGGTGGGCGAGACGACCGGGATGAACCAGGTGATCCGAATGATCGGCGGCGCGGTCGGAACCCAGGTCGTCTCGACGCTCATCGCGAGCAACCGCCACGGCGGGGTTCCCACCCTCGCCGGCTTCACCAAATCCTATGTGGCGGAAGTCGTTTTCATGATCCTGGCCGCCGCCGCAGCCCTACTCGCGACGACATCGGGCCGCCTCCGGACAACCGAGGTGGTTCCTCACGCGGGGTCCGGGCTGTGATCGGCGGTGCGGAGGGGCGCGCCGACGTGGTGCAGGTGCCGCAGCGCCTCGCGGTAGGAGGCGATCAGTCCCGTCTCGTGGTACGGAACGCCGATCTCGGCGCAGTAGTCGCGGACGATCACCTGGGCGGCACGGAGATTCGGCGTCGGCATGCTCGGGAACAGGTGGTGTTCGATCTGGTAGTTGAGTCCGCCGAGGGCGATATCGGTCAGCGCTCCGCCCCGCACGTTGCGTGAGGTCAGCACCTGTCGGCGGAGATAGTCCGGGCGATCGTCGCCGGTCAGGGTCGGCATGCCCTTGTGGTTCGGTGCGAAGATGCAGCCCATGTACAGGCCGAACAGCGCCTGGTGGACGGCGAGGAACGCAAAAGCCTTGTCGGCGGGCAGGATTGCGAACAGGGCCACGAGATAGGCGGCGAAGTGGCCGAAGAGCAGCCCGCCCTCCAGCGCGCGGTGCTTGACGGATCGCTTCGCGAGCGCGCGGACGCCCGACCCATGCAGGTTCAGGCCCTCCAGCAGCAACATGGGGAAGAACAGAAACGCCTGCGCCTTCCCGATGAGCCGAGGCAGGCCGCGGCTGGCCCGCGCCTGGCGCTGCGACCAGACCAGAATGTCGGGCGCCACATCGGGATCGAGCTCCTCGTGGTTCGGATTGGCGTGATGCCGGGTGTGCTTGTCCTGCCACCACCCGTACGCCAGGCCGATCCCGGCGTTGCCGACGACCCGGCCCACGATCTCCGTCGGCCGCCGCAGCCGGAAGACCTGCCGATGCGCGACATCGTGCATGACCAGCGCGACCTGGGCAAACGTCACGGCCATGACCGCCGCCACCAACAGCGTCCACCACGAGTCTCCGACGAGGAAGAACGCCACCCATCCGCCCACGAACGCCGATCCGACAAGCCCGAGCCGGATCGCGTAGTAGGTGGGACGCCGCTCCATCAGCCCCGCCGCGGAGATCCGGCGCAGCAGCCGGGCGTAATCACCCTCGGCGCCCCGCCGCGACGATCGTGAAACTGACTCTGGGACCAAGGCCGATGTCGTCATAGAACCCGAAGCTAACGGCCGTTTTCTCGTTGAATGTAATCCCTTGGTATGACATGGAATAGGGCCGTGGTGTGATAGAAGGTTCGCCTGGCCGCCGGGCGTAAGTGTTGCGCGGCTAATATTAACCAGTCAAGACGCTGGTAGTCTCGCGCCGTGGATGATGGACTCGGCGATTTGCTGCACCGCGTGGTGTTCCTGCTCGGAGAGGCCACGCGGCGGCGCGTGGACGACTCCGGCGAGCTGAGCTACAGCCAGATGCGGCTGCTGGGGATGTTGGAGGATATCCAGCCGGTGACTCAGCATCAGCTGGCGCAGGCGCTGTCGGTATCGGATCCGGCGATCAGCCGGGCCCTGCGCCCACTCGAAGCGGCCGGATTCGTACGGGTCGACCCCGATCCCGAGCACGGACGGCGACGGCTGGTCAGCACCACCGAAGCGGGCCGGGGCGCTTTCCGTTCCAGCGGCAAGCCGCTCTACGACGAGCTGCGCAACGCCCTGGTCGAGGCGGGATTCCCGTACGAACGCTACCTGCGCGACACCGCCCAGCTGGCCAAGCTCCTCGAGTCGCCCAGGTAGTTGCTGCACTCTCATGAGTCTTGACTGGTTAATATTAACCATGCAAGACTCATTGGTATGAACGGAATGCCCTACCTCGCCCAATCCGCCTTCCCACTGATCTGGATAGTGATCGCGGTAGTCGGCGCCCTGATCCGCACTCGGCACAGCCCCTCCCGCCGAGCCGCACTGCACACGTGGCAGCGGTGGTGGGCCGTCGCCGCGCTCGGCTGCGGCAGCCTGTGGATGACGATCGCGTTCCTCACGGCCCCGGACGTCATGGCCACCGCCATCGGCTTCACCCCGTCCCCCTTCCAGTTCGAGATCGCCTTCGCCAATCTGGGGCTCGCCGTGCTGGGTTTCCGCGCCGCCTCGGCCTCGGCCACCGCTCGCGAGCGCATCACCATCGGCCTCGGCGCCGGAATGTTCCTGTGGGGCGCGCTGATCGGCCACGTCTACCAATGGTTCGCCCACGGCGACCACGCTCCCGGTAACACCGGCGGAGTCCTGGTCTGCGACCTGCTCTTTCCGGCCGTCATGATCATCCTGGCCCGGCGTGAGCAGCGACTGTCCGCCACCGAGCAGCGCAACCCCGGTATCCACGCCTCGGTGTCGCCTGCGGCGGTCGCGTGATCGGCCGAGGTCCGGCAGTCCGGCACCCCCGCGTAGTCGAGCAGGTCGACGCCGTTGATCGCGCGCTCGATCAGCCGAACCTAGTGCAGCAGTCCGGAGACGTCGGCGCGGAACTGCATGGCGTGGTACGGCCAGTTCGTGGCGGTGTTCCACTGGCTCACGACGAGATGCAGCTCGGACAGGGTGGAGCCCGGGATGACGTAGCCGCCGTAGAGCTGGGCGACTCGGCCGGTGGCGTGGTGCTCGGCCTCCCAGGCCGTGCCCTCGAGCACGGTTGTCCGGGGTGCGCGGTACAGATCGGCATTGGGGGCGTCGAGCAGGAGTGCGTCGATTCGATAGTGACCGGCGTCGAAGAACACCAGCAGCCAGTGCCGCCGCCCGTCCGGACCGGGCACCCGGCGCAGGCACAATTCGCCGAACGCGCCCGGCAGGGTCAGTGTCGGCGGATTGCCCCAGGCCCAGCGCTCGTCGGCGAATCCCCACGGCTCCCAGGCCGCCGGATCGGTCAGCGAGCGCGCCGGGACGCGGTGCAGCAGCAGACCGGCGTCGCGCCGGAATCCGGTCGTGTACGCGTAGACGTACCCGTCGTCGGCGACCTCCCAGGTCAGCATCTGGAACAGGCCGCCGCAGGCGTCGCCCGGCCACCGGGCCCCGGTGCTCGACCAGGTCACTCCGTTGTCGGTCGAGGCGAGAATCTCGGTCCAGAGCACGTTGCCCAGCCCCTGGCAGGCCATGACGTGCAGATACATCGTGTCGCCCAGCGTGATCAGGTCGGTCGGCAGCATCGTCGAGCATCGCGCCCGGCGCAGCAGCCCCGACCTGGGGTACTCGATCAGCTGGCAGGCGTAGTCGTTCGCGTCGCCGCCGGACCCCGTCCAGCGCAGCCCGCCGGCCACGGTGTCCGGATCGGCGAACAGGGCGATCGGCGAACGCCAACCGGGCCCGCCCACCGTGGCCCGGTCGAAACTGTCGCCGAAGACGGCGACCAGCCGACCGTCCGGTGCGGCGGCGACGACACCGAGGTCGGTTCCGCCGATGCCGAACGCATCCGTGCGGCCGGGTCCGGTGAGATCGGTGATCTTGGTGGTATCGGCCATCCCTCCACTATTCCCACATCGCGCCCACTGCCGCAGTCTCGTTTCGGTATGCCGACGATATGTACGGGTTCGTAGCATCGAGAGCGTGCGCGTATTGATCGTCGAGGACGAGCTCTACCTGGCCCATGCCATCCGCGATGGGTTGCGCCTGGAGGCGATTGCGGCGGATATCGCGGGGGACGGTGAAGTCGCTCTGGAGTTGCTGAGCGTGAACAGCTATGACATCGCGGTCCTCGACCGTGATATCCCCAAGCTCTCCGGTGACGAGGTCGCCGAGCGCATCGTCGCTTCCGGCAGCGGGATGCCGATCCTGATGCTGACCGCCGCCGACCGGCTCGACGACAAGGCCACCGGGTTCGAGCTCGGCGCCGACGACTACCTCACCAAACCCTTCGCGCTGCGGGAGCTGGTGCTCCGGCTCCGGGCACTCGACCGCAGACGAGGCCACAACCGGCCGCCGGTGCGCGAGATCGCGGGCCTGCGCCTGGACCCGTTCCGCCGTGAGGTCTTCCGCAACGGCCGCTACGTCGCGCTGACCCGCAAGCAGTTCGCCGTACTCGAGGTGCTCGTCGACGCCGAAGGAGGCGTGGTCAGCGCCGAAGAGTTGCTGGAACGGGCGTGGGACGAGAACGCCGATCCGTTCACCAACGCCGTACGCATCACGGTCTCGGCCCTGCGCAAGCGCCTCGGCGAACCCTGGCTCATCGCTACGGTGGCCGGTGTCGGCTACCGCATCGATACCGGCCCGGAGCATCGGGGCTGACGATGGAGACCCCGAGCAGACCCCCGGGATTGAGCGTTCGCCTCAAGCTCACCCTCAGTTACGCCGGGTTCATCATGATCGTCGGAATGGCGCTGTTCGTCGCCGTATGCGTTTTCTACCTGCAATTCATCCCCGCCGACGCGATCAGCACGACCGGCAGCCTCTGGATCGACAAGAGCGCGCTGCTGCGCGGATTCGTTCCGTTCATGGTCATCGTGCTGATACTTCTGCTGGTGGTCGGGCTCACCGGAGGATGGTTCCTGGCCGGTTGGATGCTCGCGCCGCTGGCGAGCATCACCGCCGCCACCCGCTCGGCCGCGGAAGGCTCTCTCTCCCACCGGATCCGGCTGCCGGGGCACCGGGACGAGTTCCGCGAACTCGCCGACGCCTTCGACACCATGCTCGCCCAGCTCGAAGCGCACAGCGCCGAACAGCGGAGGTTCGCGGCCAACGCCTCGCACGAGCTGCGCACCCCCCTCGCGATCACGCAGACACTCCTCGACGTGGCCGGCAAAGACCCGAACCGGGACACGGAAAAACTCATCGCCCTCCTCTCCGCCGTCAACGCCCGGGCGATCAACCTCACCGAAGCACTGCTCCTGCTGAGCCGCGTCGACGGACGGTCCTTCGGCCGGGAACGCGTCGACCTGTCCCTGATAGCGGAGGAAGCCACCGAAACACTGCTTCCCCTCGCGGAGAAACAGGGCGTCCTCCTCGAGACCTCCGGTGAGATCGCGGCCGCCGTCGGCTCACACGCCCTCCTGCTGCAAGTGGTGACGAACCTCGTGCACAACGCGATCGTCCACAACCTGCCCGAACACGGAGCCGCATGGGTCACGACCGGCGTTCATCCCGGCACCGTGGTGCTCACCGTCGAGAACACCGGCGAGAAGCTCACTCCCGCTGTGGTTTCCACGCTTGCCGAGCCATTCCAGCGTGGCACCGAACGCGTGCACAGCGACCACGCGGGTGTCGGTCTCGGCCTGGCGATCGTCAGCAGCATCACCCACGCGCACGGCGGAACGCTCACTCTCGCCGCGCGACCCACCGGGGGGCTGCGGGTCACCGTGCAACTGCCCGTCGCTGCGAATCGGACGATCAGCGGTCACTGATCACGATGCCAAGGTACGAAATCGCATGTATCGGCGGCGTATCGAAAACCGCATACACGTCGGCAACGCCACGGTGTCTTGACTGTGGGCATGAATTCCGATCGTTCGGCACCGGTGGCCGAAACTCCTGTCGCGCAGGATAACTGGCATCCGGCGACGCGAATCGCATTCCGCTTCTGCACGGTCTACTTCGGCCTGTTCTGCCTGCTCGTCGTCTACATTCCGTTCGCGCTGCTGGGCCTGCTCGGACGCTGGGTGCGCGGGTACAGCGGGCCGTGGTTCTTCACCGTGACCGACCCCGTCACCGGGTGGGCGGGCAGAACGTTCTTCGGAATCGACGCTGTGCTGCACGAGGATTCCGGCGCCGGAGACCAGACGGCCATGTGGGTGCTGGCGTTCGTGATTCTGGTCGTGGCCGTCGTGGCCACCGCGGTGTGGACGTTGGTCGACCATCGAGCCTCCCATCCCCGGCTGCTGGCTTGGTTCACGCTGTTCCTGCGGGTGTGCCTGGGCGGGCAGATGCTGTCGTTCGGGTTCGCCAAGCTGATCCCCACCCAGATGCCGGGCCCCACGCTGGCGCAGCTGTTGCAGCCGTACGGCGATCTGAGCCCGGCCTCGGTGCTGTGGCTGCAGGTCGGCAGCTCGTATCCGTACGAAATGGCCCTCGGTGCAGTGGAAGTCGTGGCCGGGCTGCTGCTGTTCATACCGCGCACCGCGGTGCTGGGCGCCGCGGTGAGCCTGGCGGGCACCGCCGAGATCCTGCTGATGAACATGACGTTCGACATCCCGGAGAAGCTGCTCGCCGCGCACCTGCTACTGATCAGCCTGGTCCTGCTCGCCCCGTACCTGCGGCGACTGGCCGATGTGTTCGTGCGGCAGCGCGCGTGCGAGCCGCTGACACCACCCGCGCTGTTCGCCGACGATCGGAAGAACCGTGTCGCGCTCTGGCTTCAGATCGCGCTCTGCCTCTGGGTCGCGCTGGGTGACGGATACGACCGCTGGGTGGTCTGGCAGGACCAGTACGGCGCCGCCAGTCCCAAGTCCGAGCTGTACGGCATCTGGGACGTCCGGGATTTCACCCTCGACGGGCAGCCCGTACCACCGCTGACGACCGACGAGAACCGTTGGCAGAGAATAGTTTTCGATGATCCAGAGGAAGCGAACTACCAGCGCATGAACGGCGAACTCGTGCGTGCGCGTGCCGTCTTCCACCCCGGCGGACAGGTGGAACTCACCACGACGAACGCGAACGGCCGTGGAGCCGGAGGCGATCCACCGTTCGCGAAGTTGTCCACCGACCGCCCCGCCCCGGACCGCCTGTCGTTGCACGGCACCCTGCGCGACCGCGCGGTAACGATCACCCTGGAACGCGTGGACCCCGACAGCTTCCCCTTGCGCAGCCGCGGATTCCACTGGGTGCAGGACTACCCGCACTTCCGCTAGGGACCCCGCCGGGCCCCGGCCACGTCAGTTCCCTTCACTTTGATTGGCCGGGGCGAGGATTCGTGTACTGCGCACGCGTTCCGGGCGGAATCCGTAGGCGATCAGACGTCCCATGAGCTTCGCGACGAGGCTGATGCCGAGGCTCGACCCGTTGCCTGTCAGCCCCGTTCTCGGGGGTGTCGATCCGCTGGTTTCGGCGCGAAGTGCGGCACGTTGCAGCAGTTGGATGACCGCGGTCGGCGCCGTCCTGCGCCGCTGGACGGCGGCGAGCGCTCGATCGGGTACCGGTGTGCCGCCGTGCTGACTGCTCAGCAGTGGTTCGACGAGTCTGTTGGCTGTGGCCACCGCGTCCTGCACGGCGAGGTTCACGCCGACCCCGCCCACCGGCGACATGCAGTGCGCGGCATCGCCGATGACCAGCACGCCGGGCCGGTGCCAGCGCCGGAGTCGGTCGACTCGCACATCGAGGAAGTTGAGCGCGTCGATGGACTCGATCTCGCCGACTCGGTCGGCCAGGAATGGAGCAAGACGCGCGACCTTCTCCCGGAACGCGTCGATACCGGCCGCCCGCAGGGCCGGTATTCCCGCACCCTTCGGAATTTCGACGAACGCCTGCCAGTACGAGCCGCGGTCGATCAGCCCGAGGATGTCGCTACCGTCGATTCGGAGCGTGATTCCCTCCGCCGGATCGGATTCGCGCCGGGTAATGCGGAACAGCAGCACATCCATGGATGAGCCCATAGGCCGGGGGCGCAGGCCCGCCGCGGCGCGAGAAGCTGATCCGCGCCCGTCCGCGGCGACGACGAGCCGGGCGCGGATCTCGTGCTCGCCGTTGCCATTTCGATATCGGACGCCACACACCCGGCCGTTTTCGCGCACGACGTCGTGCAACGACGAGCCCATGAGGAGCCGAAAGTTCGGGTACCGGGACGCTTCCGCGGTGATGAAATCGAGAAAGTCCCACTGCGCGATCATCATGATGTACGGGAACTTGACCTTCAATTGCCGGAAATCGGCCATCCTTCGGTACTCGCCGCTGTGGATCATGCCCATCGAGCCGACCTTGCGATGCGGTAGCGCGTGCAGCTTCTCGGCGAGCCCCAACTGGTCCAGCACATCGAGTGTCGCCGGGTGGACGGTGTCGCCCCGGAAGTCGCGGAGGAAGTCGCCGTGCTTCTCGAGCAATGTCACCTCGACTCCGGCGCGGGCCAGCAGCAGCGCCAGCATGGCGCCGGCGGGGCCGCCTCCGACGACGCACGCGGTGGTGGATCGGCTGTCCGGCGCTGACATGGTGTCACCTTTCTTCAACATCTGTTGAAGAAAACGGTAGCAGCGTGGCCGCCAATACTTCAACAGACGTTGGAGAACCACGTGCGCGTACTAAGCTGGGCCGCGATGAGCAGCATGGATCAGCCCGGGCCCGAGGCCGGGCCGAATCGCCAGGGGCGGTGGCGGACAGGGCAGGAGAGCAAGCGCAAGATCCTGGAGGCCGCACGGGCGAGCTTTGCCGCCCACGGCTACCAGGGCACGACGGTCCGATCCATCGCCGCCGCGGCCGAGGTCGATCCTTCGATGATCCATTACTTCTTCGGCCGCAAAGATCAGCTCTTCGCCGCGACGATGAACCTCCCGGACGGCCCGCGTGAGCCGATGTCGAACCTACTCACCGCGGGGCTCGACGGGCTCGGCGCGCGGCTGGTCCGCCGGTTCCTGGAAGTATGGGACGCCGCCGAGCGTATGGAGCCGTTGCTCATCATGGCTCGTTCCACCGGCAACTCCGACGCCTCCGCTGACATGCTGCGGGAATACATCGACCAGGAATTCACCGCGCAGCTCGTCGCGGCCGTGGACCGGCCGGACGCTGCGCTGCGGTGTGATCTGGTGTGCGCCCAACTGCTCGGGATCGCGACGGCCAGGTATTCGATCCGGCAGGAGCCACTGGCCTCGGCCGATCACGACACGCTGGTGGCATGGCTGGGCCCGATCCTGCAGCGGTTGCTGACCGATCCCTCGCCACCGGTAGCCCCCACTTCAGGGTCGGCTCGATGACGGTCGCACCGCCGCTATTCCGCAAGGTAAGTCCGGACATATCCACTGGATATTCCGGCCGATATTGCGGATCGCAGATCCACGACAACCAACGCTCGGAATGGGATGCAGGCTCGATTTCGTGACGGGCTCGGATTGTGCGGTATCGGCGGTGCTGGGAAGCCGTGGGATTCGTGAATCGGCCCCGTGGGTATACGATCCCGGAGATTTGAGAAGACCAGCGTATGAGAAAACGCTGATGAGAGGAGAATGCGTGAGCACGAGGCGAATTCGTGCAGCGGCCACTCTTGTGGCTACCGTCACCTTGGGAGCATTGGCTGCGGCAGTGGCGCCGACAGCGAGTGCTGCTCCCGCCGCGAACGGGGGTGATCCCGTCTTTTTGGTCCACGGTTACAACGACTCCGGTGATTCGGATTGTGCATCGTTGTGGGGCAATGCGATCGACTACTTCGGGTCCAAGGGAATCGACAAGTCGTCGATTCACACCGTCGGGTATTACGCGGGTGACAGCAACTGCGAGGTCGACCTCGGCGACGCCGATACCAACACGCGGATCAAAGATGTGGCCGCGGCATTCGCCCACCAGATCCACAACACCAACACGAGCACGGGCCGGTCGGTCGACATCGTCGCGCACTCCATGGGTGGGCTCGTGACGCGAGTGGCGTTGCTGGGCTCGGCCAAGGGCTGGGAGGGCTTTCCGGCGGCGAAGCTGCAGGTCGGCGATGTCGTCACGCTCTCCACTCCCCACCAGGGGATCGTCGACAAATCCAAGTACCAGAGCGAACAGTGGGACTCGATGGTGCCGGGCTCGAAATTCCTGGAGGTGCTCCAAGCGCCCGAGAACAGGCTCGACCAGGGCTGGGCGCAGGGTGTCGACTGGAGTGTCGTCGGATCCGATGAGGACGAGACGGCGAACGGCGATTCCGGCATCGACAAGGACCGGCCGGCCCAGCACAAATACCGTTACCTGTCCGACGACAAGCACGACCTCTCCCACACCAATATGCGCAAGCTCGCCCCCGGGGACGGCGATTACAACCTGCGCTACTGGAACGCGAGCGAGGGCAAACCACACGACACGACCAATGGATGGGCACCCTTGGAGACCGCGTTCAACGCGCTGGACCGTGGGGGAAACGCCTAGGTCGGGTCGGAGAAGTCCGTCCTGACGGCGGTGATCGCGGGTCGGCGATCACCGCCGACGTCTCGACCGGTGACCAAGGGCGATAAAGCTGTGCATGGCCTGGATCTCACAGCCCGCCGATTCCCTTGCCCGCCACCACGGTCCCCATGATCAACAGCACGATTGCCATGACCATGTGGTTGTTGGTCTGTAGCCAGTTCTTCAGCGTGTCCAGTTCACCGTGCAGCCGCTCCCCGGCGATCCGGTATCCGACCACCGGAATCACGACCGTCGAAGCGGCGAGCACGGTGAACACGGCCAGAGCGATGGTTTCCTGCGAGCCGGGCAGGCCGCCCGTGCCGATGGCTGCCCCGGCCGAGACGCACAGCAGCAGGTTCTTGGGGTTCACCGCGGACAGCAGGGCGCCCAGGCCGACCGCTTTGGGGAAGGTGAAGCCGTCGAGTGCGCGCATCCAGCCGGGCTCCGCGGTGTCGGCGCGATCGTGCCACTGCTTGGCCGCCAGGGCGATCAGCGCCACGCCGACCGCGATCTTGATCCATGACACCGCCGCCGACGGTTCGCCACTGTCCGCGGTGTCCGCGGATCCCGATAGCAGCACCAATACCGTTGTGACGCAGAGGATTCCGGCTATCCATCCCACCGCGAACCCGGTGCTTGTCCCGGCGGCGTCGCGGGACAGCAGCATGAGGATGATCGCCACGATCGGGATGGGTGAGATGGCCAGGCCGATCGCCAGGGGCAGCAGCTCACCGATGACTGAACCCATACCGGGAGAGTATGGACAGCTAACCCTCGGCACACCACCCGTTGCGGGTGAGGCGGGGCCCTTGTCGAGTCGACGGTCGTGAGGTTCACCCGTCGTGGGTGAAGCCTCGAAGTCCGGGCACAAGCAGGTTGGGGAAGGGCACCGGTGCGGTGCCGGGCCCGGACTCGTCGAGGAGGCATCGGCCGTGAACGACTCCGCCATCCCACTCGCACAGGCGCTGGCCGCGATCAGCGTGGCCGATCAGGTGCGTACGCCGTTGGGCACTTTCGATTTCTTCGACGGTGTTCCCCTGCCCGCGTCGCTGTCGTCGTTGTACGACGGCCTGGACTTTCTGCGTGGGGTCGAGGTGTTCCTCAACGCCGTCCCGGGGGCGTCGCTGGTGGCGATGCGTCGCGGTCTGCGCGGTATCGGTGTCGACGGGCCGGCGACGATCGCGATCACCGATCCGCGGGCCAACTCCGGCAGTTTCTTCCTGACCCCCAATACCGAGACCACCTACGGCACCATGTTCCTGGACCTGCGCGACGGGCCGGTGGTCATCGAACCTCCCGCCGAATCGCTGTGCGTGGTCGACGACTTCTGGTTCCGCTACGTCGCGGACATGGGGATCGCCGGACCCGACCGGGGCCGCGGTGGGAAGTACCTGTTCCTGCCACCCGGATACGGCGGTCCCGAACCACAGGGTTTCCACACCTATCGCACCCCCACCTTCACCAACTGGGTCGTCTTCCGGGCACTCGGCGGCGTGGAAGCGTTGCGGAAGACCAGGGTGTACCGGCTCGCCGACGCCGCCGATCCGCCGGCGATGAACTTCGTCGATGTCGCCGACCGGGCCTTCAACACGGTGCACGCCAACGACTTCAGCTTCTTCACCGAGATCGATGAGCTGATCCAGGAGGAGCCACCGGGATCCCTCGACCCCGAACGCACCGGGCAGCTCGCCGCGATCGGAATCCGGCACGGCCATCGGTTCGCTCCCGACGACCGCCTGCGCGCCATCCTCGACTCCGCCGCCGAGGCCGCGGCCGGGATCAGCCGCGCCCTGGTTTACTTCCCGCGCGAGCGTGACGCCTTCGTCTTCGACGCCGGCTCGTGGAAGGAGGCATTCGTCGGCGGCAGCTACGAGTTCCTGCACGAGGGCGCCCGGCTGCTCGACGCCCGCACCCGGTTCCACTACTTCGCCACCGTCATCACCCCCGCGATGGCCCACGCCCAGATCGGGGCGGGCTCCGCTTACGCCTACACCGCCCAGGACGCCGAGGGCCGAATCCTCGACGGCGGCAAGCACTATCGGCTCACCCTGCCGACGAACCCGCCCGCGAAGAACTTCTGGTCGGTCGACATCTACGACACCCAGACCCGGTCACTGCTGCGAACCGACAACCCGTATCCGAGCCTGATGAGCCTGACCGGCACCGTCGCCGCCGAGCCGGACGGTTCGATCATGCTGTGGTTCGGCCCCACGCCACCGCGCGGCAAGCAGGCCAACTGGATCCAGACCGTGCCGGGCAAGAGTTGGTTCCCCATCCTGCGCCTCTACGGCCCCCTGCAAGTCTGGTTCGACAAGACCTGGCAACCCGGCGAGCTGGACGAGATCGGCTGACACACACAGCAATCGTGGGGTTGAACGTGGACACCCGCTACTCCCTGCAGAAGATGCTCGATAGGTCCGCGAGTGGTCGTCATATCAGCGGGTCGTGTGACTCGTGCTGTTGCGCATCCGGTCCCATCCTTATCGAACGGCTAGAGTCCGGGGGGCGAGGAGGGCTGCGCCGGTTGCCGCGATTCAGGGGAGTCGATCGGCGAGAGGTTTGAGAATGTCCGCGATCGCCCGGGGGTCCTGCGGGCCGAGGTGTGGTGCGGCGATCGAATGAATGTCGAAGCTGTTGCCGGGGGTTGCCGCGTCCGCTTCCGCGATCATGCGGTCCTGCAGTGCGGGCGGGAGGGTGCGGTCGCGGGTGCAGCGGATGTAGCTGCGCGGGATGCGGCCCCAGGTGGCCGGGTCGCCTCGGGAATCGTCGACGGTTACCGCCCACGCCTCGTCCGGTTCCATGGCATTGAGTGCCGTCCGGAAGGCCGCGTCGTCGTAGTCGTCGGCGAGCGCGGCCTTCGCGGCGGCGAGGAATTCGGGATCGGCTGAGCGCCAATTGGTTCGGGTCACGCCGGTCTGCTGCGGGTCGCCGAGGCTCGGGATGGCGGTCGCCAGCGCCGTGGCCGCCTCCGGTGTGGTGTAGCACTCCAGCACGCTGCGCAGCCGGACGCAGCAGAACGCGGTCAGATACACCAGTCGCGCGATGAGATCGGGGATTTCGTTTGCGACCCGTGTGATCGTCGCCCCGCCCATGCTGTGGCCGACCAGGATGACCGGGCCCTGCCCGGCGGCGCGGCGCACCACATCCACCACATGCGCGACGTTATCGGCCAGGCGCAGCCGAGCCAGGGGTGAGGGTTCGGCCGCCAGTGCCGAGAGATCTTGTGGCGCTTGATAAGACAGGGGGAAGTGCGCGGCGGCCCCGTGGCCCGGCAGATCGACCGCCAGCGCCCGGTGACCGGCAAGCGTCAGGGCGGCCACCAGTCCGGCATACGAGGCGCCGTTCCCGTTGGCGCCGTGCACGATCACGAAGGTCGGCCGATCACCCCCGCCGCTCGCCCGGTCCCCGTTCGCGCACCCGGCGACCAGGGCTCCGGCACCCAGCGCACCGGCACCCAGCAGCCCTCGACGCGACAGCTCACGCATGCGTCACCCCGCGCCGAGCCCGCTGCAGACCGACCGCGAGCGCCGCCGCCCCGAGCGCGCCGATCACGTAATCCGACCACCCGGGAAGTCCGGACGCTCGCAGAATCGCCGCCACCCCGAAGCTGCTGTCCCACAGGGCTTCCGTCACCGCCGACCCGAATCCCTGCACGAACAGTATGAACCCGAGCAGCAGCCACCCGGACTGCGTCCGGGCCGCGGCGATCCATGCCGACATGACTCTTCCTCTCGTTCCGATGCAACTGCATCGAAACGCTAGCATCTTTCCGATGCAACTGCATCGGTATGCTGAGCGGATGCCCCGATACGTGGATCACGAGAGCCGCAGGCGCCTGATCGCGGACGCGGTGTGCAGCCTGATCGGCCGGCGCGGAATCGAGGCGGCGACGCTGCGGGAGGTGGCCGCGGAGGCGGGCGTTTCGATGGGCGCCGTGCAGCGGTGCTTCCGCACCCGCCAGCAGATGCTGATCTTCGCGCAGGAGCGTGTGAATCAGCGGATCACCGAGCGCACACAGGCTCGGATCGCGGCCTCGGCCGAGCCGGAGTCGGTCGTCACGATGCTGGAGTTGACGCTGTCGGCGATGCTCGCCGTCGATGATGCGGAACTCGTCGAGGCGCGCGTCTGGATTGCGTTCAGCGCGCAGGCGGCGGTCGACCCGGTGGTCGCGGCGGCCCAGCGCGACCACTACCGCGGGCTGGCCGAACTACTCGCCCTCCTCGTGCGGCTGGGCCAGGAGGGCGGGCAGATCCGGCGCGATATCGTGCCCGACCAGGCGGCCGAGGATCTGTCCGCGCTCGCGGACGGCCTGACGCTGCAGGTCCTGATGGGCCGGCAGACCCCCGAATCCGCGCACTACACGCTCCGCAGACATACGGCCGAACTCTGGACTCCCCTCAGAGGAGATTCAGTGCGAGGGTGATGGTGCTGACCGTCGCCACGGTGGAGGTCACTCCGACGTGCATCCCGATGGACAGGCGAATGTCCTTGTGCCGCCAGGCAAGCCAGAATCCGGGGAACGTGAAGATCACCCGCGACACCAGCACCCACGGTGACCAGAAGTGGTACAGCGCGAACAGGACCGTGCTGATCACCGGCGCCCACCCGCGAAGATGGGCGATGCGGGGGAGCAGGAAACCGCGGAAGTACAGCTCCTCGATGAGCGGTAGCGAGATTCCGGTGAGCGGCAGGCAGATCAGCATGGTGGTGAGCACGACCGAGTCCGGGTATCCGTCGAGATAGGTGTTGTTGCCGCTGCCGCCGGTGTTCGCATACGGCAGCCAGGTGAAGAAGTCCTTGAAGAAGTCGTTCAGCGGTGCTGTCACGGTCCCCAGCACGAACATCCACACGATCAGCGGGATCACCATCGCCACCAGCTGCCCCCGGCCGACCGGCTTGTCGATGTAGTGCAATATGCCGCGCAGCGAGTAGCGGCCGTTGCGCCGGCGGCCCAGCCACAGCAGCCCGCACAGGACCGGGAAGAGGATCAGGCACAGCGCGATCGCCCAGCCCAAGAACGCCGGATAGCCGATGGCATCGGCGATCGGTTCGCCGATGAGCAGGTAGGCGGCGACGATCAGGAGGCCGGGGACGAGATGTAGCCCGACGGACAGCGGCAGCGAGTGGTGGTCGGCGAGCAGCCGGTCGACCACCCCGTCGGGTCGAGTGTCTTCAACGGCACCCATGACAGTTCCCCGACCTAGACGGCGGTCGCGTGACGGATGGCGATGCTGTCGGCGCCCGGCTGTACTCCCTTGGTCGGAAACAACCTGCCGCCACGCCTTCTGGGGGAGTAGGAACCATTCGAGTACACCACGGGAATCCCTGAAGCAGTCATACGAGGGAGCGTGCACGTTGACCTCGGGTCAAGGTCAAGTGCGAATCGTCGGGACTCGCTGTCGGGGTGAGCTATTCGTTGTGTGCTTCGAGTTCGGTTGCCGACGGCTGTCGGGTGGCCGCCCACGACGCCAGGAGCGCCAGGTTGTCGGCGGTCGGCGTGCCTGCGGCTGCGGTGTAGACGGTGAGGTGCAGGCCGGGTTCGGCGGGCAGCGTCAGGGACTCGACGTCCAGGTCGAGCCGGCCCACGATCGGATGGTGCAGCCGCTTGCGTCCGGACCGGTGCAGCCGCACGTCCCGGGATGCCCACCGCTGCCGGAACAGCTCACTGCGCGTCGACAGTTCGCCGACCAGGGCGATCAGCTCCTCGTCGTGTGGATTGCGGCCGGCTTCCATGCGTAGCTTCGCGGCCGTGTCATCGGCGATTCGGTCGTAGTCGACAAAGAAATCTCTGGCCGCCTCGGGGGTCAGATAGACGAATCGCGCTGTGTTCGCGGGCCGTCGCGGGTCGGTCAGCACCGGTGAAAACAGCGCGCGGGCAAGGTGATTCACGGCGAGTACGTCATAGCGTCCGTTACAGATCCAGGCCGGTGCATCGGAGATGGCATCGAGCACCTGCTGCAATGTCGAGCGCACCGGCACGGCGGGCCGGCGTGCACCGCTGGGCGCTCCGGATCGACGCGCGAGATGGAACAGGTGGTCGCGCTCGGCCTCGTCGAGCTGTAGGGCGGCGGCCAACGCGTCGAGCACGCCCTCGGAGGCACCGGCGAGGCTGCCGCGCTCCATGCGCACGTAGTAGTCGACCGATATCCCCGCCAGCAGCGCTACCTCCTCGCGACGCAGACCTTTGACCCGACGATTGCCGCCGTAAGCGGGCAGGCCCGCCTGCTCGGGTGCGATGCGGGCGCGACGCGAGCTGAGAAACTCCCGGATATCGGTGCGTAGATCCATCGAGGCCATCACCTCACCGTAGGTCCGTTCCGCAGTCCGAGGGAGGCAATGCGGGTACCCGGCTAGGTACCCGATGCGGTCGTCGCGATGCCGCCGTCCACCGGGATGATGGAGCCCGTGAGGTAGGACCCGGCCCGGCTGGCGAGAAACACGGCGATACCCGCCATGTCGTCGTCGCGGCCGAGTCGGCGCAGCGGGGCCTTCGCCGCGATCGTGTCGCCGACGGCATCGAGCGTGGACGCCATCATCTGCGACGGGAACGGTCCCGGTGCCACCGCGTTCACCGTGACGTGCTGTGGGCCCAGCTCTCTGGCAAGCACTCTGGTGAGTTGATGGAGTGCCGCTTTGCTGGCGGCGTACGAGTAGTTGGGCGACTCGGCGACGTGGATGGCGGCGATACTGCCGATGTTGATGATCCGCGCGGGATCATCAGCGGTGCCCGCCCTGCGAAGTGCGGGGAGCAGCGCCTGCACCAGCCAGAACGGCGCCTCGAGGTTGAGGCCGAGCACTGTGTCCCAGGCCTCGTCCGGGAACGTCTCCAGCGGCTCACGCCACATCGCTCCCGCGTTGTTGACGAGGATGTCCAGGCGTTCCGAGTCGACGTTGACAAGATCGGCGAGGCGCCGACACTCGTCGTGCCTGGACAGGTCGGCGGGGATTGCTCGAACGTCGCCGAATTCGGACAGCAGTTGCTGTGCCTGCGCGCACGCGTCCGCCGTGCGTGAGCTGATGACGACGCGGGCGCCCGCCTGGAGAAGGCCACGCGCAATCATCATCCCAATGCCCCTGGTGCCCCCAGTGACAAGGGCGTACCTCCCACTCAGGTCGAAAAGTTCTGTGTGAGTGGTGAATTGGTCGTCCGCCATTGGCTCAGTCCCTTCTCCGGCCCATTGCTTTCCCCGCGTTCAGCCGGGAACCGACCACAGGTTAAGCAGGCCTTGCGGCCAGCAGGGAGACCCCGGCGATACCGGTACGGAGCGAACCACCCTTCCGTGGTCCCGGCGGATCACCTACGGATGGGAGCCTTCGCGGTGTGGGTTGCCCATTCGGCGTCCCTCGACCGGCCCGGCGAACAGTAGTTCTCCAGCCGGGCCCGGACGGCGGAGCGAGCGCGATGCAGGATGACGCGCTGATTTCCCGCGGTGATGCCGAGCAGGGCGCAGACCTCGGCAGAGGTATAGCCCTCCGCGTCGCGCAACGTCAGCACGATCTGGCTGCGGTCGGAGAGTTCGGCCATCGCCGCCACGATCACCTCGCGCATCTCGACACGCTCGGCCTCGTCCTCGGGGCCGGACCGGCGTTGCGGCTCTTCGCCGACGCGCCAGTGCCCGGGGTGAGGGTAGCCGTCGGGCTGGAAACGTGTGCGATCGACCAGCGGGCCACTGTCCTCGGACAGCAGGCTGCCGAATGGCACGGTCCGATTCTCCTTCATCCCACGCCTTTTCGCGGTGTTCACCAGGATGCGGAACACCCAGGTCTTGAGCGCGGAACGACCTTCGAAGCCGGCTAAGCCGCGAATTACAGCGATCCAGGTGTCCTGGACGACCTCCTCGGCGGAAGCGGGTGTCGAGACGAACGATTGCGCGAGCCGCATCATGGACCCCGACCAGGCATCCAAGATCAGAGCGAACGCGGCCTCGTCACCGCCGCGTAACCGGTCGACCAGCACGTCGTCGGCCGGGAACGCGGCGTCGGTACTCACGAACTCTCCTCGCCCTCATCTCGGCTGGGTGCCCGCTGTGACGGCAGGTGCGTTATCGACCGTAGGGCCGATTCGGCGGAGAAGGTGTGCTGGAACCGGTGACGAAACCGTGACGACGCGCGAGCGGCGCGGTCGTCACGGCAGATGTGCCTCGAGGAACGAGTACTGATCCGGTGTCGGGACAATCCGATCCAGAGTGAACCCGGCGGACGTGAGCAGCTCCGCGAATTCGGTGGCGCTGCGCTCCTTGCCCCCGTTGACGGCCAGCATTATCAAATCGATCAGTTTGGTGGCGTGCGGTTCGTCGCCGGCGGGCACGACACCCTCGATCACCACGAGCCGGGCACCGGCCGTCGCGGCATTCCTGATGGAGCGCAGGATACGTACGCAGGCTTCGTCGTCCCAGTCGTGCAGCACGGCGGCCAGCACGTACACATCGGCACGCGGCACGGATTCGAAGAAATCCCCGGAGACGACAGCGATCCGGTCGGTCAGCCCGGCCTCCGCCATCTTCTGCCGTGCACCCGGGACCACTTCGGGCAGATCGAACAGGATGCCCCGTCGGGTGGGTTCGGATTCCAGCAGGCGAGCCAGGATGGTGCCGTCGGCCCCACCGATATCGGCAACGACGTCTCCAGCGGGAAGGCGGTAGCCGTCGAACATCCGATCGCGCAGCCCGCTGGTGATCGCGGCCATCGCACGATTCTGCAGTTCGGCCATCCCGGGGGTGGCGACGATCCAGTCGAAGAAGTGCTGACCCAGATATCGCTGGGCGGCCGTTTCTCCGGTCCGGACGGTGTGCAGCAGCTCGCCGAACGGGAGGTAGTGCGTCTCCATCCAGTACAGGGCGATATCGCGGACCGAGTCCGGGCGTTCGGCGGACAAGGTGGCGCCGAGCGGCGTCGTCTCCACCGTATCCTCGCCCAGATCATGGAAGACCCCGAGCGGCGCCAGGCTCCGCACGAGCCGGCGCACCAGTTCGGGCTGTGCACCGCAGGCGGCGGCGAGTTCGTCGATGGTGCGGGGCCCGTCGTCGAGTCGAGTGGCGATATCGAGCGCGGCCACCACATACAGTGCCTGGGAGATCTGGAAACCACCGAGCAGCTGTATCATCGCCGCTCCCACCGGCGGTTGTTCCAGTGCGGCACGGCCGCCCGCCTCGTTCTCGGACATGCTCTCCATCGGTTTCCTTCCAGTGGTATCGGTTTCGACTCAGCTCTGTGGTCGATCACCGATTCACCGTTACATCGGCCGTGTATGGCGCGGACCCCCGATGCCGCGGGGGCCGCGTCCCGCGCCCGCATCGACACACCGGCGTCATTCGCCGTGCGATTCACTGGAAGCCGTTGGGGCCCTTCACCGCGACCACGCCGATGTCATCCGGCCCCGACTCGGTCGCGACCGGCCGGAGTTGCGGGGCGACGTGCAAAACTGGAGGAGTATTTCGGTGCGACCGAGGAGGTGAAGCGATGAACTGTGATGAATTGGTCGAACTGGTCACGGCATTTCTCGACGGTTCGCTGGATCCGGCCACCGAGCAACGTTTCGTCGCTCACCTCGCCGAATGTGACGGGTGCGAAACCTATATCGAGCAGTTCCGCCGAACCATCGCACTGGTGGGCGAGCTACCCCCGCCGGGGAATCTGCCCGCGAACGTACGGTCGAATCTGCTGACGGCGTTCCGAAACTGGCCACACTGATCGCAGGAAGATCACCGACCCCGGCGAGCAGACCGCCATCGCGCGCGGCTGGGCCAGGACCGGCCGCATCACTCCGAAAGTCGGCTGCGGGCGGGTTCCAGACCGGCCTCTCCCGAACGCACCGCGAACGACGCCGCGTGGTGGGCGTCGGCATTCGGGTCGGTGACGTCGGTGACGTAGAACCAGTCCATCTGGGCGTGGTCGGCGTCCAGGTGCAGGACCCCGTAGCCGTGGGAATCGAGTTCGACGTAACGCAGGTGCGGATTGGCGGATCTCATCGCGGATTCCAGGGGCAGCGACGCGGTGCGGGGCGGAGCGGGGAATGCGTCGCCGACGCCCTTGGCGGTGACCGAGGGAACGACGAATTCGACCCCCGCGCGCGGGCCGTGCGGATAAGTGGCGAGTTCGGCGGGAAGCTCTGCGGCCCAGGAACTGTGAATGTCGCCGGTGAGGAAGAGGACGTCGGTGATCGACCTGCCGATGATGGTGTCGAAGAGCCGGCGCCGGTCGGCCGCGTAGCCGTCCCACTGATCGACCAGCGCGGGGACCCCGGACTGCGGCATGCCCAGGCTTTCGTGCAGGGCCGCGGCCGCCTCGGGCGACAGCGGCGGCAGTACCAGCGGCGCGATCATCACCGGATTGCCCACGAGCTTCCACCGTGTCGGTGCGGAGGCGATGCCGGCGGTCAGCCACCGCATTTGTTCGTGGCCGGTGATCGTCCGGGCGGGGTCTTCGACCGCCCGCCACCCGACAACCGGTGTCGCCTGTTCGCTGCGGTAGCTGCGCAGGTCGAGCATCGACAACTCGGCCAGGGTGCCGAACCGCAGCCGCCGGTAGAGTTTGGCCTGCGGGCCGATACCGTTGGCGCGCACCGGCATCCACTCCAGATAGGCGCGCAGGGCGGCCGCGCGCCGCGCCGCCCAGTCGCCGGGAAGAAACGGAATCCGGGTGCCCGGGCCGCCCGACCAGGAGTTGTCGGCGGTCTCGTGATCGTCCCAGATGCAGATGAACGGGTACCGGATGTGCAGGGCCGCGAGGTCCGGGTCGGTCTTGTATTGGCCGTGCCTGGTGCGATAGTCGGCCAGCGAGACGATTTCGTGCGCGGGTTCGTGCCCGCGCACGGAACCGGCACGGCCGCCGTAGAAGCCGCGCGGGTACTCGTAGAGGTAGTCCCCGAGGTGCACGACCGCGTCGAGATCGCCACGCACGGCGAGATGCCGGTACGCGCCGAAGAATCCGGCTTCCCAATTCGCGCACGACACGACCCCCAGCCGCAGCCGATCCGTCTCGGAGTCGGCGGCGGGAGCGGTGCGGGTTCGCCCGACCGGTGACGTCCGCCCCAGTGCGGCGAAGCGGTAGAAGTAGTCGCGGCGCGGTCGCAGGCCGTCGGCGTCGATCTTGACGGTGTGATCGGAATCTGTTGTCGTGGTGACGGTTCCGGAGGAATGCACGTCGGTGAAGTTCTCGTCGGGACTGATCTCCCAGTCGACGGTGACCGGTTCGCCGATGCCGGACCCCGGTGTGGCTCGCGGGTCGGGAGTGATCCGTGTCCAGATGATCACCGCGGACGGGAGCGGATCTCCGGAGGCCACGCCGTGCCGGAAGACCTCGCTACCGGCGCGGGCCGGGCGGGCGATGAGTGCGGTGGACGCGACACCCGCGGCGATTCCGCCCCGGAGCACGGCTCGCCGCCCCAGCGTCGCCTGTGGTCCGCGGTCGTCTACGGAGTGTTCGGATTCGGAGGACATGCAGGCACTTTCGTCGGCTGTACGCGACATCGTCGCTCGGAGCGGGTGATTCGGCGGGCGCCAGGTGGCGCACCTGCGGCGGTGCGAACTACAACGCCCAGACCGATTCCGCGTGAATCGGCACGCCGTGTCCCGGAAGGAGATGTCGCACCGGCAGTTTCGACAGCCGGTGCCGGGTTCGGTTCGCCGCGGTGCGGTCGACGGTATCCGGCGCGAACCGGGGACGTCCTGCTATCGACACGACTGCGTCGCCGGACAGCAGCGCGCCGGTGCGCTCGTTCCAGAACACGATGCTGTCGTCGGTGTGTCCCGGGGCGTGCAGCACGGTCCATTCCGGCGCGCCGGGCAGCGACATCCCCTCCTCGAGTCCCTTTCCCGGATCGGGTCCGGACCACAGCATGCCGCGCGGACCCCCGAATCCCGCCGACATGGTGGCCCGCACCGCGCCGATCGCGCCCTTGCGATCGAACGGCTGCCCGACCGGCAGCCGCCAGGCCCGCGCCATCTGTGCCGGCGAGGGCGTGCGCGGCCGGGTACCGCCGAGATAGGTCAGCGTCACCGCGGGCAGGTGAATTCGCGCGCTGTACCGGCGTGCCAGCGCGGCCGCACCACCCACGTGATCGCCGTGCCCGTGCGTAGCGGCCGCGATCCGCACGCTGCCGGGCATGCCCGCCGTCACCGATTCCAGATCATCGGCGATATTCGGCAGCCCCGGATCCACCGCGATGATCGTGTGGTCGTCGCCGGTGACGAGATAGCAGTTGAAGAACCATCGCGACACCCGGGTAACCGACAGCTCCGGCATCCGCTCGACGACCAGGCTCACGACGGTGAGTCCGCGGGCGCGACGACACGGGCGAGTCCGCGCACGGCGCCGGCGGTGAACGACCGCTGCAGCGGCCTGGCGATCCAGCGCGGGGCCGGGACTCGCGGCACCGCGCCGACACGCACGGTCAGCAGCGTGGAGCCTTGTGAAATCGGCTGCAGCTCATAGGATTCGACCGATGATTGGAACACCGGTACCGACATTCCGGTGAAGGTGTAGTCGAGCCGCTCGTCCTCCACGTAGGCGGTGAACTCCTCGCGCACGGTCAGCAGCGGGTTCAGCAACACCCGGGTCGCGCCGATCCCACGATGCGCGGTGTCGTACCGGAATCCGGCGACCCCCGGTAGCCAGGAGAAGCACGATTCGTCGACGAGCGCGGCGAAGACGACCGCGGGCGGGGCCGGCAGTTCCGCGTGCACGGTGACGCTGATGGGTGCGGTGGCCAGATAGTCGCCGGTCCACTCGGCCGGGATCGGCTCGAGTGCGAACCGCAACGGTTTCCCAACCTCGGTTTTCATGAATTCTCCTGTAGTTCATCGGTTTTCGGCGCCGCTCGACCGGCGGGCAGTTCTCGGACGAAGCGGGCCATTTCGGCGAGGGCGGGAGCCGACTCCGGCAGGACGCCGTAGACGGGAAAACTGTGTGGCTGCCGATCCCACAGTTGCAGGCGGCAGACGGCTCCGGCGTCGGCCAGCCGCCGTGCCATCAGTTCGGCGTCGCAGCGCAGCAATTCGCTGGTGCTCGCCTGGATGAGGACCGGCGGAAATCCACGCAGCTCGCCGTCGACCGGGGAAGCGGCGCGCAGGCCGCGGCCGGCGTCGACGATGAAGCGCCGCACCAGCCGCCGCATGGCGGTGGCCGACAGGAACACCTCGCTGCGCCGATTCGGCGATTCGAATTTCGCCGCGCAGTCGAAGTCGGCCCACGGCGACACCGCGATGACCCCGCCGGGCAGCGGCAGGTCCGCCACCCGCGCCGCCAGCAGTACCGCGAACGCCAGACCGCCCCCGCTGGAGTCACCCGCGCACACGATGCGGTCCGGCGAGAATCCACGTGACAGCAGATACCGGTAGGCCCGCACGCCGTCGTCGACGATAGCCGGCAGCGGCGTGGGCAGCATGCGGAAGCCGACCATGCACACCGGCGTATCGACCGCACCCGACAGTCGCGCCGCCATCCCGCGGAATGTTCGCAGCCCACCGGCGGCGAACGCGCCGCCATGGAAATACAGCACCGCCCGATCCGCTGTCTCCGGATTCGCCTCCGACCGCCACACCCATTCCAGATCGAGATCGGGCAGATGCACCGGGCGAACCGTGATGTCGGGAGGCAGGCGCAATAGGGCGCCCGGCAGGTCCGTCACCGCGGCCAGTCGCATATTCCAGGGCCTCGCGACAACCGACGAGACCTCGATGATCGAGCGGGCGACGGGCCGGAGCAGGGCGTTGATCAGCCGCGTCCGGCGGCTCGCGGGCCCGAACCATTCGACGACCAGGCCATCCGTCACCGTGCGGCCAGAGAGGACAACCGAATTCACGAGAATTACAATATGACAATGCCGTAAGAACAACAACCATGAGTGCCGCCTCGTCGCGCGACGGCACGGTGACACCCGGGTGCTAGGCTCGATCCGCCTGCGAAGAGGCTTCGCTACCTCGTCGCAGCTGTTCAGGTAGCCGTTGTCCATGTGGGGCCCGTGGACTCGACTCGGAAGAGGTGGCCGTGACGGCGGGGCGGAACACTCGCGCCAAGCGGCGATATGCACCCCGGTTGCCACTTCCGGAACGCCGCGAGCAACTGATGGACGTCGCGATGCGAATGATCGCGGAGTCCGGTTTCCAATCGGTCAGCGTCATGGCCGTCACTCGGCGGGCCGAGGTCACCCGACCGGTCTTCTACGACGCTTTCCCGAGCGTGGACGACCTGCTGCTCGCGTTGCTCGAGCGCGAGGGGCGGCGCGTCGCCGAGCAGATCGACTCGGTGTTCCCGCCCGAGATCGCCGAGCACGCAGAGGATTTCGACCTCGACTCCATCGTCGGTAACTTCCTGGCCCTGGTCGTGCGCCACCCCGACACCTGGCGGCTTGTCTTCTCCGCGGCCGAGGGCCT
This sequence comes from Nocardia mexicana NBRC 108244, assembly GCF_001613165.1. Lineage (GTDB taxonomy): Bacteria > Actinomycetota > Actinomycetes > Mycobacteriales > Mycobacteriaceae > Nocardia > Nocardia mexicana. Next base: position 83,295 of record NZ_BDBV01000079.1, read on the forward strand.
GCCGCGCGACGTGCGGGAGTGGATCGCCGCCAACCGCGAGGCCGTCCGCACCCGGCTCGCGGCGCTGCAGTCCAGACTCGCCGGCACCGGTCAGGCGCCCGCCGACCTGGATATCGAGGTGGCCTCGCAGCTGGTGATCGGATTCGCCGAGATGGCCAGCCGCCTGGTGCTCGAGGATCCGGGCCGCTATCCGCCCGAACGCATCGTGGACTTCTACACCACCACCATCCGCGCGGCCGGCCGGACGCTGGCGGACGACCCCGGCGGACCGTGATGGCGCGAAGGGTACGCCCGAGCGCCAGGCAGCGCCGCGACGAAATCCTCGACACCGCACTGGATCTGGTGATCGCGCAGGGATATCCGGGTTGCACGATGCAGTCCATCGCCCGCACGTTGGGCGTGACCCGCCCGGCGCTCTACGAGTACTACCGCGATCACGAACAGCTGCTCGCCGACCTGGTCGCCCGCGAACACCAGAAGGCCGTCGAGCTGGTGGTCCGATGCACCTCCGCCGCGGCCGAGGTCGAGGATCCGCGGCAGCTGTCGGAGGCCCTGCTGCGCGAATACTTCGACGCGGTGACGCAGGCGCCGCGCACCTGGCGGCTCATCCTCATCTCACCGGTGGGCGCACCGCAGCAGGTCCGCGACGATATCGACGCGGTCCGCCGCATGGTTCTCGAACAGCTACGTTTCGCCATCCGGTCGCTGCCCGCACCGTTCGGTGGCCCGGGCGCCGACTCCGAGCTGCTCGCGCTGTCGTTCATCGCCGGCGCCGAGGCCGCCGCCCGACTCGTCCTCGACGACCCCGGCCGCTTCCCGCCGGAACGCCTCACCGCGGTGCTTTCCGCGCTGGCCGGCCGTGTCACCCGGACCTGGCCGCACTGACCGATCCCGCGCACCGGCGCGCTGACCCCTGTTGACCGGAACTGCCGCTCGATCTACCGTCAATATGACACTGCCGTAAGTAGGAGCGTTCATGACAGCAGAAGCTTCGCCCGAGCACGAGGTGGCCGTCCTGGGTGGGGGATTCGCGGGACTCGGCGCGGGCGCGATGCTCACCCGGGCCGGCATCGAGGACTTTCTGATCATCGAGGGCACCGACTCCATCGGCGGCACCTGGCGCGACAACGTGTATCCCAATGTGGCCGTGGATGTCCCGTCGATGGCGTACCAGTTCTCGTTCGAGATGTACTCGGGGTGGTCACGGGTTTACGCGCCGGGCGAGGAGATCCGCCGCTACGCCGATCACGTCGCCGACAAATACCGGCTGCGCCGGCGCATCCGGTTCGGCACCGTGGTGGAACGGCTGGAATTCGACGAGGACCGGCAGTGGTGGCGGGTGCACACCTCGCACGGTGTGCGCACCGCCCGGTACGTGATCTCGGCGCTGGGCGGGCTCATCGAGCCGAAGATGCCCGACATCCCCGGGCTCTCCTCGTTCCAGGGCCCGGTCGTGCATTCCGCGCGCTGGCGCGACGATCTGGAGGTGGCCGGGCGCCGGATCGCCCTCATCGGCACCGGGGCCAGCGGCATCCAGATCGCACCGTGGCTGGCCGACAACGCCGGGAAAACCTATGTGTACCAGCGCACGCCGATCTGGGTGATGCCCAAGGCCGACGTGCCGATCCCGCGCCCGCTGCGCCTTGCGCTGGAACGGATTCCGCCGCTGCATACCGCGCTGTATCTGCTGGTGTCCGCCGCCGCCGAGGTGCTGATGACGCTGGGCGCGGTGTACAACCGGCAGTTGAAGCTGCTGACGAACATCGTGGAGGCGCTCGGACGGCTCTATATCCGCACCCAGGTGCCCGATCCGCGACTGCGTGAGCAGCTGACGCCGCGCTACGGCTTCGGCTGCAAACGGCCCTCGATGTCCAACGAATACCTGCGCGCGTTCGGGGAAGGCCGGGCCGACCTGGTGACCTCTCCCATCGAACAGGTCACCGCCACGGGTATCCGCACCGCCGACGGGGTGCACCGCGAGCTCGACGCCATCGTCTGCGCGACCGGATTCCTGGTGACCGAGGCGGAGAACATGCCGCGGGTGCCGACCGTCGGCCGCGGCGGTCGGGACCTGGGCAAGTTCTGGGAGGAGCAGCGGCTGCAGGCCTACGAGGGCAACACCGTGCCGGGCTTCCCCAACCTGTTCCACACCTTCGCCCCGTACTCGGTGATCGGCACGTCGTGGCTGTTCATGATCGAATATCAAGTCACGCATGCCATTCGGGTCATCACCGAGACGCGCCGCCGGGGTGCGGCCAGCGCCGAGATCCGGCGCGAGCACCACGACGAGTACTTCCGGCAGATTCTGCGCCGCATGCGCAACACCGTGTTCTTCTCCAACAACTGTGCCACCTCCAACAGCTACTACTTCGACAGGCACGGTGACGCCCCTCTGCTGCGCCCCTCGACCATGGCCGAAGCATGGTGGCGCGCAAGGAATTTCGACCTCGATCACTACCGGTACCGCACGGGGATCCCCGAGCAGGTGGGTTCGTGACTCGACTCGACACGCCGTCTCCGGCAGGTGATCTCGCACCGGATGCGCCACCGGCCTGTTCACCCCGGGTTCAGCTGAGGGTTGACGAGCCGGCGGAGCCGGTCGGGACACCCCAGGGGCCGTCCCCCTCGTCGTCCCAGTCCTCGTCCCAGTCGTCTTCCCAGGACACGCCGCCGGTCTGGTTCTGAGGTGTTACCGGGACGGGTTGTGCGGTGGCCGAGGGCGCGAACGACATTGCGGCCACGGTGGTGCCGAGTACGAGGATTCCCCCGGCGACGACTTTCTTCGTTCTGCTCGTTATGGTTTTCATGCACTGTCGCTCTCTGTCGATTCCATATTGAGGGTTTCGTTGTTCCGCCCCTCATGTCGATACTCGCCGGATTTCCCTGTCGACGTCGATCCGCCGAATAGGGGGAACCACCGACCGAACGGCTGGTTTCGACGAATCGACCGGTCCGGTACGGGGCTGCACGGCGGGCCGTGTTTCGGTCTGTTGGGGGATGTCGTGTTCCCGGTGTTTTCCTAGGCTCGGTGCGGTGGGTCGACCATGGTGTTCGGACCGGGTAGCCGGACGGTTGATGCTCGATCCACACCGCCTCGGGTGACCATCGCCCGAAAGCGGATCCCGGCGGTCTGCCGTCGCCGGAACCGGTGCGTGATCGCGACGTTCCTCCTCGGTTCACGATCACGCACCGGCCCATACGGGTAGCAATCCGCCGAGTGGCTGGAACTATCCGTCTGTCGGCTGGATTCGATCGCCACTCGGCGCGTTGCCGAGACCGCCGTCTTTGATGAACCTGGGGTTGTACCGTCGTGCGTGGTCAGCACATGACGGGCAAATTCGATACGACAGCGAAGCAGGTCATTCATGATTCGGGTGGTGATCGTCGATGACGAGGCGTTGGTGCGTTCCGGATTCGAGCTGATCTTGGGTTCGGCGCCCGATATCGAGGTGGCGGGGACGAGTGCGGGTGGCGGGGCGGTCGAGCTGATCGGTGCGCAGCGTCCGGATGTGGTGCTGCTGGATATCCGGATGCCGGAGGTGGACGGGCTGGCCGTGCTGCGCGAGGTGCGGGCGATGAGCGCACCGCCGGTGGTGGCCATGCTGACGACCTTCGACACCGACGAATACATCGTCACCGCACTGCGTTCCGGTGCGGCGGGCTTTTTGTTGAAGGACACCGAGCCGGACCAGCTGCCGCAGTTGGTGCGCACGCTGGCGGCCGGGGGAGTGGTCATGTCGCCGAAGGCGGCCGCGACATTGCTGCACGCGGACAACGCGCTGGGCCGGATGGCCGCCACCGACGCCGAGGTCGCGCGGGTCGATGCTCTCACCGGCCGGGAACGCGAGGTGCTCGTGCTGCTGGCCGAGGGGTTGTCCAACGCGGAGATCGGCCAGCGGATTTTTCTGAGCGTGGGAACGGTCAAGGATCATGTCAGTGCGATCCTGACCAAGTTGAGGGTCGGTAGCCGCGTGCAGGCGGCGCTGGTGGCGCAGCGCGCCGGACTGCTCACCGGGTCACCCGAGGGGCGATGATGCCGCGGCGGCCACCACAGTGGCTGATCGACGCCGCACTGGTGGCGATCGCGGTGGTCGACGCCTGGCTGGGCAGTGCTCATCTCGAGCCCGAAGATCTTGTAATGGCCGTGATCGCCTGTGCCGCACTGGTTTTCCGACGGCGGTGGCCGTTGCTCGCGTTCGTGTTGACGCTGCCGGCGGCGGCGCTGACCGAAATCGTCGTCGCGCCCGCCATCGCCCTCTACACCGTGGCCAAGCAGTCCGCCGATCGGATGGTGCCGCTGGGTTGCGCGGCCATGGTCGCCGTCGCCATAGCGGTGCCGAGCCCGTTCATGGAGCCCTTCCGCACCGACGCCATCGCCTATACCGCGTACGCGGTGGGGACGGCCGTCGCACCGGTCTTCTTCGGCCAATTGGTGCGCGCACGAGACGAACTCGCCCAGCGGCTGGTGGAGATCGAGCAGGCGCGTGATCACGAACGCCGGTTGCACGCGCAGGCCGTGCTGGCCCGCGAACGGGCGCAGATCGGCCGGGAGATGCACGATGTCGTCTCCCATCAGGTCAGCCTGATCGCCGTGCGGGCCGGGGCGCTGATGGTCGCCGCACCCGATTCCGGCACTCGGGATGCGGCACGCACGATCCGGGAACTGAGTGTCACCACCCTCGAGGAACTGCGGCATCTGGTGACGCTGCTGCGGGCATCGGGCGGCAGCAGCACCGAGCTCACACCCCAGCCGACGCTGGCCGACCTGCACACACTCATCGAATCCAGCGGTCTGCCCGTGGAATTGACCGGCACCCTGCCCGCCGACATCACCGGCGCGGCACAGCGCGCGATCTACCGCACGGTCCAGGAAGCGCTGACCAATGTCCGCAAGCACGCCTCCGGCGCCACCGCCGAAGTCCGCCTGTTCGCCGAGGCGGACCGGCTCGGTGTGGTCATCGCCAACACGCCGCCCACTCGGACCGCGATCCCGCTGCCCGGATCGGGCCACGGTCTCATCGGGCTGGCCGAGCGTGCGGAACTGCTGGATGGACAGCTGGACTGCGGTCGCACCGACGACGGTGGGTTCCGCGTCGAACTGCGGCTGCCGCGCGGCTGAATCATCAGCAGTGTCGGCACCCGTGCGTTGCTTACCCCTCCATCGGCAGGGGTTGATACCACCACCCGGCGGGTTCCTCCGCGGATATCGAGTCTGCAGAATCGGAGGTGCGCTGTGAGTCAGGCACAGCGCGCGCCACCGCTACCGGACGGCGGTGGCAGGCCGCGCCCGACGCGGAGACGACGGGTATCCGTGGCCCTACCCCTCACCGCGGATACCCGTCGGCACCGGCGATCACCGCGGCAGCGGCGACCGGGATCGCCGGATGGCGGACAGGTCCCGCCGGGTGGCTGGATCTCCCCGGTCGAATGGCTGGAAGTTCGCTAGTGCCGTGTGAGTGCGGCTGCGGGGAACTTACGGTCGAGGATATGGATAGTTCGCCGCATTTCGGGCGGCTTCGTGTGCTGTGGTCGTTCGTCGCTCCGCATCGTGGCGCGCTCGCCGTCGGGTGCGTGCTCGCGGTGCTGAGCGCTGCCGCGGGTCTGGCGACGCCCATGATCACGAAGTGGGTGCTCGACGCGGTGGGGTCGGGCGCCTCGCTGGTGACCCCTGTGGCGACGCTGCTGGCGCTGTCGGTGTTCAGCGCGTCGGTGCTGTGCTTCGAGTGGATTCTGCTGGGCACGGTCGGGGAACGCGTGGTGCTCGACGCACGGAAATCTCTGGTGCACAGGTACTTTCGGGCGACGATACCGTCGCTGACTCGTCGGCCGGTGGGTGAGCTGGTTACCCGGGTCACCTCCGACACGGTGCTGTTACACGAGGCGACGTCGTCGAGTCTGATCGGTTTGGTCAACGGCACGGTGATGCTGGTCGGCACGCTGGTGATGATGGCTGTGCTGGACCTGACGCTGTTCGCGGCCACGCTCGTGGCCGTGGCCGCAGTGGGTGTGCTGTTCCTGGCGTTGATGCCGGGTGTGGCGACCGAGCGCCAGCGGGCGCAGCAGCGTTTGGGCCTGGTCGGTGGCGCCTTGGAAGGGGCGTTGCACGCGATTCGCACGGTGAAGGCCGGCCGTGCCGAGCAGCGCCAGTCCGAGCGCATCATCGCCGACGCCCGGACGTCGACCGAGCATGCCCTGCGGGCGGTGCGCCGGGAGGCGATCGCGTCGGGGATCACGTGGACGGGTGTGGAGGTCGCGATCGTCGTGATCCTCGCCTTCGGCGCGTGGCGGGTCGGGCACGGCGCGCTCGCGTTGTCCAGCCTGGTCGCGTTCCTGCTGTACGCGTTCGCGCTGATCGAGCCGGTCACCGGGCTCGGGCAACAGGTGATGGAGCTGCAACGCGGTATCGCGGCGGCGGGCCGCATCCGCGAGATGGAACAGCTGGAGATCGAAACCGACTCCGCCGCAACCGGAACCGAGTGGCCAACCACCTCCGGTACGGACCCGGTGCTCGAATTACGCGGTGTCACAGCCGGTTACGAAGGCCGAGAAGCTCCCGCCCTGCGAAATATCGATCTGGTCGTGCCGGGGCGCGGGCATATCGCGGTCGTGGGCCCGTCCGGGTCGGGTAAGACCACGCTGCTGTCGCTGATCATGCGTTTCCTGGAACCGCGGCAGGGCACGCTGACGTTGCACGGGCGGCCGTACGCCGACTACGGGCATGCCGGGGTGCGGGCGCGACTGGCCTACGTCGAACAGGACACCCCGGTGGTCCCGGGAACCATCCGGGAGAACCTGCTCTACTCCTGCCCCGAGGCCTCCGAGGAGGACCTCGCCACGGTCGTGCGGGCGACCCGGCTGCAGGAGGTGATCGCCGCACAGGAATACGGTCTGGACACGCCGCTGAGTTCGTCGTCGGTCTCCAGCGGCCAACGCCAGCGCATCGCCGTCGCGCGGGCGCTGCTCGGCGCACCCGACGTACTGCTGCTCGACGAGGCGACCGCCCACGCCGACGGCATCACCGAAGCCGCGATTCACGAGTGCATCCGTCAGCGGGCGCGGGTGGGCGCCGTAATCACTGTGGCGCACCGACTTTCGACGGTCGTCGACGCCGACCACATCGTGGTGCTGCAGGACGGCCGTATCCGCGCCCAGGGCTCGCATGCCGAGCTGGTGGAAACCGATGAGCTGTACCGCGAGCTGGTGAGCGCGTTGCGGATCGAGGAACGCGCCGCGGTCCGCTGAGGTAGGCGGGTCGGCCCTGCGGGACGAACTCGATCGTGTTCGGGCTGTTGGCATTCAACATCCTGAACGACGAGCAGGCCGGGTGACGCGTGCGGCGTGTCACCCGGTCAGGGGAAGGTCAGCGGATGTATTTCGCGGGCTTGGTGGCGATGTTGAGCAGGTACTCCAGAGGTCCGCGGCGGAAGTAACGGGACCAGATCGTAGCGAACACGGTGACTACGAGGATCAGCACGAGCAGTGGCGCCCAGGAGGTCTGACTGTCGCCGTCGGGACCGGCGGGCATGGACAGCGCGGACATGGCGACGAAGTGGCCGACGTAGGCGGTCAGGGACATGGCGCCCACGGCGATGAGCGGCGCCGCCAGGCGGCGCAGCCACGGCAGCCGGTCCATTGCCGCCGTCGCGCCCACGATCACGAGGATCGCGACGCCCACGCTGCCGATGATGTCGAAGGTCGTGCCGCTGTGCGGTCCGGCCAGCAACAGCGACGACGCCCCCTGGGAGGGGAACGCGCTGCCCGCCCCGGGCGCGCTACCTGTGGAGGGTGGCATGGACTCCGCCATACTCTTCAGCGCCTCCGGGCCGCCCAGCAGCCGGGACATGCCGTAAGCGAGCAAGGTGAGGGTGGCGCCGAGTGCGGCCACGCGCACCCGCACCGCGGTGGCGGCCACGTCGAGTCGGGCCAGCGCCATGCCGGCGATGACGAACGGCATCCAGGTGATGGTCGGGTACATGCCGGTGAGCAGCAGATCGAGAACGCCTACATTGCTGAGCTTTTCGAGCGGGTCGTAGGCGTTGATGCTCTGCTGGATCGAATCGGTCAGGGCCCATTTCAGCAGGAACGCCAGCTGCGGGGTGATGAGCGCGAGCGCGGCCGCGATGATCGCGAGTGTCTTGGCACTCAGCCGGACCAGCGGCAGGGCCAGTAGGAAGAAGACCCCGTAGAAGGCCAGGATCACCACGTCCCCGTAGACCATCGTCATCGCGGTGCCCACCGTGATGAGGACCAGGGCGCGGATCGCGATCCGGGCTTTCGCCTGCCGGCCCGCCAGACCGGTCTTCGGGTTCCGCCTCCCGGCGATCAGCAGGAGTGAAAACCCGGCGAGGGTGGCGAACAGCACCGAGGAGTGGCCGTCGGCCAGGTACCGAATCCAGCTGCCGACTCCGTCGGTGGCCGACAGCGGGGGACCGACGTGCACGGTGTACATGCCGAACACCGCCAGCGCCCGGGCCAGGTCCACCCCGACCAGCCGCGCTGTCGAGGGACCCGGCGTGGTGTCTGCGGGCGTCGGTGCGGGCTGCGGAGGTGTCTCCTGCGGCTTCGTCGAGGTCATACGGACAATGTCGCCGTCGCGGCGGGCGGTGGACCATCCGGCAGGTTTCGGTTTCCGCCCCGCCGATCGGCGGAATCTGGTCTGTCAACGCGGGCGACAACTTTCGGAACAGTCCGAGGGGTGACACCGCGGTGCCACCCCTCGGAAAAGAACTCAGCCGCTACCGGGATGAGCCGCTGGGCGGCATTGCGGGCCCGCCCTGTTTGTCACTTGCCCGGTGCCGGGACGAACGGCTGGTTGATCGTGGTGAAGTATTGCGCTGCGGCCAGGATGGCCACGGGGGCGGTGACCAGGATCTGTCCGGCCAGGGTGCCCAGGGCGCCGATGGCGACGATGCCGCCGAGGCAGCCGACCACCGCGGCGGGGACGAACGGGCCGAACATGCCGACGATGGTGGCGGCGGCGACGGTCGCGCCCGCGATACCACCGAGCACGCAGCCCACGGCGCCGCCGGCGATCCCGCCGACCAGCGTTCCGATCGTGGCGCCCGCGCTGATGGTGCTGGTCATGCGAGACCAGGCGGCCAGTTCGCGATCGTAGGGGGTTTTGAACGGGGCCTGATCCTCGTACGGCAGGGCCACCGGCTGGTAGGTGGCGTGGGCGAGATCGAACCGGGGAGTCAAAGTGGCGGTCCGGTCGTGAATCTCGGTGGCGATCGGGAACACGAAGTCGTCCACGCGGAACGACAGTTCCGTACCGGCCAGCACCGCTCCGTTCGATGCCTTGATCTTGAAAACGCCGTCCTCGACGGCCATTGCTCCCGCGTCGGTCGAAATGATCGTCGACTCTCGGTTTGTCGTCGTCGTGTAATGCACAGCCTCGGCATCGGTGGGCGCGGCGCCCGCGATTCCGGCCGTGGCGGCCAGGCAGCTGGCGAACAGTGCCCCGGCGGTAGTGGTTTTCCTCATCAATTTCCCTCATTCAACGTGCTCTCGGGCAGGCCGGTGACGTTATTTCTGGTTCGGGACGACCTGTTCGAGAGGACCTACGGCGTCCGGCAAGTATTCGGGCGCGAATGATCGCTCCGCTATCCGCCGACTAGCGGTCCGCTATCCCCCAACTGTCGGAAAATCGATCGATCGCCCATTTGCGAGCGAATTCGGCCCTGGGGCGGCAGCTGGGCACCTTCGCCGTCGAAAGCGCGCTACTTGCCAGTGGCAGGTAGTGCCGTCTAGGCTCGGCTCTCAGTCGAAACTGCCACTGGCAGGGAAGGGTCTGGAAATGACGTTCTCGATGCAGCTCTCCGATGATCAGCGCGATCTGATCGATTGGTCGCGCCGATTCGCCACCGAGGTCATGCGGCCCGCCGCGGAAGATGCGGACGAGCGCGAGGAAGTGCCGTGGGGCGTGGTGGAGGAGGCTGCGAAGATCGGCTTGTACAGCTGGGATGCGATGGCTCAGATGTCGGGTGATCCTTCCGGATTGTCGTTGTCGCTGCTGGCCGAGGAGTTGTTCTGGGGCGATGCCGGTACTGCGATGGTCATGTTCGGCACCAACCTCGCTGTGGGTGGTCTGTTGTCGGCGGGCACCGGTGATCAGATCGCGGAGTGGGCGCCGCAGATGTATGGCGATGCCGCCGAGCCGCAGGTCGCGGCCTTTTGTGTCTCCGAGCCGGAGGCGGGGTCGGATGTGTCGAATCTGCGGACCCGTGCCCGGTACGACGAACGCACCGACGAGTGGGTCATCAATGGACAGAAGGCGTGGATCACCAATGGCGGCATCGCGTCGACGCATGTCGTTGTCGCGGCGGTGGAGCCGGAGCTGAAGGCGCGCGGGCAGGCCACATTCATCATTCCCGAAGGCATATCGGGCATTCAGAGCACTCGGAAGATCAAGAAGCTGGGGCTGAAGGCATCTCATACGGCCGATGTGTTCTTCGACGAGGTCCGAGTGCCGGGCCGATGCCTGCTCGGAGGGCGAGACAAACTCCGAGAGCGCCTGGCGCGGGCACGCGAAGGCACTCGAACCAGCACGCAGAACGCGATGCAGACGTTCGAATTGACTCGCCCGATCGTCGGCGCCCAGGCATTGGGCATTGCTCGCGCGTCCTACGATTACGCGCTGGATTACGCCAAGAACAGGGTGGCGTTCGGGCGCCCGATCATCGAAAACCAAGCGATTGCCTTCACTCTTGCCGATATGCGTACCGAGATCGACGCGGCCCGGCTGCTCGTCCATCGAGCCGCGTGGATGGGACGAAACGGGCAACCGTTCGCCGGTGGGGAGGGATCGATGTCCAAGCTGAAGGCGAGCGAGGTGGCGGTGTGGGCGGCCGAGCGCGCGGTCCAGATCCTGGGTGGCGCCGGTTACAGCCGCGATCACCCTGTCGAGCGGTTCTACCGCGACGCGAAGATATACACGATCTTCGAGGGCACGTCCGAGATCCAGCGGCTCGTCATTTCGCGCGCACTGTCCGGCGTCCACATCCGATGACCACCCGATGAGCGGGCGTGGTCCATACTTCCCTCATGCCCGATGACGTTGCTCACCGCGCGGATACCGCTACTCGATCGGGCGCGCGGGAGCGAGTGCTGCGCGCCGCCATCGACGAACTGACCGAGGTGGGATCGGAGCGAGCGAGCCTGCGATCAATCGCACGCCGGGTCGGAATCACGCACCAAGGAATTGCGCACTACTTTCCCGATCGGACATCGTTGTTCACCGAAATTGCGGTCAACGGGTTCGAAGAACTCGTCCGGCGTTCTCGGCGGGCCCTGGAACCGGCCGAGGTGCCCATGCCGATCGGCACGCCGGTGGCTGCACTCGGTCAGGTGTACGTCGAGTTCGCCAGAGACCGACCGGCTCAGTTCGGTCTCATGTTCGGATCCGGCCTGGTCGATCGACACGCCGAAGCGCTGACCGACGCCCGGCAGCGCATGTGGAAGCTGCTGCTCGCGGTTGTGTCGGCCGAATGCGAAAAAGGCTGGGGCGCCGGTGTCGAACCACGCATCCTCGCCGTGGCGTGCTGGGGATCCGCCCACGGACTGGCAACGCTGGAACGCGTCGAGGGCGACGCCCTGCCGAGATCGACAGGCTCCGAAGATGTCCTCCAACTGATCACCCACGCAGTGGGACATCGCTGACACCGCGACTCCTTCGCGATTCGAGCGTCGTGTCCGACCTGCGCGAACGATGTTCCCTCCAGTGCCCCCGGCAGGACACGCAAAACATGGGCAAGCGATTACGGATCTCGCGCTCCAGTCCGTCAGAGAAGTCGCACGGAGACCAACCCGTACAACTCCATCCAGGCGTTCGCCCTGCGTGCATCCGAGTTCGATCAGGCCGTTTGGTTCGCACGTATACACGAAAGGTACGAACACTATCGATCGACGGAGATGACAGCGGAATGGCTGGCAAACTATCGTGCTCGCAGATGTCTCCGTCTGCTCAAGCATATTGTAAAGGCTGTACCCGCTTATCGTGGCATCGAGTACGATCAGAGGGCGGATATCGATGAGATGTTACTGTCGTTCCGACCTGTGTGCAAGACAGATATCCGGGACGACTTTCTCGATCACTGCAATGATGATGTCACCTTGTCGGAATGTCGACTGATTACAACGTCGGGTACCTCCGGCCAACCGTTCAAATTCATACGCACCAGAGAGCAGATGGTCGACGGCCATGCACTTGGCTGGATCAGGGACATCAGGTGGGGCATCCCGTTCGGTGGTCGCGTTATCCGACCGAGTCAAGATTGGCTGACCGATTGGTTCGAGCATACCGTACCAGCAGAACGGCTGACGCGGGTTGTTCAGTTCGGTGAAGTAGCTGATGCACAGCGGAGGGCTGAACTCGCACGGCGGTCGCGGGACTTCGCTCCCCAAGTGGTGGCTGGCCATCCTTCCTATTTGCGAAGGTTCGTGAGACTGCTCGCCGAGAACGGTGAGTCTATCGACGACGTCGAGGCGATCCTGACTTTCGGTGAGACGCTGGAGCCGGGGGTCCGTCAAGATCTGGAATCCGCGCTCAATGCACCTTTGTATGACAGTTATGGACTGAAAGAGTTTGGCACGGTCGCCGCCCAGCATCCTGCTTGTGGCATGTACCACATGACGGACGAGAGTCTGTACGTCGAGATACTCGACACCTCGGGCTCAAGAGTACCGGACGGGGAGATCGGTGAAATCACGATCACAGATTTCACAAATACTGCCATGCCGTTCGTTCGCTATCGAACCGGCGATACCGGCGCTCTGCGTCGTACGCCATGCACGTGTGGCGACCCTCACATGGTATTGGACTTGATTGAGGGTCGGGCAACCGATGAATTCGTTCTTCCTGACGGCGTAAGAGTCGCCGTCGGACCGCTGACGCGACTCACCCGGAACTATCCGGTGCGAAGCTTCCAGTTCGTAGCTGATGAAGGCGGGCAGCTGGCATTGAACATCGAGCCATTGCCCGCATTCGTTGCGGAGCAGGCGACGGATCTGGCCGCGTGTCTATCCAACCTACTGCCAGGAGCGGTGTCGCTGAAACTGTCTCTCGTCGACCGATCGGAATTTGCGGTTTCACCGAGCGGAAAAATGGTGGATTTCCTGGACCGAACCAGTATTGACTCGGTTGCCGGTAGAACTTTGCCGTCGGAAAAGGGAAGGAGGTGAATGTAATGTCGAAGGAGCAGATCATCGCATCGCTGAAGCGCGGTGTCGGCGCTGACACGGGCGCGGGAGCTTTCTAAGCTCGCCCATCCACGCGGGGCTGCCGCCGAAAGATGGCAGCCCCGCCTCGTGCGTGGTTGAACAGGTAAAGTTTGTCGTTCGCGTGTGTAGTGCGAGTCGGTTCTCATTCTGATTTGCTAAAGATCATTGGAATAACATGACAATCACTGTGCAGCAGATTATCAGGCGATCGAAGAGCGCAATTCATGGCCTGCATCCGCCTGCAGAGTTGCCTCGAATTCTTGTCGTTCAGACACTAACGTACGCTATCGGCTCCGGCTTCTACACTGCGGGTAGCGCGGTGTTCTTCATCATCTACGCGGGCTTGTCCCCGAGCCAATTGGCGACAGGAGCGTCGGTAGTCGGCGCGGTTTGCCTCCTTGCACAGGTACCGATCGGTATCGCGGTCGATCGGATCGGTGGAAGAACAGCATGGTTATTGGGCGCAATCGGGCAGGCAGTGAGCTTCGCGTGCTATCTCTTCGTCAGCGGTTTCGCGAGCTTTCTCGTGGTGGCGACCTGCACCGGTTTGTCTGCTCAGATGGGAAACCTCGGTCGCGGACGATTCCTCGGAGAGCTTCTGTCGGCTGAGGCACGCGTAACAGTGAGTGCATATTTGAGGTCGCTGCTTAATCTTGGCCTCGGACTCGCCACTGGAGCGTCCGCTCTTCTTTTGTCGCTTCAATCGCGGCAGGCAATGGCCGTCGTCGTCATTGTGAATTCCATGAGCTTCATCGTCGATGCTGCCCTGCTGAGCGCACGCTTCATTCCTGACACGTCGTCGGTGGTTGCCGACCGAGGATCATCGAGACGAGTACGGACGGCCATCAGGGACCGTCCATTCGTTGCAGTCTCGCTCTTGAATGGCATGCTGCGCACCGGCGAGATCCTCCTGACACTGATTCTTCCGGTCTGGCTGCTGCGTATGACCGACGGTCCGCGTGTCGTGATTCCCGTCGCGCTATTGATCAACATGATCATGGTGGTGATGTTTCAGGTGCACGTGAGCCGAGGCTGCGACAACGTGCGTACCGCTGCGCGTCGGCAGTATCTGTCTGGTCTTGCGACTTCGGTCGGATGTGCGTTGTTTCTACTCGACTGGTACGCAGACGGTGCGGTTGTATGGATTCTGATACCGGCCGCGACCGTGTTCGTCACGCTTGGCGAGCTTTTGGTGATGGCGGCGGCCTGGGGGTTGTCGTACGGTCTAAGCCCGGCAGAACACCGTGGCGAGTATCTTGCGGTGTTTGGATTGGGTTTCCAGTTATCGAACGTCATCGCCCCCGTAGTATTCACGGCCGCTCTATTCACTGCACCGCCTTCGGGCTGGTTGATATTGGGGGGATTTTTCGTCATGGTTTCTGCTATCAGCGTCCGAGCAACGTCCTTGCATCGGGGAGCCGCCACCTGATCCGTTTCGTTTGATCAGGTGGTTGCAGCGCGTGCCGGATCTCGAGCCTCGATATCAGGACAATCCATAGCGGTGCCTGTGAAACTCCCATGCGTCGTTGACGATGTCGAAAAGGTCTGGGCGTTGGGGCTTCCATCCCAAGACGCGGTGCGCCTTTTCGCTGGATGCGATGCACAGTGCAGGGTCGCCGGGCCGACGACCGGCGACTTCGACAGGAAAGTCCACTCCGGTCACCTTCTTCACGGTGTCTATGACTTCTCGGTTGGTATAACCGGTGCCATTGCCCAAATTGTAGACCTCGAACCTGCCGGTCTGCACCGATTCGAGGGCGAGGAGATGGGCGGAGGCGAGATCGGTGACGTGGATGTAGTCGCGTACGCAGGTTCCGTCTCGCGTCTCGGAGTAGTCGGTGCCGAACAAAGTGAATGATTCTCGTTGTCCCCCTGCGGTTTGCAGGAGGATCGGGATCAGATGCGATTCCGGTTCGTGACGCTCGCCCAGGTACCTTCCATCGGTGGTTCGGACAGCGCCCGACGCATTGAAGTAGCGCAGGGACGCTGCTCCCAGCGTTTGCGAGGAACCGCACTCACCGGCGATCATGTTGTCGACAGTGGCTTTGGTCGCGGCGTAAGGGTTCTTCGGGCGCACTTCGGCATCCTCGTCGAACGCGGTTCGGCCATCGCCGGTGTACATCGAGCCGGTGCCGGAGAAGATCATCCGTGGTACCCGCGCGGCCCGGATAGCGCGCAACAGCG